>NZ_JBIWLU010000001.1:0-800333 GCF_044766365.1 Streptomyces sp. NPDC102279 | reverse complement strand
TTCAGGGAGGCGGCCCGGGCCACGAAGGCGTCGAAGTCCTCCAGGGTGCCCAGGTCGGGGTGGATCGCGTCGTGGCCGCCCTCGGGGGAGCCGATCGCCCAGGGCACGCCCACGTCCTGGGGGGCGGCGGACAGGGTGTTGTCCGGGCCCTTGCGGAAGGTGGTGCCGATCGGGTGGATCGGCGGGAGGTAGACGACGTCGAAGCCCATCTCCGCGATGGCGGGCAGGCGTTCGGCCGCGGTGCGGAACGTGCCGTGCGCCGGCGGGTCGAGCTGCCCGCTCTCCGAGCGCGGGAAGAACTCGTACCAGGAGCCGTACAACGCCCGCTCCCGCTCCACCAGCAACGGCAACGGGAGCGAACGGGTGAGTCGTTCGCGCAGGGGGTGGCCGGCGAGGGCGGCGTCCACCTCCGGGCGGAGAGCCGCCGCGAGCCGGTCGGCGGGTGTGCGGGAGTCGTCGCGCAGTGCGTCGGCGGCGGCCCGCACGCCGTCCCGGGCCGCGCCCTCGGGAACGCCGGCGGTGGCCCGCTCGTACAGCGCGGCGCCCTCCTCCAGGACGAGACCGATGTCGAGGCCGGCGGGAATCTTGACCTCCGCGGCGCGCCGCCACTCGTTCACCGGGTCGCTCCACGCCTCCACCGCGTAGGTCCAGCGGCCGGCGGCCGTGGGGGTGACGTCGGCGCCCCATCGGTCGGTGCCGGGGGCCAGTTCGCGCATCGGGGTCCAGGGGCCCGGGCGGCCGTCGGGGTCGCACAGGACGACATCGGCGCCGACCACGTCATGACCTTCACCGAAGAGGGTGGCGGTGACCTGGAACGTCTCACCGGTGACGGCCTTCGCGGGCCGCCTGCCGCAATCGACCACCGGCCGCACGTCCACGACGGGGATACGGCCGGTGTCCGTGTGCGCGTCCATGCGTCTCGCCTCCGCGGTCTCTGGGCCCGACGCGTCACGCTCGCCGTCGAAGGTCCCTGTCGTGTGCGGTCCTTGTGACCGTCCTTCAGATCCGTGCCGGAACGTCCTGGATGTAGACCTCGGCGGCGTCGGCCGCCTCGCGCGCGCAGCGCTTCCCCATCAGGACGCACAGGGTGTAGCCCGTGTTCTCGAAATTCCCCCGCACCGCGTGGTCGGTGGGGGTCGCCAGATGCAGGCGTTCCCAGGCCCGGTAACGCTCCAGATGCCGGGCGACCTCGGATTTGGCAGGCAGCAGCATCACGCTGGTCACCTTCCCGATCTCTCGACCGCGCACGGCTCGCCTGGGCGGCGAGTGAGGGCCGTACGCGAAGGGGAGCCGGTCTGTCACGGACCGACACCCTCACTCATGGTGCCTGCACGGGCACCGAGCGTCTTGTTGGCTCTTCAACTACGCAGGCGTCGCTCTCGGCACCCTCGGCCGCTCTCGAGTTGCACGGATGGAGTAGCACTCCCACTCTGGGAGTGACTCAGGAGCGATCGCCGCTCACGCTTCGTGTTCGGGGTCCGGTCCCGCAGGGATCGGGAAGGGGCGAGAGCCTCGCCGGTGAGGAGCAAACGACGATGAAAGCCGCAGTTCCCTGCTACTACCACCTCGACGTGGAGCTCAGCCTCGAAAAGGTCGGACAGGTCGAGCGCATTCTGGCCGCGCACCTCCGGTACTGGAACCTGGAGAATCTCGTCGAGTCCGTCTGTCACTGTGCCGAAGCGCTGCTCCGCACGATCGAGCAGCACGCCACGGACAAGAACACGACCATCGAGATGTGGTGGAACGGCCAGCACCTCATCACCGCCGTCTCGGACAACAGCCAGGACATCGGCCCGCACAAGGCACCCCAGGGATGTCTGGCCCAGATCGCCGCGATGAGTGACGGCTGGGGCTGCTGCGCCACCGGCGTCGGCGGGAAGATCATCTGGTTCTCGTGGCGGGCACGCGCCGCCGAACGCGCTCCGCTGGAACCGCCGCTGCCGGCGCCCAGCCTGCGCGAGGCGCGTCGGACGCCCCGGTACCTGGTGCTCCCGGGGCCTGTCCTGTCCACCGCCCGCGACGACAGCGAGGCGGTCGCCGCCCGCGGATGAACCCGCCAGGACAGGCGGTGGTGATCACCGTACGGTGATCATGTGCTCACCACCTGGAACGGGCGCCCCTACCCGCTGGGGGCGACATACGACGGCGAAGGAACCAACTTCGCTCTGTTCACCGAAGTCGCCGAGCGCGTCGATCTCGTTCTGATCGACGCGCTCGACGACGTCCGGACGGTCCCGCTCACCGAGGTCGACGGCTTCGTGTGGCATGCCTACCTCCCGGGCGTCGGCCCCGGGCAGCGTTACGCCTACCGGGTGCACGGCCCGTGGGACCCGGCCGCGGGCCACCGGTGCAACCCCGCGAAGCTGCTCCTCGACCCGTACGCCAAGGCGGTCGACGGGCAGGCCGACAACCACCCCTCCCTCTTCGAGCACGATCCCGGCGGCCCGTCCCCCGCCGACAGCGCGGGACACATCCCTCTCGGCGTGGTCACCGACCCGGCCTTCGACTGGGGCGACGACCGGCCGCCGCTGCGCCCCTACGCCGAGACGGTGATCTACGAGGCCCATGTGCGCGGCCTCACCCGGACGCACCCGGGGGTGCCCGACGAGCTCCGCGGTACCTACGCGGGCCTGGCCCACCCCGCGGCCGTCGAGCACCTGACCTCGCTCGGGGTGACGGCTGTCGAGCTGATGCCGGTGCACCAGTTCGCTCAGGACGGCTTCCTGCGCGACCGCGGCCTGTCGAACCACTGGGGCTACAACACGATCGGCTTCTTCGCGCCGCACAACGCGTACGCGGCCCACGGCACCCGCGGTGAGCAGGTCGCCGAGTTCAAGTCGATGGTCAAGGCGCTGCACGCGGCCGGCCTCGAAGTGATTCTCGACGTCGTCTACAACCACACGGCCGAGGGCAACGAGAACGGCCCCACCCTCGCGTTCCGCGGCATCGACAACGCCGCCTACTACCGCCTGGTGGAGGGTGATCCGGCGCACTACTACGACACCACCGGCACCGGGAACAGTCTGCTGATGCGGCACCCCAACGTGCTCCAGCTGATCATGGACTCGCTGCGCTACTGGGTCACCGAGATGCACGTGGACGGCTTCCGCTTCGACCTCGCGGCCACTCTCGCCCGCCAGTTCCACGAGGTGGACCGGCTCTCGGCGTTCTTCGACCTGATCCAGCAGGACCCGGTGGTCGGCCGCGTCAAGCTGATCGCCGAGCCCTGGGACGTGGGCGACGGAGGCTACCAGGTCGGCAACTTCCCGCCCCTGTGGTCGGAGTGGAACGGCAAGTACCGCGACTCCGTACGGGACTTCTGGCGCTCCGGCGACGGAAAACTGGGCGAGTTCGCCTCCCGGCTTACCGGGTCCTCCGACCTCTACCGGCACGACCGCAGGCGGCCGCGCGCCGGCATCAACTTCGTCACCGCGCACGACGGGTTCACCCTGCGCGACCTGGTCTCCTACAACGACAAGCACAACGAAGCCAACGGCGAGGGCAACCGCGACGGCGACAACGACAACCGGTCCTGGAACTGCGGCGCGGAGGGGCCCACCGACGACGAGGGCGTCCTCGAACTGCGCGGCCGGCAGCAGCGCAACCTCCTCGCCACCCTGCTCCTGTCCCAGGGCATCCCGATGATCTCCCACGGCGACGAACTCGGCCGCACCCAGAGCGGCAACAACAACGCCTACTGCCAGGACAACGAGATCTCCTGGATCGACTGGCACCTCACCGACGAGCAGCGGGAACTCATGGAGTTCACCCGGCGCGCCATCGCCCTGCGCGCCGCCCATCCCGTCCTGCGCCGCCGCCGGTTCTTCCTCGGCGACACGGTGACGCACGAGGGTCAGCCGCTGCCCGACCTGATGTGGCTGCGCCCCGACGCCCGCGAGATGACCGACGAGGACTGGGCACGCCCCGACGCCCACGCCGTCGCGGCCTTCCTCAACGGCGACGCGATCGCCGAGACCGACCCGTGCGGCGGCCGGGTGGTCGACGACTCCTTCCTGCTCCTGCTGAACAGCCACTGGGAGCCCGTCGTCTTCCGCCTCCCCGACACGACGTACGGCGAGCGGTGGACGGCGCGGATCGACACCGCCGACCCTCACGGTGAACCGGAGGAGTCGGAACGCAAGGCGGCCACCGACGTCCGGGTCGAGTCCCGCAGTCTCGTGCTCCTGTCCCGACCGCCCCGGACCGTGGGTCAGGCGTAGGCTGGTCCTGAATCGGGCTGGAACGGGCGCATCGGACCTATCGGCGGGACCGGCGACGGGCCCAGGGACCGGCACCGGAACCCCGAGCGGTCCCCGGATGCGGTGAACCCACATGTCCATGACGTCGGCAGAAGCTGCGCGCAAGGAACTCTCCGGTTTCGAGGGGCAGCTGATCGGCCCCGACGATCCCGGGTACGACGAGGCTCGTGCCGTCTACAACGGGATGATCGACCGGCGGCCCGCCCTGGTGGCGCGCTGCACCGGCCCTGAGGACGTCGCCCGGGTGATCGGCTTCGCCCGAGACCAGGGACTCCCGCTCGCGGTCCGTGGCGGCGGCCACCACGGTGCGGGCCTCGGCACCTGCGACGACGGGGTGGTGCTCGACCTCTCCCCGCTCAAGGACGTCGAGGTCGATCCGGCCGCGCGGACGGTGCGGGTCGGTGGCGGCTGTGTCTGGGGCGAGGTCGACCGGGCCACCAACGAACACGGCCTGGCCACGCCGAGCGGCATCATCTCCACCACGGGCGTCGGCGGCATCACCCTCGGCGGCGGCCTCGGCCACCTCAGCCGCAAGTACGGGCTGACCATCGACAACCTGCTGGAGGCCGACCTCGTCCTGGCGAGCGGCGAACGGGTCCGGGCGAGCGCCGACGAGAACCCCGACCTCTTCTGGGCGATCCGGGGCGGCGGCGGCAACTTCGGCGTCGTCACCTCCTTCCTCTTCCGGCTGCACGAGGTGGACACGGTCGTCGCCGGGCCCACCTTCTGGCCCGCCGAACTCGGCGCCGAGGTCCTCACCGCGTACCGCGACTTCATCCCCGACGCCCCGCGTGAGGTGGGGGCCTTCTTCCTGTTCGGCTCGGTCCCGCCGGGGCCGCCGTTCCCGGAGGAGATCCATCTGCGGAAGGTCTGCGGCGTGGTGTGGTGCCACATCGGCGAGGACACCGACGCCGCAGCCCGGGCCATGGCACCGCTGCTCGACGCCCTGCCCGCGCCCCTGCTGCACGGCCCGGCGCCGATGCCGCACCCCGCGCTGCAGTCCGCGTTCGACGGTGTCTACCCGCCCGGCGACCAGTGGTACTGGCGCGCCGACTTCGTCGACGAGATCCCCGACGAGGCCGTCGGTCTGCACGCGCGTTTCGGCTCCGAACTGCCGACCTGGAAGTCGACCATGCACCTCTATCCCATCGACGGCGCCGTCCACGACTACGCCGCGGAGGACACCGCCTGGAGCTACCGCGACAGCAGCTGGGCCTCGGTCTTCGCGGGGGTGGACTCCGACCCGGCCAACGCCGGCCTCGTCGAACAGTGGAGCGTCGGGTACTCCGACGCGCTCCACCCGTACTCCGCGGGCGGCGCGTACGTGAACATGATGATGGACGAGGGGCAGGAGCGGGTGAGGGCCAGCTACCGCCAGAACTACGACCGGCTGGCCCGGGTGAAGGCCGACCGGGACCCGCACAACCTGTTCCGTCTGCACCAGAACATCGAGCCGGCGTGACGTCCGGGAAACGTGATGTGCAGCACGCGCCGGATTAGCCCTCCCGGGTGACGCGGAAAGGTTCTGGCTGGGCACGGCTTGATCGCCGATCAAGGAAAGCGAAATACCTGGCCACAGGGCGTTCGGCCCGTTTGACACTTCGTTCGGGGCACAGATAGGAACAACTCTCTGAAGTGGAGAGGTGAACCGTGCGCGAGCCGAACGTGGTCGGGGACTGGCAGGAGTACGACGAGCATGCCGGCCTGCGTGTGCGCGTCCACGGGGTGGAGAAGGCGGAACCCCCGCGAGGGCGGGACGACGCCGCCGAGGACCTCACCTACTTCCGGTTCCGGGTGACCGTCGAGAACCGCACCACCGAGCATTTCGGCATCCACCTCGAAGACGGCCAGATCGACATCCGCGTCGGGTCCGACGGCGAGAGCGCCTTCCTCGACTGGCGGAACTCCCAGTTCATCGAGGGCTTCGACGTCTATCCGCTGCGCCGGGCCACGGCGGTCCTCTTCGCCGCGGGACCCGACACTGCGCTGCACCGCGTCGACATCCAGGTGGCGCTCAAGGTCGACGACGAGTGGGCCGAGCGCTACCTCTGGGCCGGCGGCGTCGAGAACGACGAGATCCTCGAAGCGGACGCCCGGCCCGACACGGCCAGGGACAGCCTGGCCTGTCAGGTGAGCAACTTCCTCCGGCGCGAAGCGGAGTCCTGAGCCCGCTCCCCGGGGCTCGGCTCCGTTCACCTCGGCCGAGGCGGCCGTCCCGGCGACACGGTGCGGGGCAAAAGGTGCGCCTCGTTCTGCCGGGCTAGGGTCGGCGGATGAGCCGAACCGAAGCGCGCCCCGAAGGGGCGGGCCCGTTCACCACCCGGCTGACCTGGCGTCTCAGGGACGGGCGGACGGCGGTCTGGGAGTCGCGACGGGCGCGCAAGCGGGGCTTGCTCAGCGTCCGTGAACCGAGTGGTACGGCGGCTCGTTACCGGCGGGCGGACACCGTGTCGATCGGCCGGCTGCGGAGACTGAACACCGTCGCCGCCGCCGCGTTCACGGTCGGCGGTGCCCTGTTCGCCCTCGGCGCCGGGGTCGCCCAGTACGGATCGCACGGCGCTTCGGGCGCCTCGATCTACTTCGCCGGCGGCCTCTTCTTCAACACGGGCGGCTACGCCTCCCTGCTCCAGGCGGTCAACGCCCCGCGCCAGGACAGCGCGTCGGGTGCCCTCGCCGGGCGGCGCTGGAGATGGTGGAGCTACGAACCCGGCCGGATCGACTGGCTGAGCACCTTCGTGCTGTTCGTCGGAACGCTCGTGTTCGGCGTCAACCTGCTGGACTCGCTGCTGCGGGGCCTGTCGGTACAACAGGTGAACAGGCTGATCTGGGCGCCCGACCTCGTCGGCTGCGTGCTGTTCCTGATCTCCGGGCATCTCGCGCTGGTCGAGGTCTGCCACGGCCGACCGCGGGTGCTCGCCCACGAGCTGGGCTGGTGGATCGTCGCGATCAACCAGCTGGGATCGGTGCTCTTCCTCGTCTCGGCGCTGGCCGCCTTCACCCGCCCAGAGACGGGCAGCCTCGTGAACATCGACATCGCCAACTGGGGGACCCTCGCCGGAGCGCTGTGCTTCTCGGCCGGGGGAGTGATCCAGTTCTTCGAGCGTCCCTGAGGCCCGGGGCGGCGGGGACGCGGGGGCTCAGCGGTCGCCGGCCGGGTTGCCCTCGACCCACTGGATGAGCAGTTGCCGTACGTAGGGATTGCCCTCCTGGGCGGCGTGCGCCAGTCGCTCGGCGCCCGCCCGTGCCGCCCGCCAGCTCGCGGGACTGTCCTCGTCGTTGGCGCGGTCCGCGGCGGACAGGGCGTCGGCCGCGAGCAGGCGCAGCTCCTCCGCGAGGTCGTCGTCCGCGGCGGCCCGGTACGCCTCCAGGCGCAGCGCGGCCAGATCCGCGGGGGAGGGGGCGGGCCGCACGGGCGGCTGCGCGTAACCGCTCACCGCTATCACCACGCAGAAGGTGGCGACGTCCCGCCGGCTCTCCGACTGGCCCTTCGCGACGGCGGGCGCCAGCCAGGTGGGTGCCCGGAGGTGCGAGACCGTCGTGGCCACGACGAGGGCGACGGCCAGCAGCGTGAACGGGACCCAGCCACCGAGGAACCAGCCGATCGGCCCGAGCACCAGAAAGCAGACGGCACTGCTCATCCATATGCGACGGCGGCCCAGTCTCAGGTGTCGTGGATCCATGGGCCTCAGTGTCGCAGGGGCGTGCGCGGCGCGAGGAGGGGGCGGGCGATTCGCACGGGCACGTCGTCTTTCGGCCCCCGCCGGGCCAGGTGTGAACGACGGGTGCCGAATGGCCGGGGATCGTCCTGTCCGCCCCGGTCGGCCCTCCATACGATTCGGTCGCTCCCCGGGCTTCACGGCTCCTTCACAACCGGGGGCGGGCTGTGCGTGCCCACATGTCATGCGCATGTCCAAAAGAGCCGGACGTGATCCAGCGCAACGGTCCGCGACGGTTCCCCGTACGCCGGGGGACCGCACCCCCCTTTCACCGCGGCGCACATCCGTGCCGCCGCAGGAACACCGACACGCAACGGATTGGAACACCATGGCTGGTGGACTGCTTCTGGGTGGCGCGATCGCCGCCCTGTTCGCCGCGGCGCTCCCCCTGTCCGACCCGTCCTCCGGGATCGTCGACCCGCCCCCGGACAAGATCGTCATCAAGGTCGCCACGGTGAACGGCTCGGGCTGTCCCCAGGGGACCGCCGCCGTCGCCGTCTCTCCCGACAACACGGCCTTCACGGTGACCTACAGCGAGTATCTCGCGCAGGTCGGTGGCAACGCCGACCCCACCGCGTTCCGCAGGAACTGTCAGCTCAACCTGATCGTCCACGTCCCACAGGGATTCACGTACGCCGTCGCCAGCGCCGACTACCGCGGATTCGCCTCGCTGCAGCGCGGCGCCGCCAGTTCGGAGAAGGCCTCGTACTACTTCCAGGGGTCCTCGAGCACGGCCGCGATCACGCATCCGTTCCGCGGCCCCTACGACGACAACTGGCAGACCACGGACACCACGGAGTGGTCCCAACTGGTCTGGGCGCCCTGTGGAGTTCAGCGCAACTTCAACATCAACACGGAGCTGCGCGTCAATGCCGGCACCTCCACGCCCGGCAGCAGCAGCTTCATGACCATGGACTCGACGGACGGTGACATCAGCACCGTCTACCACCTGGCCTGGAAGGAGTGCCCCGACTCCTGACCCGTCGGCCCGACGGGCAGCGGCTCGGCCCGGCTCCTTCGTACCGGAGCCAGGCCGAGCCGCGCGCTCACCGGCGTCGCCGCCGGAGGAGTGCCTAGGGCAGCAGCTTGTCGACCGCCGCGGAGCCCTCCTCCTCGAGCTTGCGCTCCGCCCAGGCGAGGTTCTCCGGTGTGACGTCGCGGCCGGCGGCGAGCACCAGGTCCTCGGCCGTCACCGGCCCCTCGGTCCCGGTGTGCAGCAGCGTGTCGGGGGTCGCCCGGTCCTCGGGGGGTACGGACGCGTCGGGCTGGCTCGTTGACATGGTCTCTCCCTGTTCCGCCTGATCTGTCTCTCACGCTACGGGCATTCCGTACACCCCGCGCGACGCACCCGTGGCCCTCCCGGCCCGCGGCCGGCCGCGGGCGGCGGTGCCCCCGTTCGGCCGAACTGCGATGTCCATCGCCGCCTGCGGAGGTGATGGTGGAGGAGCTCGCACCCCCACCATCGAAGGAGCTTGGAATGCGTATTCGTCTGATGGCAGCCGCCGGACTCGCCAGTGCCGCTCTGCTGGCCACCGCCGGGACCGCCGCCGCCGACCCCGGCCCCGACGTGGTCGGCGTCGCGGCGAACAGCCCCGGCGTCCTGTCCGGCAATGTCGTCCAGATCCCCGTGGACCTCGACCTCAACGTCTGCGGCAACACGGTGAACGTGGTGGGGCTGCTGAACCCGGCGCTCGGCAACTACTGCGAGAACGGCTGACGATCGTGACGCGCCGGGCAGGGTCCGTCCCTGCCCGGCGCGCGGCCGGAGCCGGCGGGTTCATCCCGCCGGCTCCTCGTCGTTCCCGGTGAACTCCTCCTGTGCGGTGAGTCGTTGCCCGGCGTCCACCGTCTTGGTCTGTACATGCCCATCCCGGCGGGGTCAGACTGTGCGCCGACCAGTCACCCCCCACCGAGGAGCAGACCTGATGCGCACGACCGCACGGCAACGTTGTCACCCGGTACTGGCCGGTGTCGTCACACTCGCCACCGCCGCCGTCCTCTCCGTCGTCACCGGCGCGCCCGCCGACGCCGCCGACACCTGGAACGAGGTGGGATCCGACCGCGCCGACCCGCTGACCGAGAGCCAGGGCCTCGCCTCCGTCGAGGTGCCCGCCAACAGCCCCAACCGCTACACCGGCATCGGCACCATCCCCGTCGGAGTGAGCAGCCGCGGCTGGAACCACGTCGGCGACCCCGACACCTCCTACGACGGTCACTACATCGAGCCGTACCAGAGCGACTCCGGCGGTTCGAAGATGTTCCGGGTGCAGGCGCCCGGCGGCGGCTGGTCGGAGTACGTGCACGCGCTGAGCGCGGGAGAGGCGCTGAACAACTCCTTCGTCGCCGTCACCCCGGGCGGATCGTGGATGGTCTCCGGCGAGTACGGCACGATGGACCGACTCCTGGTGTTCCCGACCCCCGGGGTCAACCCGGCGACCTCGCCCGGGGCGAACCTTCCGCAGGCCTCCACCGTCCACCTCGACCACGGCGTACGGGACGTACAGGGCTGCGACTTCGTCACCTCGACCCGGCTGCTGTGCTCGTCCGACGACCCGGCCGGAACCCTCTTCGGCATCACCAAGCCGCTCCTGCAGATCGACCTGACCGCCGAGCCGAACGGAACGGCGGACGTCTCCGGCCACGTCACCGCGCTGCGTCAACTGCCTCTGCGCAGCTCCTGCTCGGGCACCTTCGAGGCCGAGGGCATCGACTACGACCGGCGCACCGGCACCCTGCGCGTGATCGTCGTGTCGCCGGGCTTCTGCGTTCTGACCGACAGCAAGACCTACCGCTTCACCAGGAGCTGACCCACACTTCGGTGACGGAGCGGGCGCGTACCCCTCGGACGGCCTCCGTGGCGAAGGGGGGCGTACGCGCCCGAGCTGGGTAGGTCTATCGTCAGAGGCAGATTCAGAGTGATGGGGGGTGGCCGGCTGTGGTGGAGGACGAAGCCGTGATCGGCTGCACGGGGGAACTGCTCATCGGCACACGTGGATCCGCCGGTCCCGGCGAGATCCTGGTGCGAGTGAGAGGCGGATCCGAGACCTTCCTCGCCTGGTCTCGGGAGCCCCTGCCGACAGGGGCCACCGTGTTGGTGATCGAGTCCCGTGGATGCCGTGAGGTCGGCGTCATCCCGTGGACGGATCCGCTGGACGCGCTCGACGGCGACGCCGTCGGCGCAGGCTGAGGAGGAGAAGTATGTTCGGTTACCGCGTTCCCGCTCCCGATGAGGCGATGTTGATCTCGGGTGGCAGGCGGGGACTGGGGGGCGCGCCGTTCCGCGTGGTGACGGGGCACGGCAAGTTCGTGCTGCCGGTCTTCCGCAAGACCCGTTTCCTGACCCTGTCGATGTGTGAGGCCGAGGTCACCGAGACCTGTGTGACCAAGCAGGGCATCTCGCTGCACGTCCGCGCCGTGATCGCGTTCAAGGTCGGCAACGACACCGAGAGCATCATCAACGCCGGGCAGCGCTTCCTGTCGGACCAGGACCAGATGTCGATCCTGACGGGCCGGATCTTCGCCGGCCATCTGCGGTCCATCATCGGCTCGATGACGGTCGAGGAGATCGTCACCGAGCGGCAGAAGCTCGCCGCCGAGGTCCTGGACACCTCGAAGCTGGAGATGGCGAAGATCGGCCTGATCGTCGACTCGCTGCAGATCCAGTCGATCGACGACGGTGACACCGGCTACATCGACGCGATGTCCGCACCGCACAAGGCCGCCATCCAGCGCCAGGCCCAGATCGCCCAGGCGCAGGCCACACAGGCCTCCGTCGAGGCGGAGCAGGTCGCGGCGCGCAACCAGGCCGAGTACGCGCGGCAGACCGCGATCGTCCGGGCGGAGTACTCGGCGGAGGTGGACCGGGCACAGGCGCAGGCCGCTCAGGCCGGCCCGCTCGCCCAGGCCCACGCCCAGCAGGAGGTGCTGGCGGCGCAGACCGAACTGGCCGAGCGCGCCGCCCAGTTGCGTCAGCAGCAGCTGGTCGCCGAGATCGTCCGGCCGGCCGAGGCCGAGGCCGAGCGCATCAAGGTGCTCGCCATCGCCGACGCCGAGCGCATGAAGATCCAGGCCGAGGCGGCCGCCTCGCACGACCGGGTCGCGCTCGACCGGATGCTGATCGACCAGCTCCCCCTCATCGTCAAGGAGGCGGCGGGCGGTCTCGCCGGAGCGAACGTCAACGTCCTCAACGGCGCCGACGGCCTCGGCGAGATAGCGGCCGGCCTGGTCGCGCAGGGTCTGACGATCCTCGACTCGGTCCGTCAGAACCTGAGTGGCCAGAACGGCCAGAACGGCCAGGGCACCGAGCAGCCGAGTGGCCGGCTCGAACTCCCGGGCTACTCCCGTCCGGAGAAGGAAGACGGCACGGAGGGCGGCTCGTCCTCGGCGAGCTGAGCTGAAGTCCGCGTTCCGCCACGGCCGTCACCGCCGTGTCACGGCCCTCCGGGCCACCACAACCCCGTCGGTGCGTCTCGTGTCGAACCGGTCGCGGGTGAAGGCAAGTCGCTCTTTCGCGACCTTCACCCGCGACCGGTATTCGACACGAACGAAGCATTCCAACGGGGAGACACCATGAACAGCAGGGCGCGCACGGCCGCACTCGCAGCCGCCTCCTTCCTCCTGCTCGGGGGCCTCGGCATCGCCGCGGCCCACGCGTACGCCGGAACACCCGGCGGGACGTACGCCGACGACCGCAACTCCGACTTCGACGGGGACGGTTACGACGACATCCTGATCGGCGCACCGGACGGCACGGTCGGCGGCACGGCGGGCGCGGGCTTCGTCACCGTCCAGTATGGGGCGCCCAACGGCATCGGCACCAGGAACAGCGTTCCCACGGCACGCACGGCGGTGTTCAGCCAGGACACCGCGGGCGTTCCGGGCACCTCCCAGACCTACGACGGCTTCGGCACGGCCGTCGCCTCCGGGGACCTCGACGGCGACGGCTACGACGACGCGGTCATCGGGGCTCCGGGTGAGGACGTCGGCACGGCCGGGAACGCCGGCCGCGTGACCGTGCTCTACGGCTCCAGCAACGGCCTCGGCGCCGCCCGCAGCGTCACGTTCACGTCCGCCGACCCAGCCTCCGGCGACCGCTTCGGCTTCGCCGTCACCGCGGCGCGCCTGACGGGAGAGACCCCGGGCGACGTCGTCGCCGCCCTGGACATGCGGGGCGCGGAGCTGTTCACCTACACCGGGGGCGCCCTGCACCACACCGGGACCCTCGACACCACGGCCCACCCGGCCGGCCGTGCCGTCCAGCCCGCCTACCTCACCACCGGGAACTACGACTCCGACGGCTACGCGGACCTCGTCGTCTCCGGCTACAGCCCCGACGACGGCTACGCGCAGGGCTGGTCGTCCGTCTACCGCGGCGGCGCGAGCGGCCTGACCCACCTGAGCGACGTGCGCGGCGGCGTCTCCACCGCCTCCGGCGACATCGACCACGACGGGTACGACGACCTGGTCACGGGTCTGGTGAGCAGCCCCGACCAGGAGGGCGAGGGCATGACCGGCGGACTCGTCGGCGTGTACTACGGCAGCGAGGACGGACCCAAGGGTCTGGAGAGCGAGGACGGCACCCCGCAGTGGTGGTCGCAGAACTCGCCCGGTGTGCCCGGCGCCGGTGAACACGGTGACGCCTGGGGCACCGAACTGTCCGTCGGCGACGTCGACGGGGACGGCTACGCGGACGTCGCGATCGGCGCACCCGGCGAGGACATCGGAACGGTCCGGGAGGCGGGTGCCGTCTGGCTGCTGCGTGGCTCGGCCGACGGCCTGACCGCGAAGGGCGCGCAGTCCTTCGACCAGAACAGCCCCGACGTGCCCGGCACCGCCGAGGCCGACGACCAGTGGGGCGCGCAGCTACGGCTCGCCGACACGGACGGGGACGGCCGCACCGAACTCCTGGCGGCCGCGCCCGGTGAGGACACCGGTGACGGTGTCGTCTGGCAGCTTCCGGCGAGTACCAAGGGCCTGGTGACCGGCGGCTCCTGGCTCTACGGCGCCGGAGCGCTCGGCGTCCCGGACGGCGACTCCCGCTTCGGCGCAGCCGTCGACGAGTGACCCGCCTCGGGCCCAGACGGTCCACGCGACCTGCCTGGTGATCCGCGGGGCCATCGCCTGAGACCGGCCGCCGTCCCTCCCGGGGCGGCGGCCGCGTCGTTCCGGCGGAGCACCCACGCACCCCGCGTACCTGGCGCACCAGGGACCACGATCGAATCAAGAGGCTCCTGGGACGCCCAAGTCCCTTACACTCTGCCCAAGTTGATCGTTCGACGCGGCCGCCCCAGGAGGAGCGCATGCCCCGGATACCCTCGCGACGTACCGCATTGCAGGGCCTCGCCGCCGCCGGCGCCGCCGTCGTCGGATTCGATCCCTTCACCCGGAGCTGGGCGGCCACCGACACCGGCCGGCCGCTCGCCCGCCTGCCCCGGCTCGACGGGAGCGTGCGCACCGACGACGCGTCGCTCGTGTCCGCCGCCGACGACTTCGGCCACATCGTCCACCGGCGCCCCCTCGCGGTGCTCCGGCCGGGCTCGGTCCACGACATCGTCGCGATGGTCCGGTTCTGCAACCAGCACAAGCTGTCCGTCGCCCCCCGCGGCCAGGGTCACGGCACACAGGGCCAGGCCCAGGTCGACGGCGGTCTGGTCATCGAGACGACCCCGCTCGCGGCCATCGGACCGGTCGCGCGCGGCAGCGGGACCGTGACCGTCGGCGCGGGCGCCAAGTGGAGCGACGTCGTCAAGGCCACGCTGGCCCACGGGCTGACACCACCCACCTTCACCGACTACCTCGAACTCTCCGTCGGCGGAACCCTGTCGGTCGGCGGCGTCGGCGGCCAGACCCACCAGCAGGGCGCCCAGGTCGACAACGTGCGCGAACTCCAGGTCGTCACCGGCGCCGGAGACCTCGTCCGCTGCTCACCGACCGAACACCGGGACCTTTTCCTCGCGGTGCTCGGCGGACTCGGCCAGTGCGCGATCATCGTCGGCGCCACACTGCGCCTCATCCCCGCGCCCGGAGCCGTACGCCACTACCTCCTCCCGTACACCGACCTGCGCACCTTCCTGGACGATCAGCGGCTGCTGGTCCAGGAGGGCCGGTTCGACTACGTCGAGGGCCAGGTGACCCCCGACGCCGACGGCGCCTTCAACGGCTATCTCATCGAAGCGGTCGCCTACGGGCCGCCCGTCGGGCCCGCCCCCGACGACGCGGCGCTGCTGCGCGGACTGCGCCACGACCCGGCGGGGGTCCAGTCGAGCGACCTCTCCTACTACGACTTCCTCGACCGGCTCGCGGCGAGCGTCGCCGCGCTCAAGGAGGCCGGCCTCTGGGCGTTCGCCCACCCGTGGCTGAACCTGTGGCTGCCGGGCCGTTCGGCCGCCACGCTCACCGCGGCGCTGCTGGAGGACCTCACCCCGGCCGACCTCGGACCCGGCGTCGTGCTCCTGTACCCGGTGCTGCGGAAGAACCTGCACACCCCGCTGCTGCGCACGCCCGACGACCCGGTGCCCTATCTGCTGGCCGTGCTGCGCACGACCCCGCCCGACGACACCGCTACCGTCGACCGCCTCCTCGCCGCCAACCGCGCCGCGTACGAGACGGTGCACGCGGCCGGTGGCACCCACTACCCGGTCGGTTCCGTCCCCTTCGGCCCGGCGGACTGGCGCGAGCACTTCGGCCCCGAATGGCGCCGGCTCGCCACGGCCCGCCACACCTACGACCCGCGCGGAATCCTCGTCCCCGGACAGGGCATCTTCTGACGCGCCGCCGTCGCAGTCCGGCCCCGGGCTCACCAGCGCCCGGGCTCGCTGCCGACGATCGGCACCGAGGGCTTTCCGTCGACGCCCTCCGGGACGTCACCGGCCAGCATCACCCGGTGCATGACCCGGGGGTGGTCGACGTGGGCGGTGTCGCTCGGCGCCAGGTGGATGGTCGCCCGGTTGTCCCAGAAGGCCACACTCCCCGCCTCCCACCGGAAGCGCACGGTGTACTCGGGCCTGACCGCCTGCTCCAGCAGCATGTCCAGGATCGCGCGGCTCTCCGGCCGGGACACGTCGGGGATCTGCTCGATGTAGTAGCCGTTCACGAACAGGACCCGCTCACCCGTCTCGGGGTGCACCCGCACCAGCGGATGGTCGGTGGCGATCTGCCGGTCGAGCAGATGGCGGGCGTACGCGTCCTCCCCGGGGCGCGTCTGGTACCCCACGCCCAGCCGGTGCTCGGCGCGCAGCCCGTCCACGAAGGCACGGACGGGGGCGGACAGTCCCGCGTACGCGGCGGCCAGGTTCGACCAGGTCGTGTCACCGCCGTACGGGGGCACGGTCTCGGCCCGCAGGATCGTCGCGGCCGGCGGGTCGACGCGGGCGCCGTGGTCGCAGTGCCAGCCGCGCAGCAGCGAGTGGCGGCGCCGGCGCAGCCACTCCTCGTGGTCCATGCCGTACCGTCCGCCCAGTTCGAGGCGGTCGGCCGTCGTCTCGACCTCGGGGAAGTCCTTGGGCGAGGCGCTGCCGCGGGAACGCAGGCGCACCGGCTCGCCGAAGCGGTGGGCGAACGCGACATGGGTGGTGTGGTCGAGCCGCTGGCCGCGGAAGAACACCACCTTCCAGCGGAGCACGGCCGCCCGGATCGCGGCGACCGCCTCGTCCGGCAACTCCTCCGCCAGGTCGACCCCCGTGATCTCGGCGCCGATGTGTCCCGCCGCCGGCTTCACTTCGAGGCGTGCGACCTGGTCCGTCATGGTGGCTCCGTTGATCGTCCTGTCCGTGTCGGGTCCAGCATGACCGGTGGGCCGGACACCCGACAGGGCACCTCCTGCGGAAGGCGGTCGGCGCACACGGGAGGCGCGCCGCACACACGGGGTGTGCGCCGCGTCGCGCAGCCGACCCGTCGCACTCCCTGGTGGCGGGGCATGCCGGGTGTCGAGAATGAGGCACAGTGAACGGGCCCCACCCCCCATCCGCATAGGGGCGGGGTCCGTTCACACGTCACGAAGCGTCGGGCGCGGAACGGCAGTTCGCCGACCGGCCGGTCCGACCGGCCCGGTGGACCGTGGATCAGCCCTTGTGGTCGCGCAGCGCGGCGAGAGCGCGGTCGGCGTGGGCGCTCATGCGCAGTTCGCTGCGGACCACCTCCAGGACGGTGCGGTCCTGCGCGATGACGAAGGTGACCCGCTTCGTCGGGGCCAGCGAGAAGCCGCGCTTGACCCCGAACCGCTCCCGCACGGTGCCGTCGACGTCGGACAGCAGCGGGAAGCCGAGCGTGTGACGGTCGGTGAACTCCTTCTGCCGGTCGACCGCGTCACCGCTGATGCCGACCGGCCTGGCGCCCGCGCCGGTGAACTCGGTGGCCAGGTCGCGGAAGTGGCAGGCCTCGGCGGTGCAGCCGCTGGTGAGGGCGGCCGGGTAGAAGAACAGCACCACCGGGCCCTCGCCCAGCAGTTCGGACAGACTTCGGCTCGTGCCGGTCTCGTCCGGCAGCGTGAAGTCCTCGACGGTGTCGCCCACGTTCACCCGTGTCGTCATGACCGTCCCTCCTCGGCACGGGCGACGCCGCGTGCCCACATCACCAGCGGTACCTGGAGCGGGAGCCGCGCGAGGGCGGCCGCCTTGAGCGGCGCGGGGCGGTTCCGCCAGTCCATGGCCATCTGGACGTTCGCGGGAAACACCCCGACGAAGAAGGCGGCGGTGGCCAGGGCCGCGACCCGGCGGGTGCGGGGCAGTGCCACCCCGGCCGCGAGGGCGAACTCGACGACGCCGCTCGCCCGCGTCCAGTTCCGCGCCGCTCCGGGCAGAACGCGCGGGACGGTGGCGTCGAACTGCCGCGGTACGGCGAAGTGCGCGACGCCCGCGGAGGCCAAGAGGCCTGCGAGCAACAAGGGTGAGCGTTCGGACCGTGGCACGGTTCCTCCTCAGGGGGCCTGTCGCGCGATATTACTGGAGGGTAAGTGTCCGTGGTGCGGGCGGGAAGCATCGATTGCGTGCCACTTGGGCCCGGATAACCGCTCGGTGCCACACCCCGGGGCGGTACGGGAGTGGAGTCCGCCGGCGGCCGAGGCGTTATTCGGCCCGTCGGGCGAACTCGGCGGAATGCCGGGGTCTCCGGGTTTGGGCAATCGATTCACGGTCAGCCGTAGTACTGAATGGCATTGTCGAGCAGTGAGGACGTGAACTGCGATGGCCGAGAACGACAGGACCCGAGCCAGGATCGAACAGGCGAAGGGCAAGGCCAAGGAGGCCGTCGGACGTGCGGTCGGCAATGATCGCCTGGCGGCCGAGGGCAAGATCGAACAGTCCAAGGGCGATGCCCGGCAGGCCAAGGAAAAGGCCAAGGACGCATTTCGGCACTGATGGCGGCCAATTCCCCAGGGTCCGTCGCGTGTATTCCGCGACGGACCCTGTGAAATTCCGGGCAGGAGAGGCGGAGCGAAGAATGTGCGGGGAGTACCAGAGGTCGTCCACCGACACGGTGGCCGTTGCGCGGCACATGACCTCGACGGGGCCCGACAGCCCGGCCGACGCGCGGCAGGAGGTCCGGCGCGCCCTCGCGGCGCGGTCCGGGGACCTCTCGTGGGCCGACGAGGACGCCGTCGGTGACGCGCTGTTGGTCGCCTCGGAACTGGTCAGCAACGCGATGCTGCACGGTGGCGGTGTCACGGGCTTCGAGGTGACGCCGACCGAGCGGGAGGTGCGGCTGTCGGTGAGCGACCGCAGTGATCAACGCCCCGCGTCCGCCGGACGGTTCGACGACACGGGACGTCTGCGGGTGGGAGGGCACGGCTGGATGATCGTCTGCACGCTCGCCAGCGACATCGCCGTCTCGCCGCTGCGGACGGGAGGCAAGCGGATCACCGCCGTGGTGCCGCTCTCACCGTCCGCCGCACGCCTCTGAACTCACGCGCCCCGCAGGATTGTCGGCCTCGATGGGGACGGCTCAGGCCGTCAGGGCGTGGGAGGACGCGGAGGGCCTCCGCGACGCGCTCGTGTCCGTGGCCGAGGAGCGGGCCGCCGCCTGGACCTGGTACGTGGTCTTCGCGGGATCGACCAGGGGGTTCCCCAGCACGATCCGGCCCGCGGCGTGCAGCGCGTCGCACTCGCCTGTGGGCAGGGCGACATAGCAGCCCCCGCGCCCCGTGGTGGGATCGAGGGGCATCCAATAGCCGTACCGGCGACGGCCGTTCGCGTGCACGGTGAGGCGGACGGCGAACCGCCGCTGGGTTATCAGACGCAGCACTTCGGCCCCGCCGGCGCTGAGCGGGGTGTGGGTCCGGGGGAGCGGCCGCAGCATGGTCACCATCCTCCGATCGGGCCTCGCGGCGCGGTACGGGGGTGTGGGGTGAGCGTCATGAACATGCGGCCTTTCGACGGACGGGTCGGATCACGCATCGCCCGGGGCGGTGACGTTCTCGCTGCTCGGCATTGTTCCGCAGCGCACTGACAACGCGGGCGGAGCGGGTTCAGTGGCGTCGCGCGGACGCCTGCGCACGGTTGGCCCGGGCGGTGAGCTGCCCCTGGACGAAGGGGTCCGCGGCGGGGTCGTACGAGCCCGCGTGGTCGGCGAGCGTGCCCGTGATCCGCTCCCACTCGTCCAGTTCCGCCCGCGTCGTGAGCGACCGGGGCCCGTCGGACGCACCGTCCTCGGCCGCCTGCTCGGCCTTCTCGAAGGCCGCCTTCGCCTGGTGGTGGTTCATCCCGGTGGCGGCCTCGCGGACCCGCTCCCACGCGGCGTGCTCCTGTTCGGACGGCTCGTGTTCCGTGCTCAATGCGTCACCTTGATCGTGTGGGGGAACCGGTTCCTTCATCGGACCCGTGTGCCCTGTTCGAAGGAAAGGACACCTGTGGGTCCGTCGGCGGTTCCCCGGACGGCCCATCTCACCAGGGCAGGAAGGCGTGGATGTCCTTGCCGTCGGGCCGGACGATCACGCTGACCTGGTCGCACAGGGCGTTGACGAGATGCCACCCGATGCCGCCCCCGCCCTCCGAGGGGCGGAAGCGGCGGGGGGCGGGCCGGGTGGTGCTGCCGTCGCGCACGGTCACGTGCACACCGTCGAAGGTGGGACGCATGAGCAGTTCGAAGGGGCCGGGAGCGTACTGGATCGTGTTGGCGGCCAGCTCGGTGACCACCAGCAGGATGTCGTCCCAGTGTTCCTCCGCGGAAGGCGGCGTCGTCCGGGCCAGGGCGCGCAGATAGCCGTCCGCAGCCAGCCGCGCGTCGGTCACGTTGCGCAGCTCTCCGCCGAACGCGCTGGTCAGCGTCCCGAACTCCTCGTATGACGGCTTCTTGTTTCCGCTCGGATCGATTTCCATTGCGCCCTTCGTTCGGATCTCCTCGGCGGTATCTCTTGCGCTGTGTCGCGAGCCGGCCATCTGGATCCGTACCCGGTCCTGTTCCGAGGACCCGGCCTCTCCCCGCTGTTCCGGCTAGGCCGAGGCGTCCTGCGTACGGCGGCGGGCCCGGCGGCGGGCCAGCGAACGCCGCTCGGTCTCGCTCGTACCGCCCCAGACACCCACGCTCTGGCCCGATTCCAGCGCCCAGTCCAGGCACGCCTCGCGAACCGGGCAGCCTTCGCACACGGCCTTCGCCTCCTGGATCTGCAGCACGGCGGGACCGGTGTTGCCGATCGGGAAGAACAGGTCGGGGTCGACGCTGCGGCAAGCCGCGGAATCACGCCAGTTGTCCATTGCGGGCCTCCTGTGAGCGAAGCGGATGCGTTCTTCGGTGTTCGGTCCTCTCTCGGGTCACCAGTGATCGCCCCTGTGAAACGGGCCGGGCGTGCAAAGATCCTGCGGATTCCGAAAAAGGGCCGCCCAGGCGGCAGCGGGCCGCTCCGCGGGGAAACCGCACGCGGCCCGTCCCCTCGCACCCGATCGGCGCGGGGGGTGCGCCGGGGTGGCAAGATGGAACCCCGGGTGAACGGCGGTTGCGATTCGACGAATGAGCAGGTGGCCCATGGTGCAGGAGTCCGGCGACGTCTGGGAGAAGTTTGCCGTCTCCCTGGCGGACATGGCACGCGACCTGCTGGCACAGGACTCGGTGAAGGACACCCTGGACCGGATCGTGGAGCACGCGAGCGTGCTGATCAACGGCTGCGACGAGGCCGGCATCCTCACCGTGCGCCGCGGCGAGGTCAGCGCGCTGGCCGCGACCAGTGACGTCGTCCGCATGGCTGACCGGATCCAGCAGGACCTGCGGGAGGGGCCGTGCTTCGACGCGGTCACCGAGCGGCAGCAGCTGTACGCCATCGAGGACCTGCGGCGGCCCCACGAGAAGTGGTCCCGTTTCGCCCCCGAGCTGAGGAAGCTCGGCATGGGCAGCATGATGGGCTTCCTGCTGTTCACCGAGGACGACGAACTCGGCGCACTCAACGTGTACTCGCACCGGCCGAACATGTTCGACGAGACGGCCCAGCGTGCCGGCTGGATACTCGCCTCGCACGCGGCGGTGGCGCTCTCCGCCGCCCGGACGCACCAGCAGCTCGCCCACGCCCTGGAGACCCGTCACGAGATCGGCGAGGCGATGGGCATCCTCATGGAGCGCCACGGCCTCAGCGAGGACAACGCCTTCAACGTCCTGAAGAAGGCGTCCCAGGACCACAACATCAAGCTGCGCGAGATCGCCCGCAAGGTCTGCGAGACCGGCGAGCGTCCCACCTGACACCGACGGCCCGGCTTCACTGCCGGGCCGTACGGCTCCCACGACGGTGTGCGTGCCTCTTTCCCCGGGGCGGCGCGGCGTCATCGACGGAGGGCGACTAGAGGAAGCGGCGCAAGGGGGCGACCGCCAGCTCCTTGACGCGCTGGAGCAGGGACCGGCGCCGCCAGCGCCCCGGCTCGATGGCCACGGCCTGCTCCCGGTCCTCGTCGAAGTCCCCGTCGAGGACCGCGGTGAACGTCTCGTCCAGCACCGCGAGCATGACCTCCTCGTCGTGCTCCATCGACCGGCGGTTGAAGTTGGTGGAGCCGATCAGGGACGCCACCCCGTCCACGGTCATGATCTTGGTGTGCAGCATCGTCGGCTGGTACTGGCGGATCTCCACACCGGCGGCGAGCAGCGCGTCGTAGTAGTGCTGGCCGGCGAGCTGGCAGGCCCTCTGGTCGGTGTGCGGACCCGGCAGCAGGATCTCCACCCGCACCCCGCGGCGCGCCGTCGCGCACAGCAGGTCCACGAAGTACTCGTCGGGTGCGAAGTAGGCCGTGGACAGACGGAACCGCTCCTCGGCGGAGTCGAGCACCACGCGGATGAGGGTCTGCATGTCCTGCCAGCCGAAACTGGCGGACCCGCGCACCACCTGGACGGTCGCGGTGCCCGGCTGGTCCTGCGCGGTGAACCGGTCACGGTCGTCGAACAGCTCGTCGTGGCACTCCGCCCAGTTCTGCGCGAACGCGGCGGCGATGCCGTCCACGGCCGGTCCCCGTACCTGGACGTGCGTGTCGCGCCACTCGGACGGTCCGCGCGCGTCCCCGCACCACTCCTCGGCGATGCCCACGCCGCCGGTGAACGCGACGTGCTCGTCGATGACCAGCGCCTTGCGGTGACAGCGGTGGTTCTGTTTGAGGGGCGAGAGCCACAGCGGCTTGCGGAACCACGCCACCTGCACACCGGCCGAGGTCATCGACTCCAGCAGCTCCCCCTCGATCCGCTTCGCCCCGAAGCCGTCCAGCAGCAGCCGTACGCGCAGCCCCGCGCGGGACCGGTCGGCGAGGGCGGCCGCGAAGTCGCGGGCTATCTGCCCGCGCCAGTACACGAAGGTCATCATGTCGATGGTGTGCTCGGCGGACCGCACCGCGTCGAGCATCGCGGCGAAGATCCGGTCCCCGTTGCGCAGCGGCAGGAGTTCGTTCCCCTCGGTCGCGGCGATGCCGATGAGCCGCTCCAGTCGTCTTCGGAGCCGCTGCTTGCGCCGCGCCGCCTCGGCCGGATCCACCGGCCCGTTCCCCTCGACGCGTGCCGTGATGGTCTGGGACATCCACCGTCTCCTGTTGTGCCGTGTGCCGCCTCCTCACCCCGGGCGGTGTGAAGAGGTGTGGGGGAGTGGTGACCCTGTCCGGGACCTGCCCGTACGGGCCACCACCCCTCCCGCTCGACCGTGTCGGCCTCGGGGTCGCCCGGCCCCTTCGCCCGCCACGGGAGCGACGTCGCGGGATGCCCGTGGGCGTTCGCGACCCGATCACAGGTGCCCCCGAAACGCCGCGCCACTCCTCGGCGGCCCCGAAGACCGGTCCGGCACGCGCCGTCCCGACGGCACGGCGACCGGCCACCTGTGATCGCGTTGTGAAGGTGCGTGAAGCCGTGACATGGCCTCCGGGGGTCCGGGAATAAGGGGGACAGCCCGCCCCGCACGCCGGTCCGAAACGGAGTGGCGCCGCGTCCTCGGCGTTCGGACGGGAAGCACGGCAAGGGAGGTGAAGGATGACCACCGTAGAACAGCCCTCCGACGTCTGTTCCGTCTCCGGCGCGAGTCTGGAGAGAAGTCCGGAGGCGGCGGTGCACGCCAGGGGGATGGCCCGGGCGTTCCTCGGCAGTCTGCCCCGGCAGGTGCCGCGCGAGGCCGCCGAGGCCGTCAGCCTCGTGGTCTCGGAACTGGTGACGAACGTGGTGCGCCACGCGCGCGGCCGGGACTGCAGCGTGGACCTGCGGGACATGGGCCACGGAATCGGGATCTCCGTCTCCGACGACGACCCCGAGCCGCCGCGTCAACGCCGGTTCGACCTGACCGGAAAGGGCGGCTTCGGCTGGCCGCTGGTGCGCCGCCTGTGCTCCGAGCTGACCGTTCTCTCCCGCCCGGACGGCAAGACCGTGCACGCCGTCGTGCAATTCTGACGATTCCGAGGAACGAGCATCATCCGCGATCCAGCTGCGACCGTCGACCGCGACCGAGTTCTCCGTCCCCGCGGCAGGGCTCCCCATCCATGGGGTGAGGGATCCCGTGCGTACGGGATCGCCGACCGTCCGCGCGGTGGGCCGGCCGTGCCCCGGTTCGCGGGGAGCGCGTGATGACCCGTGGCGGATGACGGGTACCTGAACCGAGCCGCGGAGCCCGACGGCCGTCCCGAGGCGGTCGCCGGACGGACGGCCGAAGCCGTCGAGGGACTGGTGGAGCTGTGGATCTCGGCCGGCCAGACGGTCGTCCCCCGCCTCTCCGCCCACCAGCTGAAAGCACTCGGCACCGTGCGGCAGCGGCCCGAACTCACCCTCACCGGCCTGGCCGAACGTGTCGGCATCGCGCTTCCCGCCGCCAGCCGTCTCTGCGACCGGCTGGAGGCGGCGGGCCTGCTGCGACGCGTCCCGCACCCCGGCAACCGGCGCGCCCTGCACCTGCTGCTCACGCCGCTGGGCACCAGGGTCCTGAAGGAGGTCGGCGAGCGGCGGTCCCAGATCCTCGCGGCCGTCCTCGCGGGCATGACACCGCTCCAGCGGAGATCGTTCGAGGAGGGACTGCGGGCCTTCCAGAGGGCGCGCGACACATCCTCCGCCGAGTTCCCGCCCGGCGGATAGCGCACGAACGCGTCACGCGCGCCCGGTGCCCGCCCGTGGGCGGCGCCGGCCGTCAGGCGTCGCCCGCCCGGGATCAGGAAGCGCCCCGGTGTCACCGACGTGGCACAGCAGCAGACAGACGTCGTCGTCCCGCTGCGAGTCACGGAGCATCGGGTCCAGGATCCGGTCGGCGGCGCCCTCCAGATCCAGGTCCAGGTCCGCCGCGCGCTGCGCGCCGAGCGCCTCGGCCAGCCGCCGGATGCCCGGGTCGATGCCCTCGGCACGCCGCTCCACCAGCCCGTCGGTGTAGAGCGCGAGGGTGGACCCCGGCGGTAGCTCGGCCGTGTGGTCGCGGATCTCCTGGTGCAGCGGAATGCCCAGCATGGCACCGGGCTTGGCGTCCAGGACGCGCACACCTCCGCCGGGAGTGCGCAGTACGGGCGGCGGGTGCCCCGCGGCGGCCCACGTGACGGTGGACTCGTCCGGGTGGAAGCGGGCGATGACGGCTGTGGCGTACAGGTCGGGCTGGAGATGGTGCAGGAACACGTGCAGCCGGGTGAGGAGCTGGCCCGGTGTGCCGCCGTCCACCGCGTACGCCCGTAGGGCTGTGCGGAGTTGGCTCATCATGACGGCGGCCCGCAGCCCGTGGCCCGTCACGTCACCCATGACGGCGACGATCCCCCCGTCCGGCTGCTGGAACGCGTCGTACCAGTCGCCGCCGATGTTCAGCCCGTGGGTGGCCGGCAGGTATCGGGCGGCCAGACTGAGCCCCGGTGTCGTGGGCAGGTCGGTGAGCAGCGCGCGCTGCAGGGTCTCGGCGATGTCGCGGTTGTGCTCGAACCGCTGGGCGTGGTCGATCGCGATCCCGGCCCGGCGGGCGAGTTCCACGAGCATCACGGCGTCGTCCGGGCTCCACGGATACTCCGGCGGCGTCAGCGTCACCACCCCGAGCGGGGCGTGCCGGGTCGGCAGCGGGATGCACAGCAGCGGACGGTCGGGGTGGAGCGCCGAGGGCGGCAGGTCGTCGACCCCGGGCAGCCCGCCCGGATGGTCGGCGGCGTACTGCGGGCGTCCGGTGCGGGCCGCGGCGACGGCGGCGGCCGGGTGGGGGGAGCGCTTGCGGGTCTCGTCGTCGGCGAAGAGCCATACGTCGACGCTCCGGGCGTAGGACGGGACGAGCAGTTGGGGCAGCCGGCTGAGGATCTCCTCGTGGTTGAGGGAGGCCGTCAGGGCCGCGCTGGCGTCGGCGAGGAACGTCAGCCGCCGTCGGGCGCTCTCGGCCTCCGTGCGGGCCTTGCGCTCGGCGGCGAACAGCTCGCGCTGCACCCGCCCGGCCGCGTCGAGTTCCGCGTGCAGCGCGAGAACGCCCTGGTTGGTCTGGTGCAGTTCCTCCCGGTGGAAGGAGACCAGCTGCTCCTGCTCACCGAGTCGGTCCAGGACCCGGGAGGTGTCCTCGTCCGCGCTGAGCAGGGCGTTGGCGAACGCCTTGCGGTCGCGCGGCACCCGCACCGCGCCCTCGCCGCGTCCCGGCTCCTCGACGGCGACGCTCGCCTGCCAACTCGGCTTGCCCGTGCACCCGTTGGCCTCCGCGCCGAGGGCGACGGTGATCGTGCCGGGACCGGACTCCGCGGGAGGTGTGCTGCGCACGGTCATGACCCAGCTGCCGCCCTTGACGAGGGACTGCCGCAGCTGGGCGCTGAGGGCGGTGACCAGGCGGGTGCGCTCCACCGTGGACACACCGTGCGCGGCGGCGAGCCGGGCGGCGGCGATACGGGCACGCGCGGCGTCGTCGACCGTCGTGATCTGCCAGGTGTCGGTCATCAGCGGCGATCCTGCGGGGTGGGGGTCAGCACGGCCACGGTGGTGTCGTCCCGCACCGGACGGGCGGCGCTGCTGGAATCCCGCACGATCACCGCGGCGGTGACCGCGGGGTCCCAGGCGGTCAGGGGAGCGACGGCCGGCGGAGCCCAGCGGCTGGGCAGACCGTCGCTGTGCAGCACGAGGAGGCTGTCGGGCGTCCACGGAACCCGGCACTGCGGCATCCGCGCCGGCCGGTGCGCCCCCACGATGCCGGGGTGGGACAGCAGCGGCCGCCACGTGTCCCCGGTCAGCAGCCGGGCCCCGATGTTGCCGATCCCCGCGAAGTCGAGGTGGTCGGTGACCAGGTCGAGCCGGGCCACCGCGATCGCCGCGCCCCGGGTGTCGCGCAGCGCCCTGTGCAGCTGCCCGAGCAGCTCCGCGGGAGGCAGGTGCGCGAACAGGTGCAGTTGCTCCACGGCCGCCCCGGACGCCTTCGCGGCGGCCTCGCCGTGTCCGAGCCCGTCCGCGAGGAGCAGGGTGACGTGGTCACCGGCCCGGACGCAGGCCCAGGCGTCGCCCGAGTGGTCGGCGGCCGCCAGCGGGATGTTGATCCCTCCGGCCCGTACCGCGGCGGTGTCGGGGACGCGGTGTCCCGGGCGGTCCCCGCGTGCCGCGTGGACCCGCGCCAGGGCGACGGTGCCCTGCCCGGGCACGGAGTGCACCTCGAAGTGGTCGGCGATACGTCGGCAGGTGCCGAGCCCCGCGCCGAGCGAGGCCGTCGTCGAGAAGCCGTCACGCGACGCGGAGCCGAGGTCGGCGATGCCCGGCCCGTGGTCGATCGCGGCGATCTGGAGGGCGGGGCCACGGCCGGCTCCGGGAAGCGCGAGGTCGGCGTCCACGGTGTCGATCAGTATCTGTCCGCCGCCCCCGTGCTTGAGCAGGTTGGTCGCCAGCTCCGTCGCGACGAGCGCGGCGACGGCCGTGCGGTCGCGGTTGAGCCCGGTGTGGCCGGCGGCCGCCTCGGCGGCCACCCGGACGTCCCGGACCCGGGTGGAATCGTGGACGGGAACGTCCCAGACACGCGTCATCGGCTCTCCTGGCGGGGCGGCGGGGGACCGGCGGTCCAGCAGATCACGGTCACCGCGGTGCCCTCGCCGGGACGGCTGTCGATGGAGAACTCGTGCACCAGCCGGCGTGCTCCGCCCAGACCGAGGCCGAGGCCGCCGCCCGAGGTGTAGCCGTCGCCGAGAGCGCGCTCGATGTCGGTGATGCCGGGCCCCTGGTCGGAGAAGGTCAGGCGCAGCCCCCGCGCCGCCCCGGTCTGCAGGACGGTGGACTCGACCTGGCCGCCGCCGCCGTGCACCAGCGTGTTGCGGGCGAGTTCACTGGCGGCGGTGACGAGCTTCGTCTGGTCCACGAGCCCGAAACCGAGCTCTGCGGCCGCCTGGCGCACGTGCTGGCGTACCCATGCGAGATCCATGTCGGTCCGGATCGGCAGACACGCGGTGACGCGGCCGGAGGTTTCCGTCACGGGCGCTCCTGGCGTGCTGGACCGTGATGAAGGGCCGTCGGCGCCGTGGTGAGCAGGCGCATGGCCTCCTCGGCGTCGAGTGCGGTGCGCAACCCGGGCAGGGTGAGGCCCAGCTCGACCAGGGTGATGGCGACGGCGGGCCGCATGCCGGCGACGACGGTCTGCGCCGCGAGCAGTTTCGCGTGCGCCGCGACCTCGGCGAACACCCGTCCCAGGAAGGAGTCGACGATCTCCACCCCGGAGATGTCGATGACGACACCGGTGACCGAACTGGCGGCGATGGCCTCCCCTATGTCCCGCTGCAGCCGCTCGGCCGCCTCGTCGTGCAGGTCGCCCTGCAACGTGACGAGGAGGACGTCGCCGAGCTTCAGTACGGGGACGTGGGCGCCCGTGGGCCCGGTGATCAGGGCGTTCACCGCGCGCTCTGGCCGCTGCGGTCCTGGTCGACGATCGCGATGCCCTGGCGGTTCAGGGCGTACGCGAGAGCGTCGGCGAGGCTGGCGCGGGTGACCACTTCGCCGAGGTCGATGCCGAGGTGGACGATGGTCTGCGCGATCGCGGGCCGGATGCCCGAGACGATGCACTCCGCGCCCATCAGCCGGGCGGCGGCGACGGTCTTCATGAGGTGCTGGGCCACCAGCGAGTCCACGGTCGGCACGCCCGTGATGTCCAGGATGGCGAAGTGGGCCTGCTGGGAGACGACGGCGTCGAGCAGGCTCTCCATCACGACCTGGCTGCGGGCGCTGTCGAGGGTGCCGATGAGGGGGACGGCGACCACGCCGGTCCACAGCTTGATCACGGGCGTGGCCACCTCCAGCAACTGGAGGCGCTGGCGGTCGATGAGTTCCTGTCCCGCGCTGAGCGTGGTCTCCAGCACGACCAGGCGGAGGGTGCCGAGGAGCGCGGTGAGGGTGACCGCGCACACCTCGGCCCGCTCGCGGGAGCCGTCGGCGAGATCCGCGCTCAGCAGCTCGGAGGCCGCGGGGCGCAGTGCCGCCACCTCGTCGGCGATCTGCGCGGACGTGGCACCGGTCCGGGCACGGGAGGCCGCCATGCGTCCCAACTGGTCGCGCACGGTGGCGAACCCGGCAGCCCCGAGGTCTTCGACGCGGCCCGCGGCGGCGACCGCGGCGAGGGCCTCGACGACGGCCCGGCCGGCCTCCACCGCCTCGTCCCGCGAGACGGTGAAGACGGTGCGGAACAGCGCCTCGTCGGCCCAGCGCTGGGCGATCTGCTCACGGCGGCTGCGCAGGAACTCGCCGACCTCCTTGGCCGCCGACTCCTGCTGCACCGCTGCCTGATGGTCCGCCACGTGTTCTCCTTCGTCCGTCTGCCGCGCCGACGAGCGTGTTCCCGTCCGGGCATAATCTCTTGTCGTACGGCAACTGTAGCCATGGCCCGCTCGCGTCCGGCACCCGCTCGCCGTCAGGGGCCCGCGGCACGGGTGCCGGCGCGGTCGCCCGGGCCCGAAGTCCGTGGGCCGGCTACTCCGCCGCCGGCGGCCCGTGCCAGTCGAGGCACACCACGAGGGCGTCGTCCTCCGGCTTGGGCCTGCCCCGGTGTCCGGTGAGCTCGCGGAGCACGGCACGGGGCACCTCCGTCGCGGGCAGCAGCTGGGTGGAGGTGATCGCCATCGCGAGGGCCCTCTCCCCGTACTCCTCCCCGCCGGGACCGGCGACCGCGTGCACACCGTCACTGACGAACAGGAGACGGTCGCCGGGCTCCACCTGGAACTCCTGCACGAAATAGTCGGTCTCCTCGAACATCCCGAGGGGCAGCTGGGCCTCGAAACCGACGCGCTCGACGGACCTGCCCCGCAGGCGCAGCATCTGAGGCGAACCCGCGTCGATCACCCGCAGCCGGCCGGTCGACAGCTCGAAGTCGAGCATCAGCACGGACAGGTGCGAGGTGCCCCGGTACTGGGCGTAGATCGCCTGGTCGGCGAGGGCCGCCTGGTCCTGGAGGGAGATCCCCGCACGGCGCGCGTTGCGCAGCGCGTTGATACCGAGGTTCGTGAGCAGCGAGGCCTCGATCCCCTCGCCCATGCCGTTGGTGATGTACAGCAGCAGCCGGTCGGCGCTCGCCGACCAGTCGAAGTTGTCGCCGAAGATCGCGTAGGCGGGCTCCAGCTGGGCACCGAGCTCGTACTCGGGGCGGGAGCAGGACCGGCCCGGCAGCAGCTGCCACTGCATCTCGGCGGCCAGCGTCAGCCGGTCCTTGCGGCGCGCCTGCAGGTACAGGTCGGTGTCCCGCTCGGCGACGAGCACCTCGTGGGCGAGGACCTCCGCGACCTCGGAGAGCTCGGCGAGCGTCTCCCCGTCGCACGCCTCGGAGGGCAGCGTGACGGACAGGATGCCGAGCCGGTCGCCGCGCACGGTCACCGGGAGGTGCGCCCGTACACGCCGGCCGGTGCGCTCCTCGACGAAGGGTTCCTGGGCGCCGAAGGCCCTCCCCTCGGGGCTGCCGTGCACCGGGATCGGTTCCAGGGTGTGCGGAAGCACCGACACGGGCTGGAGCACGGTGAGACCGTAGTCGGCCATGAAGAGCTCGACGGACTCGGCCGCGTAGCGATCGCACAGCACGGCACGGACCGCGTCGAGCAGTTGGTGGGGTGCCGCGGTGCGCAACGCCCGCTCCGCGGCCACGAATCTGTTCACGATGTCGGATACGCCATTCTTCGACTAGTACGATGCCGGGTCCGAGCTCCGGGAAGCCGGACCGGCATACGTAGGACCCGGTATCTACTGCTTTGTTCCTGTCCCAGCCCCTGACAGGTGTTTTGCTCCTGTCCTTGCCCCCGACAGGCTGACAGTGCCCGAGAAGACTGGGAGAGTGAAACCGTGACTTCCTCCGGCCCGCGTCCACAGCCCAGTGAGGTGGCTCGTGTGACCTCCGAGGCTGCCGAGCTGCTGGAGATTCTGTGGGGGAGAGCCTCGACGGCTCCTGTCTCCGCCTCCCAGCTGCGCGTGCTCTTCATCCTGGAGCACGACGAAGGCATCAACCTGCGCACGCTCGCCGACGCGCTCGGCTCCACGCCGCCTTCGACGAGCAGGCTCTGCGACCGTCTCCAGGCCGTGGGGTACATCGAGCGGGCGCCGAGCGTCATCAGCCGCCGGGAGCTGCGTCTGTTCCTGAGCGCGCGCGGCCGGATCTTCCTCACGGAGCTGCGCGCACGGCGCGAGCGCGCCGTGGAAGCGGTGCTCGCCCAGATGCCGGCGGCACAGCGGACCGCGCTCGCGGAGGGCCTCGCGGCCTTCTGCGCGACGGCGGCCGCGCAGCTCCACGAGGACGACGCGCCGGCGGTCCGTACGGCCTGAGCCGCGGGGCGGCGCGGACCGGAGCCGTCGGCCGTCGGGGCCGTCCGGTGCGCGAGCCGTGCGGGCTTCGCCCGCCTCACCCACTGCGCCATCTCGGGTCCTCTCCGCTCGTCGGGGGCGATCACTTTGTTGCCTCACGTTCACAGTTGTCAAATGGCAACTATTGTTCGCATGATCTTGGTCTCATGTCTTTCTTCGCAGGTCGCCGGTGCCGGCGAGGTGGAGGGGCCGAGGTTCGCGTGGGACCGCGCGAGGTTCGGAACGGACCGGCCGACCCTAGTGGGGCAAGGTCCCCTCGCCCACGTGAGCCAGCGCCGCTTCGACGCCGTCCAGCGACGCGATCGTGAGGCTGACGCCCGTGAGGTCCAGGACGCGGCGGACCATCGGGGCGGGCGACACGAGGCACACGCTGCCGCCCGCGTGGCCGGCCTCGTCGTGCGCCTTCAGGAGCGCGTTGAGGCCGGAGGAGTCCATGAAGGGAACCTCGGACAGGTCGAGCAGCAGATGCCGACGGCCGGCGCGTATCTGGTCGGCCAGCCGGTTCCGGAGCTCGGGAGCCGTCTCGACGTCAAGTTCCCCGGCGACGGTGACCAGGGCGATGCCGTCGCCGTACGGGGTCACCTCGATGGACACAGGAGTTGGTTCGGCCGGCACGCTTACCTCCAAAGGACATTGATCCGTCGGGAATCGTCCGGCGCCGGTGACGCCGGTGAGCAGGTCAACGGTTACCCCCCGAATCGGGCTGCACACCTTCGGCTTCGCCGTGGAGGGCCCCTGTGGACGCAGTGTTCCGGGTCACGCGGCGCGCGCTCCGGGGCGCGGAGCCCACTCCGGCGCACGGGACGCCGGGGTGCCACTGCTTGCCGCCTCTTGACCCTCCCTTTTGCGAAATACCTCTGACGCAGAGCTAATCTCGAAGACGTGGAATCGGAGTCGGAAAGCTTCCCCGAGGCGCTGTCGGACGCCCTGGCCGGACTGCAACGGCTGATCAGACGGCGGCTGCGTGGCGGCACGGACGGGCCGCGGCTGCGCGGTGCCGAGGTCGACCTGCTGCGGCTGGTCGCGGAGCGGCCCGGTCTCGGCGTGTCCGAGGCCGCCAAGGAGCTGTACCTGGCGGGCAATTCGGTCTCGACGCTGGTCAACCGGCTGGTCCGGGACGGCTATCTGATCCGCGCCACGGATCCGGCCGACCGGCGGGCCGCCCGGCTTCTGACCACACCCGCCGCCGACACCCGGCTGCGCGACTGGCGGCGGCGGCGCGCGGTGCTGGTGCGCCGCCAGGTCGACCGGCTCGACCCCGCCGAGCGCGCGGCCTTGGAAGCCGCCCTGCCGGCCCTGCACAAACTGGCCGCGAACCTGCACGAGGAGGCCGAGGAGTCATGACACGGTACGGGAGCGGACCGGCGGAGCCCGCGCGGCGGGACGGCCCGGTGGCCGCCGGGGGAGAGGCACCCGCCGAGGCCGCCGAGGCCGCCGAGGCGGCGGGGACGACCGGGGCGGCCGCCGCGACGGACGCCGCGCCGAACGCCGTGTCGTGCTCCGGGCTCGTCTACGCCTTCGGTGAGACCACCGCGGTCGACGGCCTCGACCTCGACGTGCGCGACGGCGAGGTGTTCGGACTGCTCGGACCCAACGGCGCGGGCAAGACGACGGCGATCCGCTGCATCACCACCCTCCTGCCCGTCCCGGCCGGGAAGGTCCGCGTCTTCGGGCACGACGCCACGCGGGAACAGATGTCCGTACGCCGCCTGTTGGGCTACGTCCCGCAGCAGTTGTCCGCCGACTCCGGGCTCACCGGCCGGGAGAACGTCGAACTGTTCGCCCGTGTCTTCGACGTGTCCCGCCGCGAGCGCGCCGCCCGGGTAGCGCAGGCGCTCACCGCGGTCGACCTCACCGACGCGGCCGACCGGCTCGCCAAGACGTACTCCGGAGGCATGGTCCGGCGCCTGGAACTCGCCCAGGCGCTGGTCAGCGCACCCCGGCTGCTGATCCTCGACGAGCCGACCATCGGCCTCGACCCGATCGCCCGCACCAGCGTGTGGGAACACATCAACGCCGTGCGCGCCGCCACCGGCATGACCGTCCTCGTGACGACCCACTACATGGACGAGGCCGACCAGTACTGCGACCGGGTCGCGCTGATGCACCACGGACACGTTCGCGCGCTCGGCACGCCGGAGCAGCTCAGGAGGGGCCTCGGCGAGCGCCGCGGAACCACAGGCGACGGCGAACTGCCCACGCTGGAGGACGTGTTCCGCGACATCGCCGGCAGTGGACTCGACGACCGTTCAGGAGAATTCAGGGATGTCCGAAGCACCCGCCGCACCGCTTCCCGTGTCGGCTGAAGCAACCCCGCTCACGAGCCTCGACCTGCTCGTGGTCCCGCCACGGGCCCGTACGGGCTGGCGGGTGCTGCCCGCCAGGGTCGCCGCGATGTGCGTGGTCGAACTCCAGAAGCTCCGGCACGACCGGACCGAGCTGTACACGCGGGCGATCCAGCCCGCCCTGTGGCTGCTCATCTTCGGAGAGACCTTCACCCGCATCCGCGCCATCCCCACCGGCGGCATCCCGTACCTCGACTACCTGGCGCCCGGGATCATCGCCCAGTCCGCGATGTTCATCGCCATCTTCTACGGCATCATGATCATCTGGGAGCGGGACGCGGGCATCCTGACCAAGCTCCTCGTCACACCGACACCCCGCTCCGCGCTCATCACCGGCAAGGCGTTCGCCGCCGGGGTGAAGGCGCTCATCCAGGCCGTGGTGGTCGTGGTGATCGCCGCGCTCCTCGGGGTGGCCATGACCTGGAATCCGCTGCGGCTGCTCGGGGTGGCGGTGGCCGTCATCCTCGGCTCGGCGTTCTTCTCGTGCCTCTCGATGACGATCGCGGGCATCGTTCTCACCCGCGACCGGCTGATGGGCATCGGCCAGGCCATCACGATGCCGCTGTTCTTCGGCTCCAACGCGCTCTACCCGGTCGCGGTCATGCCGGGCTGGCTCCAGGCCGTCAGCAAGGTCAACCCGCTCAGCTATCAGGTCGACGCCCTTCGCGGGCTGCTGCTCGGCACCCACGCGCACCTGGCCCTCGACTACGGCGTCCTCGTCCTGGCCGCGGCCCTCGGCATCCTGTCCGCCTCCTCACTGCTGGGGCGACTGGCCAGGTGAGACGGGGTCTCAGGCCGGAGATGATGATCGATTGGTGAGGTCGGGCGCTCGGGCATAACGTCGGTTGGGTGACCATGCACGTTCATCGCCGACCCTAGATGCGGGGCCCTCTCCATGACGGCCGATCACGTGACATCCTCCGAGTCCGCCGACTCTCCGCAGCGGGGCAGAGGAAGCGGCATCGCCCTTCTCGTCATCGCCTCGTGTCAGCTGATGGTGGTTCTCGACATCACCATCGTGAACATCGCGCTACCGCACATCCAGACGGCTCTCGGGTTCTCCACCGAGAACCTCTCCTGGGTCATCAACGCGTACACGCTGACCTTCGGTGGTCTGCTGCTGCTCGGCGGGCGGTCCGGGGACATCCTCGGACGCCGCCGCATGTTCATGTTCGGTGTGCTGCTCTTCGTGTTCGCGTCCCTGCTCGGCGGACTCTCCCAGGACTCCTGGCAGTTGCTCGCCGCGCGTTCACTGCAGGGCGTCGGCGGAGCCATCGCGTCACCGACCGCGCTGTCCCTCATCACCACGACCTTCCGCGAAGGACCCGAACGCAACCGGGCGTTCGGGGTGTTCGCCGCCGTGTCCGCGGGCGGCAGCGCGATCGGACTGCTCGCGGGCGGCATTCTCGTCGAATGGCTCGACTGGCGATGGGTCTTCTTCGTCAACATCCCCATCGGCCTGCTGATCGTGCTCGCCACCCCCCGCTTCATCAGGGAGTCCGAGCGCCACCCGGGCCACTTCGACCTCCTGGGCGCCCTCACGTCGACGCTCGGCATGGTGCTGCTCGTCTATGGCTTCATCCGGGCCTCGGAGGAGGGCTGGAGCGACTCCATCACGCTCGGCGCCTTCGGCGCGGCGGTCGTGTTCCTGATCGCGTTCATCGCCGTCGAACGCCGGTCGAGACAGCCCATCACGCCGCTGTGGATGTTCCGCGACCGCAACCGCGCGGGCGTCTACGCGATGATGCTGAGCCTCTCCGCGGCCATCTTCGGGATGTTCTTCTTCCTGACCCTCTTCGTGCAGAACATCCTCGGGTTCAGCCCGCTCAAGGCCGGCTTCGCGTTCCTGCCGGTGAGCGTGGTCATCGCGATCGGCGCGGGCGTCGCCTCGAACCTGCTGCCCCGCTGGGGTCCCAAACCCTTCATGGCCGTGGGCGCGATCCTGGCCGCCGCGGGCCTCGGCTGGCTGACGCTGACCGACGTCGACAGCACCTATCTCGGCAGCATCCTCGGCCCCACGATCGTCTTCGGCTTCGGCATGGGCCTCCAGTTCGTGTCGCTGACCCTGATGGCGGTGTCCGGCGTGGCACCCAAGGACGCGGGCGCCGCCTCCGGCATCCTCAACGCCACCCAGCAGGTGGGCGGCTCCCTCGGCCTGTCGGTGCTGGTCACCATCTTCGGCACGGCGAGTCGCAACGAGGCCACGGACCAGGTCAAGAAGTTCCTGTCGACCGCGACACCGGCGCAGCGGCTGGAGTTCCGCAGAACCGGACAGCTTCCGGCGCCCTTCAGCGACCAGGTGCTGACGTCCGGTATCTCGGGCTCCTTCGTCGCCGCGGCCGCCTTCGCCGTCTTCGCGGCCCTGGTCGCGCTGATCGTCATCCAGGTACGCCCCTCCGACCTGGAACGCCTCCAAGGCGGCGCGGCCTCGCTCGCACCGGCGGACGGCTCCGGTGCCGGCGAGGGCGTGAGCGGCTCGACGCACACGCGGGACTCCCGCGAAGGGCCACCGCCACCCGGCTGACGCGGTGCGGATCCCGGCCGGGCCCGGTCACCCTGGCCCGGCCTTCTCACGCGCCGTCCGGGCCACCGCCCGCCCTGCGGCTGCCGGCCGTGGTCAGGGCAGTGGCTGTTCCGCCCAGATCACCTTGCCCTCGGGGGTGTAGCGGGTGCCCCAGCGGTCGGCCATCTGCGAGACCAGGAACAGGCCGCGCCCGCCCTCGTCCGTCGACGCCGCGTACCGCAGGTGCGGTGAGGTGCTGCTGCCGTCGAGGACCTCGCAGATCAGGGTGCGGTCGTACAGCACGCGCACCCCGATGGTGCCGTTGCCGTAGCGGATCGCGTTGGTCACCAGCTCGCTCAGGATCAGCTCCGTGGTGAACGCCATCTCGTCCAGTCCCCACTCCGCCAGCCGACGGGTGACGGCGGCACGCACCTCACCGACGGCGGACGGCTCGGACGGCACGTTCCACTCCGCGATCCGGTCGGGACCCAGCGCGTGGGTACGGGCGACGATCACGGCGATGTCGTCGCTCGGCCGGACCGGCAGCATGGCGTCCAGCACGGCCTGGCAGGTGTCCTCCGGGGAACGGTCGGCGCCGGTCAGCGCGGTGCGCAGCATTTCGAGACCGACGTCGATGTCCCGCTCTCGGTCCTCGACCAGGCCGTCCGTGTAGAGCACCAGCCGGCTGCCCTCCGCCAGTTCCAGCTCCGCCGTCTCGAACGGCAGACCGCCGAGACCGAGCGGGGGACCCGCCGGCACGTCGGCGAACTCCACACTGCCGTCGGGGTGGACCACCGCGGGCGGCGGATGCCCGGCCCGGGCGAAGGTGCAGCGCCGGGTCGTCGGGTCGTAGACGGCGTAGAGACAGGTGGCGCCGGTGACGGCGGCCGTTCCGCCCTCCGGCAGCTCGTCCTGGTCGATACGGCCGACCAATTCGTCCAGGAGGCCCAGCAACTCGTCCGGTGGCAGGTCGAGCGAGGAGAAGTTGTGGACCGCCGTACGCAGCCGCCCCATCGTCGCCGCGGCGAGCAGCCCGTGCCCGACGACGTCACCGACGACCAGGGCGACCCGCGCGCCGGGCAGGGGCAGCACGTCGAACCAGTCACCGCCGACACCCGCCTGCGCCGGCAGATAGCGGTAGGCGAGGTCGAGAGCGCTCTGCTCGGGCAGGCTGCGCGGCAGCAGACTGCGCTGGAGCGTCACGGCCATCGTGTGCTCGCGGGTGTAACGGCGTGCGTTGTCGATGGACACCGCGGCGCGGGCCACCAGCTCCTCGGCGAGGGCCACGTCCTCGGAGTCGAAGGGCTCCGGCTTCTCGGAGCGCCAGAAGTTCACCACGCCCATGACCATCGGCCCCACCCGCAGCGGGACGGTGATCAGGGAGTGGATCCCGTACTCCAGGATCTGTGCCGTACGCGGGCGGTCCTGGTCCAGCCACCCCGGGGCACCCCCGAGGTCGGGCTCGACGACGGCCTCGCCGGTGCGCAGGCTGTGGGCCTGCGGCGAGGAGGGGATGAACCCGATGTGCTCGCCCACCGGGTACAGCGGGGCGTCCTTGCGGATGCCGCCGTAGGCGGTGCGGCGCAGACCGATGGCCGTGTCCGGGTCCTGTCCGCTCAGCACGGCGTCGGCCAGGTCCACGGTGACGAAGTCCGCGAACCGCGGAACGGCGACCTCCGCCAGTTCCTCGGCCGTGCGCGTGACGTCCAGGCCGGTCCCGATGCCGACCCCGGCGTCATAGAGGAGTTTGAGGCGTTCGCGGGCGGTCTCGGCGCGGCCGGAGAGCGCGCGCAGCTCGGTCGAGTCGCGCAGCGTGGCGACGCTGCCCGCGGGGCCGCCCCGCAGGTCCGTCGGCCGCTGGTTGATGGCCAGCAGACGGTCGCCGACCAGGTGCACCTCGTCGGTGGCGACACGTCCGGAGGCGAGCAGCTCGGCGGTGTCCGCGTCGAGGCCGAGTTCCTCGACGGACCGCGCCTCGGCGTCCGCGGGCAGGTCCAGCAGGCGGTTCGCCTCGTCGTTGGCGAGCAGCAGCTGCCCCTCCCCGCCGACGATGATCACGCCCTCGCGGACGGAGTGCAGCACCGCGTCGTGGTGTTCGTACATCCGGGTCATCTCGTACGGGCCGAGGCCGTGCGTCTGGCGCAGCAGACGCCGGGTCACGAGCGCCGTGCTCGCGGTGGCCAGCGCGAGCGCCACGCCGGCCGCGCCCAGCACGAGCGGCAGCTGGCGGTCGGCGGCACCGCCGACGTTCTTCGTGGTGATGCCCGCCGACACCATGCCGACGACCTTGCCGTCGGGTGCCTTGATGGGGACGGTGGCCTGGACGAGCGGTCCGATGGTCCCGTCGACCTGTTCGGTGATGGAGTGCCCGGCGAGGACGGGCGCGGTCGTCCCGACGAACTTCTTCCCGATCCGGTCCGGCCTGGGATGGGTGTAGCGGATGGCGTCGGTGTTCAGGACGACGATGAAGTCCACCTTCGACGCCTTGCGGGCCGCCTCGGCGCTGGGCTGCAGCACCGCGGTCGGGTCCGGGGCGCTGAGTGCCGCCCGGGTGCCCGGCGCGTTGGCGAAGGTCTCGGCCACGGCGAGTGACCGGTTGCGGGCCTCGTTCGTGCTGTCGTGCCGCACCTGGAGCACGAGGGCGACGACCGCGGCGACGACCAGGAGCAGCACGATGACCACTTGCAGCACGAAGACCTGTCCGGCGACGCTGCGGCCGCCGAGTACGGAGCGAAGCCCGTTGGAGGGGCCGCGTCGGTGCTTGCCTTCGTGTGACCCACGGTGTTGGTGCCCTGTGCTGTGGCGGCGGGTCGACTGAGCCCGGGTTCGACCCAATAGTCCGACCATGTGCTATGTCTACACTGCCCGGCGGCTGGTGGCGAGGGGCGTCACCCACAGTGAGTGCCTCGTGTTGCGGTCGGGCGACCGTCCAGGGGGCCGGTCGGCGGGAGCGGCGCTGCTGCCGCGGGCAACTGACGGCATCATGGACACGTACCCCTTTTGTCTATGTTGTCGCTTCGGCGCGGGAGGCCTGCATGAAGACCGTGGACCGCTACCGGCTGACCTTCACCCATCCCGGACCGGACGCGAGCATGGTCGCGGACGAAGTGATCGTCGAACGGACGGAGGCCAAGGGGCCGGGCGGCCATCCCGTGTACAGCGATCCCACCGGCATCCTGCGCGCCGAGATCAGCCCGGCGGGCGAGGTGCGCATGCTGGCCAGCGGCGCCTATCAGACAACGATCAACCCGGCCGCCGAACCGGTGGCATGAGGCCGTCTCCCATGGGGGCCGCATGGCCCGCCGACGGGAGTTGCAGCTCGAAGCGGAGCGCCGGGCGGCCGTTGAGGACGAGGTCACCGGCGGGCAGGAAGCCCGTGCGGGCCAGTACGGCGCGGGAGGCCGTGTTGTCGAGGGTGGCTGCGGCCCGCAGGGTGCGCAGCCCGTAAGCGGTCGCGGCCAGTCGGCAGACCTCCCGTACGGCGGCCGTGGCGAGCCCCTGCCCCGCCGCCCGCTCGGCGATCCGGTATCCGAGGTCCGCCGCGCCCTCCGTGGCGTCGACCAGGTTCACTCGGCCCAGCACCGCGCCCGCGTCGTCCACCACGAGGTGGAAGAAGCACAGGCCGGCCGCCTGCTCGGCCAGCCGTTCGCGGTGCAGGGCGTCGAAGCCGGTGAAATAGGCGTCGCCGCGGTCGGGGATCGACGCGGCGAAGTAGGCGCGGTTCTCGCGCTCGAACGCGAGCAGCGCGCCGGCGTGGTCCTGGTGGAGCAGTTCGAGGCGGGGCACCGGGCCATGCTAGGGATTCGTCGGGTGCGCGGCACCGGGGTTTTCCCGCCCAGCCCCTGACGCGGAGCGGCGTTCGGGCTCCGGCGGGCGTCAGGGTTCGACGATGTGCCGCAGATAGGCCCGCGGGTCGGCGAGATAGTGGCGCCAGTGGTTCACGAGGTCCAGGTCCGCCCACGCGGCCCTGCGCATGCCGTGGTCGCCGACCTCGACGATGTCCGCGCCCGGCAGCGCCGTCAGGAGAGGGGAGTGGGTGGCGCAGACGACCTGGCCGCCGTCCTTCGCCAGCCGGTCGACGTGGCCGATGAGTTCGAGGCACGAGGAGAAGGAGAGCGCGGCCTCCGGCTCGTCCAGGACGTAGAGCCCCGGCTGCGTGAACTTCCCCCGGAACGCGGCGAGGAAGCCCTCCCCGTGGCTGACCGACTCGGGTGCGAACCCTTCCCTGCCGAGCGCGTCCAGCGCGGTCTCGGCGCGCAGGAAGAAGCCTTTGCGGGCCGCCCGGCTGGCGGCCATGCGCCGACCGCGGGGCGCCGCGTCGAACCGTAGGCGGTCGCCCAGCACGGACTTCTCGCGTGCGGAGGCGTAGCGCCAGTCGTGCGAACCGCCGTAGGAGTCGAGGCCGAACGACTCCGCGAGCGCCTCGACCAGCGTCGACTTCCCGGACCCGTTCTCCCCGACCAGGAAGGTCACCGGCGCCGTGAACCGCAGGCCCTCGTCGAGCAGTTGCCGGACGCAGGGCACCGACCAGGGCCAGCCGGCCGGGTCGGCACCGTCCTGCGGGCCGTGCGCGGCGGGGAGATGGACGTACGCGCGGTCGACGATCACGCGGCCGGTGTCACCCGTCGGCCGGCGGCCGTACGGGATCCGCGGCGCGCGGGGCGGGCTCGCCCTCCGTGTCGATGTGCGGCAGCATCCGGTCGAGCCACCGCGGGGTCCACCAGGCGTGGGCACCGAGCAGCGTCATCACGGCCGGAACGAGCAGCAGCCGTACGACGGTCGCGTCGATCAGCACGCTGACGGCGAGCCCGAGTCCGAGCATCTTCACGACGATGTTGTCGCTCAGGATGAAGGCGGCGAAGACGCTCACCATGATGAGGGCGGCGCAGGTGATCACGCGGGCGGTGATCTCCAGGGCGTGCGCGACGCTCGCCTTGGCGTCGCCGGTGCGCACCCAGGCCTCGTGGACGCGCGACAGCAGGAAGATCTCGTAGTCCATGCTCAGCCCGAAGATGATCGCGAACATCATCATCGGCACGTAGCTCTCGATGGGCACCTTGCCCGCCACCCCGAGCGCCGGCCCGCCCCAGCCCCACTGGAAGACGGCGACGACGACACCGTAGGAGGCGGCGATGGACAGGACGTTGAGGACCGCCGCCTTGAGCGCGACGAGCAGTCCGCGGAAGACGATCAGGATGATGATGAACGCGAGCGCGACGACCACGGCGATGATCAGCGGCAGCCGGCTCGCGACGATGTCGAGGAAGTCGACCTGGGCCGCCGTGGTCCCGGTGACGTAGCCCTTGGCGGCGGTGCCGGACACGGCCTGCGGGAGCGTGTCGTCGACCAGGTGGTTCGTCAGTTCGGTGGTCACATGGTCCTGCGGCGACTGCTTGGAGAAGACGGTGCCCACCAGCACGTCCCCGTCCTGGGTGGCCGTGAGCGGGGTGACGGTGGCCGCGCCGGGCACGTCGGTGAGCGACTTCTTCGCCTGCGACGCCAGCGCCGAACGCTGGTCCGACGGTACGTCGGTCTGGTCGATGACCACGGTCAGCGGACCGTTGGAGCCGGGCCCGAAGGCGTCCGACATGATGTCGAACGCCCGTCGGTCCGTGAAGGACGTCGGGTCCGCGCCGTCCCCGATGTGCCCGAGCTGGATGGAGAACAGCGGAATGGCCAGCACCACCACCGTGACCAGGCCGCCGGCGAGGAACCACCAGGGGCGTCGCTCCACCCGCTGCGCGTACCGGTGCCAGGTGCCGTGCGCGGGCTGACCGGGTTCGGCGTCCGTCTCCGCGACGGGTTTGCGCAGGTGGTAGCGGTCGATGTGCCGCCCGATGAGTCCGAGCAGGGCCGGGACGATGGTGAGCGCACCGGCGACCGCCGAGACGACCGTGACGGCCGCCGCGAGGCCGAGCTTGCTGATGAAGGAGACGCCGGAGACGGACAGCCCTGCCAGGGCGATGATGACGGTGCAGCCGGAGACCAGGACGGCCCGGCCGCTGGTCGCGGTCGCCCGCCCCGCAGCGTGCACCGGATCGATGCCGTCGATGAGGTTCTGCCGGTGACGTGTGATCAGGAACAGGGCGTAGTCGATGCCGACGCCGAGTCCGATCATGGTGGCGAGGGTCGGTGACACGGTCGCGAAGGTGAACGCGGCGGCCAGCAGGCCCAGACAGGCCAGGCCGCCGACCACGCTGATCAGCGCCGTCACCAGCGGCAGGCCCGCCGCGATCACACTGCCGAAGCCGACGAGCAGGACGACGATCGCCACCGCGAAGCCGATCGCCTCGCTGATCCGGTCGTTGGCCGGGGGGCGGGCCAGCTCACCCAGCGGACCGCCGTACTCGACGTCGACGCCGGCCGACCGCAGCGGCTGCACGGCGCTGTCGACTCCGTGGAGGTAGTCGTCGCCGAGCGTCGAGGGCTGCACGTCGAAGCGGACGGTGATGTACGCCGTCTTCCCGTCGTCGGACAGCGGCCCGACGTTCGGCTGTTGGGACTGTCCCGAGGACTGCGAACCCGGCGGCGGCAGCGGGTTCTGCGCCGACAGCACGTGCGGCAGCTTCTGCAGGTCGCCGACCGTCTGGTTCACCTGGGAACTCAGTGACGTCAGCGGCTTCTGCGTGTCCTTCAGGACGACCTGGCTGCTGTAGCCGCCGGCTGCCGGGTCGTGCTCCTTGAGGACGTCCACGCCCTTCGTGGACTGCACTCCGGGGAGTGTGAAGTTGTCCGAGTACTCTCCGCCGAACGAGCGGTTCAGCACCTGTAGTACGGCCAGTACGACCAGCCAGGCCACGATCACGATCACGAAGTGCCGGGCACACCACTCGCCCAGCCGCCGTAGCATCCCGGGCTTGTTCTGCCCGCCCCCTGAAGTGGCCTGCGTCGCCGACATGCGTTGCTCCTGGGGGAAGACGACCCTCCGACGCCCTCATTAAACGACGGGACGATCACCCCGGCCCGGCGAGACGCGGGGCACGGGGACGCCGTCGACGTGCGGCCGCGCGGGGGGCGACAGGGGGTTCCGTCACCACGGCGTAGGGATAACCCTCGATCGCCGACGAGGCGATGTCATGCATCGGTCAACAGTGCAATCCTTCCCCCACCTGTACGGCAGGTCGCGTCCGACCTGCCCACGGTCGCGTTCCCGCACGCCCCTGCTCAGCTCGTCCCGGACAGCACATCCCGTCTGCCCGGTCTGTCACCGGCCGCCGACCGCGGCCGAAGCAGTAGGAGTACGAGTGAGACGTATCCCCCGTCAGGCGACCGCGGCCGGAGCCCTGGTGGCCACCGCCGCTTTCCTGGCCGTCGGCATACAGACGGTCCCGGCAGCCGCCAAGCCCGCCCCCCACACCAGCCCCCTGCGCACCGGGGGACTGGAAACGAAGCTTTCCCCCGCTCAGCACACGGCCCTGCTGAAGAATGCCTCGCAGCAGACGACGGACACCGCCGGGCTCCTCGGCCTCGGCCCGAAGGAGAAGCTGGTCGTCAAGGACGTCGTCAAGGACAACGACGGCACCCTGCACACCCGTTACGAGCGCACCTACGCCGGGCTGCCGGTGCTCGGCGGCGACGTGGTCGTCCACACTCCGCCCGCCTCCCGGGCCACCGGAACGGTCGGCACGACCTTCAACAACAAGCACACCATCAAGGTCGCGACCACCGCCGCGTCGTTCACCAGGACCGCCGCCGGGGCCCAGGCACTGAAGGCGGCCAAGGCGCTCAAGGCGGAGAAGCCCGCCGCCGACAGCGCCCGCAAGGTGATCTGGGCCGGCACCGGCACCCCGCGCCTCGCCTGGGAGACCGTGGTCAGCGGCCTCCAGGACGACGGCACCCCGAGCAAGCTGCACGTCGTCACGGACGCGACCACCGGCAAGGAACTCAGCCGGTACGAGGGCGTCCAGACCGGCACCGGCAACACCCAGTACAGCGGCACCGTGACGCTGAACACCACGCTGTCCGGCTCGACGTACCAGCTCACCGACAGCACGCGCGGCGGCCACAAGACGTACAGCCTGAACAACGCCACGTCCGGGACCGGCACCCTGATGACGGACGCCGACGACACCTGGGGGACCGGCGCCGGCTCCAACACCCAGACCGCCGGCGCCGACGCGGCCTACGGCGCCCAGATGACCTGGGACTTCTACAAGAACACCTTCGGCCGCAGCGGCATCAAGAACAACGGCGTCGCGGCCTACTCCCGCGTCCACTACAGCTCGGCGTACGTCAACGCCTTCTGGGACGACAGCTGCTTCTGCATGACGTACGGCGACGGCACCAGCAGCACCCACGCGCTGACCTCGCTGGACGTGGCGGGTCACGAGATGAGCCACGGTGTCACCTCCAACACCGCCGGCCTGGAGTACTCCGGGGAGTCCGGCGGCCTGAACGAGGCGACCTCCGACATCTTCGGCACGGGCGTCGAGTTCTACGCGGCGAACACCTCCGACGTGGGCGACTACCTCATCGGCGAGAAGATCGACATCAACGGTGACGGCACGCCGCTGCGCTACATGGACAAGCCCAGCAAGGACGGCGGCTCCGCGGACAGCTGGTACTCCGGCGTCGGCAACCTGGACGTCCACTACTCCTCGGGCCCCGCCAACCACATGTTCTACCTGCTCTCCGAGGGCAGCGGCACCAAGGTCATCAACGGCGTCACCTACAACAGCCCGACCTCCGACGGTGTCGCCGTCGCCGGCATCGGCCGGGCCGCCGCCCTGCAGATCTGGTACAAGGCGCTGACGACGTACATGACGTCAAGCACCAACTACGCCAGTGCCCGCACCGCCGCGCTGAACGCCGCGACCGCGCTGTACGGCGCGAGCTCGGCCCAGTACGCCGGGGTGGCCAACGCCTTCGCCGGCATCAACGTCGGCAGCCACGTCACCCCGCCGACGAGCGGCGTGACCGTCACCAACCCGGGCAGCCAGTCCGCCACCGTCGGAACCGCCGTGAGCCTGCAGATCGCGGCGAGCAGCACCAACAGCGGCTCCCTCAGCTACGCGGCGTCCGGTCTGCCGGCCGGTCTGTCGATCAACAGCTCGACGGGCGCCGTCACCGGCACCCCGACGACCGCGGGGACGTACAGCACGACCGTCACCGTCACGGACAGCACCGGTGCCACCGGTACCGCGACGTTCACGTGGACGGTCAGTTCCTCGGGCGGCGGGGGCACCTGCACCGCCAAGCAGTTGCTCGTCAACCCCGGCTTCGAGTCCGGCAACACCACCTGGACCGCCAGCAGTGGTGTCATCACGACCGACACCGGCCAGGCGGCGCACGGCGGTTCCTACAAGGCCTGGCTCGACGGTTACGGCTCGACCCACACCGACACGCTGTCCCAGTCGGTGGCCGTACCGAGCGGCTGCAAGGCCGCGCTGACGTTCTACCTGCACGTCGACACGGCCGAGACGACCACCAGCACCGCGTACGACAAGCTCACGGTCACGGCCGGATCGACCACGCTGGCGACCTACTCGAACCTCAACAAGGCCACCGGCTACGTCCAGAAGACGTTCGACCTGTCCTCCTTCGCCGGCTCCACCGTCGCGCTGAAGTTCAGCGGCGTCGAGGACTCCTCGCTCCAGACCAGCTTCGTCGTGGACGACACCGCCCTGACGACCAGCTGACCGGCACCAACCGCACAGCCTGAAAGACCGTGACCGCGCCGTGGGTCCTCCGCGAGGACGACCCACGGCGCGGCTCCGTCTCCCGCCCTACTCGAACCGTGACGGGTCGCCCGCCCCGAGCCGTACGATCTCGGGCTCCCCGGAGGAGAAGTCGACGACGGTCGTCGGCTCCGTACCGCAGTCGCCTGAGTCGATCACGGCGTCCACCACGTGATCGAGCCGGTCCTTGATCTCCCAGCCCTGGGTCAGCGGCTTGTCCTCCTCCGGCAGGAGCAGCGTGCTCGACAGCAGCGGCTCACCGAGTTCGGCGAGGATCGCCTGCGCGACGACGTGGTCCGGGATGCGCACGCCGACCGTCTTCTTCTTCGGGTGCAGCAGCCGGCGCGGGGCCTCCTTCGTCGCGGGCAGGATGAAGGTGTAGCTGCCGGGCGTCGCCGCCTTGACCGTCCGGAAGACCGCGTTGTCGATCCGTACGAAGTGCCCGAGCTGCGCGAAGTCCTCGCACATCAGGGTGAAGTGGTGCCGCTCGTCGAGCTGGCGGATCGACCGGATGCGGTCGATGCCGTCCTTGTTGCCGAGCGCGCAGCCGAGCGCGAAGCAGGAGTCCGTCGGGTAGACGATCAGTCCACCGCTGCGGACGATCTCCACCGCCTGGCTGATGATGCGGCGCTGCGGGTTGTCCGGGTGCACGTCGAAGTACTTGGCCATGCACCCGAGCTTAGGTCCTGTCGACCGGACCGGACGGGGCTCGCTCGGCCTCGGGGGCGGGCCGGTCCGGAGCCGGATTCTTTTCCCCGGTCACGGCTATGGGAACCTCGCGGTCGGCTCGCTACCCTCCGCGCATGATTTCCACGGTGGTCTGGGGTACCGGCAATGTCGGCCGCGCGGCCATCCGCGCCGTCGAGGCCCACCCGAAGCTGAAACTCGCGGCCGTGCTCGTCCACGATCCCGGGAAGGTCGGCCGCGACGCGGGCGAACTCGCCGGGCTGGACCACGGCCTCGGCCTCGCCGCGACCGACGACATCGAGGCCGTCCTGGCGCAGGGCCCGGGGGCAGTGGTCTACGCCGCCTCGGGCGACATCCGACCCGACGAGGCGCTCCTCGACATCGCCCGCGCGATCCGGGCCGGCGCGGTCGTCGTCACCCCCGCTCTCTATCCGCTCTACGACCAGCGCAACGCGCCGCCGGAGTTCCGGGAGCCGATGCTCGCCGCCATCGCGGACGGCGGCGGCTCCCTGTTCGTCTCAGGCGTCGACCCCGGCTGGGGCAACGACGTGCTGCCCCTGCTGATCAGCGGACTCGGCACGAGGATCGACGCCATCCGCTGCCAGGAGATCTTCGACTACTCCACCTACGAACAGGAGGAGTCCGTCCGCTACCTGGTCGGCATGGGACAGCCGATGGACTACGAGCCGCTGATGCTCGCCCCGTCGATCCCGACGATGGTGTGGGGCGGCCAGATACGACTGATGGCGCGGGCCCTCGGCGTCGAACTCGACGACATCCGCGAGACGTTGGAACGGCGTCCGCTCGCGACGACGGTGACCACCCGCACGATGGGGGAGTTCGCGGCCGGCACGCAGGGCGCCGTGCGCTTCGAGGTGCAGGGGATCGTCGACGGCGAACCCCTCATCGTCATCGAGCACGTCACCCGCATCCACGCCTCCTGCGCACCGGACTGGCCGGCGCCGCCCGACGGCGACGGCGCCCACCGCGTGATCATCGAGGGCCGTCCGCGGATCGAGGTCACCGTCGAGGCGACCGACGAGGGCGAGAACCGCTCCGCGGGAGGGAACGCCACCGCGGTCGGCCGGCTGGTCGGCGCCGTGGACTGGCTCGTGGACGCGGAGCCCGGCCTCTACGACGCACTCGACGTCCCGCTGCGCCCCGCAGTCGGCCGACTGGGAAGGAAGTGAGGACCCATGACCATGCACATCGACATCCCCGAGGGCCAGGAGCCGATCGGGTACGTGTGGGGGGACATGGTCCCCGGCATCGGTATGGCGGCGGCGAACTTCTCGCTGTCGGTGTACGCCCACACGACGCTGGGGTTGCGCGAGTTCGAGGCGGCGCGGCTGCGCGTCGCGCAGATCAACGGCTGCATGTTCTGCCTCGACTGGCGCACCGAGCGGGACGGCCTGAAGGTCGAGGAGGAGTTCGCGGACGCGGTGACCCGGTGGCGTACCGCCGACGCCCTCGACGAGCGGACCAGGCTGGCCGCCGAGTACGCCGAGCGGTACGCCCTGGACCACCACGGTCTGGACGACGAGTTCTGGGGCCGGATGACCGCGTGCTACAGCCAGCGGGAGATCGTGGAGCTGAGCATGAGCATCGGCTCGTGGCTGGCGTTCGGCCGGCTCAACCACGTGCTGGGCCTCGACAGCGTGTGTGTGCTGCCGACGCACTGACAGACGACCGACGGACGGAGGAGACCCGGGCCGCTCGGGCGGCCCGGACCGTCTCGGACGTCGACCGCCGGCTGCCGGCTAGAGGTCGGTGGCGATGATCTTCTCGATGTTGCGTTCGGCGAGCGCGGTGATGGTGACGAACGGGTTGACGCTGGTGTTGCCGGGGATGAGCGCGCCGTCGATCACGTACAGGCCCGAATAGCCCTGGAGGCGGCCGTAGTTGTCGGTCGCCTTGTTGAGGACGGCGCCACCGAGCGGGTGGTAGGTGAGGTGGTCGCCCCAGATCTTGTACGTGCCGAAGAGGTCGGTCCGGTAGATCGTCCCCTCCTTCGCGTTGATCTTGTCGAAGATGGACTTCGCCATGGTGATGGCGGGCTGTTTCCAGGCGGTCTGCCAGTTCAGGTCGACGTTGCCGGTGGCCGCGTTCCAGGTGAACTGGGCGCGGTTGGGGTTCTTGGTGATGGACAGGTAGAACGACGCGAAGGTCTCGATGCCGGTGGGCAGGGGCGCGACCTCGGCGAACGCGCCGCCCGCGGCCCAGTTGTCGATGCCGCCGCAGGGGATGCTGGACTGGAGCGAACCGGTCGGGTCCCAGAGGTGGTTGGCCCGGCCGCACATGACGTTGCCGTTGTCGCCCCAGCCCTGGCCGATCTCACCGTTGAGGGACGGCAGTGCGCCGGTCGCCTTCAGCTTGACCAGGAGCTTGCTGGTGCCGACGCTTCCGGCGGCGAAGAACACCCGGTCCGCGGTCACCGTCTTTGAGGCGGTCGCGTCACCGTTGGTGTTGAGCTCGTCGATCAGGACGGTGTATCCGCCGCCGGCCGCGGGGGAGACCGAAGTGACCTTGTGCAGCGGGGAGATGGTGACCCGGCCGGTCGCCTTCGCCTGGGCGAGGTAGGTCTTCTGCAGTGACTTCTTGCCGTAGTTGTTGCCGTAGAGGATCTCCGCGGCGAGCGCCGACTTGGGCACGGTGCCGGCGGCCTCCTGCTTCATGTAGTCCCAGTCGTACACGTCGGGCACGAACACGAACGGGAAGCCGGAACGCTGGGCCTGCTTACGGCCGACCCGGGCGTACTGATAGCAGTCGGTCGTGTCGAACCACGCCGGGTCCACCAGTCCCACGCCGAGGTTCGTGTTGGCGCGCGGGTAGTACGTCGAGTACATCTCGTCGGTGTTCACGGATGGGAGGATGGCGCCGAAGTTCTCCCGCCTGGGGGTGACGGCCATGCCGCCGTTGACCAGCGAGCCGCCGCCCACGCCGCGGCCCTGGTACACGATGATCTGGCCCATCTCCTCGGCGTCCAGGATCCCCGTGTAGCGCGGGATCGACCGGTCGATGGGGAAGCCGAGGAAGTTGCTCAGGGGCTGCTTGGTCTTGGTGCGCAGCCAGTACGAACGGTTGTCCGGGCTGGTCGTGTTCGCGAAGATCTTGCCGTCCGAGCCCGGGGTGTCCCAGGCCATGCCCATCTCGACCATCTGCACGTCGACGCCCGCCTGGGCGAGCCGCAGCGCGGCGACGGAGCCGCCGTAGCCGGTGCCGATCACCAGGACGGGGACGTGTGCTCCGGAGGGGATGGAGGCGGCGGCCGTGACGGTCGGCGCCGGGGCCGCGGCGGCGCCTCCGGCGAGACTCACGGCCCCAAGAATAGAACCTGTTCCAGCAATGAATCGTCGACGCGAGACACCTCTGGAATCCTTGCTGGGCTGGTTGATGTCACTCATGTGACGCTCCTCACTCTGGGATGAGTGGGAACACGTTCTACTGTTACTGGCTTGTTAAGTCACTACATACCTGTTGGTAACTTGTGTCCGATCTTGGGTGGTCCGACCGGGTCCGGCCCGCTCGCTCTTGACTTCACAAGACCCTTGCGCGAAATTTCTGACGCTGCATCAGAACCGGTACGGCGGGGGCCTGTCGGCCTCCGGAGCGCGCAACGCCCCCACCTTTCCCCGCCCTGCTGGAGCGACCTGCCATGTCCTCGAACACCGACCCCGCCAGACCTGCCGGCTCCGCCCCGGCGCCCCGCCCGTCGCGGCGCCACGTGCTCGGCGCGGCCACGGGAACCGGGCTCGCGCTCGCCGCCGGACTCGCCACGGCCACCGGCGCCACGGCGGCCGACCTGCCCGCCCTCGGCACGTACGACGTCGTCGTGGTCGGCTCCGGAGCGGCGGGCATGACCGCCGCCCTGACCGCCGCGAAACAGGGACTGACCTGCGTCGTCGTGGAGAAGGCGGCCACCTTCGGAGGCTCGGCGGCGCGCTCGGGCGCGGGTATCTGGATCCCCGGCAACGAGGTGATCCTCGCCGCCGGGGTCCCCGACACCCCGGCGAAGGCCGCCGCCTATCTCGCGGCCGTCGTCGGCCCGGACGTCTCCGCCGACCGGCAGGCGGCCTTCCTCGGCCAGGGGCCCGCCATGATCTCCTTCGTCCTGGCCAACAGCCCGTTGCGCTTCCGCTGGATGGAGGGGTACAGCGACTACTACCCCGAGCTGCCCGGCGGCCTTCCGGGCGGCCGCTCCATGGAGCCCGACCAGCTCGACGGGAACATCCTCGGCGCCGAACTCGCCCGCCTTAACCCGGCGTACATGGCGGTCCCGGCCGGCATGGTCGTCTTCAGCGCCGACTACAAGTGGCTCACCCTCGCCGCCGTGAGCGCGAAGGGCGCGGCCGTCGCCACGGCATGCCTGGCCCGCGGCACCAAGGCCGCCCTGCTCGGCCAGAAACCGCTCACGATGGGCCAGGCCCTGGCCGCGGGTCTGCGCGCGGGACTGCTCGCCGCCCAGGTCCCGGTGTGGCTGAACACCCCGCTGTCCGACCTGTTCATCGAGAACGGCGCCGTCACCGGCGTCGTCGTCACCCGGGACGGCGTGCCCGGCCTCGTCCGGGCCGGTCGGGCCGTCGTCGTCGGTTCGGGCGGCTTCGAGCACAACGCCGCGATGCGCGCCCAGTACCAGCGCCGGCCCATCGGCACCGACTGGACGGTGGGAGCCAAGGAGAACACCGGAGACGGCATCCAGGCGGGGCGGCGAGCCGGAGCCGCCCTCGACCTGATGGACGACGCGTGGTGGGGCCCCGCGATACCGCTCCCCGAGGAGCCCTACTTCTGTCTCGCCGAACGCACGCTGCCCGGCGGCCTGCTGGTGAACGCCGCCGGAGCGCGCTTCGTCAACGAGGCCGGGCCCTACAGCGACGTCGTGCACACCATGTACGACCGGAACACGAGCGCGCCGGACATCCCGGCCTGGCTGGTCGTCGACCAGAACTACCGCAACCGCTACCTGTTCAAGGACGTCGCGCCCACGTTCCCGTTCCCCGACTCCTGGTACAGCTCCGGCGCCGCCCACAAGGAGTGGACCCTCGACGCCCTCGCCGGCCGGATCGGCGTCCCCGCCGCCGCGCTCCGCGCCACGGTCAACCGCTTCAACAGCCAGGCACTGAACGGCAGGGACCCCGACTTCCACCGGGGCGACAGCACCTACGACCACTACTACACCGACCCCGCCGTCCACCCCAGCTCCTGCCTGGCCCCGCTGTGGCTGCCCCCGTTCCACGCCTTCAGGATCGTCCCGGGCGACCTCGGCACCAAGGGCGGCCTGCGCACGGACGCCCGCGCCCGCGTCCTGCGCCCCGACGGCACACCGATCCCCGGCCTGTACGCCGCGGGCAACGCCAGCGCAGCCGTCATGGGCCACAGCTACGCGGGCGCGGGCTCGACGATCGGCCCGGCGATGACGTTCGGATACATCGCGGCACGGGACATCGCGGCGAACGCGGCACGCTGAGGGGCAGCGGTCCGGGCAGGCCGGTCCGAGGGCCGTTGAAGGTCACGCCCCGTCGCGAGACAGCGGCGCCAGTACGAGCATCGTCACGTCGTCGCGGATCGAGGGGCAGAAGGTGGTGAGGTCCTTCCAGACGCGTTCGGGAAGGGCGTCCGTTTGCTCGTCGGCGAACGTGGTGAGGCGGTCCGGCAGAGGGTAGAAGGCGCCGGACGGATCGCGGCTCTCGCTCACGCCGTCCGACGCCAGGAACAGCCGGTCGCCGGGCTCCAGGTCGACGGTGCGGCACTCGGGAGGGGCCAGCCCGAAGAACCCCGTGCCGACCGGCGGTCCCGGCTCGCTGTCGAGTTCGAGGGCCTTCGCGCCGCGCAGCAGCAGCGGACGCGGATGCCCGCAGGACACCAGCCGCACCGCGTCCGCCGAGGGCGAGAACTCCAGCAGCAGCACGGTCGCGAACATCTCCGCGTGCTCGCAGCCCGACGAGTCCACGACCAGCCTGCGGTCCAGCCGTGCCGCTGCCTCGACGAGGTCGCGCTGGTCGAGGACGGTCTCCCGGAACGCCCCCAGGAGCGACGCGACCGTCCCCACCGCGGACAGCCCGTGCCCCTGTACGTCACCCATCACGGCCCGGACACCGAAGGGACCGTCACGCACGTCGAAGAAGTCGCCACCGACCAGCGTCTCCCGCTGCGCGGGCCGGTACAGACCCTCGCAGCGCACCGGCCCGACCCGGTCGGGCAGCGGGGGCAGCACGGCGAGCTGGGCGGCCTCAGCCACCGACCGCACGGTGACCAGGTGCTGTTCCCTGCGGCTGCGGACCAGGGCGACGAGAACGCTGAGCAGCGCGATGAAGATGACGGTGACGAGGTCGGCATTGCCCGGATGGTTGAGCTGTATGGCGGGGATGTTCAGCAGGACCACGACGACCACACCGAACGCCGCCGTCGCCACCGGCCCGTAGGACAGGACGGCGAGCGAGGGGATGGCGCCCAGCAGGAACCCGATGTCCAGCGCGCGGCTTGTCGCGAGCTCGGCGACGCAGACGCCGACCAGCAGGACGATCGGAAGCAGCCGTACCCAGCGCGGAGGGGGTGAGCCCCGCAGCCAGCCCCGGTCCCCACCGTCCCGCTCGCCGGGCGCGGCCTTCGTGGCCATGGCACTCCTCCTTACGCCACCACGCTCCTCCATTCCGGACGGCCGCGCATTCCGGCCGGCCGGCCCGGGCGGACCCTGCCGCCTGGTGGGCGCGCGAAGCCCCGCCACCACGGGGATAGGGGGTGACGGGGCTCCACCCCTCGGGTGCCCGGCGCGCGGTGCTTCACCCGGGCCCGTGAGGAATCGCACACCAATCCGCGGCCCCTTCGGCTGCGGATTACCGTCGATGGGCTGTGCGCCGGGAAAGGACTCCGAATGTCGCGTGGAATTCTCGCAGGTGCATTCCCGGCCGGGACGGAGCCCGATCGCTCCGCGTTCGCCGGGCGGTTCCGTTTCGCGGCCGTCTCCCGGACGTCGCCATGAGAAACGACCCGCATCTGCTGATGGGTGCCTACGCGCTCGACGCGCTGGACCCCGCCGAACGAACCGAGTTCGAGCGGCACCTGGGCTCCTGCCCGGTCTGCAGGACCGAGGCGGAGGAACTCCGGGAGACCGCGGCCCGCCTCGCCGCTGCCGCGACGGTCCGCCCGCGAGGAGAGTTCCGGCAGGACGTGCTGACGCGTATCGAGGGAACACGGCAGGTCCCGGCCCACATGCTGCGGACGAGGTTCCCGGCTTACAGCGGACGGTCGCGCCGCGCCGCGCGCTGGGCCGTCGCGGCCTGTGTCGCCGGCGCCCTCGCGTTCGGCGGCGCGAGCGTGTCGCAGAACCAGCGGGCCGGTGCCGAACAGGCCCGGGCGGAACAGCGACTGGTCCTCGTCACCGCCCTGTTGGCCGCCCCGGACACCCAGACGCAGTCCCTGCCGCTGACCGGTGACGCCACCGCCCGCCTGGTCGTCTCGCACCAGGTGGACCGCGCCCTGTTCGCCGCCGACACCGTCCCCTCACCGGGGCGGGGCCGCGTGTACGAACTCTGGTTCGACGACGCCGGGGTGATGCGGCCCGCCGGACTCGTGCACCCCTCCCGCGACCCCGTCACCGTCCTCCTCGACGGCGGCATCGGCACGGCCTCCGGACTGGGCGTCACCGTCGAGCCCGCCCGGGGTTCGGCCCACCCCACGTCGACGCCCGTGGCACTGCTCGGCTTTCACGCCTGAGGGGCCGGATGCGGACGACGGACCCCACCGGGGCGGCCGGGAGGAAATGGCCGTACGAGATGAATTTCCCGTCCGGACCAATCCGCCGGGCCACCGGAATCGGATTCCCACCGTGATGACAGGACAGAAGGACCGGAATGCGCGGAAGAATTGGGTGCGCTACCCGCTCGGTGCGCTGAGCGGATTTCTCGCCGGATTCGCCGCACTCGCCACGGCCGAACTGGTTTCCGCGCTCGTACGGCCGGAAGCGGGTCCGATCGTGGCCGTCGGGGGCGCCGCCATCGACCGCACGCCGCCCGCCGTGAAGGACTGGGCGATCCGGCATTTCGGCACGAACGACAAGCTCGTCCTCCAGCTCGGCATCCTGGTCGTCCTCGCCCTGTTCGCCGGAGTGCTCGGCGCGTTCGCCGTACGCCACCGGCGCGCCGGAGCGGCGGGCGTGCTCCTCTTCGGTGTCATCGGCGGCGCCGCCGCGCTCAGCCGGCCCGACTCCACGAGCTGGACCGACGCCCTGCCGTCGGTGGTCGGAGCCCTGTGCGGCGCGGCCCTCCTGTACGTGCTGGTCGGACGGCTCACCGTCGCCCTGCCCGCACCCTCCGCGCCGGACCCCCAGCCGGACGAGAACCACTCCGCGGCGACCGTCGGAGCTGCCGCCCCGGCCGTCGCGTCGAGGGACTCCGGCTGGGACCGGCGCGGATTCATCATCGCCGCCACAGCGGCGGCCGCGGCCTCGGCCGGAGCGGGAGCTCTGGGCCGGTCGCTGAACGGCGACCGCGGCCAGGACGCGGTCGCCTCGCGCGACAGACTGGTGCTGCCCGCCGCGTCCTCCCGGGCCAGGCCCACCCCCGGCGGCGCACAGCTCCGCATCCCGGGGATCAGCCCCTTCGTGACGCCGAACGGCGACTTCTACCGCGTCGACACCGCCCTGGTCGTCCCCAAGGTGGACGCGACCGCCTGGCGGCTGAAGATCCACGGCAAGGGCGTGACCCGCCCCATGACCTTCACGTTCGACGACCTGCTCCGGCGCGAGCTGATCGAGCGGAACGTCACGCTGACCTGCGTGTCCAACGAGGTCGGCGGCCCCTACGTCGGAAACGCCCGCTGGATCGGCGTGCGGCTGGCCGACCTCCTCGCCGAATGCGGCGTGCGGCCGCCGTCCAAGGGCGGCCCGGCCGATCAGCTGGTGGCCCGCTCGGTCGACGGCATGACCATCGGCAGTCCCGTGGACGACGTGATGGACGGCCGGGACGCGATGCTCGCCGTGGGGATGAACGGCCGGCCGCTGCCGTTCGAGCACGGCTTCCCGGTACGGATGCTCGTCCCCGGCCTCTACGGCTACGTGTCGGCGTGCAAGTGGATCAAGGACATCGAGCTGACCACCTTCGACGCCTACGACCCGTACTGGGTGAAGCGGAAGTGGGCGCGCAGGGCGCCCATCAAGACCGAGTCCCGTATCGACACCCCGAAGCCCTTCGCGCGGCCGAAGGCGGGCACCGTCATGGTCGCCGGAGTCGCCTGGGCCCAGCACCGGGGGATCGACAAGGTCGAGGTGCGGGTCGACGACGGCGCCTGGCAGGAGGCACGCCTCGCCTCCGAGGACACCGTCGACACCTGGCGGCAGTGGTCGTTCCCCTGGCAGGCCACGAGCGGCGGCCACACCCTCACGGTCCGGGCCACCGACCGCACGGGCCGGGTGCAGACGGCCAAGCGCACCCAGACCATCCCGGACGGTGCCAGCGGCAGGCACTCAGTCGTCGTCACCGTCGACTGACATCTCGCGACCCGCGGCTGGTCTTCGTCCACCTCATGATCACCACCGGTCCGCAGCGGACGGCGAGTGCCACCGGCGGGGACCATGGGAAGGCGGCGGTGACGGGGCGCGCCGGCTGCTCCTGTCCCGGTCCCGCCCGGCTCTGATCACTCCAGCGAGCGAGCGAGCGTCCGCCCGACCGGTCGGCCCGGGATGCCACGGCCCGCCGTCCCGGGGCATGGTGGAGGGGTGATAGCGCTGGCCGTACTGTTCGCCGTGCTCGGAGCCGCCAGCAACGCCATGGGTACGGCGTTCCAGCGCAAGGCGGCCTCCCGCGTCCCCCAGGGCGGCGGACTGCGGCTCATCCTGGAACTCGCGCGGCAGCCCGCGTGGCTGATCGGCATCGCCGGCGTGGCCGGAGCGGCGCTCTTCCAGGCCCTCGCCCTGGTGAACGGGCCCCTGTCCCTGGTCCAGCCCCTGTTCATCCTGGAGCTCCCGTTCGCCCTGATGATCGCCATTCCGCTGCTGCACCGCAGCCTCCCCGGCGCGGGATGGTGGGCCGTCGCCGGCGTGGTGGCCGGCCTCGGTCTCGTCCTCGTCGCCGCCGACCCGTCGGGAGCGGAGACGTCCGCCCCGATGGCGCGCTGGATCCCGATGCTGATCCTGTGCCTCTCGGCGGTCGCCGTCGCCGTCGCGGTCTCGCGCCCCGGACGGCCTCCGCTGTTCCGCGCGGCGGTGCTGGGATCGGCCTCGGCCATCAGCAACGCCCTGACGGCCGCGCTCCTGAAGTCGGCCGTGGGCACACTGGAGGACGACGGCTTCGTCGCCTTCCTGAGCGTGTGGCAGACGTACGGGTTCGTCGTGACCGGCATCGGCGCCGTGCTGCTGCTGGAGAACGCCCTCCAGGCGGGCCCGTTGGCCGCCTCGCAGCCCGCCCTCACGATCGGCGACGCCACGGTGAGCCTGCTCCTCGGCGTCTTCCTCTTCGGCGAGACGGTCCGCACCGGCTGGTGGCTGCTCCCCGAACTGGCCGGGGCCGGCCTCGTCCTGTGGGGCGTCCTGCGGCTGACCCGGGTGGTGCCGCACGTGGGGGAAGTCGCCCGCTGACCGGCCACGGCGCGGTCGCACCCGGCGCGCTCACGGTCGCGGCACCCCGGAGGGCGACGCGACCCGCTCCGGCAGAGGACCCGGTCGCGTCAGCCGCCGGCGATGACCTCCGCGAGGAACCCGTCGAGGGAGACCTGCTCCTCGCCGGCGGCGACGATCCGGTGCGTCTCGTCCAGGAACGACAGGATCGCGGGAGCCCATCCGACGACCACCGCGTGCTGGCGTCCGCCGTCGGAGTGCGGGCGGCCGAAGAACTCCAGCCGCACCTCCCGCCAGATTCCGGTGGCCCGCGGGCCGATGCGCACATCGCCCTCACCCACCGGACGCTCGATCCCCTCGGCCAGCATCTCGCGGTCGAGCCGCCACCGGGCCAGCACCAGACCGTCGTGACTGAAGGTCATGGTGACGGCGAACGGGTCGTCGGCGCGATACGCGAGATGAGCCATGACGGGGGAACGGCCCGTGGTCTCGGTGACGAGCTGCATGACGAGCGTTCGGCGCACGGATGTGATCAAGACAGGCCCCTGGGGAAGGACGGACGGAGAACTCCCTAGTACCCGCACCAGCCCCGTCATGCTGCTCCATCCGGGGGAAAGAATCCCGGAAACTCGTGTGCATGCATCGCTGAGACCGGGGCACCAGCATCCTGAGACAGCTTGAGGACGCCATCCCCCCTGGCGGACCCGAGCTTCGCGGCCCCGCAGGCAGTCACCCCCCCCGGCTGTCGGCGGGGCCGCCTCACTGTTCCGGTCCCGGACCGGCGCCCGTCAGCCGACGGCGCCTCCGGACCCGTCGATCCCTTCCCCCGCCTCCTCGGTCCCGTCCCCGGGTCCGGCCTCCTCCACCTGGATACCGACGATGCAGGTGTCGTCGTCCGTGTCGGACCTGCTGTACGTCAGCAGCCGGTCGAGCTGGTGGTCCAGGGTCCGGGAGGTCGTACGCGCCGCCTGGAGCAGTTGGCGCAACGACACCTCCACCGAGCGGTCGCGCCGTTCGATCAGGCCGTCCGTGAACATCAACAGGGTGTCGTGGACGGCCAGTTGTACCTCGTCCTCCTCGAACGTCGCCTCGGGTACGGCGCCGAGCAGGATGCCCTTGACCAGGGGGAGCGGGGTGGCGTCCGCGTCACGGACCAGCACGGGGGGCAGATGCCCCGCCCTTGCCCAGCGCAGCACGCGGCGGCGCGGATCGTAGATCCCGCAGACCGCGGTCGCGGTGACTCCTCCGGTCAGATGGTGCGCCACGGCGTTGAGCCACGACAGCAGCTGACCGGGTCCGGCACCCGTCACGGCCAGTCCGCGCAATGCGTTGCGCAGGACCACCATGCTGGTCGCGGCCTCTATGCCGTGCCCCGCCACGTCCCCGACGCACAGCAGGACCAGACCGGAGGGCAGCACGACGGCGTCGTACCAGTCGCCGCCGACCAGCTGCTCGGTCTCCGCCGGCCGGTAGCGGACCGCCACGCCGAGTCCCGGCGCCCGCAGCGGGGCCTGGGTGGGCGGCATGATCGCGTGCTGCAACTGGAGCGTCAGCCGGTTGCGTTCATGGGCCTGCTGCTCGGTGTGCGCGAGCTGGTCACGGGTGACGGCCAGCGCGACCTCGGTCCAGTGCTGGGCCGAGATGTCCTGGTAGGCGCCGCGGACCACGAACAGCCGTTCCTCGGCATCGAGCACCGGCTCGGCCACCATCCGGATGTGCCGGGTGACCCCGTCGGGCCGCTGCAGCCGGAACGCCGCCGACGCGGGCCGCCGATGGTGCAGGACCGTACGCAGGAAGCGGCCGATGGTGACGGCGTCGTCCGGATGCGTGTGCGCGGACAACTCCTCCAGCGGCACCGGGCCGACCGAGGGGGAGCGGCCGTACAGGTCGAAGAGGGTGTCGTTCCAGATGATCTCGCCGGTGAGCAGGTTCTCCTCGAACCCGCCGATCCTGCCGAGCCGTTGGGCGTGCTGGAGCAGGCTCGCGAGCCGCGCGGTCTCGTCCTCGATGCGCCAGATGAACAGCAGCGCCCCGCCGTGCCGGCTGACGCTGATGTCGGCCACCGACGACAGCGGCACCTGGTCGACCAGCGCCGTCAGATCCATCCGCCGGGCACGGAACGGCTCCCCGGTGGCGTACACCCGCTCGATGCACTGGAACAGCTCGCTGTCCCCGGCTGCCATCGGGTAGGCCTCCAGCAGCAGCGCGCCCTGGACCGATCCCCGGCGCCGGCCCGCCGGGTCGAGGAACCGGCTGTTCACGTGGCGGATACGGAAGTCCGCCAACCGCCCCTGACCGTCCAGGTGCGGCACCAGCACGAGAGCGGGGTCGTGCAACCCGTCGGCGAGGTCGACCAGTTCGGCGACCTCCGTCGTCCCGCGGGCGTCCCGGTCCTCGCCCGGAGGCGCATGCGTCTCCAGCGTGTGCGAGCACAGCTCGGCCAGTGCCTCGACCTGACGTACGACCTGCGGGGACTGAGGCGCCGGAGCGGACGGCCAGGCGATTTCGAGGACGCCGTGGACACGGCCTCCGGAACCGGCCGGGACGGCCACCCGTCCGCCCTCCGGAAGGGCCGCGTGCCCGATGGAGGGCAGCCCGGTGCCGGACAGCGAAGCGGCCCACTGCGTCGACCGCTCGGTCAGCGCGAGGCGCGCCATGGTCGCCACGCCCGGCGGCACATAGCGCCAGCGTCCGGCCTCGTCTGCCGAGAACCCCGCGCTGCCCGCCAGCGACAGCGAACCGTCCGCGCCTGCCGCCCAGACGGCCACGGCGACGGCCCCGAGCGGGGCCAGCGCGTGCTGGAGCAGGGAGTCGGCGACCGCCTGGGTGTCGCTCGCGGCCAGGGCGCCGCTCTCCGCGGCGCGCAGCCGCACGGCGGGGGTGTCGTCCTCGGAGGCGCCGGCCGCCGTGACGGCGAGGAAGGTGCTGGTCACCTCCGAAAGCCGGTCGTGCGCAGCCTGGTTGATGATCTCGACGGCGAGCTGGAGCTGCGACACTCTCGCCTGCCCGGCCAACTCGGCGAGCTGGCGGGCCGCTTGGGCGGGACCGCAACTCAACCGCTCGACCAGGATGCCCTTGGCCAGCTCGATCAGCGCGCGACCGTCCGCCTCCAGATGGGCCGCCCGCACCTCTCGGCGCAGCCGCTCGACCGTGGCCGCCAGCCGGCCGACCGGAGACGTGCCGCCCGTGCCCGCGGGGCCCCCGGCCCGTCCCACCTCCGACGCCCCGGACACGTCGTCGGCGTCGGTAGCTTCAGGACTGTTCACCGTGCGACTACTCCTCGGCGGGGACGCCCGAAGGCGTGGGGGAGGGGCGCCGGCGCGGGGGGTTCTCCCGCCGCCCGGCCGCACCTGTCGGTGCCGAACGCCATGTCACTCTCCGAGCCAGCGGTGGACACAGGCGATGAGGTCGTTGGTGTCGACCGGCTTGGTGACGTGGTCGCTGGCCCCCGACAGCAGGCTCTTCTCCCGGTCTCCCGGCATGGCCTTCGCGGTCACCGCGATGATCGGCAGGCCGGCGTACCGGGGCATCTTCCGGATCTCGGCCGTCGCCGTGTACCCGTCCATCTCGGGCATCATCACGTCCATCAGGATCAGCGCGATCTCGGGCCGGGCCAGCAGCGTCTCGATGCCCTTCCTGCCGTTCTCCGCGTGCAGCACCTGGAAGCCGTGCAGCTCCAGAATGCCGCTGAGCGCGAAGAGGTTGCGGGCGTCGTCGTCGACGACCAGCACCGTACGGCCCCGGAACGCGTCGTCGATCGGCTGCGCGGGCTGGCGCCTCGCCTCCTCGGCACGCACCAGCGGCACCACGTCGCCCGGCTGTTCGGCGGACAGGTGCAGGGCGATGCGCTCGCGCAACTCGTCCAGGCTCGACAGGAACTCCAGGGACCGGGCGCCGGAGCGGGACTGCAGCGCCTGTTCCTGCGCGAGGTCCACGCGGCTGCCGTTGTGGACGAGGACCGGCACGGTCGCGAGAGCCGAGTCGCCCTCGACGGCTTCGAGGAACCGGGCCGTCTCCCCGCCCGGCAGGCCGAGTTCGAGGATCACGCAGTGCCACGGCTCGGCGGCGAGGGCACTCGCCGCCTCCTGCGCCCCGACGACCGTGACGACGTCGACGGACTCGCGTGCGTCGCCCTCGTCACGGCTGCGCGCCACGTCCCCGACCGCGCTCTCCGCGACCAGCGTCAGCAGGCCCCGAGGCCGGTCCTCGACGACCAGCAGCCGGCGCCGGCGGGAGCGGTCGGGACGGGTCGAACCGGTGATCGCGTGCCGGGGCTCCGCGGGCGCCAAGGCGTCCGGTCCCCCCTCCGGTTTCCGGCCGCCGGCCAGCAGCGCCTCGAACTCGGGCCGGGCGACCGGCAGGAAGAGCGTGAACGTACTGCCCTGCCCCGGGACGCTGTCGACGGTCACCGCGCCACCCAGCAGATGCGCGATCTCCCGGGTGATGGACAGCCCGAGCCCGGTCCCGCCGTACTTGCGGCTCGTCGTCCCGTCCGCCTGCTGGAAGGCGCCGAAGATCGTCTCCAGCTGCTGCTCCGGAATGCCGATGCCGGTGTCCTTGACCCGGAAGGCGGCCACGGTTCCGCCGCGCCGGACGCCCGGCGGGATCTCCTGGTCCGCCGCGGGTTCGATCCGCAGCTCGACGCGCCCGCGTTCGGTGAACTTCACGGCGTTCGACAGCAGGTTGCGCAGTACCTGGCGCAGCCGGGAGTCGTCGGTGAGGAGGTCGACAGGGGCGCCGGGAGCGGTGCTGACCGTGAAGTCCAGGCTCTTCTGCGACGTCATGGGGCGGAAGGTGGCCTCGACGTACTCCAGGAGCTGGCGCAGCGGGACCCGTTCGGGGGTGACGTCCATCTTTCCGGCCTCGACCTTGGACAGGTCGAGGATGTCGTTGATCAGCTGGAGCAGGTCGGAACCCGCGGAGTGGATGATCCCGGCGTACTCGACCTGCTTCGGCGTGAGGTTGCGCGAAGGGTTCTGCGCCAGCAACTGGGCAAGGATGAGCAGGCTGTTGAGTGGCGTCCGCAGCTCGTGGCTCATGTTCGCGAGGAACTCGGACTTGTACTTCGAGGCCAGCGACAGCTGCTGCGCCCGCGCCTCCAGTTCCTGCCGGGCCTGCTCGATCTGCAGGTTCTTCGCCTCGATGTCGCGGTTCTGGGTCGCCAGCAGGGAGGCCTTGTCCTCCAGCTCCGCGTTGGACCGCTGGAGTTCGTCCTGCTGGACCTGCAACTCCTCCGAACGGGCCTGGAGTTCGGCGGTAAGCCGCTGCGACTCGCCGAGCAGCTCGTCGGTGCGGGCGTTGGCGACGATGGTGCTGACGTTGACGCCGATGGTCTCCATCAGCTGCTCGAGGAAGGTCCGGTGGCCCTGCGTGAAGCGGGTCACCGAGGCCAGCTCGATGACGCCGAGGACCTGCTCCTCGACAACGATGGGGAGCACCATGAGAGCGGTCGGGGCCGTCCGCCCGAGGCCGGAGGAGATGGTGACGTAGCCCGGCGGCACGTCGTCGACGGTGATGGCGCGGCGGCTGCGCGCGGCCTGGCCGACGAGTGAACGGCCCAGCGGGATCCGGGTGGGCCGTCCGTCCTCGTCGGGGTAGCCGTACGAGCCGACGAGCCGCAGCTCCGTCCCCTTGGCGGTCTCCTCGGCCAGATAGAACGCGCCGTACTGCGCGGCGACCAGCGGGGTGAGTTCGTCCATGATGAGGTCGGCGACGACGTCCAGGTCGCGATAGCCCTGCATCAGGCCGGAGATCCGCGCCAGGTTCGTCTTGAGCCAGTCCTGCTCCTGGTTGGCGCGCGTCGTCTCACGCAGCGACTCCACCATGGAGTTGATGTTGTCCTTCAGGTCCGCGACCTCGCCCGAGGCCTCGACGGTGATGGAGCGGGTCAGGTCGCCCTCGGCGACGGCGCTGGTGACCTCGGCGATCGCACGGACCTGGCGGGTGAGGTTGCCGGCGAGCTCGTTCACGTTCTCGGTCAGCCGCTTCCATGTACCCGAGACGCCTTCCACCTCGGCCTGGCCGCCGAGCCGGCCCTCGCTGCCGACCTCCCGCGCCACCCGGGTGACCTCCGCCGCGAACGCGGAGAGCTGGTCGACCATGGTGTTGATGGTCGTCTTGAGTTCGAGGATCTCGCCGCGGGCGTCGACATCGATCTTCTTGGACAGGTCGCCCTTGGCGACGGCCGTCGTCACCAGGGCGATGTTGCGCACCTGTCCGGTGAGGTTGTTGGCCATCGAATTGACGTTGTCGGTGAGGTCCTTCCAGGTGCCCGCCACGTTCGGTACGTGCGCCTGGCCGCCGAGGCGTCCCTCGGTGCCCACCTCGCGGGCGACGCGGGTCACCTCGTCGGCGAACGCGGACAGCGTGTCGACCATCGTGTTGATGACGTCGGCCAGGGCGGCGACCTCGCCCTTCGCCTCGACGGTGATCTTCTGCGACAGGTCGCCGCGGGCCACGGCGGTCGCCACCTGCGCGATGGAGCGGACCTGGCCGGTCAGGTTCGACGCCATCACGTTGACGTTGTCGGTGAGGTCCTTCCACGTGCCGGAGACGCCCCGCACGGTGGCCTGCCCGCCCAGGTTGCCGGCCGTGCCGACCTCGCGGGCGACGCGGGTGACCTCGTCGGCGAACGCCGAAAGCTGCTCGACCATCGTGTTGATGGTCTCCTTGAGTTCGAGGATCTCGCCGCGGGCGTCGACGGTGATCTTCTGCGACAGGTCGCCCTTCGCGACGGCCGTGGCCACCTGGGCGATCGAGCGGACCTGGGCGGTGAGGTTGCCCGCCATGAAGTTGACGGAGTCGGTGAGGTCGCGCCAGGTGCCCTTGACCCCCTTGACGTCGGCCTGGCCGCCGAGGCGTCCGTCGGTGCCGACCTCGCGGGCGACGCGGGTGACCTCGTCGGCGAACGCGGACAGCTGGTCGACCATCGTGTTGATGGTGTTCTTGAGTTCGAGGATCTCGCCGCGGGCGTCGACGGTGATCTTCTGCGACAGGTCGCCCTGGGCCACCGCCGTCGTGACCTGCGCGACATTGCGGACCTGGGCGGTGAGGTTGCCGGCCATGAAGTTGACGGAGTCGGTGAGGTCGCGCCAGACACCTCCGACGCCGGGCACCTGGGCCTGGCCGCCGAGGCGTCCGTCGGTGCCGACCTCGCGGGCGACGCGGGTCACCTCGTCGGCGAACGCGGACAGCTGGTCGACCATCGTGTTGACGGTCTCCTTCAGCTGGAGGATCTCGCCGCGCGCCGGAACGTCGATCTTCTGCGACAGGTCGCCCTTGGCGACCGCCGTGGCCACCTGCGCGATGTCACGGACCTGGGTGGTCAGGTTGCCGGCCATGGCGTTGACGGAGTCGGTGAGATCGGCCCACGTACCGGAGACACCCGGCACCTCCGCCTGCCCCCCGAGCGTGCCCTCCGTGCCCACCTCCCGGGCGACCCGGGTGACTTCGGAGGTGAACACCGACAGTTGGTCGACCATGCCGTTGAACACGGTCGCGATGTCGCCGAGAAGACCGCCGGCCTCGTCCGGAAGCCGGGTGCCGAAGTCGCCGTCGCGCACGGCGGTGAGGCCGGCCAGCAACTGACGCAACTCCTGCTCGCCCGGGGTCCGTCCGGACGTCCCGCTCGCTGCCCTGGTCATGCCCACCCTCGTTCCGCTCCCCTGGAGTCCCGTGACACGGAACTCGGAACCACGCCGGGCCCACGGCGGCCCCCACACCTGTCCGTGGAAATTCCGGCGGATCGCGGGTCGTCCCGCCAAGAAAATACGCCGCAGGCTAACCCAGAACGCGGGTTGTGAACAAAGCGTGAGAGATAACTCTTCGGCAGCCGGAAAATGTTGCCGAGGACAGGAATAAGGGCGCGAGAAGGGGACACACAGGACCCTCTCCGTCCAGGTGGACGGGCCTACGCACGGCGAGGTCCCGCCGCCCCGCGCCGGACCGGGGTCCTGGCGGGGAACGACGGGACCGTCGAACCGGGTGTGACGAGCGGGCGGATCAGGCGACCGAGGGGTCCAGCAGGCCCGTGCGCAGCCGCTTGATGATGCGGGTGATCAGCCGGGAGACGTGCATCTGCGAGATGCCGAGCTCCTCACCGATCTGGGCCTGGGTGCGCTCCTCGACGAAACGCATGTGGATGATCCGGCGCTGGCGGTCGTCCAGCTCGGCGATGAGCGGGGCCAGCGAGTTGAAGTCCTCGACCAGTTCCAGCGACGGGTCGTCCTCACCGAGGAAGTCCGCGAGCACGGCCTCGCCGTCGGCGCCGCCGTCGGCGGTGAGCGCGGCGTCGAGGGAGGAGGAGTTGTAGCCGTTCGACGCCTTCCGGGCCTCGATGACCTCTTCCTCGGACAGCGACATCAGCTCGGACAGCTCGCGGGTGGTCGGCGTGCGGCCGAGGCGGGTGCGGAGCTCCTCCGTCGCCTTGGCGAGTTCGACGCGGGCCTCCTGCAGGCGGCGCGGCACGTGCACGGCCCAGCTGGTGTCACGGAAGAAGCGCTTGATCTCACCGACGATGTAGGGCACGGCGAAGGAGGTGAACTCGACCTCGCGGGTCAGCTCGAAACGGTCGATGGCCTTGATGAGCCCGATCGTGCCGACCTGGACGATGTCCTCCATCTCACCCTGGCTGCGGCTGCGGAAGCGCGCCGCCGCGTACCGGACGAGGGAGAGGTTCATCTCGATGAGGGTGTTGCGCGCGTACTGGTATTCGTGCGTGCCCTCTTCGAGCACCGTGAGCCGGTTGAAGAACTGCCGGGACAGTTCACGCGCATCCTTCGGGCTGACCTTCAGCGGCTGGGCGATCTGCGGGAGCGTGCTCTCCACCGTCGTCACTGCCGACTGCGCCGTGTGCGTTGCCTTCGCTGCCGTCACGGCTGCCATGCCGTCCACCCCAAATCGTCCGAAGGAATTGATGCCAGAACCCGTCTGCCCTGCATCACACCGCTCATGCCCCCCGACTCGAAACTTTCTTCAGATCCGTGTGCGGGGCGTCCCGGCCGGGAGGCGTTCCGGCCGCTGGCACTGTTCGGATGCACTCCGACGGTATCAACGCTCGAACGGAGACCTGGACGGTTCCGGCGGGCAAAGCGGGGCAAGTGAGGACCAGGCGCGGCCGATACGGCGCGGGCCACGTGGCAGGAACCGGGTCGGCCGGACCCTGCCGCGCAGAACGGTCGGCGAGGTGAGTCGGTGGAGATCGAGTGGCAAGAGGACGGCGCGCGGACGGGATCCGCCGCGGCGCACCGGAGGGCCGGACCGGCCGTGCGAATCACCGCAGGGAACCCGGGGGCCGGTTCGTGACGTCGGCGGCACCGTGCGACGAACCCTTCGTCCACCCGGCGCTCCTCTATCGCGGCGACCGTGAATACGTGGAGGCGACGACGCGTTTCGTCGCGGAGGGCGTAGCGGCCGCGGAACCGGTGGCGGTGGCCGTGCCGGCCCGCCGACTGGAACTGATCCGACGCGAACTCGGACCGCTCGGCGACGGCGTCCGCTGGATCGACATGACCCGGGACGGCAGGAACCCGGGCCGCATCATCCCCTCCGTACTGCGCAGGTTCACCGACGCGCATCGGGGCAGCCGGGTCCGGATCATCGGCGAACCCGTGTGGCACGGGCGTACGGCCGCGGAGTACCCGGCCTGTCTCCAGCACGAGGCTCTGATCAACCGGGCGTTCGGCGGACATGACGTAACGATTCTCTGCCCGTACGACGCGCGGGCCCTCTCCGACGAGGTGATCGCCGACGCGCACGCCACGCATCCTGTCGTCATCAGCGGCGGGCGGGAGCGTGTCAGCCGCGCGTTCGATCCGGACGCGGTGCTGGAGCGCTGCAACGAGACGCTGCGCCACCCGCCCGGAGCGGCCGCCCTCCGGTTCGACGCGGAACACCTTCCCGCCGTCCGCGACTTCGCGACGAGCGAGGCCCGGGAGCGCGGAATGGCACCGGAGCGCCTCCAGGACCTGAATCTCGTCGTCGCGGAGCTCACGACCAACAGTGTCGTGCACGGCGGCGGGTCGGGGACGCTGCGGATCTGGGCGGAGAGCGAGCAGATCGTGTGCGAGGTGCAGGACGGGGGACGGCTGGGCGATCCGCTGGCCGGCCGGCGCCCCCTGCGGCCCGAGCAGATCGGCGGACGCGGCCTGTTCCTCGTGCACGTCGTCTCGGACCTGGTCCGCGTCCACACGGGGGTCACGGGCACGACCGTACGTAGCTGCATCGCGCGCGGCTGAGTGCCGAGCCGGCGTGGTGGTCGCGTCGTCCGCCGGGTGGGCGGGGGAGAAGTCGGGGAGGCTCGGCGTGACGCGGAAGGCCAGTGGGGCCCGGACCGTTCCCGGTCCGGGCCCCACTGGCGACTGCTGCGCGCCACCGCTTCTTTCCGCCGCTACCGCGCGGCCGATCGCGCGGCGTCCTGCTCCGTGTGGGCGTCGCCCTGTGAGAGGGCGCCGCCGGAGCTTTCCAGGTGCGCGCGGACGAACCACTGGAACTGTTCGAGCGAGCGCAGCTGTTCGATGAGGAGGTCCTCGGTGACCGGGTCGATCTTGCCGACCTCGGAGACGGCCGCACGGTGGTCCTCGACGATGCCCGTGTAGACGAGGTCGAGGGCGCCGAGGTGGGCGATGGCGTCGGCCCGGCCGACGCTGTAGTCGTCCCAGGTCCGCTCGGCGACGAGCGCGCCCGGCGTACCGTGCGGCACGCCGCCCAGCGCCGAGATCCGCTCGGCGGTGTCGTCGGCCATCTCACGGACGCGGTCCACCTGGGGATCGAGCATCTCGTGGACGGCGATGAAATGCGGGCCCACCACATTCCAGTGAATGTGCTTCAGCGTCAGCGAAAGGTCGTCGAGAGCGTGCAGGCGCTTGCCCAGCACCTCGATGATCCGGCCACCGTCGTGCGTACTGATGCCGGGGACGGTGTACTTCGGTGTCGTGGAAGTCGCCATGTTCCTTTCCTTCCGCACAGAATTCCCGCGGGTTCTGTCGAGGTTCTCGGGGGTTCGCAGGCGTCCGCCGCCCGGGCGGTTCCGGTGCGGCTGCCTGCGGTACCAGCGGCCACGAAGGCCACGGTAATCGCCCGGACTTTCGAGTTCCCGAGTTCCTCCAGGCCACACCTGTGCCGTACACCGACCCGGTGCGACGAGATGTCGCCACGGAGAAAGTGTTGAGCCAAAGAGGTTGTGTGAGGCCGCTGTTGTGAATGAATCGGCGCTCACCGGGCACACGGTCGGAAAATAGAGAGAGGAGCCCTCGCCGTGCTCGTGCCCGACCCGAAGGTTGTCCGGAGACTGCTGACGCGTTACGCGGCTCTGAAGATCGCCTATGCCGAGAAGGAGACGCTGGAGACGGCGCGTCGGCTGGAGGACGTCACGTACACCCTTTGCGTGATGACGGGGAAGACCGGTGTCCATGACGCCGTCGTCGCGGCCGACGCCATGCTCGCGGCCGGCGGCAACCGGCGGGAGACCGAGAAGAGCGCGCTGGTGGGGAGCGGTGGGCCGACCGCTGTCGCGACGAACGGCATGACGACGGTCCCCGCACCGATGGCACGGACGCACACGGAGGCCGGGACGTTGGCCGGCCAGGGCGTGGGCGTGCCCGGTCCGCGCATGTGATGAGCGCCTGACATGAGGTGGGGCGGACCCGATCGGGTCCGCCCCACCTCATGTCGTGTGCCAACAGTGCCGCCGAACAGAAGGGGCCGGCCGGATCAGGGTGCCGACGTTCCCGTCCGCTCTTCCTCCTCCTGCAGCGAGTCCACCAGCGCCAGTGCTTCGTCGAGGGTCTCCGACACCGACACCGTGAGGCTGACTCCGGTGAGGTCGAGCACCCGTCGTACGGCAGGCGTCGGCGCGATGACGTGCACGCTGCCCGAGACGTTGCGCGCCTCCTGGTAGCTCCGCAGCAGGACGTTCATCCCCGAGGAGTCCATGAACGGGACCGCCGAGAGGTCGATCAGGAACCGGCGGCGCCCGTGATGGAACTGGTTCGCCAGGTGATGCTGCAGCTCCGTGGCCGTGTCGATGTCCAGCGAACCCTCGACGGTCAACAGCACGGCGTCTTCACGGGGCAGAGTGACATCGATGGACAGCGGCTCCAGGTCTGCGGACACGCTTACCTCCTACGTAAAAAAATATGGGTATAGGAGGCCTGGCTACCCCGGATGCTCGATTCGACGCACCTCGAACCCCGATCGTCGCAAAGATCGGGGTTCACCACGGCCGTCGCCGCCGGGGTCAGTGACGTCCGCGCAGCCTGCCGAAGAGCCGCTGCGCCTGGGCCCGACGCCGGGGATCCGCCGCGGCACGCCGAATCTCCTCGGCCGTACGCCGTCCCTGGGGACTCCTGGCGAACTCCTTGAGACGCTGCACCATTCCTGGCATGGCATTCCTTCCGGTGCGGGGGTCGGGCTTCTGCAGGGCCCGCTTACCCCGTCCTCGCCGTGTCAGGCCCGGCGGTGTCTGCGCGGCCCTGTCCTTCGAACGGCTGAACTACCTTGTCGGGTCCCGCTCGTTCTCCTCCTGTGAGCATCGTCGAGGCGGAGATGAGGAATCGATGAGCCGACACCGCAAGGGCCGTAGGCACCGCAAGGTGAACATGACGCCGCGTCCGGTCGGACCGAGGAGATCACCGCGCGCAGTGCAGGAGCAGGCCGTCACCCGGAACGCCGGGGCGACCCGGACCAGTGCTCCGATCCCCGGGCAGGACAGCACCGGTGAGAAGGCCGGGGTCGTGTCGAGGAAGGTCAGCGAGAGCGGGCTGAGCCGGCACGCCGTGCGTACCTGGGAGCGGCTGGCCGAAGCCGGTACGGGCGGAGCCGAGGTCGGTGAGCTGAGTGCGACCGTCGGCTTCCAGCGCTCGACCGTGCTCGGCCACCTCAAGGGCCTGGCCGAACTGGGGCTGGCCGAGGGCGAGGAGAGCGTGTGGCGGGCGACCGGTCCGGTGGAAGGCGCGGTGACGCGTGACGGCGTACGGGCCTCCGCCGGGGCCGCTTCCTAGAGCGACTTCGTGAGAGGGGCGCTGCCCCGGGGATAACCGCCCGGGGCAGCGCCCCTTGCCGTGTCGAGCCGTCGAGCCGTTCAGCCGGTGCCCCGCCGGCCGGGCGTGCCGGTCCGGCCGTCGAGGGCCGTCCGCGTGCCGCCCGCGGGAAGTGTTCCGGCCGGGGTGGGCTGCCTGCGCCGGGCCAGGGACTCCTGCGCGGCCTCGCGGGGGTGGCGCCGCTGCCAGTACGGGTTGTCGTGCGACAGCTTGCTCGACACGCGCCCGTACATGCCGAACGTCAGGATCACCAGCCCCATCACGAAGCTGAAGATGACGTTGGTCATGCCGAAGCCGAGGACGTTGGCCGGCCGGTCGAGGATGAAGATGTGCGCGAACCCGCTGAGCAGGAACAGCGTTCCGACCACCATGTTGAGGCCGGAGGCGAAGTTCCCGCCGATGAAGCCGCCGGCGATCAGCGCGGCGCCGACCAGGACGGAGATGAGGCTGAGAGCGCCGTTGCTGGACAGCCCCGCGACGGTGTTCCCGTCCGTGGTGAACGGGCTGAGTGCGTCGGCGAAGCCGAGGCTGCCGAAGACGAGCAACACCACACCGCAGAAGGCGGCACCCCAGCGGTACACGGCACCCAACTGGTGGTCGACCGGCAGTTCGTCCTGGAGCTTCATGGAACTTCCCTTCGCTACCGGGAGAGGGCACACGCGCGATGCCCGTTACCTGTGCTTTGCCCCTTTATTCCGGCGGACATGGCTGCTCGGTTGCACCGGCGGAGCGGGAAATGGGGGAGCACGTGATCAGCCGGCGGGCTGCCCCTCGGCGCCGAGGTGGCCGGCCACCGCCTCCGGCATCCGCCGGACCACCTCGTCCCCCAGTCGCTCGAACTCCTTGCGGAGGAACGGGGACGCCAGCTTGGCCACTCCGCGGAACTCGATACGGGCCCGGTAGGTGAGCCGCGTCCCCCCGTCCTCCTCGCGGAAGGTCATGTCGTCCGTCGAGGTGGCCGTCCGGTTCCGCCCGACGAAGGTCAGCCGCCGGTCCTCGCAACGGACCAGCCGATAGAGGAGTTCGGTGCGCCGCCCGCGGAACTCCGAGACGTTCTGCCATTCGGATCCCTTGGTGACGGGAGCACCGGGCCGGGCCGGACGGCAGCTCACCGTTCCCGGATCCCACTCCTCCGTGTGAGCGAAGTCCGCCAGGTACGCCACCACGTCGGGCAGGGGGTGGTGCAGCGTGAGCGTGCGCTCGACCTCGATCATCGAATCTCCCTTACGCGGTCATCGGAGGGCATGGTGTACGGAATGCGGCGCGTTCTCCCCTCTTCCGGGCGGGACCGCGCGGCGGATGCAGCGGAATCGGCACCCGACAGAGTGTCGAGTCGCAACCTCTGGGCATCCGGTCTCCACCACTTCGACACAGGGAGACCTCATGCTCGGCATCGTTGCCGCTGTACTGTTTTTCATTTCGTTCCTCATCAACGCGGCGGACATATCGACGAACGACGTGTTCACCTCGACGAACGTCATGCTCATCGGTCTCGCCCTCCTCGCCCTGCACGTCGCCGGCGTGGGCAGCGGCTGGGCCACGCGCAGCCGCCGCCGGTGACACCTCGGGCGGGGTCCCGTCGGCGCCGACGCGACGGAACCCCGGCCCGGGTGTCCCCTGTTCGTGTGACTTCGCGTGAGCGGCTTGCCGTGGGCGGACCGGCCGAGAGATGGTTGCCGGACGGAAACAATTGGTCGTCCGGAAAGGTGGTGGGCCCGCAGACGCGCGCCCTTGCTCGTGGACACTTCCCAGCAGCCTCCTGCCAGCCCGGGTGGCGTCGGCCCCGGCGTCACGTGGGGTTCCGCCCCCTACCCCGTGGTGGTCGCGGACCCATCCGGCGCAGTGATCGACCTGAACGTCGCGGCGGCCGCCCTCTTCCCGGGTGCCGTCACCGGCGGGCCGCTGCGCGACGTCGTACCCGAATGGATGGCCGACGCGCACGCGCGGCTGCGGACGAACGTCCCGGGCCCCCGGCGTGCCGGTCCTGCTCCGCCCGCGGGCGGCCGCGTCGGAGACCGTACGTTCGAGGCGCACCCCACCTGCACCGAGGACGGCGACGTCATGTGGTGGCTGGTCGACGACACCGACCGGCGCCTCGCAGAGGACGCCCTCAAGAGCGAGCGCGAACGCACCGCCTTCCTGGCCGGCGCCTCCAGCGCCCTCCTCGCGTCGCTGAACGTCGAGCGGTGCATGGAGGTCACGGCCCGCCTGGCGGCGGAGCACCTCGCCGACGCCGCCGTGATCGTCGCCCCGGCGTGCGGCCGCACGGTGCCCCTCACCGTCTGCGGTCCGGACGGCGTCCTGGTGCACCGCACCGTGCTGGAGGACGTCGGTCAACTGCCCGGGCTCAGCGACGCCCTGCGGGGATTCCCGCCCGTGCCCGCCCGCTGGATCGATCCTGCCCGTGTCCCCGGATGGATCGTCCCCGACGGCTTCACCGAACCCGTCGGCTCCGCTCTCGTGACACCGCTGCCCGGTCACGGTGCACCGGCGGGCGCCCTGATCCTGCTCCGCTCCAGCCACCACGCCGCGTTCACGGAGAGCGAGGAGATCCTCGCCCGCCTCTTCGCCTCACGCGCGGGCGCGGCCATGTCGGCGGCCCGTATGTACGCCCGGCAGGCGGCCATCACCACGACCCTCATGCGCGAACTGCTGCCGCCCCGGCTGCACAGCGTGCACGGCGTGGAGTTCGCCGGGAAGTACCGTCCCGCGGGCCGGACCGAGCGAGTCGGCGGCGACTTCTACGACGTCCACCCCGGCACCGACGAGGGACAGGAATCCCTCGTCATCCTCGGCGACGTGTGCGGCAAGGGACTCGAAGCCGCCGTGCTGACGGGCAAGATCCGCAACACGGTGCAGGCACTCCTGCCACTCGCCTCGGACCACCAGCGCCTACTCGGCCTGCTCAACGGCGCGTTGATGAACTCCCACCACACCCGCTTCGCCACCCTCGCCATGGCCTCCGTCGTCCGCCGCGGCGGAATGGTCCACCTGCGCGTCACCAGCGCGGGCCACCCGCCGCCGCTGATCGTGCGCGCCGACGGTCTGGTCGAGCAGGCGAAGACCCGGGGGGCACTGGTCGGCGCGTTCTGGGAGATCAGCTCCACCACCGCCCACGTGGAACTGGCGCCGGGTGAGACCTGCCTGTTCTTCACGGACGGCATCACCGAGGCGAAGGGAGGACCGTCGGGAGACGAACTCTTCGGCGTCCAGCGGCTGGAGACCGCGCTCACCCGGTGCGCGGGCATGCCGGCCCAGGCCGTGGTCGAGCACGTCCAGATGCTCGCCGCGCGGTGGGTCGGACGCGGACTCCACGACGACATGGCGACCGTCGCGGTCACCGCCCCCCACCACGCGCACCTGAGCGCGGTGAACGGCCACACCAGGGGCAGGTACACCGCATGACCGCTCCTCCCGCCCGGTATGTCGAGGGAACGGCGCTCGGTCCGGCCCGGGAAAGCCTGTGGTCGGCCGTCCACACGGATGACCACAGTCGTCCTCGCCGCGGGCGGTGTCCCCGACCAGATCCTCTGCCCCGCCCGCGACCTGCCGGCCGTCCGGCCCAAGGACTTCCCGCGCGCCTGCCGCACGCCGGCCGGCGCCCCGGGAGGCGCTCCGGACCCGAGGAGCGCCCCTCTTCACGATCCCCCGCCCCGGAAAGCTCGCATGACGACTTCGCGTCCACCGTCCTTCACCCTCACCGTCGAGGCCGAGACCACCGATCCGGTGGTCCGCGTCGACGGAGCCTCGACCACGAGACCTGCGACGAGCTGATGAGCACCGTCGAACAGAACCTCGCCGTCCGGCACACCGCAGAGAGACGGCTCCTCGACCCGCGTCTCGTCTTCGCCGGACTCAGCGGGATCGACTCGATGGGACTGTCCGTCCCGCTGATGATCCGGCGGCGTACCGACGCGGCCCGCGTGCGCCTCCACCTGGACGAGCGCCCGCCGCAGCTGGAACGGCTGCTGGAGATCACGGGGACCCTCGACCACCTCACGGCACCCTGCGACGTGAGGGACGGCGAGCAACACCCCGGAACGGGCTGAGGGGCGTGGTGCCGCCGGGCCATGGGGGCATTCGACCCCAAGGGCCCTGATGCGCGGAGAGATTCCACCGAATGCAGACCGGATAGCAGGGTATTTGCAGCTCAGAGGGCGGCACGGAGGCGGATTCCCGCCTTCTGGCCTGCTCCCTGCCGCGTACGCGCCATGAGCGTGTCGACGGCAGGGCGGACCGGCGAGCTGAAGGAGGACGACATGACCGTCGACAGAATCTGGTCGTACGCACCGGAGTTCAACCACCCCGAGGTGCACGAACTGGCCGGCTACAGCGTCGAGGCCACCGACGGGACCATAGGGCATGTGGACCGGCAGGCGGACGACGCCGGGATGCGGCACCTCGTCGTCGACACAGGTGTGTGGGTGTTCGGGAAGAGCGTGCTGGTTCCCGTGGGCGTGGTCGACGGCATCGACACCGAGACGCAGAAGATCACCGTGGCGTGCAGCCGCGAGGAGATCAAGTCCGCGCCCGTGTTCAAGACCGACCGGGAGACGCTCGACCCGACGTACCTCTCCAGTGTCGGGAGCTACTACCGGGGTCTGCCGCCGCGGCAGCCCGCGTGAGTCGCCGTCAGGCGTCGGCCGGGGGTGCGGTGGCCGCGATCCGTGGCCGTGCATCCATGAACGGCTCCCGTGCCGTGCGGCACGGGAGCCACGCACGGACCATGACGCCCGGATCGAGGGGTGACCTTGCGCGATCAGACGGGAAAGAGTGTGCAGATGCCCGACGGGCCGGCGGCCTCCGTGACGCACCGGGCGGCCCAAGACGCCTTCGTCGTGCGGGTGGGTGGCGACATCGACTACGAGACCGCGTGCCATCTCGAAGAGGCGCTCGACCTCGCGGAGCGTGTGGGCTCGTCCCGCACGGTGGTCGACCTGTCGGAGACGACCTTCGCGGACTCGTCGATCCTGCACGTCCTCCTCGAGGCACAGCGCGCCCACCGGGCCTGCGGCACACCCATGGTGGTCTGCGGACCGTTCAGTGACATCGTTCGGAGGCTGTTCGACGTGACAGGGACCGCGGGCTTCTTCGTCCTCGCCGACAGTGTCCAGGAAGCGCTGGAACTCCCGGTCAGGGCGAGCGAGCGATGACCCCCGCCAACCGCCCTCCCGCGGCCGGCCGAAGCGCGGGAGCGGGCGGTTCGGGGGAGTCGGATCTCAGGGACGCCACCGTGACGCACCAGAACGAAGCCCCGCAGCTCGTCTCTCCCACCGAGCCGTTCGCCCGTCCGCCCACGGTCGAACTCGCCGTCACCAGCGCCGCGACCGCGCGCCGCCACGTGCAGACGGTCCTGCGCGAGCACCCGGGAGCCCCGGCCTGCGGGATGAAACAGGAGGCGGTCATCGACCTGCTGCTCGTCGTCTCGGAACTGGTCACGAACGCGATCCGGCACGGTGACGGGCTCGCCGGATTCGCGGCGGCCCCGACCGACGGCGGCGTACGGCTGGAGGTGCGTGACCGCAGCGACATCGTCCCCACCCAGGCCTACGGCACCGGGGAGATCCCGCAGCACCGTCAGGCGAACGGGTACGGATGGCCCTTGATCATCCGTCTCTCCCGGGACATCACCATCGAGCCGTGTCCGGACGGCGGTAAGTCGATCCGGGTGTTCGTCCCCCTGGGCTGAACCGATCCCGTCTCCTGTCCTGGAGCCGCGGCCACCGTGCCGCGGCTTCGACGCGTTCGGGGCCGGTACGCCGGTACGCCGGTGCGTCAGGGGGGCGTCGACCCAGGCGCGCTGGAGTCGTGTCGGGGGTGCCGGGCGGCGGACGGTCGGCCGACGAGGGGTGCGAGCGCCTTCTCCGAAGCTGCTCGCGTTCCGGATTGGTCGTGGAAGGGATTTCCCCCGAATCGGCGATTGCGCGAACTCCGACCAATCCAGGACCGCCCCCGCGTCGGATTCCCCGTGTGAGCCGAGAAACGAGGAGTTCGACAACCGCCCCCGGGCGTACGGCAGGTGCCTCTTTGAGGACCGCCCTTTCGTCCTCCACGGAATTTCCGCTCGAAAACCACGGCATTTGCCGGCCAGCGCCGCGAATGCTGCATCGTTCCGACAGGAGAACCTCATGAGCATGCGTATCCGTCACGTCGCGGTGGCCTTCGCCACTGCCGCTGTACTGCCGATCGCCCTGACGGCCTGTTCCAGCGACAGCAAGGACAGCGACGCGTCGAGTTCGGCGAAGGCGTCCGCCTCCGCGTCGGCCTCGGACGACGCTTCCACCGGTTCCTCGGGGATGGCGGGCAGCTCGGACGAGCCGTTCGGACCGGGCTGCGCCTCGGTCCCGAAGAACGGCGCGGGATCCTTCGACGGCATGGCCAAGGACCCGGTCGCGACGGCGGCGTCGAACAACCCGGCGCTGTCGACCCTGGTGACGGCCGTGAAGAAGGCCGGTCTGGTGGACACGCTGAACAACGCGGAGAACATCACCGTGTTCGCGCCGACGAACGACGCGTTCGCGAAGATTCCGAAGGCGACCCTGGACAAGGTTCTGGCCGACAAGGCGCAGCTGACGAAGATTCTGACCTACCACGTCGTGGGCCAGAAGCTGGCGCCGAAGGACCTGGAGAAGGGCTCCTTCGACACGCTGGAGAAGAGCAAGCTGACGACCAGCGGTTCGGGGGAGTCGTACACCGTGAACGACTCCGCCAAGGTGGTGTGCGGCAATGTGAAGACCGCCAACGCCAACGTGTACATCATCGACACCGTCCTGATGCCCAAGAGCTGACGCGGCGCATCGCCGGCCCCGCGGGAGACGGCCGCGGGGCCGCCAGGGGTTTCCTGTGGCGGGCAGGAAAGGGGAGTGACCGGGACGCGCGTCCGTTCCGGGCACTCCCTGTCCCCATGCCTCCATCCCCTGAGGGCCATCGCACGCGCGCCGGGGTGCGACGGGCCCGTTCCGCTACACGAGTCCGGTGACGGTGACCCGTACCGAGGCCTTGCTGTCGGGGAGCAGCGTCGTGAGTGACTCCTCCAGCGCCTGGCGCGTGGCGCGGGCGACGTCCGCGGCGCGGCGCTCCTTGCGCGCCACGATCCGCACGTCCACCTCCCACGGCTCGGACCCGTCGCAGCGTGTCACCCGGATCCCCGCCGTCTGCCCGCCGGACCGTCCGGCCCCCGCACCCGTGCGCGAGCGCAGCAGATCGCCGAGGCCGGGCTTCAGGAACGCGACCCCCGACACCTCGAGGACCGTCCGTGCCAGCGCCTCCGTCAACGTGTCGTGCACGGCGAACCGCGTCATCGGTCCTGGCCTTCCTCGAAGTCGGCCACGGGGCCGGTCAGATCGGTGATGCGGATGTCCACGGCCGTCACGTCCATCCCGAGGCGGGTGCGTGCCGCGTCGAGCACCCGCTCCCTCACCCGCTCGGCGAGGTGTTCCAGCGCGGCACCCGCGGGGGCGACGATGTCCAGCCGCACGTCCACCCCGGCGGAGTCGCCCGGCGCCGACAGCGCGTGGGGAACGATCCGGCACGACCCGGCACGGACGCCGGCGACCGTCTCCCCGGCGGTACGCAGCGTGCGGGCCGCGACCGCTTCCATGATCCAGAGGTCCTCGGCGGGGTCACCCAGCGGGAGGGGCCTGCCGGGCCGCAGTTCGACCCGGACGACGTCCATCACCCGCCGTGTCAGCGGCGTGGCGTCGTACGAGGCGACGGTGTCCGTCTCGTCGCGGAGGCCGCCGACGAGGGACTCCAGCCGGGTCCACTCGTCGCGGGCCCGCCCGCAGTGCGGGCACCGCTCCCCGTGGGAGTCGGTACGGGCGGGGTCCTCCGCGATCTCCCAGACCTCGGAGAGCGGACGCCCACAGGGCAGCAGTTCGTCGTCCTCGTCGGGCCCGAGCCGGCGGTCCGGCGGACCGGAGTGGTGGGTCATCGCCAAGCCCCCATCGCTTGTGTCAGTCGGTGTCGTGCGCGGAAGACACGGGCGCGGACCGCCTGTTGGCTGATCCCGACGGTGTCCGCGATGAACTCGTAGGAGCGGCCGTCCAGTTCGCGCAGCACCCAGCATGTGCGCTGTTCCGCCGACAGGTCCGCGAGCGCGGTCTGCAGCTCGCCCAGCGCCGCCCGGGACTCCGCCAGCCGCGCCGGCGAGGCGACGTGCTCGGGAGCGGCGATCTCCGCGACCGCGTCGAGGCCGCTCTCCTGCCGCCGGGCGCGCAGCACGTTGAGGCAGCGGTGCGTGACGATCCGGTACATCCAGGTGCCGAAGGAGGACCGGCCCTGGAACTCGGGCAGCTTGCGCCACGCGCTCACGAAGGCGTCCTGCACGGCGTCCTCGGCCTCCGAACGGCTGCCGAGCAGCCGCGCCGCCAGCCCCACCAGCCGCGGGGCATGCCGTCGTACGAGCGACTCGAAGGCCTCCTCGTCGCCCTCGGCCGCCCGCGTGGCCAGCAGTACGTCGTCGGACGCGACGTCCTCAGGCTGGGTGATCTGTCTCTGGGCCCCCGGCACTCGGTGGCTCCTCTCGCTCGCCTCTGCGGGTTGGACACGCCTGCGCGGTTCCCTGTTACGCACCCGCGGCGCCCGCGGATGCATCCGTTGCGTCCTGTTGTCCGGCGGAGGAGGGCGCACTCCGGAAAGAGAACGTGGTCGGGCCGCGTAACAGAACGGCCCCGGCCGGGTCTGTCGTGGAGAAGGCAGTTCACACCGAGTGAAGTGGGAGATCGTCATGACCACCCAGCAGACAGCGCCGGAGTCCCGCCGCGAGACCGCCCCCTCCCGCCCCGAGCCGACGCCCTCGGCGCGTGTGGCGGGCGGCGCCGGGGCCACCGGATCGACCACGCTGAGCGGTGGCCTGTCCGGCGCGGGCGCGCCGGCCGAGAGCCGGGGCAGGACGTCCATCGCCGACGTCGTCGTCGTGAAGATCGCCGGAATCGCCGCGCGGGAGATTCCCGGTGTGCACGACATGGGCGGCGGGCTGTCCCGCACGATCGGCGCGGTGCGCGACCGTGTGCCCGGCGGACGCCCGAACGTGGGCCGCGGGGTGAAGGTCGAGGTCGGCGAGCGGCAGACCGCGATCGACCTCGACCTGGTGGTCGAGTACGGGGTGCCCATCACCGACGTCGCCCGCGACGTGCGCGAGAACGTCGTCTCCGCGGTGGAGCGCATCACCGGCCTGGAGGTCGTGGAGGTGAACGTCACGGTCAACGACGTGCATCTTCCGGAGGACGACGGTGAGGAGGCGTACGGGGACTCGCGCGTGGAATGAGAGCCCCGACAGGCCCTGAACAAACCCGCGGCCGCGGAAGCCGGCCCGACCGGCGGTGAGAGGTGAGGAATGAGCAGAGCGATCGTCGGCATGTTCGTGGGCATGGCCCTGGCGTTCGCCGGCTACTTCGGCGGGTTCGGCGCGTTCCTGCTGGTGGCGGTACTCGGCGCGGTCGGCTACGGCGTGGGCCGTTACCTGGAGGGTGGGGTCCGTCGTGAGGACCTCCGGGACCTCTTCGAGCGGAGGAACCGATGACGGACGCGGCGGTGCGCGGCACCACCACCGTCTCGGAGAAGGCCGTACGCAAGATCGCCGAGCGCGCGGTCGCCGAGGCCCTCCCGGGTCAGGCGCGTCCGTCGGCCCGCGGCTCCGCGTCCGTTCGCGGCCGGACGGCCGTCGTGTCCCTCGGCATCACCCTCCCTTACCCGGCACCGCTCGCCGCGACCGCCGAGCGCGTCGAACGGCATGTGACGGCCCGCACCGGCCGGCTCACCGGCCTGCGTGTGGGGCCCGCGCGGGTCACCGTGACCGGACTCACCGGTCCCGCTCGACCGTCGGCACCCACGCTCGCGAAGCCCCCCGCCTCCGGCCGCACACCCCGGCGTCATTGGTCGGCGCGGCGCGTCCCCGTCGTGGGACTCGCTCTCGCGGTGGCCCTCGGCTGCGGCGCGGTCGCCGTCGACGTGCTGCGGGTCCATCTCGCCGGGCACCCGGCCGCCGCCTGGCGGACCGGGCTGCTGGACACGCTGGAACAGCGCGGTCCTGCGGACCTGCCGGTCGCCTTCGGGATCGCCCTCGCGGGAGTCGGCCTCTGGCTGTGCGTGCTCGCTCTGACACCCGGCCGCCGGGGCCTGCTGGGCGCCGCTCCACCCGGCCTGAACGCCGCGGTGGACCGCACGGCGGTGGCCTCGGTGATCCGCGACGCCGTCGCGGACGTGCCCGGGACCGAGAAGGTACGGGTACGCGTCGGCCGCAGGCGCGCCCGTGTCCGGGCCGCACTGGCCTTCGGCGAGCGGGACGCCACGGCCGAGGCAGCCGTGGCCGCGGCCCACCGGGCCATCGACGGCTGCGCGTTGCGCCGGGCTCCGCGCCTGCGCGTCACGGTCCGGCCGACTCGGGCGTGGCAGCCGCCCGGCTCGGAACCCGGGTCGCCGGAGTCCCGGCCGGCGGATCCCCGGTCGGGTGAATCAGGACCGTACGAACCCCGGCCCGTGGCGCCCCTGACCGGGGGACCCACGCTTGCGGGACCACGATCCGTGGAACACCCCTCAGCGGAGCCGCGGTTCTCCGGGCCTCGGCCGGCGGACCCGCCGGCCCGTGCCGAGACCGCCCGGCCCGCCGGAAGCGAGGCGTGATGGAACAGCCGTCCGGCACGGTCAACCGTGCCGCACTGGCCGCGGCGGGACTCGTCCTGCTGTCGGCCGGCATCTGGTCGGCGACCGCCGGCGCGTCCGTGGCGGACCGGATGCCGGGGTGGTGGCCGAGAGCGGACGCCGACGCCGTGTGGGTCTCCGCCGGTCAGGTGGCCGAACTGCGCGAGCACGCATGGTGGGTTCCGGCGGCCGTCGCCGCGACGGCCCTCGCCGCGCTCCTCTGCCTCCTGTGGGCGGCGAGCCGGATCAGCGGCGGGACCCGCCCGCGCCTGGCCCTCACCCCCCGGGGTGCCGTCCTGCGGACCCGGGCCCTCGCCGACCTGCTCACCCGGCGTACGTCCGCCCTCCCCGGCGTCGCCCACAGCCGCGTCGCCGTCCGTGCCCGCCGCGGACGGCTGTACGTACGTGCCCACGTCCGGCTCGCCCCGGACACCGCACCGAACGGAGTTCTCTTGACCCTGGCCGCGCTCATGGAGGAAGCACGGGCCGCGGCCGCCCCGTGCCGGGTCCTCACCCACGTACGGATCAGCAGCCGTTCCCAACGGACCGCGCATGTCCGCTGAGCCAGGACCCAACGGCGCGATCGAGACGGTGCGGCCCACCCGGCTGCCACGCCCCCGTCCCGCCCTGTGGTGGCCGGCGCTGCGCCGCACCCCGGTGTCGATGTGGAACGACGACGTCTCCGACTGGGCCGCCGCGCTGACGTACTACGCGATCCTGGCCGTCCTGCCGGCGATGCTCGTCATGGTCGTCGCCTTCGGCCTGATCAGTCCGGACACCGCGGAGCAGTTCATCGCCCACGTCACGGCGTACGCGCCCGCCCAGTCTGGGGCGGAACTGCACCAGGCGCTGGGGGAGATGCTGCGGCAGCGGTCGGCGGCCTGGACCCTGCTCGTCGCGGGGGCGGCCAGCGCGCTCTGGTCGGCCTCCAGCTATCTCGCCGTGTTCCGCCGTGCCCTGCACCGGATGCACGACGTGGCGGACCGCCGTTCGGCCTGGCGCACCGCGCACCGCCTGGTACTGACCGCGCTGGCGCTGCTCGGACTGCTCGTCGTGAGCGCACTCGTTCTGCTGCTGACGGGCCCGGTGGCCGAGGCCACGGGCCGGGTGTTCGGCCTAGACGGCCAGGTGGCCGTGGCGTGGGGCGTGCTCCGCTGGCCCCTGCTGCTGTGCCTGGTCGCCCTGTTGGTCGTCGTCGTCTTCCATACGGGCCCCGTGGTCGCGCGCCGACGCCGCTACAGCCTGCCCGGCGGCGTCCTCGCGGCGTTCCTCTGGCTGGTGGTCTCCGCGGGATTCGCCGTGTACGCCTCCATGTTCGGCACCTACAGCAGGCTCTACGGCTCACTCGCGGGGCTCGTCGTCTTCCTCGTCTGGCTGTGGCTGTCCAACCTCGCGCTGCTGGCGGGAGCGCAGTTCGCGGCCGAACTGAGCGAGGCCGCGACGGCCGACCAGAAGGCAACAGTTTGAGATTCGAAGGTTTGTGTCGGCCCGTTCGGCGCACACGGACTGAGGAAGTCACATTCTGTACGGACGGTGGAGGAACTGTGGGCATCATCGCTTGGATTCTGATCGGGTTGCTTGCCGGTGCCATCGCCAAGCTGCTCCTGCCGGGCAAGGACCCGGGCGGCATCATCATCACCATGCTGATCGGCATCGCCGGCGGCCTGCTGGGCGGCTGGCTGGGCAAGGTCATCTTCAACGTCGACTCGGTCGACGGCTTCTTCGAGGTGTCGACGTGGATCGCCGCCATCGTCGGATCGCTGATCCTGCTGATTCTGTACCGGGTGCTGACGGGCAACCGTCGTTCGCACCGACACGCCTGAGGAGTCCGTACTCCCGCAGCGCACCGATGACTCACGGCTCGGGGCCGGCACCGGAATCCTCCGGACGCCGGCCCCGAGCCGTTCGTCGCGCACCGGGAGCCCACCCGGGCCGGCGCCCGCCCACCGTGCATCCGCGGTCACGGTGATCCCCGAAGTCCTCGTGAACGCCGGCCGGACAGGGCGAGCGCGGCGTCCCGGCGCGGACAGGAGTGGTCATGGCACCGCACGGACACCTGAGTCCCGAATCGGTATGGGACTATCCGCGTCCCCCGGCGACGGAACAGGACGATCGGCTCGTCGTCGTCGAGAGCGCCGGAGTACGGATCGCGGAGACCACCCGAGCCCTCCGGGTACTGGAGACCAGCCACCCTCCGGTCTTCTACCTGCCGCCGGACGACGTACGCACCGACCTGCTCCGCCCCACCACGGAACGCAGTCGGTGCGAGTGGAAAGGGCCCGCCGTCTACTGGGACCTGGCCGTCGGCGCCCACGTCCGGCCGAGCGCCGCGTGGAGCTACCCCGAACCGGTGCGGGCGTACGCCTCGCTCGCCGGGCACTTCGCCTTCTACCCGACGCGGGTCGACCGGTGCACGGTGGACGGCGAGCCGGTCACGGCACAGGAGGGCGACTTCTACGGCGGCTGGATCACCGCGGAGATCCGCGGGCCGTTCAAGGGCGGCCCCGGAACGCGGGGTTGGTGAGCCGCCCAGGATGCCCGCCCCCGGCGGCGAAGGCGCCCTCCCCGTCCGGCGGCCGTCCTGCGATGATCGTCGGACACCGTGTGCTCCGTCCGGGCACCGGCCCCGGCCCGCCCGAGCGTGTCCCGGGTCCGGCCCGGCGCGGGGCGCGACCCGTCCGTGAGGAGCCCGAGTGACCTTCGACGTCGGTGCGCTGCGCGCCGAGATCCCCGCCCTGCAGTCCGGTGTCGCCCACTTCGACGGCCCGGGCGGAACGCAGACCCCGGCCCGGGTCGCCCGGGCGATCACCGACGCGCTCACGGGCCCGCTCTCCATCAGGGGACGGCTGACGCCGGGAGAGGCGAACGCGGAGACCTGCGTGCGCGAGTTCCGGGAGGCGATGGCCGACCTGGTGGGCGCCGATCCCTCCGGCGTCGTCTTCGGCCGCAGCGCCACCCAGCTCACGTACGACTTCGCGTACACCCTGGCGAAGGACTGGGCGCCCGGTGACGAGGTCGTGGTCAGCCGCCTCGACCACGACGCGAACATCCGACCCTGGATCCAGGCGGCGACGCGGGCCGGGGCCGTGGTGCGCTGGGCCGACTTCGACCCCGCGACGGGTGAGCTCCCGCCCGAGGCCGTGGGCGACCTGCTGTCCGACCGTACCCGGCTCGTCGCCGTGACCGCCGCGTCGAACCTGATCGGCACGGTCCCCGACATCGCGGCGATCGCCGAGCTCGTCCACCGCCACCCGCGGGCCCTGCTCCACGTGGACGGAGTGCACTACGCCGCCCACGCGTTCGTGGACCTCGCCCGGCTCGGCGCGGACCTCTTCGTCTGCTCGCCCTACAAGTTCCTCGGCCCGCACCACGGCGTCCTGGTCGCTTCCCCGGACCTGCTGGAGGGGCTGCGGCCGGACAAGCTGCTGCCCTCCACCGAGGCCGTGCCCGAGCGCTTCGAACTCGGCACGCTGCCCTACGAAATGCTGGCCGGCACCACCGCCGCCGTCGACCTCCTGGCCGGCCTCGCACCGGACGCGACGGGCGGACGCAGGGACCGGCTCCGGTCCGCGTTCGCGGCCGTCGAGCACCACGAGGAGGCACTGCGTGAGGAGGTGGAGGTGGGGCTGGACGCGCTTCCCGGTGTGACCGTCCACTCCCGGGCCGCCGAACGCACGCCCACTCTGCTGCTGACGTTCGAGGACCGGGACGCGGCCGACGCCTACCGGTTCCTGGCGGATCGCGGTGTGCACGCGCCGGCGGGATCGTTCTACGCCCTGGAGGCGTCCCGGCACCTCGGCCTCGGCGACACGGGCGGACTGCGCGTCGGCCTGTCGCCCTACAACGACAAGGACGACGTGGCACGGCTGTTGGAGGGTCTGGCCGCGTTCTGGCGGTCGTAGCGGGACACGGGCCGAGACGGGGAGAGGCGGAGACAGCGACGCGGCTCCGACGGTGGTGTCGCGGGCAGGTCAGTTCTCCCGTGCGGCGACCAGGCGCAGGGCGTCGGCCAGGTGGCGGGGGCGCAGTAGGCCAGGAACCGACTGTCTGCCCCAGCCGGGTCCGCTCAGCAGGACCTGGCTCTGCGTCCGCGCGCCCCGTACACCCCAGCGGGTGGCGGCGATGTGACGGGCCAGCGGCAGGTTCGCCGTGTCCGACGACTGCGACCACAGGACCACCGCCGAGGGTCCGACGCGGTGGAACGCCGTCATCAGCGCCTCCGGCGGCACGGCACCGCCGAGCATGAGGACCGGAATCCCGCGCTCAGCCAGCGCGGCGTTGAGCGCCTCCAGCGGCAGGGTGTGCGGCTCGCCGGGAAGACACGCGAGCAGGACGGGCGGGGCGACATCGTCCCGTCCACGGCCTGCCGCGGACACGTACACGTGCCGCAGCGTGGCGGAGACGTGCCAGGACAGGAGATGTTCGACCTCGACGTACCGGTCGCCCGACGACTCCCACTTACGGCCCACCGCGCGCAGCGTGGGCACCATGACCTCCTCCCACGCCTTGGTCAGGCCGTGCGCCCGCACCGCCGCCGTCAACTGCTCCTGGATGGCCGAGGCGTCCAGGCGTACGGCGGCCCGCGCGAGTCCCCGGCATTCCTGGCGCACGTCGCCGAGCGGGAGTCCGGAGGGGGACCGCGAGGCCTTGGGCCCCTCCCGCCGGGGTGTGGCCGACGGCCGTTCCGGGATGCGGACGCCGGCCGGATGCCGCGCGACCGCGAGAGGGGAGCCGGGACCAGCGCCCCGCGCCGTCCCCTTCGCGGCGCGCGCGGCCTCGGCGGGGGGCAGGCCGACCGCCGTCAGCCGGCACATCTCCTGGACCATGGCGACGTCGTCGGGGGACCAGCGGCGATGCCGTCCGTCGGGACGCACCGCGGGACCGAGTCCGTACCGACGGTCCCAGGACCGCAGTGTCGTCGGCGACACCCCGAGCTTCCTGGCCAGGAAGCCGGTGGTCACTCCTGCGTCGGCGCCCTCGGCGCTCTCGGTGTCCGCGTCCGCGTGAGCGCTCAGCTCCATGGCCCGGCCTCCCGAGACGCGGCGGGCACGGTGGGCGCGAATCGGTCGACGGGTACGGCCCGGTTCGGGGCTGCGGGCTCCGGCGCACGGCGGTAGCAGGTCATGGCAGGGGCTCGCCTCGCTTCCGAAGCCGTCCGGGACCGGCTGGTCCGCCGGTCTCACCCCTCCTTCGGCCCCGGGACGCGGGACGGATGCAGCGACGGTGACCGGTGTGCGGGGAGGCGCCTTCGACGGGCCGACGGCCGGTATGCGATTGCCGGACGAGGCGCCCGTCATGCCTGGCGGGGAGTCCCGAGCGGTTTCGGGCACACCGACGCCGCGGTCACCCGTCCCCGCACGGCAGCGCGTCCTCCCCGCGGAGCGCGATGGCTCTGCGGGGAGGACGCGTGCGCAGGGTCAGAGGCCGCTGATCCTGGCCACGAAGAAGGCGGCGACGACCAGCGAGCCGATGATGATCAGCCCGAGCCAGAAATAAGGGTGCTCCCAGATCCCGCCGTCCGGCCGCTCCTGATGCGCTTCCGCGATGGAGCCCTCGGCGGGCGGGGTCTCGCCTGGTGGTACGAGTGGATGTGCCATCTCTCCACCGTCCGCCCGAACGGGTGAGGGCGCATCTTCGGGGCGACGACGCAACCCGTGTCCGAGGCTGTGCCCCGGGCGCCGCCCGCACCGGACCGGGCCGATGCCGGGACCACGCTCCGGACAGCGACCCCGGCCTCAGGACCCCCGGCCGGAACTGTCGAGAAACTGCCGCAGCACCGCTTCCGGGTCGGCGAGCGCCGAGCGCAGGAGCGCCTGCTCGTACCCGTCGTCGCCCAGCAGGGAACGGGCCGTGTCCTCGTAGCGTTCGCGGACCGGACCGAGTTCGGGCGTGCCGCGCTGCGGATGGCCCACCGCGCTCCAGTACGTCTCCCCGGCACCGAACGCGGCGACCGCCCGTTCGCCCGCGCCCTGCGCGGCCAGTGCGGAGGCCGGCAGGTCGAGGCCGAGCGCAAGGCCGAAGCTGTCCCCGATACGGCGCTTGCCGTCCAGCATCGAGAGGGCGTGGGCGGAGGCGTCCTCGGCACGGTCGGCGAACAGGGAGATGAGCGCCAACTGGTAGTCGGCGTAGGAGCGGGTCCACCACTCACCGCGCTCCACGCAGCCGCGCCGCAGTTCCTCCGCCTCCCCGCGGGCGTGGTCGAGCAGCCCCTCGGCCGTCAGGGCGAAGACCCGCACCAGGTGGCACAGGAGGTGCCCCGCCGAGGTGAACGCGGTCCCGCCCGCGCCCCGCAGAGCGCCGTCCACGTGGTGCCTGGCCGTCATGGGCCGGCCCTGGAGGAGATGGGCCAGGCCGAGCAGATACGCGGCGTGCAGCGTTCCCTCCACATCGTCTTGGAGGTCCGCACGCCGTTGGCAGAACTCGGCGAGCCGGCGGGCCGGTTCGTGCTCCCCGCGCAGCACACGGGTCACGCCCAGCGCCCACAGGGCCCGCGTGCGTTCCGGGCCGGAGGTGTCGGACAGGGCCAGGGCGTCCTCCAGATAGGCCGAGGCCTCCCTCAGACGGCCGCAACAGCTCCACGGGAAGCCGAGCAGCCCGATCAGGTCGAGGGCCGTGTCGGGCCGGTCGTCGAGGAGGTGGTCGAGCGCCGCGCACAGATCGGTGTGCGCCGCGTCGAGCCGCGCGTACCAGTGGGCTTGCCGCTCGCCCAGCCAGCCGTCGTGGGACTCGCGGGCCATCGCCAGGAAGTGGTCCGCGTGCCGCCGCGCCAACTCGGTGCTCTCTCCGAGCTGTTCGAGCCACATCGTGCCGTACTCCCGGACGGTGTCGAGCATCCGGTGGGCGGCGCCGACACGCGTCAGGACCGATTTCCTCGACAGGCCCTCCAGGGCCCCGTCGACGTCCTCCGCCGTGAGCGGACCACCGGCGCACACCGTGCGGGCCGTGTGCGCGTCCACGCCGTCCCGGAACACCGACATCCGCGCCCACAACAGACGTTCGGCGGGCGTGCACAGCTCGTGGCTCCAGCCGATCGTGGTCCGCACCGCGCGGTGCCGCGGCGGCCCGGCGAGGACGGTGTCGGCCGCGATGTCCAGACGCAGGCCGAGTTCCAGGTCGACCTCCGCGACCGTGCGCTGCGTCAGTTGCCCCGCGATCAGTTCCACCGCCAGGGGCATCCCTTCGAGCCGCCGGCACAGCCGGGCCACGGCCACCATGTCCGCCGGGGCCGACACCGGGGTGCCCGCGGCCGCGGCCCGTCGGCAGAACATCTCGACGGCGTCCGTCGTTGGCGGCAACGGGCCGACGGCGACGAGGTGTTCACCGGGTACGCCGAGCGGTTCCCTGCTGGTCGCGAGGACGGTCAGCCGGGGGCAGGAGAGCACCAGGCGGGCCACCATGCGGCGACACGGTCCGACCAGGTGCTCGCAGGAGTCGAGCACGAGAAGGACGTCCTTGCCGGACAGCCAGTCCGCCAGGGAGTCCAGCGCCATGTTCGTGGTGTGGTCGGAGAAGTCCACCGCGTCGGCCACGGTGGCGACGAGGAGCCGGTCGTCCTGCAGGGGCCAGAGGTCCGTCCAGGCCACTCCGCGCCCGCTGCCGCCGAGGTGCCGGTCCGCCGCGTGAAGCGCGAGACGGCTCTTGCCCACACCGCCGGCCGCGGTCAGGGTGACGACGCGGTGGTCGCGCAACGCCCCGGCGAGGTGCGCCAGTTCGTCCCCGCGTCCTACGAAGTCGGGCGGAACGGACGGCAGGTTCCTCAACACGGGGACAGTCTTTCGGCCTTGGATCCTGCATGGCACGGACTTCGCCGACTCGGTCCCCGGGTTCGGTGCGGGAGGGAACGGCCTGCCGGGACGGGCGTGCCGTCGCGGTCGCGGTTCACCCGGCGGACGCCGGGGCAGGGGCCGTCGGGCGCGACGGCGCCATGGCCCAGCGGACCACCGAGGTGATGGCGCAGCCGAGCGGGCGGACGCACACGGTGTCGACCAACGGCAGCCGGGGCAGGCGCAGTTCGGCGGCGGCCCAGGAGGGCAGCAGGGACACCGCGTTCGCCGCGAGGACCCCGTACGGGAGGCGTACGGCCAGCGGCACCGGCGGGTTCAGCAGGAGGAACCGCGCCGCTTCCCGTGCCTCCGGGGTGGCACGCACCTCGGAGCGGTAGGAGTCCAGCCGCTCGGCGAGTTCGGCGCGGTTCGTCGGCGGGTCCGCAACGCCCAGCGCGGCGGCGACGCGGGCGGTGTCGGCGACGTAGCCGTCGCATCCCTCCCCGCTCAGCGGACGCACGCCGTACCGCTGGTGCGCGCGCAGGAAGCTGTCGACCTCCGCGACGTGCACCCACGCGAGCAGATGCGGATCCGCGGCGTGGTACGGCGTGCCCTCCGAGGTCGTCCCGCTGACCCGCTCGTGGACGGCGCGGACCCGGTCGCAGGCCTCCTGGGCGCTCTCGGCGGTCCCGTAGGTCGTCATCGCGAGGAAGGTGCTCGTGCGCTGGAGCCGTCCCCACGGGTCTCCGCGGAATCCCGAGTGGGCGGACACGGCGGCCATGGCGAGCGGGTGGAGCGACTGGAGCAGCAGCGCGGAGAGCCCGCCGATGAACATGGACGCGTCCCCGTGCACCCTGCGGATGGGCCGCTCCGGCCCGAACCAGCGGGGTCCGGGCGTCTCGTGGATGCGGGCGCGGTTCTTCGGCCCCTCGGGACCCGCGACGCGGGCGAAGAGCGCGCTGCCCAGCCGTTCCCGCACTCCGGCGGTGTCCGGTCCGGTGACTCTCATGGGACGGGCGGCCTCCCTCCGTGTCGTCCTCCGGGCGGCCCGCGTCGCACAGCGGACCGACCCCCGGTGAATTCGCCGGGGCGCGACCGGTCGGATGCAGCCCGTGAGGGCGAGTTCCGGCCCGTCACGCGAACCGGCCGAGGCACTCCCCAGCATGGCCGAATTCGCCGGGAAAGCCTAGATTGATGCCTACCTCTGCCGGGTCGGGCGGTGCCAGGAGCACCGCGGAGACGACCTGCCCGCGAGCACGCGGCGACCGGCGGAGGACCGGATGAGTCATGAACTGGCGTGAATCGGCTGCCTGCCGCACCGAGGATCCGGAACTCTTCTTCCCTCTCGGTGAGGACGGCTTGTCCAGAGGACAGATCGCGCAGGCCCGCGCGGTCTGCCACCGCTGCCCGGTGCTGCGCGCGTGCGCGAGCTGGGCCCTGCTGAACGCGGAGTACGACGGGGTGTGGGGCGGCATGACGGCGGCGGAGCGCCGCGCCCTGAGATTCCGGGCCGCTTCGGGGCGTCACGACCCCTGACCGGTACGGCGGCCGGGGCCCGGCATCGCGAGACGACGAGTCCCCGGGATGGGGTGAGCGCCGGTGACGGAACCGTCCCCTCCCGGCGGTCACGGGTGGCAGGGGACGAGCGTCGCCGTACGCACGTCCCCACCCGCAGTGCCCGCCGCCGGCAAACCCGCAGAGCGCCGCTCGCCGCCGCATCCGGGCATCGATCACCCACCGAATAGGCAGACGAACGTGGACGGCCCGCAGAACCGGGCCGTAGGAGGTACGGCATGCGGATCACGGGTGCGCGGATGCCGGTGCCCGGCGCGACCGGAGCGCTCGGCGCCGCCCCGGCGTCGCGTCTGCACGCGCGGGGCGCCGCGGCGGCCGTCGCCGGCCGCGCCGCACTCGCTCGGGGGTCGCCGGCCTGCGGCCACACTCCTCGCCACGTCGACCAAGCCGACCAATGGGTGGACGCGATCGTCGACGCGCTCACGAGAGGCGCCCGGCTCGTGCGGCCGGGCATCGGCGCGTCCCTCGACGTGGTCCGGTAGCAGGGGCGGACGGGGAGTCACGTGCCCGGCCGGGGAGAGTCCCGACAGCACCACCGGACCACGCGTCCCGTGGAGCCGGTCACGCCGCTCGCACCGAGGCCGGTGCGCCGGACGCTGTTCCGGCAGAACTGGCGCGACCTGGTGTTCCTGCACTGGCAGGCGGACCCCTTCCAGGTGGCCGGACTGCTGCCGCCCGGCACGGTCCCCGACCTCCACAACGGCCGCACGTACGTCGGGCTGGTCTTCTTCCGGCTGCGCGACCTCACCTTCGGTGGCACCCCCGCCGTCCCGTACCTGGGCTCGTTCGACGAAGTCAACGTCCGGCTCTACAGCAGGGACGCCCAGGGGCGCCGAGGCGTGGTGTTCCGCTCGCTGGAGTGCGACCGGCTGCTGCCCGTGCTGGCGGCCGACGCGTCCTTCCGCCTTCCGTACCGGTGGTCGCGCATCCACAGCCAATGGTTCGACACCCGCCTGCTGTACCGCACCAGCCGCCGCGGGGCGCCCGAAGCGCGGGCGCGCGTGTGGCTCGACGTCGGCACCGACCCGGTGGCGCCGGACCCGGTCGAGGAGTTCCTGACCAACCGCTGGGGACTGCACGGACGGGCCTTCGGGAGGTCGTACTACCTGCCGAACACCCATCCGGCGTGGACCTTCCGCCGCTGCGGCCTGCTCGACTGGGACGACTCGCTCATCGCGGCCGCCGGACTGCCCGAACCGCGCGAGGAGCCGTTCAGCGTCTTGTACGCCCCGGGTGTGCCGGTGCGGTTCGGTACCCCGGTGGCCCTTCCCGGCACGTGAGCGGGGGCGGGTCGAAGCCCGGAGTGCCGCGGCCGGAGCAATGCGATGCAAAGTCGATGCAAGTTGCCGGGGTGCATCGATGTTGCGGATGGTGGCAGAGCCGGAATCGCGGATTCACGCCGCGTGCCCGGCACGCCCGACGCCTTCGGGACGGTGCTGCCACGAGGAACGGCCGCAGACCGGAGGCGGGACGCAACCGCACGGTCCGAGGAGCAGTCGCCATGACCGCACAGCAGACCACCGAGCAGCCGCTGCACGGCGCTCCGTGGGCGGCTCCGGTACAGGAGTCGCTCGACGACGAGGAACTCGCCGCCGCGTTCGTCCGCGGCGACGAGCAGGCACTCGCCGCCGCCTACCACCGCTGGGGCCGGCTGGTGTACACCCTGGCCCGGCGCTCCCTGGGGGACGCCGCCGAGGCGGAGGACGTCACCCAGGTCGTGTTCCTGGCCGCCTGGCGGGGGAGGGCCGGCTACGCGCCCGGGCGCGGTGCCCTCGCGGCCTGGTTCGTCGGGATCACCCGGCGCAAGATCGCCGACGCACTGTCGGCCCGCACCCGCCGCGCCGACCTGGTGGCGGCCGCCGGTGCCGTGATGGCGCTCCGCACCCAGGACCGGGCCGGTGAGCCGGACGCCGTACTGGACCGGGTGCTGGTCGGCCACGAGTTGTCGAAGCTCCCTCCCGCGCAGCGACGGGTGCTCAGCCTCGCCTTCTACGACGACCTCACCCAGACCCAGATCGCCCAGGTCACCGGCCTGCCCCTGGGAACGGTCAAGAGCCACGCCCGCCGTGGGCTGCACGGCCTGAGCCGCTGCCTGCAGGACGCTCGGGAGGACGGCCTGCGGGCGTGAGGTGACGACGGCCGGCGGCGGAGCAGTCGCGCGGAGGTCCGGCAGTCCGTGAACCCCGGGGCGCGGAGTACGTCCCTGGGCGCGCGGCGCGGACGACATGCCCCCGGCGGTGCATCCGACGGGGCGGCAGGCCGGGAAGCAGGAGCGAAGGACGGATGTCACGGTCCGGGGTCCCGTCGGCGGGCCACTTCTCGCGCCACCGGGGCCAGGTGTCCGCGACGTCCGCGCGGCGGCTCCGGCAGGTGAAGAGGTGACACATGAGCGGCGCCCGGCCGTCGGGCCATCTCCCGCCCGCAGACCTCGCCCAGCACGTTCTCGACGGGCCGCGCACCCCCTGGCCGCCCGAGGGGCTCGACCACCTCGGACACTGCGCCCTCTGCCGGGACCGCGTCCGAGCCTTCGAGCGCGTCGGTGCGGCGGCCCGCGACAGCCATCCCCACGCACCTCTCGTGAGCCCGCCCGCGCGGGTGTGGGAGGCGATTCTCGCCGAGGTGCGCGCCGAGCGGACCGAGCCCGCACCGGAGACCGGTCGCCGTCCGCCTTCGTGAACTCCCCTGTGCGGACGCCCTGTTGAGCGCCCACCCGTCCTCAGGTGTGGAACACCCCCGCGTGAACGCCTACATGGCGAGCCGGGTGCCCCACCCCTCCGCGACCGCGACGGCGTGCGCGACATGGGCCGCCGCGACATCGAGCGCGGCGTGCCCCGTCGACTTGAACAGCGTGAGCTCGACGTCGTCGCGGCGGCCGGAACGGTCCCCGGCGAGGACCGCGCCGAGCGGGGTCACCCGGCGCTCGGGCGGCAGGCCCTGCAACTCGTGCGCGCCGGACGGCGGTCGGGTCGTGGCGGCGCCGGGCCATTCGGTGAAGAGAGTGGCGTCGCGGACGGTCGCCGCGTCGATCTCGGGACCATGCGAACCGCCCACCGAGCTGATGTGCGCGCCGGGGGCGAGCCAGTCGCGGTCGACCACGGGCCGTACCGCTCCGGTGCAGCAGAACACCGTTCCGGCCCCGCGCACGGCGTCCTCGATGCCGGGCGCGGCCCGGCCTGCGGGGTGCAATGCCGCAGCGCTCGCCACCCGCTCCGGGTCGCGGCCCGCGACACGGACGGGGGTCTTCGGGTCGAGCGCCGCGAGAAGGGTCAGCTGGGCCCGTGCCTGGGCGCCGGTTCCGACGACGGCCACCGGGCCCCCGTCCGCGCGGGCCAGGGCGCGGGCGCTGAGGGTCGCGCTCGCGGCGGTACGGATCTCGGTGAGGGGCTCGGCATCCATCAGGGCGAGCGGGCGGCCGTCCACCGCGTCGAACAGCGCGACGATGCCGAGGTGACTGCTGCGCCCGGGCCGCTGGGGGTCGCCGAACACGGAGACGAGTTTGGCGGCGAGCCCGAGGCCGGGCACGTGACCGGGCATGGCGCCGAGCAGACCGCCCGGAGTGTGCGCCGCGATCCGTGACGGCGCGGAGACCTGGTCCCTGCTGACGGCGATCAGGGCCGTCGCCACGGCTTCCATCACCCGCCGCGGATCGAGCGCGGCCCGGGTCTGCGCGCCGTCGAGAAAGCGGATCTCGCTCATGCCGGACCTTCCAGGGACTGAGACGGGGACGGGGGTGTGGCCGCGGTCGTATCGGTGGCGGCCGCCGAGGGTGTCTCCTCAGGCGGTGAACCCGGGGTGGGCGATCCGGGACCGGAGAGGATCCGGCCCAGTGCGTCCGTCGCCTCGCGCAGCACCTCCTGGAGCAGGCCGAGTCGGTTCTCGTCGATCTCGGCGCCCAGGCCGACCACGGTCACGGCACAGACCGGCGCGCCCGGACGCGTGACGACCGCCCGGCCGAGCGAGGCGACGGGCTGTTCGTTGCGCCCGTACTCCACGGCGAACCCGGTGCGTGCGGTCCGTTCGATGTCGGCCAGCAGCCCGTCGGGTCCGTCCAGCGGGTAACCGTCCGCCTCGGCGGCCCGCACATAGGGGGCCCGGTCGGCCGGTTCGAGGGCGGCGACCAGGGCGAGCGGGCCCGCGAACCGGTGGACGGGCAGGGCCTCGCCCATCAGCCGGCTGATCATCGCCAGCCGGTCGGGCCGCACGACGTCGATCACGCGGGAGCGGTCGGCCTCCGGCACCTGGAGGTTGACCATCATGCCGGTGCGCTCGGACAACGTGTCCAGCACCGGCCGGGCGAGCGCTCCGAGCGAGTTCCTGGCGGCCGAGGACGACAACCGCAGGACGGCCGTGCCGGGCAGATAGCGATCGCCCGCGCGCAGCACCCAGCCGCGCCGGACCAGGTCGACGAGCACCCGGTAGGCGGTCGCCCGGTGCAGGCCGACCTCCTCGGCCAGGTCGGTGAGGCGCGGCGGCCGGTCGGCGCGGGCCACGGCCTCGACGAGGTCGAGGGCCTTGTCCACCGCGGTCCGTGTCTCTGCGGGCAATTCCGGCCCCTCCTTGTGATGCCGTCGGATGCGAGCGTACGGTAGCGCATGTTTCGGGAGGCGATACGCCTGTTACACACACCGTAACAAGATCCCGACAGGCGTCGATCGGACGGACCGGAGTCCGGCCGCGACGGGGTTCAGGCAGAGCTATGACGAGGTGAAGATGACGGACGAGGTTTCGGGCGCACCCGCCCCGCACGCTCCCGCGGTGGAGGGAACCGTCGCGGTGTACCGCGGCGCGACGCTGTTCGACGGGACCGGGCGCCCCGCCCGGTCCGGCACGTCGATCGTCGTCGACGGTCAGGTCGTCCGCGCGGTCGGCGACGACGCCGCGATCGCCGCGGAACTGCCCGCCGACGCACAGGTCTTCGACCTCGACGGCAGCTTCGTCGTGCCGGGACTGATCGACGCGCACCAGCACATCGCGACGCCGCCCGACCGCCCCGCCGCCGAGGCCGTGCTCCGCCGTCTCGTGCACAGCGGTGTCACCGCCATCCGCGACATGGCCGACGACCTGCGCCAGGTCGGAGATCTGGCGCGGGCCACGCTCGTCGGCGAGATCCCCGGCCCCGACATCCGGTACGCCGCGCTCATGGCGGGCCCCGGCTTCTTCGACGACCCGCGCACCCACCAGGTGTCACAGGGCGAGACGCCCGGAGCTGTGCCGTGGATGCAGGCGATCACGAAGGACACCGATCTGCCGCTGGCGGTCGCGCTGGCCCGCGGAACCCACGCCAGCGCGATCAAGGTGTACGCGGACCTCGACCACACCACCGTCGCCGCGATCACCGCGGAGGCGCACCGGCAGGGCGTCCCGGTCTGGGCCCACGCGACCGTCTTCCCGGCCTCACCCGGTGAGATCGTCGAGGCCGGCGCGGACAGCGTCTCGCATGTCACCCTGCTCGCCTTCGAGGGCGCGGACGAGCCCCTCACGAGCTACAAGCACAAGCCCCGCGTCGCGTACGAGAGGTTCGCCGCCGGCGACGACCCCCGCATCGAGGAACTGTTCGCCCTGATGCGGCAGCGCGGGACCGTCCTCGACGCCACCGCCGGCATGTGGGCGAGCGAGGCCCTCGCGGGCGACGGACCCGAGGACGCGGAGCGGGCGGCCGCCAACACCGAACTCGCCGCGGTGCTCACCGCGCAGGCCCACCGGGCGGGCGTGGACATCGCGACCGGCACGGACTACGAGACCGACCCCGAGGCGCCCTTCCCGGCGCTGTTCGACGAGTTGTCCTTCCTCGTGCACCGCTGCGGGATGTCACCCGAGCAGGTGCTGCGCTCGGCCACGCTGATCGGGGCCCGCAGCGCCGGAGCCGAGGACGTCATGGGCAGCGTCGAAGCGGGCAAGCTCGCCAACTTCGTCGTCCTGGCCGACGATCCGCTGCACGACATCGAGAACCTGCGGAGCGTCACGCTGACCGTCAAGCGAGGCCACCGCTTCGAGCGCCGTGCGTTCGACGGCACCGACTCCCACGCGGAGCGGCCCGCCCCCGTCCCGTCCCCCGAGGCCGAAGAGCCCGGACCGACCCACCGTGCCGAGGAGACCCGATGACCGCCCTCCCCCTGATCGTCAACGCGCTCGGGCAGCTCGACAACCCGAACGCTCCCGGGTCGGCTGAGGCCGCCGCCGAGTTGAACCCCTCGAGCGAGCAACTGACCATCGACGCGCGCACCTTGGCCGACGCACACGCCTCGGGCCTCACCGCCGTCAACATCACGCTCGGCTACACCATGGGGGACCTGCCCCCGTACGAGCACACGCTGCACGAGATCGACGTGTGGGACGGGATCATCCGCGACAACACGGCCGACCTCCTCAAGGTCCGTACGGTCGCCGACGTCCACCGCGCCAGGCAGGAAGGGCGGATCGGTGTCATCTACGGCTTCCAGAACGCCGTCGCCGTGGGGGACGACACGAGCCGCGTCGCCACCTTCGCCGAGCGGGGGGTGCGGGTCGTCCAGCTCACGTACAACCAGGCCAACCACATCGGCGACGGCTCGATGGCTCCCGGCAACCGGGGCCTGACCGAGTTCGGCCGCGCCGTCGTCGAGGCCCTCGACGAGCACCACCTCATGGTCGACCTCTCCCACAGCGGTGAACGCACCTGCCTGGAGGCCGCCAAGGCCGCCCGGCTCCCCGTGTCGATCAACCACACCGGCTGCCGGGCCGTCGCCGACCTGCCCCGCAACAAGACGGACGAGGAACTGCGCCTGGTGGCCTCGCGCGGCGGTTTCGTGGGCATCTACTTCATGCCGTTCCTGAACCCGTCCGGTCACGCGAGCGCCGCCGACGTCGTCGAGCACATCGTCCACGCGGTGAACGTGTGCGGCGAGGACCACGTCGGCATCGGCACCGACGGCACCGTCACCTCCATCGACGACCTCGACGCCTATCGCGCGCACCTCGCCGAGCACGTGGCCCTGCGCCGCGAGGCCGGCGTCGGCGCGGCGGGAGAACGGGACGACACGCTGCCGTTCGTGATCGACCTCCGCGGAGTCGACCAGTTCCGCGACCTGATCCGCCTTCTGGAGCAGCGGGGTTACACCTCCGGGCGCATCGAGAAGATCCTCGGCACGAACTTCCTCGACTACGCGGACCGGGTGTGGGAACCGGAGGCCGCGCGGTAGCCCACCCGTGTCCCGCCGGCACAAGTCCGCTCCCGGGGGCCCCTGTTGCCCCCGCTCCGGGCGTGACTACGGTGGCAGGCATGAAGATCAGCGTGGTCGCCGCAGCGCGAGAGGACGACAGCCCGGTAGAGGAACCCCTGAGGGTCGCGACGGTCGCCGACCGGCTCGGGTACGACGAGGTGTGGGCGGGGGAGGGGCCCACCTGGGACTCGTTCGTGCTCGCCACGGCCGTCGGACAGGTCACGGAGCGCGTCTCCGTGACGGCCGGACCGGTGCCGGTCTCGGTCCGTGACCCACTGACCATCGCCAGAGGCGCCGCGTCGGCCGCCGCCGTGATCGGCCGTCCGGTCGGTGTCGCCCTCGGGACCTCCAGCAAACGGGTCGTCGAGGGCGTGCACGGCCGCCCCCGGACTCGGCCCGCCGCGGAACTCGCCCGGTCCGCCGAGGCCGTCCGCGCCCTCCTGCACGGCGCACCGGGCGAGCCGATCGTGCCCGGCAGCTCCTTCCGCCGCCGGCAGCGGCCGCCGGGCGGGCCGCTCACCGTGGCGGCCTTCGGCGACCGGGCGATCGCGGCGGCCGCCGAACACGCGGACCGGATGCTCCTCGACGTCGTCTCCCCCGAGCAGGTGGCCGGGCTGCGCGCCAAACTCGTCGCCGCCGCCGAACGCGTCGGCAGGACACCGCCGACCCTCGCCGCCTGGCTGCCCGCGGCCGTCGACCCCGAGCCGGAGTCGGTCCGCCAGATCCTGGGCAGTGTCGTCGGCTACCTGACGGTGCCGGGTTACAGCGACATGTTCACCGCGGCGGGCTTCGGCGACTCGGTCGAACAGGCGCGGTCCGGTACCGACCGGGAGACCCTGCTCGCGAAGCTCCCGCAAGAGGCCGCGACCACGGTCGGCCTGGTGGGCGACCTCGCCACCATCGAGGCCCGGATCGCCGCCTACGCCGCCGCGGGGCTGGACGAGATCGCCCTCGTCCCCGCCACCGACGGTGACCCGGGAGGCGAACGCACCCTGGCCGCGCTGGCGCCGGGCGCCCGCAAGGCCGCACGACCGGACGGCATCTGAGGAACGGCCCGCTGGGAAGGGACGCGGGCGACGGGTCGTCGCGGGCAGCGCGTGCCCGCCACCCGTCGCCCGCGCCCCTTCGAGGGCCCGGGGGACGAACGCTCGGACGGGCGGGCCGAGCACCCGGTGGCGCTCGATTCACGCGTCCCGACAATCGAATCCGTCGTCAGCTCTTGATGTGGAGGCGTATCCGTTCGTAGCATCGGCGTATTCGTTCACCGGACCGGAGGAGCCTCTCGATGGACCGCACCCGTCTGCAGCAGCTCCTGGCCCGCGAGAGTGCCGAGGCCGAGCGCCGCAACCCACGGTCCAGGGCCGCCTACGACCGGGCCGACCATCTCTTCGGCAGGGTCCCGATGACCTGGATGAACAAGACGGCCGGAGCCTTCCCGCGCTACCTGGACACGGCTCGCGGCGCCCGCCTCACGGACATCGACGGTCACGAGTACGTCGACTTCTGCCTCGGCGACACCGGCGCGATGGCCGGACACTCCCCGGCGGTGGTGGCCGAGGCCGTGCGGTCCCGGTTCGCCGAGAGCGGCGGCGCGACCGCGATGCTGCCCACCGAGGAGGCGGAGTGGGTCGGCGCCGAACTGACCCGCCGCTTCGGGCTCGCCCGCTGGAGTTTCGCGCTCACCGCGACCGACGCCAACCGCTGGTCCATCCGCCTCGCCCGGGCGGTCACCGGACGCCCCAAGATCCTCGTCAACAGCTACAGCTACCACGGCAGTGTCGACGAATCGCTGATCGTGGTCGGCCCCGACGGACAGGGCGCCGCCCGCCCCGGAAACGTCGGCGCACCCTGCGACGTCACCCTCACCAGCCGCGTCGCCGAGTTCAACGACCTCGCCCAGCTGGAGCGCGAACTCGCCCACGGAGACGTCGCCGCCGTCCTCATGGAGCCCGCGCTCACCAACATCGGCATCGTCCTGCCCGAACCGGGCTATCTGGAGGGAGTCCGCGAGCTCACCCGCCGCTACGGCACCCTCCTCATCAACGACGAGACGCACACCTTCTCCGCCGGACCGGGCGGCTGCACCGCCGCCTGGAACCTGGAGCCTGACATACTGACCATCGGCAAGGCGATCGGCGGGGGCATCCCGGCCGGTGCCTACGGGCTCTCGGCCGACCTGGCCGAAAAGCTGCTGGGCCGCGCCGACCTCGACCTGATCGACATGGGCGGTGTCGGCGGCACCCTCGCCGGGAACGCCCTCTCCGTCGCCGCGATGCGGGCGACCCTCGAACACGTCCTCACCGACGGGGCGTTCGCCGCCATGGCGAAGCTGTCCGAGCGGTTCGAGGCCGGGGTGCGCGCGGGTATCGAGCGGTGGCGACTGCCGTGGTCGGTCAGCCGCCTCGGCGCCCGCACCGAGTACCGGTTCGCCGATCCCGCGCCGCGTACCGGCACAGCGTCGGCCGCCGCCGCCGACACGGAACTCGAGGACTTCCTCCACCTGTACCTCGCCAACCGGGGCATCCTCCTCACCCCCTTCCACAACATGGCGCTGATGTGCCCCGACACCACGGAGCGGGACGTCGACCTGCACACCGAGGTCTTCGCCGGCGCCCTGGCCGAACTGGTCGGCTGAGCAGCGTCGTTCGACCGCCGCGAGCCGGACGGAAAGGAACCGCGTGGACGAGATCGACAAGGCCATCCTGCGCGAACTGCAGATCGACGGCCGTATCGCGTACGCCGAACTCGGCCCGAAGGTCGGCCTGTCGGCGTCGGCCGCCCGCCAGCGTCTGCAACGCCTGCTCGACGCCCAGGCGGTGCAGGTCGTCGGCGTCACCGACCCGATGGGCATGGGAGGTCAGGCGATGGCTCTGCTCGGCATCGGCGTCGACGGGGATCCACGAGCCGTCGCCGACGCGCTCGCCGAACGGGCCGAGGTCGTCTACTCCGTGCTGACCTCGGGCGGGTTCGACCTGTTCGCCGAGGTCGTCTGTCCGGGCCCGCGCGAGCTGCTGGACTTCGTCAACGACGTCGTGCGGCCGGTCGAAGGGGTCCGGCGGGTGCAGTCGTTCCCGTACTTCGGGATCCACACGCACCGGTTCCTCTGGAACGTCGGCTGAACGAGCGCTCCGCGGGGGTCACGGCGCCGCACTGCGCGGCGACGTCTTCTCGGGCGTGGCGACCTGAAGGCCGAGCGGGCGGGCCAGACCGATCACGCCCTCGTCCAGGCGCTGGAGATGACGCAGGACCCGGCCCGTGACGCGGTCGTGGCGCGGCGAACCCGGCGCGTCCGGCTCCAGCATCGAGGCGAGACTCGCACCCGTCTCCGCGACCCCGTCGGCGCTCTCGTCCTCGACCCGCGCGACGAGGACGTCGATGTTGTGGCTGATGCGCCGGCCCGCGAGCTTGAGCCGCGGGTCGGCGGCCACCGTCCGGCTGTAGGGCAGGAGTTCGGCCGTCGCCGCCAGCGACCGGGCGTGGTACGCGCAGGTCTCCAGCAGGGCGACGAGGTAGCGGGCGGTCTGGCGGCGGGCCCTGAGCGGCGTGATCGGGTGCGTCAACGGCTGCGTGGACGACCGTAGATCCTCCAGCGCCGTGTCGAGATCACGGGCCTTGTCCAGCAGGTCGAGCGCCACCCCGCCGCTCAGCTGCTCGACCGCCGCGCTGCTGACGTCCCCGAGCCGGGTCAGCACGGTGGCGAGGAGCTCGTCGGTACGCCGGTCCGTGGGCACCGGCAGCACCAGGGCCGCCGCGACCACACCGCAGGCCGCACCGAGCGCCGTCTCCTCGATCCGCAGGAAGAGCACCGAGGCGCTGTAGGTGTTGAGCAGCGTGTAGAGCAGTCCCAGCATCGCCGTCACGAAGAACGACATCAGGGCGTACGACAGCGGGGCGGTGAAGAACATCGCGAAGATGAACAGCAGCACCAGCGTGAACGCGATCCAGGTGTGGTTTCCGACCATGCCGGCGAGTCCGACACCCGCGATCACGCCGAGCACGGTGCCGAGCAGCCGACGGTAGCCCTTGACCAGGATCTCCCCGGTCGAGGACGTGTTGAGGAAGACGACCCAGCAGGTCAGCACCGCCCAGTACCAGCGCTGGCTGGACAGGAACTCCCCGCCGACGATGGCGAGGGCCGAACCGACCGAGACCTGCACCGCCGCCCGAGTCGTCGGCCGCTGCAGTCCCTTGCGCGCCGACTCGTCCTCCTCGGCCTCCTCGGCGCCCGCGATGGCGACGTCCTCGGCGTCCAGCTCCTCGCGGGAACGCGTGGTCTCCGGCGAGTCGTCCGACTCGTCCTGGGGTCCGTCGAGCGCCAGCCGCAGACCGAGGACGGAGCGCGCCGCCTCGCCGATACCGCGGAACACGTCCTGCACGGCGGCCGAGGCACGCGGCAGGTTCTCCTCGTCCCGGTAGCCCAGAAGGCGGTTGCGAACCTGGGCGACGCCCGTGCCGCGCTCACCGGAGGCCGGGCGGGCGACGAGCAGCCGCAGCGCCTCGAGGTCGCGCCGCAGGACCGCCGTGGTGTCGTCCTGCGCCCGCAGCCGGTCGCCCGGCGCGGGCAGCGGCGCGTCCGGCAGATGCAGGGTGAGGGTGTCGGCCCGCTCGGCGCTGCGTGCGGTGAGGATGAGGACACCGAGCCGCTCCGCGGAGATCTCGGCGTCGGCCACCCGGCGCTGGAGCAGCGAGGCGACCGTGCTGTCGCTCGTGCCCTCCTCCAGGCGGCCCTGGATCATCATCGCGCTCTCGTGCAGCCGCGCGGTGTTCTGCCGTACGTCCTCCAGCGCCTTCTCGGCCCGGTCGGGAGTGGCGTCGAGGAGGTCGATCTGCACGGACACCAGCTGGGCCAGCCGCGCCCGGAACGCCTCGCGCAGCCGCAGCAGGACACGTTCGGGTGTCTCGACGACGAGACCGAACCGGACGACGGCACTGCAGGCGAAGGCGACGGCGAGCGTCGCGATCAGTCCGGGGAGCGTGGAGAAGGTGACTCCGACGAACAGCGAGACGAAGTAGATCTGGAACCCGATGAGCCCGAGCGCCCACCCGCGATCCCCGAACCGGCGGCTGTAGACCGCCGTGAAGATGAGCGCGACGAAGAACAGGTCGCCCGCGACGACATGGTGGTTCAGCCACGCGCCCAGCGTCATCGCCACGATGGCCACGGGCAGGCCGAGCAGGAGGGTGCGGGCCTGGTCGCCGCGCTGCTTCTCCTTGATCGCGAACGTGCCGACCATCGCCGTCATCGAACCGGCCACCATGTGAGTGACATCGGCGCCGAGCAGACTCAGGACGGCGAGCGCCAGCGCGATGGCGCCGACGGTCCGAAGGCCGGCCATCAGCCGCAGCAACCCCGGGTCGGAGGCCGCGTACCGGTCCCAGATCCCCGCCCGACTCGGCTTGGTCACTGTCCTCACGCTGCGCTTTTCCCCGCTCCCGCGTCATGATCCGGAACTCCAGCATGGCATGCGGGGGTCACACGGTCCGAGCTGCCCCACCGTCCCGCCTCCTCGGCCGACGCGACCGCAGGACGCGGACCACCGCGTTCCGGCCGGGGGCGAGCCGCCACGCGTCGACGGGGATACGCGGCGGACGCGGCCGGCAGCGGGCGGGGACTCAGCACGGCTCGGGCCGGAGGAAGACCTCGTCCTCGTAGCACCAGGCCCAGGTCTCGCCCGGCTCCACCGAGCGGACGAGCGGGTGGCCCGACCGCTCGTGGTGAGCGGTGGCGTGCTGCCCGCGCGAACTGTCGCAGCAGCCGACATGGCCACAGGTCAGACAGGCGCGCAGATGCACCCAGGTGCTGCCCCGGGCGAGGCACTCCGCACAGCCTTCCGCGCCGGAGAAGCCGATCCCGGGCACGGCCCGCTCCAGGTGGGAGCAGCTCCGTCCCTCCGGTCGTCCGCCGTCGGCGGCGACCACCCAGCCCTGTGCCGTTGTCTCGTCGGGTGCCATACGTCGAGTCTCCCCGCCCGGCACGGGCCACGCAGTCCGTCCGGGACCGCGGAGCGGGGCCGGTCAGAAGACCACGGTGCACCAACGGTTGACGAAGGCGGACCGGTCCGGTGCGGGCGGCGCTCCTGGGCCTTCGGACCGCCGGGCGGCCGGTGCGGCCGGCGCTTCGGGGCGATGCGAGGCCCGGCCGGCCGGCGCCGCCGTGTGCTGGGTACCGACGGTCCTCGGCCCGTTGATCGGATCAGCTGGTGACATGGCCGGTGAACGAGTGAGCGCCGGGCGAGGACACGGCGCCGGGGGCGGCACCGCGCCTGCGATGCCGTGACGAAGATCATCGTTGCCGCGAATCTGTTTGCATCTGCCACGAACGAGCAAACGAGTCTCTGGACATCTCCCGGGCTCAGAGCAACGAAGACACAGAAGGCGGAGAGGGCGCTTCATGGCAGTCACCGAGACCAACCCTGTCGATCCGGAGGCGGTCAAGCGTCATCGCACGCTGTTCAGGGCCGTACGGAGGCGCAGGAATCCCCCGTTGAGGCGGACCGACATCACGGTCACGGACGAGGCGGCCGTCAAGCGCGCGGTGAAGGCGGCGTCGCTCGGCAACGCCATGGAGTGGTTCGACTTCGGCATCTACAGCTACCTCGCCGTCACCATCGGACACGTCTTCTTCCCGTCAGGGAACGGCACCGTCCAGCTCCTGTCGTCGTTCGCGACCTTCGCCGTGTCCTTCCTGGTCCGCCCGCTCGGCGGCATGGTCTTCGGGCCCATGGGCGACCGGGTCGGCCGCAAAAAGGTGCTCGCCGTCACCATGATCATGATGGCGGTCGGCACCTTCGCCATCGGGCTGATCCCCTCCTACGCCACCATCGGCTTCTGGGCACCGGTCCTGCTGATCCTGTTCCGCCTCGTGCAGGGCTTCTCCACGGGCGGTGAGTACGGCGGCGCCTCCACGTTCATCGCCGAGTACGCGCCGGACCGGCGCCGTGGGTTCTTCGGCAGCTTCCTGGAACTGGGCACGCTCGCCGGGTACGTGGGCGCGGCGGGCCTGGTCACGGTGCTGACCTCCGCGCTGGGGAGTGGCGGCATGGAGTCCTGGGGGTGGCGCGTGCCGTTCCTGGTGGCGGGGCCGATCGGACTCGTCGGTCTCTATCTGCGACTGCGGCTGGACGAGACCCCGGCGTTCCAGAAGCTGGAGGACGAGTCCTCGCACAAGGCGTCCGACGCCGCCTCCGCCGTGGAGACGACCGCCAAGGGAGACCTCGCGAAGATCTTCCGTGACTACTGGCCGACGCTCATCCTGTGCGTCTGCCTGGTCGGCGCCTACAACATCACCGACTACATGCTGCTGTCCTACATGCCGACCTACCTGTCCGACGAGATGGGCTACAGCGAGACGCACGGGCTGATCATCCTGATCGTCACGATGGCGGTGCTCATGCTGATCATCAGCCAGGTGGGCAAGCTCTCCGACCGCTTCGGCCGCAAGCCGCTGCTCATGGCCGGCATGCTCGGTTTCCTCTTCCTGTCCGTCCCCGCCTTCCTGCTGGTCCAGCAGGGCAGCATGATGGCGGTGTCGGCGGGCATGCTGATGCTGGGGCTCTCCCTGGTCTGCATGCTGGGCACGATGTCGGCGGCCCTGCCCGCGCTGTTCCCGACCCAGGTCCGCTACGGCTCCCTCTCCGTCGGCTACAACCTCTCCGCCTCCCTCTTCGGCGGTACGACCCCGCTGGTGATCACCGCGCTGATCTCGGTGACCGGAAGCGAACTGATGCCGGCGTACTACGCCATGGCGGCGGCCCTCGTCGGCGTCATCGCGGTGGCCTGCATGAAGGAGACCGCGCGGCAGCCGCTGGCCGGATCGCCGCCCGCCGTCGGCACTCCGGAGGAGGCCGCCGAACTGGTGGAACGTCAGGCGCCGGTTCCGCGGTTCTGAGCTCCGGGGCTCGTCTCCGGTCGCAAGCGTCCGGGTGTGTCCGGTGCGTGGCAGCCGTTCCCGTACGGCTGCCGCGCCCGTTGGGCCCGCGGAAGTCTGCTGCCGTGCCTTCTGGCCGGGCAGTCCCCGCCTCTTGTGGGAGCGCTCCCAAGGCGTCAGGATGCCGTCCATGAGCGCATCGCCGAGCATTCGCCCCTACCGGCCCGCCGACCGTTCAGCCGTCGCCGACGTCTGTGTCAGCACCGCGGACGAGGGAGGGGACTCGCGTGCCCGGTACCCCGACGAGGGGCTGATGCCGGCGATCTTCGCCGAGCCCTACTGCCATCTGGAGCCCGAACTGGCCTTCGTCCTCGACGACGGCAGCGGGCGGGCGGTCGGCTACGTCGTCGGCACGGGTGACACCGAGGCGTTCGCGGCGCGATTCCGGGAGTCGTGGATCCCGCGGGTCGCGCACCGCTACCCGGCCCTCGCGGGGGCGCCGCGCACGCCCACCGAGGAGATGGTCGGGCTGCTGCACACCCCCGAGCGCATGATCCTGCCCGAACTGGCCGCCTATCCGGCGCACCTGCACATCGACCTGCTGCCGGAACACCAACGCCGCGGTCATGGAAGGGCGTTGATGCACACCTTCCTGACCGCGCTGCACGACCGCGGGGTGCCCGCCGTCCATCTCGGCATGGTCACCGCGAACAAGGCGGCCCGGGCGTTCTACGACCGTCTCGGCTTCCACGAGATTGCCGTGGAGGACCCCGGGCCGCTCACGTATCTCGGCAGGTCCACGGCGGTCGCGCAGGGGCGGGCGCCGAAAGGGAGTTGACGCCCGCGGGCGCCGCACGGCCTTCCACGGACATCCGGAAGTCCGTGGTGCGCTCGTGACGGTGGGCACCGGTTCCGGCGAGGCGGGCGGACGACGACCACCCGCCGGAACCGGTGTGAACGAACGGCCCTTCGGTCTCCGGCCTCAGCGCGCGGCCGCGGTCACCTCGGGCGCGGTCGTCGGGCCGGTCTTGTCGGTGCCGGCCGCGGCGCGGACTGCGGGGATGACGGCCGCGATCGCCGCGGCGACCAGGGCCACGCAGCCGCCGACGGCGAGCCCGGTGCGGAAACCGTTCTCGGACGTGAAGGAGTAGCCGGCCGCCGAGGTCGTCATCTGCGCGAGGATGACGCCGACGACCGCCGAGCCGACCGAGGTGCCGAGCGAGCGCATGAGGGTGTTGAAGCCGTTGGCCGCGGCGGTCTCGGAGAGCGGTACGGAGCTCATGATGAGCGCGGGCATCGAACCGTAGGCGAGGCCGACGCCGCTGTTGATCACCATGCCGACCAGCATGAGACCCCAGGCCGAGCCCATGAGGGTCAGGGACAGACCGTAGCCGAGGGCGATGACCAGGACACCGCAGATCAGCGTGAACTTCGGGCCCCGGGCGTCGGTGAGCTTCCCGCCGAACGGGGAGACGATCATCATCATGATGCCGCCGGGGGCCATCCACAGGCCGGAGGCGAGCATCGACTGCCCCAGACCGTAGCCGGTGGCCTCGGGGAACTGGAGCAGCTGCGGGATGATCAGCATGCTGGCGTACATGCCGAAGCCGACGAAGATCGAGGCGACGTTGGTCAGCAGGACGCGGGGGCGGCCCGTCGTGCGCAGGTCGACCAGCGGGTCCTTGGTACGCAGTTCCCAGGCGCCCCAGGCGAGCAGGACCACGACGGCGCCGACGAGCAGCCCGAGCGTCGTGGCGGAACCCCAGCCCCAGTCGGAGCCCTTGGAGACACCGAGGAGCAGGCACACCAGGCCGACGCCGAGCCCGAGCGCTCCGGGGACGTCGAAGCGCTGCCCCTTGGCGCTGGCCGGCACGTCGGGGACGAGGAACCAGATCAGCGTCCCGATGACGACGGCGAGGACCGCGGAACCCCAGAAGAGGACCCGCCAGTTCGCGTACTGCGCGACCGCCGCGGAGATGGGCAGACCGAGGCCGCCGCCGATGCCCATGGAGGCGCTGACCAGCGCGATCGACGAACTCAGCTTCTCCGCGGGCACCACGTCGCGCAGCAGGGCGATGCCCAGCGGAACCATGCCCATGCCCATGCCCTGCAGCCCGCGCCCGACGATCATCGGTGTGACGGACGAGGACAGCGCGCAGACGACGGAACCGACCACGAGCGGGACGGAACAGGCCAGCAGCATCCGCCGCTTGCCCACCAGGTCGCCCAGCCGGCCGGAGACCGGAACGCAGACGGCGGCGACGAGCAGCGTCACGGTGATCACCCAGGCGCTGTTCGCGGGGGTGGTGTGCAGGATCTCCGGCAGCTCGGCGATGAGCGGAGTGACCAGCGTCTGCATGATCGCCGCCACGGTGCCGGCGAAGGCCAGTGTGGCGATCACACCGCCCGCTCGGGCGGTGGGCTGGGGGGCGTCCATGAGGGACTCCTCGGGTGTCTCGGCGTGTCTCTGGTGACTGCCTGCGGGGCAAGGGATGTGCATCGTACACGTCGTATGTATCGCGCATGTGATGTGGCTCATGCATGCTGATGTGGGAGCATGGTGCGGGGCCGTGCCCATCCGTGCGACGCGCGGCCCGTGCGAGAGCGGGAGGCGACAGGCGCGATGGTCAGGCCCACACATGAGGTCGAGTACGAGCAGATGCTGCTGAGCCGCCACGGCCTGATGCACCAGAAGGGTGGCCGGACCAAGGACGGCGTCCTGGAGCGCAGCGCGTACATCCTGCTCAGCCGCATCCGGGTCCAGGGGCCGATGTCGATCGGTGAACTGAGCGACGCCTTCGGGCTCGACGCCTCCACCCTCAACCGGCAGACCGCGGCCGCCATGCGTGCCGGTCTCGTCGACCGCATCCCCGACCCCGACGGCGGCATGGCCCGCAAGTTCCGCATCACGGAAGAGGGTTCACGCCTCCTGGACCAGGAGCGGCAGGGGCTCATCAGCTCTCTGGACCGTGTCATGGCCGACTGGCCGGAGTCCGACATCGCCGCGTTCGCGTCGTACCTGCGGCGCTTCAACGCCGACATCGAGCGCATCGGCGGACGCCCCTGGCCGCGTCCCTGACCCGACCGCCGGCCGGGGGACGGGCCACCGGAAAACCCGGTGACCGGCCGGCCCGGCAGCCCCTAGCCTCACCCGCATGGACAAGACCGGGGGACTGCTGAACGTCGTCGATGTCGAGGCGACCTGCTGGGAAGGAACACCGCCGCCCGGCGCCGTGAGCGAGATCATCGAGATCGGTCTGACGGTCGTCGACTTGGAGCAGGGCGTACGGCGCGAGAAGCACCGGCTGCTGGTGCGGCCCGCCCGGTCCACCGTGAGCGCCTTCTGTACGGAGCTGACGGGGCTGACCCGGGACGAGGTCGACCTGGGGGTTGATTTCGCCGACGCCTGCCGTGAGTTGGCCGTGCGACACCGCGCGGGGGAGCGTCCGTGGGCGAGTTGGGGCGACTACGACCGCCACCAGTTCACCCGCCAGTGCGCCGCCACCGACACGCGCTACCCGTTCGGTCACCGGCACACGAACGCCAAGGCCGCCTTCGCCGCCGCCCACGGCCTGCGTAAGCGGCCCGGCATGGCGCAGGCCCTGCGGTTCGCCGAACTGCCCCTGGAGGGACGGCATCACCGGGGCGAGGACGACGCCTGGAACATCGCCGCGCTGGTTCTCGGTCTCGCCGAACGGGGCGCCTGGCCGGACGGTCCCTAGGACCGTGACACCACGGCGAGGACCGTTGGCGTACCGGCTCGCCGCGCACCGGCCCGGCGCCGACGACGGCGAGACCGAGAACCAGCGCGGCGACGGGACGGCCGCCGGCGATGCGACCCCGTGGTCCGGGGCCGGGGGTCGGGCCCGTTCACTCCCAAGGGTTGTTTCCCGGCAGGTCCGGGCGAACGGCGTGTGAGGCGGGGCTCCCGGGGGAGAACCTGGCTCGTGAACGCCGTCCCCGGGGAGCCCCGCGTGTCCGATGTCGTCTTCACCGCGGATTTCGCCTCCACCCGTCAATGGGTCGCGGGCCACTCGTGGGCCTATCCCGACGGCGGCCCGGTCAACCCGGGCGACGACAAGCTCGACCACCTGGTGGCCGACCCCGCCTACTGCCGAACGGGGGTCTTCCGTGCCACCCGCCGCTCCGACGGGGCGTGGGACGCGGGGCTTCTGACCACTGAGGGCAGCGAGGACGCGTTCATGGTCCGCACGGGAGACGTGCTGGAGGCCAGGGTCAGACTGCCCACGGCCCTCGGTGCGTGGCCGGCCATCTGGACGTGGCGGGACGGCGGCCAGGAGATCGACGTCTTCGAGTACCACCCCGACAACCCCGACCTGCTCGAACTCTCCAACCATGTCCGAGACGCCCATCACTACTACAGGGAGGGGGCGGTTCGGCCCGGGGCGTGGGTGGACCTCGTGGTCGAGTTCGGCGCCCACCGCGTCGTGTGGTGGGTGAACGGCGTCCGCGCCTTCGCCGACCGGCGCGGGGTGGGCAGGCACTGGGAGGCGTATCTCATCGTCAACCTGTCGGTGTGCGGCGGGCGTTACCACCCGCCGCCCACTCCCGACGTCTCCGAGATGGACTTCGCGGTGGACGGCCTGATCGTCCGCAGACCCGGGTCCGACGAGCCGGACGGTGTGGCGGTGGACGTCGGCCTGCTCGACTGACCCGGCGGGCGCGACGGGCGAAGTCGGGTGGGCCAGAACGAAATTGGGTCCCAGCGGGTGCATCCAACGGGCGACGTGGCGCGGAAGTACGGCATCAGTAGCGACGTCGCGTTCGTGCACGTCGCACCGACGGGTGCCGAGGGCCATGACGAATCCGCAACCGGGGCGAGAGACTCCCGAGGCCGCGTACATCGGCCACGTGGGCAGCTGCCGCACGTGCCAGCGGGAGTCGGGCCGCTGTCCGAACGCCGAGCGACTGTGGCGGCTCTACCAGGAGTGGCGCAACGGCTACGGCACCCGCCCCGGAGGAGCCGGGTGAGACCGCGCCGACCGCCCGCCGCGAACGCCGACGCGCGTCCCCGTCTCGTGACCGCACACGGCCGGGACGACGTGGGGGAGCTGTGGTTCCCCCTGCTGCCCGCCTCCGGTCGAGCTGGACAGGGACGACCGGGGGCGGGCCCCGGGCAGATCCGCGGGTGAGCCGCGAACGCGTCCGGAACCGGCTCATCGCGGCGAACCGGACGGCACGGGAACGGCAGCTCCGCCGAGAACGCGCCGCCGCCCGTAAGACCCGGGGCATTCCCGGCGACCGTTCGCGACGTCGCGACGACCAGGCCCCACGGAAGCCGGCGCGTACACGCCCCGACGGGCGGAGGCCTCACCAAACCGCGCCCGCCTCGGCTACGGATACCCAGTGACCGGCGGCACGATCCCTCGTCGGCCTAGGGTGAGGCGTGGAAAGCGCTCTGACGGTGAAGAGGTGTCATGCGAGGCTCTGCGCGGATGTCCGCCCGTGACGGACTGCGGCCCGGGGCGGCCCGGACGCTGACGGCGCTGGTGCCGCGCCGGCTCTCAGGCGGGGACGCGGGACCGACGCGGGCCGCGGTGCTGATCCTGCACGGGGGCAGGGCGGACAGCCTCGCTCCCTCCCGGCCCTGGCACGTCTCCGGCCTGCGCATGCGGCCTTTCGTGGGCTCCGTCACCCGGGCCGTGCCGGACGAGGACGTCTTCGTCGGGCAGGTGCGCTACCGGGTACGCGGGTGGAACGGAGCCGCCGCCGATCCGGTCGCCGACGTACACCGGGCCCTCACCGAACTCACGGAGTTGGTGGGAGACGTGCCGGTGGTACTCGTCGGCCACTCGATGGGCGGCCGCGCCGCGCTGCGCGCCGCGGCCGCTCCCCAGGTCCGGGCCGTGGTCGCCCTCGCGCCCTGGTGCCCGGAGGGCGAGCCCGTGGCGCATCTGCGGGACAAGCGGGTGATCGTGCTGCACGGCGACCGGGACCGGATCACCGAGCCCGCGGCGTCCTTCGCCCTGGTGCGCCGGGCCGCGAAGGAAGGCTCCTCCGCGAGCGCCGTACGGGTGGCGAACGGTGACCACGCGATGCTGCGGCGCGCGCGGACCTGGCACGAGGCCACGGGCTCGGCGGTCGCCGGTCTGGTGTCCCGGGCCGACGGCCCGGGCGGACGGCTTCCCGCCGAGGGGCCGGACGGCGAACCCGGCGTCCTCTAGTTCCGCGTCCGACCCTGTACGCGGCGGCTCCCGCCGGACAGGCCCTAGGCGGACTCCAGCCGGTCTGCGGGATCGGGGCCGGGGGCGAAGGAACGACGCGAGCCGGCCGTCACGCGCGGGGCGGACCCGGGAAGCGGACCGCCCGTGGACGGATCCCAGCTGAGGATCCACTCGAAGTCGCGCTGCAGCCGCCGGGCCTCGCTCCGGACGAGCGTCGGTATGTCACCGCGTTCGGAGATCAGTTGGGCATAGATCGGTGCATCGTGCACGTGGGGATCCTCGACTCGCTCTCAGGGCCTTCCGCGGGCCTTCCATGCCTCGACGGTAGGGCCGCGACGCCGACGCGGTGGTCATCCGGCCGGGTCGGCCAGAACCGGTCACCGCATGACCATCGACAGCCGCCGATGTCGAACGAGCCGTCAGGGAACGCCAGTTCTGTTCGCACCTCGAACGGCCTGTTCCGGGCCGACCGGAAGCCCCGGCCCGCCGTGGAGACTTGGTGGACGGAGCTGGACGAGGACGGACTCGTGGAGGGGGCTCACCGCCGAACGCGGTTGTCCCGACGGCCGGTTCGCGTACGGGGCGTGCTCCCGTCGTCGCACAGCGGGGCGATGCGACGAAGGTCACGAAAATGTATCGGACATCTGGGACGTGGATCTTCACACGGGGGTCACAACATGGCTAAGTTGACGACCAGGCCGCCCGACTCCCTCCGGCGAAAGCTCGCCGGGCGGCGCGGCCTCCGCCGAGTCCGGCCCGCCCTCGTGGCAGCCGGAGCCGGGGACCCACCGAACCTGGGGTGAATCGGCCGACTGCCTCACGAGGCACAGGCCGTAGGGCATACCTTCCGGAACCGTCCGCCCGAACCCGACAGCTAACCCGGTAGGCGGACGACGGAAGGAGTGCCATCCCCATGGCGCCGGAACGCACCCAGCCCAGTGGCGATGAAGTCCGCCGACGGCTCGCATCCCTCTACGACCGGGCCGAGGACGACACCGGCAACTTCAACGCCACCCGCGCTCTGTCGAGCCTCTCCTCCCGCCAGGGCGACCGACGCGCCGTGGCCCGACGGCTCACGGACCAGCGCCCGGCCGCGGACGAGCGCGGAGGTGTCGATCCCGCTCAAAGCGACCTGATGCGGCAGTGGTTCGACGGGGCGCGCTCCCGGCTCGGGCCCACGGTCGCGGCCGTACTGCCCATGGACCGGCAGCCCGACCGCGGGCGCGTGGCCGGCCGGCCCGGTGGGGGTGCGGGAAGCCCCGGGGAGCTGCCTGCCCAAGGCGCCCGCGCCGTGGCCGAGTTGACGGCGGCCCCCGTACGGGAAGTGGCAGCGGGCCCGGTCGCGGAACTCACCGCGGCACCTGTCGCGGAACTCACCGCGCGCCCCGTTCTCGAACTGACCGCGGGCCCTGTGTCCGGGCCGACGACCGGGCGCGCCCTCGCGGTGCCGGACAGGGGCTCCCCGGCCACCGGACCCCTTCCGGTGGTGTCACAACCCACGCCCGCCCCGGACACGTCCTCCCCGCGGTTCCGCAAGGACCGCGCCCGGCGCAAACTGGCCGCCGCACAGGAACTGCTGACCCGGCACAACGCCCGGCAGAGCGTGGCGGTGCCGGTCGCCTACCCGTCCGTGGAGCTGCCGGCCGCGGAGACGGCCGTCCCGCCGGCCCCGTACTGGCCGGCGGAGAACGTGCCGGTGCCGGCCGCGCCGGCCACGTACCCGTCGGTGGCGAGTGCCGCGTGGCCGGCCGTGGAGGCCGGACATCCCCAGGTGGAGAGTGCCCCGCTGCCGGCCGCCGCGGTCGAGTACCGGCCGGTGCGGGAGTCGTGGTCCGCCCCGGCCGTCGACGACAGTTGGCGCCCGTCGTGGCCGGCGCCCGTCAACGAGCCTGCGCCCGGCGCTCCCTGGTCCGCCGCTCCGAACCCCGGCTACGACACCGGGAGCATCACCGCCGTGGCGGCGCCGCCGGTCACCGGGTACGACACCCGGGCCGCCGAGGCCGTCGCGTTCGCCCGCGCCCAGGTCGGCAGGCCGTGCGTGTGGGGAGCGTCCGGGCCCGGCTCGTACGACCCCTCCGGCCTGACCCAGGCCGCCTGGCGCAGCGCCGGTGTGCTGCTCCCGCGGTCGACGTCCGACCAGGCGCGGATCGGACCGGCGATCGCCCTGGCAGGTGTCCAGCCGGGCGACCTGGTCTTCTTCCACGGGGACCTGAGCCACGTGGGCATCTACGTCGGCGACGGCATGATGGTCCACGCGCCCAGCCCCGGAGGGCGGATCAGCGAGGAGTCCGTCCAGCACGCCGGGCAGGCGGCGATCCACAGCGTCGTGCGGCCGGTCTGAGGTGCGGGGGACCGGTCGGCCGCGGGCACACCGCGGCCCACCGGCCACTCCGGCTCTCTCGCCTCGTCAGAACTCGCTGTCGATTCCCGTGACGGCGGCCGGTCCCAGCGGAGCGTCGTTCTCCGAGAGGCCGCTCTCGCGCAGCGCGCCGGAGACGAGCCGAACGGCCTCCGCCTCGGCGGTCCGCCGGTCCGCCGCCTCGACCTCCAGCCGGACCGAGAACGTGTGGTTCTCGTCCACGCTGAGCAGGCTCAGCTCCTCGGTCTCGCCCAGGTCCGTGTTCTGCGGGTCCTGAGGGCGCAGCCTGCGTTCCACGTCTGCGCGGGAGGCGTCCGAGACGCCGTGGACGAACGTCCCGGGAACGGTGATGACGTAGGTGGTCACAGGAACTCCTAGCGTGCGTGCCCCGCGGGCCTGAGTGCGGTCGGCAGTGTGATCGCCCGTATACCCCGCATTGTGACGGTCACCCGCGGCTTCTTCGCGTCGGGCGCCCTCTGCGGCGTGGTCACGGGTGTGCCGTGCGGTGTTCGGGTGGCGATACGGTCGGACGCATGGCTGATGCTCGGTTGACCACCGCCTCGTTCCTCGTGCTCGGCGTCATCGACAAGCTCGGCGAGGCCAGCGCGTACGACGTCAAGGGTGAGGCGGCGCGCACGGTGGCACCCTTCTGGTCCGTTCCGCACGCCCAGGTCTACGCGCAGTGCGACCGCCTCCTGGAGGCCGGCCTGTTGTCGCAGGTGCGGCAGGAGAGCGGCCGCAACCGCCGGGTGCTCACGCTGACGGACGAGGGCAGGGCCGCGCTGCGCGACTGGTTGGACGACACCGCCTTCGTCCCGGTCGAGGCCCGGGAGCGCGGCATCCTCAAGCTCTGGTTCGGCGGCCGGCCCGATCTGCTCGGTCCCGTACAGCTCGGCGAGCACCGGCAGACCCTCGGCGACTACGAGGAGCTCGCGGAGAGCGTGGGGGAGCTGCTGACCCGCGGACAGCGCGACGCTCTGGAGTTCGGCATCCGGTACGAGCGGATGATGGTCGACTTCTGGCAATGGGTGCAGCGGCGGGAAGAGGACGCGACAGACCGTTGACCGCGGCGCCCGGGCGGCCCTACCGTCTCGATAGTCCAAAAGAGACTATCGATGGTCGGGTCACGACCACGAGCAGGGAGTCGCCGTGCGTCGTCCGACGGGCACCACCTGGCGCCGCACAGCCGTCATCGCCGTATCCGCCGTGTGCGTGGGCTACGCGCCCGTCGCGATGACCGAGCTGTGGCCGTACGCGCGCCCCGGCGCCCCGGCGTTCGGCGAATGGATCCTCGGGCACGCGGTCTCGCCCCGCTACGTGGCGGACGCCCTGGCCACCCGGATCGAGCCGTACCGTCACAGCCTCGTCCCGCTGATCGTGCACTCCGTCCTCGGCGGCCTGCTCATGCTCCTCGGTCCCGCACAGGTGCTCACCGCCGTGCGTCGGCGGACCAGGCTGCACCGCGCCCTCGGAGTGGTCTTCGCGGTCACCGTCTACGCGTCGATGGCCGGGGCAGCGCTGTACCTGGTGCGTACCGCGCCCGAGGACGCGTTCAGCGGGGCCGCCTTCTGGATCGTGCTCGCCACCATCCTGGTGGGCACCGTCCTGAGCGTGACGTTCGGCGTGCTCTCCGCCGTCGCCGGCTATCCGGACCTGCACCAGCGCTGGATGCTCCTCTGCTACGCCTTCCTCCTGACGGCGCCCCTGCTGCGGTTCGAGTGGGGCGGCCTGCCCATGATCATGCCCGGGCTCTCCATGGCGGAGATCAACCGTGCGGCCACCATGCACCTCGGCTCGGTGGTGGCCTTCGGCGCCCTGATCGCCTCGCGCTCCCTGGACCGGCGCCGGAAGCTCGCCGGCATGTCCCGGTCGTGGGCCCCGCTGCCCGTCCTGGCCGTCGCCCATCTCGCCGGAGCGGCTGCCCTCACCTGGATCGTCCGCTCCTCGCTGGACTTCGGCGCCCCAGGGCGTCGGCTGCTGCTCGCGTATCTCCTGCCGTACGCCGTCACCTACGCGGTCATGGCCTCCTGCGCCCTGCGTACCGGCCGCGAAGGCCGCCTCTGGGCCCGTGAGGAGTGGCGTCTGCACTGGACGGCCCTGTGCCTGGCACCGGTGCTGTCGGCCGCTGCCGCTCCGCTCATCGAACGGACGCTGGGCCTCGACCGGCTCACGGCGGTCTCGGCGGGAGCGGCGATCGGCTGCGGCGCACTGGCGACCACGGCGACCCTCGTGGTCAGCCTGCGCGTCATGTACGCCCGGGAGGTCCTCAAGCGGGCCGCCCCCGCTCGCGTCACGGCTCCCCGCCTCTCGTCGCCGGTCTCCTGACGGCACGCCGTACGCACCCGGAACCGGAACCGCGTGTCCGCAGGGGCCGGCCCCGGACCGTGCCCGACGCCCGTCCGGCCCGGCCCGACCACTTCGTCATCGACCCCGTCCGGAAACGGAATCCCATGGCCAACGCATCCGACCTGCCCCGTCACGACGACACCGAGGAAGACCCGCGGACCCCGCGACCGGCGGCGGACCCGACCGGCGCGACCGGTGGGACGGCGCCGGAACCGCCCGCCGTGGCCGAGCCGACCCCTGCGTCCGCAGTGCGCGAGGCTCCGGGCAACGATGGGGAGAGAGCCGCCGCGCCTCCGGCCGGGGGCGGTGGCGGACGGCCGCTCACCGCGGGTGTGGCGATGCTGGCCACCGCCGTGGCCGTGGTGAGCGTCCTCGTCGGCGGGCTCCTGATGGCCGTCGGGCTCACCGGACACGTCTTCGGCGCCTGGCGCTCGCCCGAGTCGCTGACGCCGGGACTGATCGGCGCGGCGATGCTCGGTACCGCGCCGGGACTCTTCGCCGTGAGCAGGGCCCGGGCGTGGCACGAGGTCCGCACCCTGGTCCTCCCGCTGGCGGTCGTCCTCGTCGGCCTCTTCGCGGTGAGCCTGCTCAACGCCGGTGACCTCTACGTCGCTCGCGGCGGCTCCGTCGTCCCCGTCCTGTTCAGCCTCGGCTGGCTGTTCGTCCTCGGCGTGCTCTGCGTGTTCGCCCTCGTCGCCCTGGCCTGGCAGTACTTCGCTCCCGCCGAACCGCTCGGTCCGCGCACCGCGCCTCTTCCCGGCTGGTCGAAACCGGCCCTGGCGGTGCTCGGCTCGGCCTGGCTCGGCATCGGCGCGGGGCTGCTGACCCGGCCGGGATTCTGGGCCGCCTTCGTGCCCTGGAGCACCCATCGTGTGGACGCCCAGGCCCTCGGCGTGGGGGCGCTCGCTCTCGGCGTCGGCGTCCTCGGTGCCCTCGCCGAGGACGACCTCACCCGCACAGGCGCGGCCCTGATTGCCCTGCCGTGCACCGCCGTCACCGTCACCGTGGTCCTCGCCTGCCGCGCCTCCGCCGTCGACTGGCACTCCGGCCCGGCCCTCTCCCTGGTCTGCATGGTGGCGGGCCTGCTGTTCGCCGGCGCGAGCGGGCGCGTGCTCCTCACCAGGACCTCACCGGCACGGTCGTAGCGGCAGTCCGATCGTAGCGACAGCCGCCGCCTGCGCCGCCGGTGTCACGGAGCCGTCGTGGGCCCGTCGGTACGGGGAGTTCGGGGGCCCATCGCGCCGTGCCTCGCCGATCCCCGCGCCAGGCCGGAGTCTTCGCGTGCCGGACGCGCCGCTAGGCGTTCACGGCGGTCGGCCCGGCGATCCACGCACCCGCGGCCGGTGACGGCACGGACTTCGGGCAACGACGCCCGGCCGGCGTTCCGTCGCCCCGCACTCCCGGCAACGCAGGGCCGCGGCGGGGGATGCACCGAGGACGCCTCGTCCCCCGGAGACCGAGCGCGACGGGTCGGGACGGGACGGGACGAACGAGCACGACGCGTGGTGTGTCCGGGGTCTGGACTCGGGCGCCCGACACGAAGACGGTTGCCCGTTCTCACGGCTGTCCGCGGCCTCCCGGCTGCGTCCGCCCGCCCCCGCCTGGCTCTCCGACCCGAAGGGCTGGCGCACCGAGGTGCGGCCGGACTGGTCGTCGGGCCCGCGCCCTTCCGGAGGCGATCTCGTTCTCCGTCATCGCCGGGGTCGACCCGGCCGTCGGCCTGTTCGCCTCGTTCACCATGGCCGTGACGATCGGCGTCGTCGGCGGGCGCCGGGCGATGATCTCCGCCGCGACGGGCCCGGTCGCCCTGGTCACCGCTCCGCTCAACCGCGAGCACGGCTTCGGTCACCTCGTCGCCGTGATCCTCGCCGGTGTCCTGCAGATCGTGCCGGGCGCGCTCGGGATCGCCGAGCTGATGCGGTTCGTACCGCGCGGCGTGATGGTCGGCTTCGTCGACTCCCTCACGATCCTCGTCTTCCTGGCGTAGGTGCCGGAGCTGACGAACGTGCCTGGGCGGTCTACCGCTGACCGCCGCCGGGCTCGCGCTGATGCATACCCGGCGGCCCGCTCAGAGGCGCAGGATCACCAGGGCGGTGTCGTCCGTGGCGCCGCCGGGCGGAAGCAGCTCCGACAGCAGGGCGTCGGCGAGGGCCTCGGGTTCGTCGGCCCGGTGGTCGGACAGGGAGGCGGCGAGGCGCCCGAGCCCCACGTCGATGTCCTCCCCGCGACGCTCGATCAGACCGTCGGTGTACAGGACCAGCGTGTCGCCCTCGGCGAAGCCGGTGCCGGCCTCGGGGCGGGGCACGTGGTAGGGCCGGGCGCCGAGCGGCGGGTCGGTCGCCCGGTCCAGGAACTCCACCCGTCCGTCACCGCGCAACAGGAGCGGTGGGAGATGTCCGGCGCTGCTGTAGGTGAGGGAGTGGTTCTCCCAGTCGGCGCGGACGGTCACCGCCGTGGTGGACTCGGCGCCCTGGACGGAACGCGCGTACAGGCCGAGCACCTCAAGTGCCCTGGCGGGGCTGCTCGAAGCCCGTGACGCGGCACTGAGGGCGCTGCGCAGCTGCCCCATGACGCAGGCGGCGGACAGCCCGTGGCCGACCACGTCCCCCACCGCGATCGACATCCGGCCGTCGGTCAGGTCCACCAGGTCGTACCAGTCGCCGCACACGTTGAGAGCGCTGGTGGCCGGCCGGTAGCGTACGGCGGCCCGGTGCGGGCCCATGTAGTGCGCGGCCGGCAGCAGCGCGTCCTGGAGGGCGAGCGCGACCTCCCGCTCGCGGGCGTGAGCCCGCCGCAGACGTTCGTTGACGGCCTGGAGTTCCCGGGCGCGCGTGAACAGCTCGGCCTCCAGAGAGCGGCCCGGGTCGGAGTCGGTCCGCCTGCCGCGCGCCCGCATCAGCTCGGTGACGTCCTCCACCCGGTGGACCAGCAGCACCACGTTGCCGTCCTCGTCGAGCAGGGGTGCGTTGACCGGACTCCAGTACCGCTCCTGCCAGACACCCGGCCGCTCCAGGGACTCCACGTCGTAGCGCTGAAGGGCCATGGCGTCGCGTTGCCCGGTCTCCACCACCCGGCGCAGCGACGCCTCGAGGTTGCGTACCCCGTCGGACGCCGGATCGTCGGGCCGCTCGGGAAACACGTCGAACAGATAGCGCCCCACCAACTGCTCGAGGGAACGGCCGGAGCTGACCAGATAGTCGTCGTTGGCGTCGACGTAGACCAGCTCCGGGGTGAGCAGGGCGACCATGCCGGGCAGCGCGTGGAACACGCGCGTGTAGTCGAACGCGACTCCCGCCACCTGCTTCACCCGCCTCCCGCCGTGGCCCTGGTCGTGCCCACGGTGGAAGCGGCGGAGCATTCGACCCTGTCCCACCGGCTCGGCCATGGCCTTGGCCCAGGGGTGGTGCAGTGTTCCCATCAGGCCACCGGTCGGCGGCCGGTGCAAGCGCGGAGTCTTCACGAGATCACCGGAGGCCGTCAGGTGGTCCCGTACGCCCGGTGCGCGCCTGCGCGGGGGCGGTCGCGAAGACGCCTCGGGCCGTTGCTCCATACGGGGTTGCTGTGAATTCGGGGGACGGCTGAACACTCCGCCGCTCTCTCGCGTATAGGGCTGGGGGATTTCAGGCGGGGCCGACCACGACGCGTAGGAGCATTTCCTTGGGACGCAACAGGCGCAGACGCCCCACGGGCGCACGACGCGCAACCTCTGCAGCAGTCGCGCTGATTATGGGCGGAGGCGGGCTCGTCGCCGTCAACGTCTACGCGTCGGCGACCGAGAGCGGTGCGGGCGGAGGTGCGCAGGGAGCGGGCAATCACGTCCTGTCCGCCGGAGCGGCCACCATCGACTGCCCCGATGTCGGCGAGAAGTTGACGACCGTTCCGGACGCGGCGAAGGGCGACGTCGACAAGGAACTCGCCTCCCTGGACCAGCAGATCGCCGAGGCCTATCAGCAACTCCGTTCCGACGGGGCGCAGATGGAGCAGAACGGCGACAGCGGCGCCGACGCGGTCATGAACCCGCTGAAGGAGAAGCGGACCGAGTCGATCGGCCGCATCGTCACCGCCGTCGACGGCGCGGGCGACCGGCCCGAGGGACTCGACGACCTGGCGGCCTGCACCCTTCGTTCCAGCGGCGACCAGAGCGGCGCGGACGAGAACGGTGACCAGGGCCAGGGAGACCAGGGCCAGGCAGAGCAGGGACAGGGCGACCAGGGCCAGGACGGTCAGCAGGGCGGCGACGCGCCGGCCGGCAACGGCCCCGTGGCCGCGGACTTCGCGGACATCAACTCCGTCCAGCCCGCCGCGCAGACCCCGCGGCCCCAGGACGGCGCCTCCACCGGCGAGTTCGTCACGAGCTGCGGTGTGAACGCGAACGGCCTGTTCAACTCCGACAACGTGATCGTGGCTCCCGGCGTAACCAACGGCGCCCACCACTTCCACGACTACATCGGCAACCAGTCCAACAACGCCTTCGCCAGTGACAGCGACCTGGCGAACGCCGACACCACCTGCAAGGACGACGGCGACAAGTCCACTTACTACTGGCCGGTGTTGCGTCTCCAGAACGGCACCCGCGAACGCGACGCCGACGCGGCGGGCGGCGGCACCGAGGGCAACGCCGGCAAGATCGTCACGCCCAAGCAGGTCACGCTGACCTTCGTCGGCAACGCGCGCGGCAAGGTCACCGCCATGCCGCGTCTGCTGCGCATCATCACCGGTGACGCCAAGGCCTTCGTCAACGGCACCGCGAACGCCAACGCCTCCTGGAGCTGCACCGGTTTCGAGGACCGGCAGTTGAAGGACAAGTACCCGGTCTGCCCCCAGGGCAGCGACGTGGTCCGCACGTTCAGGTTCCAGAGCTGCTGGGACGGCGCGAACATCGACAGCGCCAACCACCGCACCCACGTGGCGTTCCAGGACGCCGAGGGCAACTGCGCCGGCGGGTTCAAGGCCATTCCGCAGCTGGTGCAGCGCATCGTCTACGACGTCGACGCGCCGAGCCTGAAGGACGGCGGCCGTACGTCTCCGCTGTTCGCGGTGGACTCCTTCCCGGAGCAGCTGCACAAGCCGGTCACCGACCACGGCGACTTCATCAACGTCTTCGACGAAGGCCTCATGAAGGACGCGGTCGACTGCATCAACCAGGGCCGGAAGTGCGGGGTCGGCGCGGGCGACGACAACTCCCAGGACCCCGAGGAGTCGGGCAAGCCGCAGGAGCCGTCGAAGAGCGCCGAGCCGCCGAACCCCTCGGAGAGCGCGGAGCCCCCGAACCCCTCCGAGGAGCCCACGGAGCAGCCGGCACCCACCGCCGACGACCCGTCCGACGACAACGGCGGACAGGCCCCCGGTGACGACGACGGCGGCCAGACCACGGAGCCCACGGCCGACACACCGGGCACCGAGCCGGCCGGGGACGACGCACCGCCGGTCGACGTCGAGCCCAAGGCCGACGTCTCCTCGTCGGGTCAGGCCGCCGGGTCCGGTGACTCGCACGACGGCTCGCACGAGGGCTCGGGCGACGTGGGGACCGCCGCGTCGACCGCACCGGTGGCCGGATCCGTTCCGTCGGCCGCCTCGCAGACCGAACCGCAGGCCGTCGCTGGTGGCGGACTCGCCGACACCGGGGCGCAGCTGTGGCCGGCCGCGATCGGCGGGATCTTCGTCATCGCCGGATTCGTCCTGCTCCGCAGGATCAGGCGGGGCGCCATGTGACACCGCCGCCCGGCGAGGGACGACTCCTGACGGAAGCGTCCTGAGGAGTGTCGGACGCCCGGTCGTACGAATGAGTCCTGAGGGGGCTTGTGCCCGGTCCACGCTGGGCACAAGCCCCCTCAGAGGTATCCCGGGCGGCGATCTCGACCGGCGGTGTGCGCCGATTCACAGCATCCTGGGGTGAGACGCGATCATGTCGTCCACATTGGGGAAGGCGAAGCTCCATGGACGCATCAGAGCAGGCACCGGATGACCGGCCCCTCGACCTGTACCTCGAAATGCTCCGCCTGCGCATGGCTCCGGCGGACTACGCGCTCTTGCTGCGCATGGTCGAGCCCGTACTCGAAGCGATCAGGGAGGAAAGGGCTGGAGCGATCGAACTGAACCTGGACGGCGAAGACGCCGACGACGTCCCGCAGGAGGTCCGTGACGAGGCCTCCCTCGTGGTCGCGGTGGCTGTGACGGGCCGCCTGGACAACCGGATCGTCGAGCTGGAGACCGAGGAGATCGGTGTCGTCCGGGTCGTGACGGACTCGGGGACGGCGGACGATCCCGAGCGGTGCAAGGAGATCGCCGACTACATCGGTGAGCGCCACCGCCAGGACGAGGAACTGCGGGGCATCGCCGAGGTGAGCGGTCTGCCCACCGATGTGTGAGACGTACCGGGGTACGCCGGCCTGTGCCGGCCCGCCGTAGCGACGGCTGGGCGGTGCGGGCCGGAGTACTGCCGACATGCCTCGCTTCGGCAGCGTTGTGTCCGTCCCGGGGATCTTGCCCGGCATCACGTTGTGCGGTGAAGATCGGGTATGCGAAGAATCCTGGTCGCGGGGAGCACCGGCGCCGGCAAGACGACCTTGGCGCGGGCGGTCTCCGGACGCCTCGGGGTTCCCTTCCACGAAATGGACGCCCTGGCCATCACGGGGCCCGGCTGGCAGGAGAACCCCAGCCTGGTCGACGACGTCTCGCGTCTCAGTGACGGTCCCGGCTGGGTGATCGACTCCTTCGGCCACCCGAGCGTGCGCGACCTCCTGTGGGAACGCGCCGACACCGTCGTCTGGCTCGACTATCCCCGTCCGGTGGTCATGCGCCGGGTACTGCGCAGGTCGGCGGCCCGCACACTGCTCCGACGCCGGGTCTTCGGCGGGAACGTGGAGACGTTCGGCTCGTGGTTCAGTGCCGAGCACCCGGTGTGGTGGGCCTGGTCGCAGTACGAGACGCGCAGAACCCACATCGCCACCCGTTGCACGGCCCCCCGCCCGACCGCTCTGAAGGTCGTCCACCTCCGCACACCCCGGGCCACGGAAACCTGGCTGGCCCACCTGGCCGGGCCTCCGCCCGGCCCCCCTCGGAGCCACCACCCGTGATCACTCCCCGAGCCCGCGATGGATCATGGTCTTGAACCCGCGAAACATGGCGTAGGGTTGTGTTCAACGACGCGGGGTGGAGCAGCTCGGTAGCTCGCTGGGCTCATAACCCAGAGGTCGCAGGTTCAAATCCTGTCCCCGCTACTCGAAGACAGAGGGTCCGGCACCAATGGTGCCGGACCCTCTGTCGTACTCCTTTTTCTTGCACTGGGCGGCGCCCAGTCGTGCATGCGTCGATCCAGGAACGGATGTTCCGCGACGACGACTGTCACTGGCCCCCTCCTCCCGGAGGGGCACGCAAAACACCGCCCCCGGACAACCGGGGGCGGTGTATGTGGAGCGCCGGGCAGGCCTTGCACCTGCATTTCCCCGCAGGAAGCGGGGCGTCTTTCCTTGGACCACCGACGCCGGGCCCGGCACCGGATGTTCGGTGTGGGCTCGGTGTTCAGCGTAGCAGCCGGCCTGCGTGGGTCCGACGGGGCCGGGCGTCGGGACGGTGCTTGCGGTGGGCGGGGTGGGGCGGCAAGGTGCGGGGGTGGCTACCTTGTTGATCGTCCATCACACGCCCTCGCCCAACTGCCAGGCCCTGTTCGAAGCAGTGGTCTCCGGGGCGACCGCTCCCGAGATCGAGGGCGTACGGGTGGTGCGGCGAGCCGCGTTGAGTGCGACCGCTTCGGATGTGCTCGACGCCGACGGCTACCTGCTGGGCACCCCGGCGAACCTCGGTTACATGGCGGGCGCGTTGAAGCACTTCTTCGACCAGGTCTACTACCCGTGCCTGGACGCGACGGCCGGGCGGCACTTCGGGTACTACGTGCACGGCGGCAACGACGTCACGGGCGCGGTGCGCGGCATCGAGGCGATCACGACCGGCCTCGGCTGGCGGCGGGCCGCCGACGCGGTGACGGTGACCGGCGAACCGGGCAAGGCCGACATCGAGGCCTGCTGGGAACTCGGAGCCACCCTCGCCGCCCGGTTGATGGAGTGACGGAGCCCCGTCGTGCCCGCTCGACGGAACGTCTGGTCAAGCTTGTTGATGGCCCTTCAGGGAATCCGCGTCTGCGCTACGCGTATCCCGGCGGAGCGAAGGGGCGGGCCAGGGCCGCCGTCAGGCCGGCCACGGTGGGCGGCGAGAGGCGGGCGGCGAGATGTCCGTCCGGGCGGATCAGGAAGGCCGTCGCCCGGTCCGGCACCGCGTAGAGGCGGGCGAACTCGCCGAGGGTGTCGACGTAGACCGGCGGGCCCCCGGCGTCGGGCTGGGCCTCGGACGGAAGGATGACGCAGACGTCGACGCGGTCGCGTGTGAGATCGCGGGCGAGGTCGACGAGTTGCCGGACGCCGTCGCAGTCCCGGTCCGTGTCGCCGTACAGGAGCAGCACGTGCTCGCGGTCGCGCAGTACGTCGTACAGACGCAGCGGATAGGTCGCGTTGGGTACGGCGAGGCCCGCACAGTCGGGTGCGCGGTCACCCGGCTGCGGTGCCGGGCCCGCGGACTCGGGGTCGACGATCGGGCTGCCGCGGTAGCCGACGAGGAGCTGGGCCTCGCGCATCAACAGGGTCACAGGGTCGCCCGCGTCGGCCTGGATGCCCTGGCCCGCGTGTCGAACCGTGCGCTCCACGACCTCCTCGCCGACGGGCCGCCGCTCGGCGTCGTAACTCGCCGCCAGCAGGCTGGAATGCGTGCCCTCCTGGATCGCGAGGGCGAGCTTCCACGCCAGGTTCCAGGCGTCCTGGATGCCGGTGTTCATGCCCTGGGCGCCCGTCGGCGGGTGGATGTGCGCCGCGTCGCCGGCCACGAAGACGCGCCCGTCGCCGTACCGGTCGACGATCCGGTGGCTGATGCGGAACACGGAGGACCAGCGCAGGGTGGAGGCCGTGGTGGGCCGGGGGGAGAGCCGGTCCAGGACGGTCTGGATGTCGGAGAGCGTGGGACCGGTGCCGCTCTCCAGGCCGTGGGTGATTCCGTCGGGTGGTTCCGACTCACGTGCGGCGGCGGAGAGTTCGGGCGGAACCATCATCGACATCCGGTAACGGCCCTGGCCCGGCAGCGGGATGCAGACCAGCAGATCGTCCACCTCGCCGTCGGCGCTCCGGTGCATGGCCCGAACGCCGTAACCCTGGGGAAGATCCCAGTCGACCTCGACGTCGCCGAGCATGTACTCCTCCGGAAAGGCGCTGCCCTCGAAGGTGAGCCCCAGCTGCTTGCGCACCGTGCTGTGCGCGCCGTCGCAGCCCACCAGGTACCGTGCCCTGACCTCCTCCTCGGCGCCGGACGCCGACCGCAGCGCGACCGTCACCCCGTCGAGGTCCTGGTCGAAGGAGACCAGCTCGGTCCCGCGGTCGATGGTCGTCCCGAACCGCTGGAGGAACTCGTCGAGGATCCGCTCCGTCTCGTACTGCGGCATCGCGGCGAATCCATAGGGCACTTCGGGCGGGAGCACGAGGTCGATCCGGGGCTGCTCGACGCCGTTGACGTACGACAGTTGCCCGTACATCGGCACAGCCGCTTCGAGGGCCGTGCGGGCGAGCCCGATGTGGTCCCAGATCTCCAGGGTGCGCGGCTGGATGCCCACGGCCTTCGCGTAGGGCAGGCGGGCCGGGAGCGGATCGACGATCCGGCAGCGGACGCCGCGTCGGCGCAGCTCCACGGCCGCGGTGAGGCCCACGGGGCCGGCGCCCGCGACGAGGACGTCGGTTGCGAAGATGTGCGCCACGGGCGCCTCCCTGCGTTGGCCCCCGCTGCCGAGCAGCACTTCCTCCATCGTCGCCCCGCGGCGCCCGGCCCCGCCACTCGACCGGACGTGCGCCGTCGGCCCGGTCAGGACGTCTTCGCGTCGGGCCGGGGCGGCGGTCCCTCGGCCTGCTGCACGCGATGGGGGATCCGCAGGTGGTGGGCGGTGGTGCGTTCGACGACGAGGAGGGCGGCGTCGTCGGCCGGCTCGTCGCCGATGTGACGGACCAGGTCGTCGTGGATGTGGCGCAGCAGGGTGTCGGGACCGGAGGCCGGGAAGGACGCGAGCCGCTCGGCCAGGGGGTAGAAGGCCCCGCTCGGTGAGCGGGCCTCGATCACGCCGTCGGTGTAGAGCAGCAGGAAGTCACCGGCTTCGAAGGTGAACGGATCGGTGTGGTGGCTCGCGGCGGGCAGCTCGCACATGCCCAGTGGCGGGACGGAGTGCCGGGCGTGCAGCACCGTGACCTCGCGGTCGCGCAGGAGCAGTGGTGGGGGATGGCCGCAGTTGATCATCCCGACCTCGGCGTCGGTGTCGGGAATGTCGAGGACGAGGGCCGTGACGAAGTGCTCGCCGGGGTCGTGCCGGGTGTCGGCGACCTCGTCCAGGTCGCGGCACACGCTCACCTCGAGGGCCGCCGTCAGCTCGGGCAGGGTCTCGTACCGGTGGGCTCCCTCGCGGAAGGCGCCCAGTACGACCGAGGCCTCGCCGATGGCGGCCAGCCCCTTGCCCCGTACGTCGCCGATGATCACGCGGGTGGACGCGCCGGCGGCGCGGGTGACGGCGAACAGGTCGCCGCCGATCTGCGTGTCGTCCTCGGCCGCCAGATACAGCCAGGCCGTGCGCAGCGGACCGATCCGGCGCGGGGGTGGCCGCAGCAGCACGCGCTGGGCCGTCTCGGCCACCGACCGCGCCCGCACCAGCTCGCGCGCCCGCCGCTCCCGCACATGGCAAACGAACACCACCAGGGTGGAGAGCACGATCAGGGCGATGATCTGCGCCATGTGGTTGGTGGTGGTGAGGCCGCCGTGCAGCACGGCGATGACGATCTGCGCGATCACGGCCAGGAGTCCGACGAGCGCCGTCAGCAGGGGGCCGGAGAACGACGCCGTGAGCGTGGGCGCGATGACCAGCAACGGGCCGAGGTGCACGTCGGTGGGGGAGCGGATGTCCACGACGGCGATCACGACTATCAACGCCAGTGGGATCGCCACCAGGCCGCGGCCCGACGGTTGCTCCACGAGGCTGCCCACTGACATGCGCCGGTTGCCCACGTGTACCAGTTTGCCCTGATTTACGAAGGGACGGGTTTCGGGTGGGGCCGGGACCGCCGGCGGTCCGGCGCGACGGCCGTCCTCGGAGGCGATCCCGGCGGGCCCAGGGCCCGCCGTCAGTGCGCCGCGCGGGTGGTCCGGCGGCGTGCCGACGTCAGTTCCACAACGGATAGCTGACCGTGCGGTCGAACCCCTCGGGGCGGTCGTGGGTGTACACCAGCGTCATCTGTGTGTAGTGCCGCTGGTGCGGCTTCTTCTTCCACGCCTGCGGGTGGTCCAGCTTCACGACCACCGGGTACGAGTGGAACTTGCCCGCCGCGCAGTACGGCTTGCAGTCGTTCACCATGTTGACGCCCCGGGCCACCGCCGAGTTCTGGTTCCAGTGCGACCAGTGCAGGGAGACGAGGCGGCTGTTCCCGTCGCCGCAGGCCAGGATGAAGTCGGTGGGGCGGACGTCCGGCTTCCAGAGGCAGTCGACGAGGACGGGCGTCGACTGCTTCGGCCGCGGAGCCTGTGCTGCCTCCGGGGACTGCGGAGCTGCCGAGGCGGTACCCATGACCGCGGCGAGCGAGGCGGCCGCGCAGAGGGTGATTGCTGTTCTCGCTGTGCTGCTGCGCATATGTGCTCCGTGCGGGACGACTGTCGTTCGGTCGCCGGCAGGTGATCACCGGCTTCCGTCTCTGCCATGACGCTACGGCCCCGATGTGTGATGCACCACTCATATGGATGAACGACATCATTTCGTGAGAATCGTTCCGGAGAGCTTCACACCGGACGAATCCGCAGCTTGCCCGGCGTATCCGGTCAGAGGCACGGACCCTAGAATTCATCCGTGATGAAAAAATCCGGGTCCCAGCGCGGACGCAGGCCGGGCAGCCCGGACACCCGGGCGGCGATCCTGGACGTCGCACGGCGCCGCTTCCTGGAGGACGGCTACCACGCGGTGACGCTGCGCTCGATCGCCGGTGAGGCCGAGGTCGATCTCGCCCTGATCAGTTACTACTTCGGCTCCAAGAAGGGCTTGTTCGGTGCCGCACTCGCCCTCGGTGCGAACCCGGCCGAGATCCTCGCGCAGGTCGCGGAGGACGGGGACCTGAGTACGTTCCCCGAACGGGTCCTGCGCCAGGTCCTCGGCGTCTGGGACGACCCGGTGTCGGGGCCGCCCCTGCTCGCCATGCTGAAGAGCGCGATCGACGACGACGGCTTCGGCGATCTCGTCAAGGAAGCGGTCGAGCGGGAGATCGTGGAACGGATCGCCGGCCTCGTGCCCGGACGGGACGCCCGGCAGCGTGCCGCCTCGTTCACCACGGTGATCGGCGGGCTCATCACCACGCGCTATCTGCTGCGCCTGGAGCCGATCGTGTCCATGAGCGTCGAAGAGGTGGTCCGTTTCGTGAGCCCGCAACTACGGCAGGCGCTGCGGGGCCCCGGCCGCCAGGCGCCCGGCATCCGTCCGGTGCGGCCACCGGGGGTTCGCCCCTGACCCGCCGACCGGGGGTGCCGCGGACGGACCGCTTCGACGCGCCCACGACGGAACCGGCGCCCCGCTCGATGCGAGGCGCCGGTCCGGGCGTTGTCGGAGGCATCTCGGGCCCCGGCCCTCCGAGTTCACCGGTACGCGGGCTGCTCCTGCGCCTCGGTGTCGGCGGAACCCGTCACGTCGGTCACCTCGTCGTCGTCGAACTGCTGCGGACGCGGGGCGGAACGGAGCAGCAGGGCGACAGTCACCGCGGCGAGCACCGCCGCGGCAGCGGCTCCCAGGAGCGCGACATGCATGCCGTCGACGAAGGCGGTCGTCGCGTGGTCCGAGACCGGGCCGCCGATGGTGTGGGCTGCCGCGAGGGAGGACCGGGCCGCGTCCGCCACGTGGCCCGGCAGGCCCGGCAGGCTCAGGTGGTCGCGGTAGGTGGCGCTCAGCAGGCTGCCGAGGACGGCGATCCCGAGGGCCCCGCCCAGTTCACGCGCCAGGTCGTTCATCGCGGACCCGACGTTCTGCAGGGAGCGCGGCAGGGCGTCCGTGATGGAGGTCGTGGCCGGCGTCATGGCCAGCCCCATTCCGGCGCCCAGCGGTACGAGACCTGTGGCGATGAGCCAGTACGGGCTGGACGCGTCGAGCAGGGAGAGGACGCCCATGCCCGCGGCGACGCCCACCAGACCGGCCACCCACGGCCCGCGGAAGCCGAACCGGGCCACCAGGCGCGGCGTCGCACGCGAGACCGGGACCATCGTCACGGCCATCGGCAGCATGGAGGTCGCGGCCATCAACGCGCTGTCTCCGCGGACCAGTTGGAGGTACTGCATCATCACGAAGATGAAGCCGAAGAAGACGAAGAACTGGAGCATGATCGACAGCGAACCGGCGGCGAAGTGCTGGTTGCGGAACAGCCGGGGGTCCAGCAGCGGGTTGGCGCGACGCAGTTCGAAGAGCACGAAACCGGCCAGGACCACCAGGCCGAGCCCGATGCCGCCGAGCGTGACCGGGTCGGCCCAGCCGCGGGTCGGCGCCTCGATCACCGAGTAGACGAGCGCGACCAGACCGGCCACGGCGAGGAGGGCGCCCCCGATGTCGAGCCGGGGCTGCTGAGGCTCCGCGGACTCGGGTACGAAGAGCAGGGTCCCGATCAGCGCGACCAGGGCCAGCACCACGTTCAGCAGGAACACCGAGCGCCATGACCAGCCCTCCAGCAGCGCGCCGGTGGCGAACAGCCCGACGAGCGCGGCGGCGCCGGCGACCGCGGCCCAGACGCTGACCGCCCGCGCCCGCTGGGCCCGCGGGAAGGTGCTGGTGATGGTGGACAGCGTGGCCGGCATCACCAGGGCGGCCCCCACGCCCAGCACTCCGCGCAGGGCGATCAGCGTCGACGGGTCGGTCGTGAGAGAGGCCGCGGCCGATCCGGCTCCGAAGATCGACAGGCCCGCGAGGAGCGCCCGCCTGCGGCCGAAACGGTCTCCGAGCGCACCGGCCGGAAGCAGCAGCGAGGCGAAGACGAGGCTGTAGGAGTCGACGATCCAGGACAGCTGTGTCTGGCTGGCGTGGGTCTCGCGGGCGAGGTCGGGCAGGGCCACGTTCAACGAGGCCATGGCGGCGACCACCGTGCCCAGGGCCAGACACGTGACCACCAGGATCAGATTGTGACGTGCGGCCGGCGGGGAGCCGGCGGTCTGGGCGCGCGTGGAGGGCATGGCCTCTGTCCTTCGTCCGAGCGGTCCGGGTGGATCCCGGTGCCTCACACCAGACTCGGCAGTCAGCGCGACGATTTCCACGCCGATGAAATCTTCCGGATTGCGGCGGACGGTGAGAGGACGATGTCACAGGGCCGCGGCCCTGTGAGTCGCACCTGGTGAATACGCAGGTCAGCTCGGCGTTGAGTACCCTGCTCCGATCCCTCTCGGACGGTGCCGCCGGTGCCGGCGCTCCTCGATCCGGATGAGACGGCGGCCCTTGTTGAATTTTCCGCGCGGCGGTACGGCGTGCCGGGCGGGGGGCTGCGCCGCCTTGGGCACCGACGGGTCGGCCGGTTTCTCAGGAGCCGTCGGGGAAGACGACCTCGCGCGGCAGGAAGGCCAACTGGGCGTGCTTCTCGGGGAGATGAACCTCCGGTAGGTCGACCTCGGGCAGGACGACCACGGGTCCGGCCACGAATCCCTGTCTGAGGAGTCTGTCGATCGCCTTCTGGTTGCGGACGTCGGGATCGGTGACGACTCTCCGCCGGTCGAGCCCGCACAGCACGTACGTGGCGATCACGGCGGACAGGGACGCCGTCCAGCCCGCGTGGCTCCCTTCCGGGCCCGCGGGCGCGAGCAGCAGATGGATCCCGATGTCCCCGGAGCGGACCTCGTAGCACTCGCCGACGCGGTCGGCCTCCGGCTCGTACGTCTGCAGCAGGGCGATCGGCTCGTCGTCCTTCTCCACCATGAAGGCGTGGTGGGTCGTCAACTTTCCCAACTCGCTGTAGATGTCGGTGATCTGGCTGGAAGTCAGCTCGTTCATGCCCCAGAAGGCGGCGCGCTCCTGGCCGGCCCACGCGTGGATCGTCGCGCAGTCGACGGCGGGGTCGAGGGGCAGGATGCGGAAGGTACCGACGCCGGGAAGGTGCTCTTCGTGCACGAACGGCCGGGCGGGGGCGCACATTTCGGACATGGAACTCCTTGTGTCGGCCGGCCCGTCGTGACCGGAGGCGGATCATATTAGGTTAGGCTTGCCTAATATCGCCAAGAGATCGTTTTCGGAGGGGAGAGGGTGGATGGGGCAGCGACGTGGTTGGGAGGGTGCGGTCCTCAAACTGCTGAGGGCCAGGGACTTCGTCCTCACCGTGACGGCCGTGGAGGACGTGGCACCGCTCTACCGGCGCCTGCGGGTCGGTGACGGGGGTCTGCTCGCCGCGACCGGCGTCCACCCGACCATGTGGGTCCGCCTGTGGTTCGCCAACGCGGGGCGGCCCCATCAGCGGGCGTACACGCTGGTCGACCCGGACCCGGCGACGGGCACCTTCGCCCTGGAGTTCGCGCTGCACGAAGGGTGCGCGAGCGACTGGGCGCGCGCCGCGCGGCCCGCCGACACGATCGAGGCCACGGTTCAGGGCACGGACTTCGAGGAACCCGCGCCCGCGCCGTCCCACGTCTTCGCCGTCGTCGACCCGGCCGCCCTGCCCGCCCTCAACTCCCTGATCGGCGCGCTGGGTTCGGCACCCGCGACCATCTGGTTCGAGGGCGACCCCGAGGGGCTCCCGTGCGCCCTCGACCCGGCCCGGCACGAGCTGCGTCCGCTGCCCCGCCGGGACGACGGCGCACACCTCGTCGAGCGGGTGAGGGCCGAGCTGCCCGAACTGCTGCGCGACGAACCCGACCCGTACGTCTGGATCACCTGCGACACCACGACCACGCGGACCCTCTCCGCCTACGTCCGCAAGGAGCTGAACGTCCCCCGCCCGCGGGTGCATGCTCTCGGCTACTGGCGCGCGGCCCCCGTTCCCGTCGCGGTCGGCGGCCCGGCGGGGGAGTAGCCCGCGGACCCGAAGGCCCGGCCGGAACGCCGTCCTCGGACGCGATGCCCGCCGGGTCTTCCGCGTGGCCCTGTCACCCCGCGGTGCGGGCCAGGAGGTCGGTGGTCCGACGGCTCACGATGTCCCAGGCGGCGGACGGCAGTTGGCCCAGGTCGCCGTTGCGCAGCGTGCCGAGGACGGAGTCCGTGTCCGTGTCGCACACGATGCTGTCGTCGAGCACCTCGTACCCGTCGCGCACGGCGACGCGCAGGAGGTACTGCCCGTCGGCGGAGGGATGCAGGGCGGCGGCCACGACGAGCGGCGGCGCCCCGCCCGCCTCGCCCTGCGACTTGTGGTAACTGCTGGCCGTAGGAGCGCTCCAGCGCAGGCCGAGGAGCAGGTGGCGCTTGGCGATGACCTCCGCCAGATCGGTCTCGCGGACCCCGTCCTGTTCCAGGATGACCGCGCGCGCGTCCAGGACCAGGGCGCCGGGCAGCAGACAGCGCAACGAGCTGCCGACGAGATTGCCGCCGACGGTGGCCGTCCGGCGTACCGCCCCGGTCCCCACGGTGGCCGCGGCCCGGCGCAGCACCTCCGGTACACGGTCGTCGATCCGGTGCAGCAGCACGGCCGCTCCCAGCGTCTCGCCCCCGATCGTGTTGGCCTCCGGGAGGTCGCGCAGCGACATCGCCAGTTCCGGGAAACCGTCCCGTTGCCAGGCGGCCCACACCAGCGTCGCGCCGCCTATCGGCACCGCCCCCTCGGCCATGCACTCCTGTGCTTCGGACACGGACGTGGGCAGACGCAACAGCACGGCAGCCGACCTGCTTTCCTGGTGACTTGGCGGCGGGGTACGCGATGTCGCGGCCACATGACCCTCGACAGGCGCATTTTCGCCGCACGGCAGGGGGCGCGTACAGGGCTCACTCTGTCGCCTGGTGCGCCCCGTTCGCACGCACGCGCACGTACGAGCCCCCGTCGGATCATGCCCAGGAGCGCCGCCGGCACACACCGACGGGAAGATCCGCCGTGGTGGCCCCCAGTCGGCCGCAGGTTCCCGACGGACCGTCAGCGACCGCCGGAGCGACCGGAGTAGGCCGCCCACCGGCCGTCGTGCCGGGCCACGGTGATGGGGCGGCCGAAGCAGCTGGTCAGCCACGTATCGGTCAGGGTCTCGTCCGCGGGGCCGCGGGTGAGGACACGGCCCTCCCGCAGCAGCAGAGTGTGACTGACGGCCGGGGAGAGCTCCTCCAGATGGTGCGTCACCGTCACCGTCGCGAGGCCCGGACGGCTCTCGGCCAGCCGCTGCATCGCGTCCACGAGATCCTCGCGGGAGGGCAGGTCCAGTGCGTTGAACGGCTCGTCGAGAAGCAGCAGGGACGGGTCGGCCATCAGTGCCCTGGCGATCAGGACACGGGCCCGCTGCCCTCCCGAGCAGACGCCGTACGGCCGTTCGGCCAGCTCCTTGATGTCCAGCTCGGCCAGCAGTTCGTCGGCCCGCCCGCGCACCGCGTCGTCGTACTTCCGCCACAGCGGCTGCACGGTGCCGGTGTGGCCCGTCAGGACGACCGTGTGCGCGGGCATGTCCAGCGGCACCCGCTGCGCGGTGCTCACGTGGCCGAGGCGGGCGCGCAGTTCCCGCACGTCGACGCGGCCCAGCCGGAACCCGAGCACCTCGACGGTCCCGGACGTCGGGTGCATGAGCGCCCCCAGCAGCCGCAGCAGTGTCGTCTTGCCCGCGCCGTTGGCGCCGAGCAGCGCCCAGTGCTCACCGGACCGGACCGTCCAGTCGATCTCCGAGAGGATCGCCTGACCCGTCGCGTGACGGCGCACGCTCACCCCGCGGAGTGCGACGACCGCCTCTCGGAGTTCGGTTGTTTCCTCGGTCGGCACCTCACCCATCCCCGGGCTCCCCTCTGCGGTCGGCGTACCCGCACACTAGATGCACCCAACACCTTGTTGTTCGTGCTGTCCGCCTCGTGGACAGCGGCGGGGCGGGGCCAGGGGGCCAGGGGGGGGCAGGGAGGGACCGGGGAGGGGTCGCGGGCGGACCAGTGGGAGGTCGAGCGCCCTCACATGTTGATCATGTGCCCGGCGAGCCCGTGCAGGGCCTCCTTGACCGCCTCGCCGAGCGTCGGGTGCCCGTGCACGTTGCGGGCGACCTCGTGGACCGTGAGGTCCCACTGCTGGGCGAGCGTCAACTCCGGCAGCAGCTCGGTGACTTCGGGCCCGATCAGATGGGCGCCGAGGAGTTCCCCGTACCGCGCGTCGGAGAGGATCTTGACGAAGCCCGCGGTCTCGCCGAGGCCGTGCGCCTTGCCGTTCGCGGTGAACGGGAACTTCGCCACCTGGACGTCGAAGCCCTGCTCGCGGGCCTGCGCCTCGGTCCAGCCGAAGCTGGCGATCTGCGGCTGGCAGTAGGTCGCCCGCGGGATCATCACGTAGTCGAGTTCCATCGTCTCGGCGTCGGCGATCGACTCCGCCGCCACGATGCCCATCGACTCGGCCGCGTGCGCGAGCATCAGCTTCGCCGTCACGTCCCCGATGGCGAAGATGTGCGGCACGTTCGTGCGGCCCCGGCCGTCGATGTCGATCGCGCCGCGCTCGGTGAGCTTCACCCCGGTGTTCTCCAGGCCGTAGCCCTCCACCCGCGGCTGGAACCCGATCGCCTGGAGCACCTTGCCCGCCTCCAGCGTCTGCCGCTGGCCGCCCGTGGTCACCATGACCTTGACCGCGTCACCGGAGTCGTCGATCGCCTCGACCCGGGTGGACGTCAGCACGTTGACGCCTAGGCGCTTGTAGCGCCGGGCCAGCTCGGCGGACACCTCCTCGTCCTCCAGCGGGACGATCCGGTCGAGGAACTCGACGAGGGTGACCTCGACGCCGTAGTTGTGGAGCACGTACGCGAACTCGACGCCGATGGCGCCCGCCCCGGCGATGATGATGCTCTCCGGGAGCGTGTCCGACAGGATCTGCTCCTCGTACGTCACCACGCGCTCGCTCAGTGACGTTCCCGGGAGCAGCCGGGTGGTGGCGCCCGCCGCGATGACGCAGTGGTCGAACGTGACCGTCTCCGAGCCGCCGTCGGTGAGGGCGATCTGGAGGGTGTGGTCGTCCGAGAAGGTGCCGCGCCCGTCGAACTGGGTGATCTTGTTCTTCTTCATCAGGTAGTGGACGCCCTTGACTCGGCCGTCCGCCACCTTGCGGCTACGGGTGAAGGCCTGGCCGTAGTCGAAGGTCACCTCACCGTCCACGCGGATGCCGAACGTCTTGGCCTCCTGGGTGAAGATGTGGGCCAGCTCCGCGTTGCGCAGCAGCGCCTTCGACGGGATGCATCCCACGTTCAGGCACACACCGCCCCAGTACTTCTCCTCGACGACCGCCGTACTGAGTCCGAGCTGGGCCGCCCGGATCGCCGCGACATAACCACCCGGGCCGGCGCCCAGGACCACCACGTCAAAGTGTGCGCTCATGGCTGCCAGCCTATGGGGTGTCCCGCGGCTCACGCCTGAGCGGCGGCTCGGCGACGCCCCGGCTCCCGGGTCCTGCGGGCCGGACACGCGTCAGGGCCGGCCCCCGAAGGAGGCCGGCCCTGACGGCGGTCGTCAGTCCTCAGTCGTCAGACCGTGGACGGGAGACGTTCCGCGGCGGCTGTCAGACCAGGTCGAACCGGTCGAGGTTCATGACCTTGTCCCACGCGGAGACGAAGTCCTTCACGAACTTCGCCTTCGCGTCGTCGCTCGCGTAGACCTCGGCGACCGCGCGCAGCTCGGAGTTCGAGCCGAACACCAGGTCGGCCCGCGTACCGGTCCACTTGACCTTGCCCGAGGCGTCGCGGGCCTCGAACGTGGTCGCGTCCTCGGACGTCGCCGTCCACGTCGTGCCCAGGTCGAGCAGGTTGACGAAGAAGTCGTTCGTCAGCTTGCCCGGCGTCTCGGTGAGGACACCGTGCGCCGACTGTCCCTGGGTGGCACCCAGCGCGCGCAGGCCGCCGACGAGGACCGTCAGCTCCGGGGCGCTCAGGGTCAGCAGGTTCGCACGGTCGAGCAGCAGGTACTCGGCCGGCAGACGGTTGCCCTTGCCGAGGTAGTTGCGGAAACCGTCGGCGGCCGGCTCCAGCGCGGCGAACGACTCCGCGTCGGTGTGCTCGTCCGTCGCGTCGACGCGGCCCGGGGTGAAGGGCACCTGGACGTCGTGACCGGCGTCCTTGGCGGCCTTCTCGACGGCCGCGACGCCGCCGAGGACGATCAGGTCGGCCAGCGAGACGTGCTTGCCACCGGCGTTGAACTCACGCTGGACGCTCTCCAGCGTGCGCAGCACCGAGGCCAGCTGGTCGGGGTCGTTGGCCGCCCAGCCGCGCTGCGGCTCCAGACGGATACGGGCGCCGTTGGCACCGCCGCGCTTGTCGCTGCCGCGGAACGTCGAGGCCGACGCCCACGCGGTGGAGACCAGCTCCGACACGGACAGGCCGGAGTCGAGGAGCTTCGCCTTGAGAGCGGTGACGTCCTCGGCGCCGATGGCCGCGCCCTGCGCCTCGGGCAGCGGGTCCTGCCACACCAGCGTCTCCTGCGGCACCTCGGCGCCGAGGTAGAGGGACTTCGGGCCCATGTCGCGGTGGGTCAGCTTGTACCAGGCGCGGGCGAAGGCGTCCGCGAACTCCGCCGGGTTCTCGTGGAAGCGGCGGGAGATCGGCTCGTAGATCGGGTCGAAGCGCAGCGACAGGTCCGTCGTGAGCATCGAGGGGGCGATCTTCTTCGACGGGTCATGGGCGTCCGGGACGGTGCCCTCGCCCGCGCCGTCCTTCGGCTTCCACTGGTTGGCGCCGGCGGGGCTCTGGGTCAGCTCCCACTCGTAGCCGAAGAGGTTGTCGAAGAAGCCGTTGCTCCACTGGGTGGGCGTGGTGGTCCAGGTGACCTCCAGGCCGGAGGTGATCGCGTCCGCGCCCTTACCGGTGCGGTACGTGCTCTTCCAGCCGAGGCCCTGCGCCTCGATCGGGGCGGCCTCGGGGTCGTCGCCGACGTTGTCCGCCGGGCCGGCGCCGTGGGTCTTGCCGAAGGTGTGACCGCCCGCGATCAGGGCGACCGTCTCCTCGTCGTTCATCGCCATACGGCGGAACGTCTCACGGATGTCGCGGGCCGCGGCGAGCGGGTCCGGGTTGCCGTTGGGGCCCTCGGGGTTGACGTAGATGAGGCCCATCTGAACGGCGCCGAGCGGGCTCTCCAGCTCGCGGTCGCCCGTGTAGCGCTCGTCGCCCAGCCAGGTGGTCTCCGGGCCCCAGTACACGTCCTCCTCGGACTCCCAGACGTCCGCGCGGCCGCCGGCGAAGCCGAAGGTGTCGAAGCCCATCTGCTCCAGGGCGACGTTGCCGGTGAGGACCATGAGGTCGGCCCAGGAAAGGCTCTGGCCGTACTTCTTCTTCACGGGCCACAGCAGACGGCGGGCCTTGTCGAGGTTGCCGTTGTCCGGCCAGCTGTTGAGCGGGGCGAAGCGCTGCTGGCCGGCACCCGCGCCGCCGCGGCCGTCGCTGATGCGGTACGTGCCCGCGCTGTGCCACGCCATACGGATCATGAAGGGGCCGTAGTGGCCGAAGTCGGCGGGCCACCAGTCCTGGGAGGTGGTGAGCACCTCGGCGATGTCCTGCTTCACGGCCGCGAGGTCGAGGCCCTGGAACGCGGCGGCGTAGTCGAACTGCTCGCCGAGCGGGTTGGCCACGGCGGGGTTCTTCGCGAGGATCTTCAGGTTGAGGCGCTCCGGCCACCACTGACGGTTGCCGCCGCCCTGGGTCGGGTGCGGGGCGCGGCCGTGCGCGACGGGGCAGCCACCTCCGGCCTCTTCCGATTTCGGGTCTGTGACGATCGCATCGTGGTTCTCAGACATGGGAATCCTTCCGGACGGGGCGGATCTCGGTGCTCAGGAACTGAGGGGGGTGAAGCTTCGGGGGCGGGGGCCAGGGGAGGCGGCCTCGGAACCGTCGATGGGGCCGACGGGAAGGCCGCGATGCCGGGACGGACACGGGCAGGGGGCCTCGCCGGCCGCACAGCCGACGGCCGGGACGCGCGACACCCTGCGCGGCGAGCCGGGGGAACCGGTCCGGCGCGGGGTACGCGTCCTGCCACGGCGAGCGGACGGAGGGCCGTGTGCGACGTGAGGCGGAATGCGGTTTCGCGCCCTGGGAGGTCGTCACGTGCAGACCGGCGCCGCGCAGTCCCGCGACGGTGGTCCCGACATGTCTGTCTCTCCTGCCCGTACTGGAGTCATCCTGTCCCTTGGCTAGCGCCTGAACCGATCCTACGATGGACAGAGTCCAAGTCAAGAAGGGCGCCAATCCCATATCCGATCGGATCCCGGATCTGCACCGATAAACTGCGGGCATCCCACCGAAACCGAAAAGGTGAACGAACATGAGTGACCTGCTGGAGCGACTGCGCGGGCGTGGCTGGCGGATGACCTCGCAGCGGCGTGTCGTTGCCGAGGTCCTCGACGGCGATCATGTGCATCTCACGGCCGACGAGGTGCACGCCCGCGCGGCGGAGCGCCTGCCCGAGATCTCCCGCGCGACCGTCTACAACGCTCTGGGGGAGCTGGTCTCCCTGGGCGAGGTCATCGAGGTCGCCACGGACGGCCGCGCCAAGCGCTACGACCCGAACGCGCACCACCCGCACCAGCACCTGGTGTGCTCCGGCTGCGGCACCGTCCGCGACGTCCACCCGACCGGGAACCCGCTGTCCGACCTGCCGGCGGGGGAGCGCTTCGGCTTCACGGTGGCCGCCGTCGAGGTCACCTACCGGGGGCTGTGCCCTTCGTGCGCCTGAGGGCCGCCTCTCGTGCCCGAGCCCGCGGGTGCCTAGGCTTCCGCCCGTGAACGACAGCACGCACGACCTACGGATCCGGCCGGGCGGCCCGGGTGACGCGCCGGCCGTCCTGGACATGCTGGACTTGGCGGTGGCCTGGATGAACAGCCGGGGGAACACTGAGCAGTGGGGCACCGTCCCGTACTCGCGCACCTCGGGCGGGGTGGAGAGGGTGCGGCGGTACACCACCGAATGCGCCCCCTACATCGCGGAGCTGGACGGGACCCCGGTCGGAACCCTGGTGCTGGACTCCGGGCCCAGCCCGCAGATGCCGATGATCAAGCCCGCGGAGGAACCCGAGCGGTATGTGCGCCTGCTGGTCTCCGACCGCCGGAACGCGGGTCGGGGCATCGGAGCGGTGCTGCTGGCCCATGCCGTCGGGGAGGCCCGGCGAGCGGGCGTCTCCTTGCTCCGGGTCGACTGCTGGGCGGGCGGCGGCGGCGACCTGGTCGCCTACTACGAGCGCAACGGGTTCACCCCCACCGACAGCTTCCTCTCCGGGACAGGTGCTGGAACGACGGATCGGCTGACGGGCGGGGCGAGGCCGACCACCGGAACCACGGGCCGTGCCCCACCCGTCGCCTCGGATCGGATACCCGTCGCCTTACGCCAGGTAGTCGGCGACCAGCGTCGCGAACTCCTCCGGTTCCGCGAGTCTGATCCCGAGCGTCTCGGCCTTGGCGCGCTTGGAACCGGCGCCGTCCCCGGCGACCACCAGACTCGTCTTCTTCGAGACGCTGGACGACGAACGGCCGCCCGCGCGCTCGACGAGTTCGTTCATCTGGTTTCGGCTGAGCTTCTCCAGCGCACCGGTCATCGCGCCCGTGACCACCACCGTCAGCCCCGCCAGCGGTCCTCCGGCCTGCTCGTCGCCCTCCGCGCCCGGTTCCGACGCGTCCGCCGCGACGGGCGGGGTGGCACCGGGCTCGCTCATGTTGACCCCCGCGGCGGCGAGCTTGTCGATGAGCGGCGCCAGCTCGGCGAGTTCGGCGACGATGGACGGCGCCTTCTCCGTGCCGATGCCGTCGACCCGCTGCATCGCCTCCGCGTCCGCGGCACGGACCTGCTCCATGGTGGCGAAGTACCGGGCGATCCGGCGGGACATGGAGCGGCCCGTTCCGCGGACGCCGAGCGCGCACAGCACCCTCGACAGCGGCCGGCCCTTGGCCGCCCCGATCGCCCCGAGGAGGTTGTCCGTGCTGGTCTCGCCCATGCGCTCCAGACCGAGGAGCTGCTCACGGGTCAGCGTGAACAGATCCGCCAGATCGCCGACCAGGCCCGCGTCGACGAGTTGGACGACCCGGGTGTGGCCGAGGCCCTCGATGTCGAGCTGGTCGCGTCCCGCGGCGTACGAGAGGGCGGCGACCAGATGGCACATGCGGCCCTGCTCGCAACGCCAGCGCTGCTCGCTGGTGTCGATGGCGGAGCCGCAGCGCGGGCAGATCTCGGGGAAGACGATGGGTTGTTCCTCGCCGGTGCGCAGGTGGGCGACGGGCGCCTCGATGCGCGGGATGACGTCGCCCGCGCGGTGCACCATCACGTGGTCGCCCAGCCGCAGGTCGCGACGGGTGATGTCCGCCGGGTTGTGCAGCGTGGCGTAGGTGATGGTCGAGCCGTCGATCTCGACCGGCTCCAGGACGGCGCGCGGGGCGATGATGCCGGTCCGGCCCACGTTCCACTCCACCTCCAGCAGGCGGGTGATCTTCTCGACGGCCGGTAGTTTGTAGGCGATCGCCCAGCGCGGTGCGCGGGAGCCAGATCCGGCGGCCCGCTGGTCCGCGGCCAGGTCCGCCTTGATGACGATCCCGTCGATCCCGAACGGCAGTTCCGGGCGCAGTGCCGCGATCTCCTGGACGCGGGTCATGACCTCCTCGGCCGTCGCGGCGGTGATCCCCGGAACGGCCGTGCCAGCCGTGGTGTTCACACCTAGCCCCGCGGCCCGCCGCATCAGGTCGCTGTGCGCGAGTTCCCCCAGCTCTCCGGCCACCGCGGCCTGTGTCGCGGCCGTCGGGAGCAGGCCGTACCCGAAGAACGTCATCGGGACGGTGTAGGCGCGGTCCTTGGCGCGCAGGGTGCCCGCCGCGGCATTGCGCGGGTTCGCGAACGGCTGCCCCCCGTGAGCGGTGCGCACCTCGTTGGCGTGCTCGAACTGGGCGGTGGTCATGAGGACTTCGCCCCGCACCTCCACCGTGACCGGTTCGGAGAGCTCGTCCGGCAGGCCTTCGACGGTGCCGATCGCGTGCGAGACGTCCTCCCCGGCCGTCCCGTCCCCGCGAGTGATCAGCCGTGTGAGCCGGCCCCGCTCGTAGCGCGCGGCGATCGCCAGACCGTCCAGCTTGGGCTCGACGCTGAACGCCTCCACCTCGTGACCGGTCCGGCGGGTCAGCGACGCGGTCCAGGCGGTGAACTCGTCCGGCGAGAAAACGTTGTCCAGGCTCAGCATCGCGACGGTGTGCGGAACGTCCCCCTCGACGGCCCCGCCGGCCACCTTTCCGGTCGGCGAGTCCGGGAGCACCGCGTCGGGATGCTCCGCCTCCCAGGCCGCGATCCCCCGCACCAGCCGGTCGTAGGCGTCGTCGTCCAGCACGGACGTGCCGCCCTCGTAGTAGGCGGCCGAGGCCTTGGTGGCGTCCTCGACCGCCTGCGCGTAGGCGACGGCGTCCACGATCACTGCAACAGGAGTTGTCATGCAGGTCATCCTGCCTGCCGCCACTGACAACGCCCCCTCGCCGAGGCCCCGTCCCGGGTCGCGCAACGGCGTCCGCGGCACGCCTCCCGGCCCTCGCGCGTACGGGGGCCGGCCTCCCGGAGGTACCGGCCCTCGCCCTCCAGGCACCTACTAGGTACCATCGGGTCATGCCGTCACTGAATGTGTCCTTCACCGAGGCCGAGCTCGAAGGCGTGCGGGCGGCCGCCGCGGCCGAGGGCAAGAGCCTCAAGCAGTACCTGCACGACCTCGGGGTGCGCGAGATGCAGCGCCGCCAGTTCGTCACCGGTGCCGCCGCGTGGGCCGACCGGCTGCGCGAGGAGTTCGACGAGGCGTTCCCCGACGAGGTGCCACCGTCCGAGCGCGACGGGGCCGCGGCCGCCTGATGCATCTCTACGTCGACGTCGCGTGGCTGCTCGACGTCCAGGAAGCCGCCCTCGACGACGAGGACATGTCCGTCTCGGACTACTCGGCGCTCGTCGCGGCCGTGGCCCGTCACCGGACCAAGCTGCCGACCCTCGCCTCGGCCGACCCGGACGCCGCGTGGCGCGCGGCCGCGCTGATGCACACCATCGTCCGGCTGGAGCCGCTGCCGCACCGCAACAGCCTGTTCGCGGCGTTCGTCGCCGCCCAGTACATGGACCAGTCGGGCGAGGGCATCGACCCGCCGTACGGCGCGCTGTCCGACCTCGTGCGCAAGGTCCGCGACACCCGCCTGTCCATCGGTACGGTCGCCGATCAGCTGCGGTCCTGGAAGGTCTGAGGCCCGCACCGGGCGCTGCCGTCCTGTGGGTCGGGCGGGTCCCCGTCAGCGTCCCGGGACCGCGGGGGCGGGCCGGGGTGGCGCAGTGGTCACCAGCGCCCCCGGGTGCGGCCCGGCCGACAGTCCGGGGTCGCGGTCGGCCTGACGCAGCTCGGCCAGCAACTCGGTCTGTCCGGAGAGAAGTTCGGTGAGGATGCGACGGGCGGCGCGCAGCAGCTCGGCGACGTCTCCGCCGGCCAGCGCGTAACTGACGGTCGAACCCTCACGGATGGACACCACGATCCCCGAGCGGCGCAGGACGGCCAACTGCTGGGAGAGGTTGGACGGTTCGATCTCTATCTCGCTCAGCAGGTCGCGCACCGAGACGGGACCACTCTGCAGCAGCTCCAGGACCCGGATGCGCACGGGGTGCCCGAGCATGCGGAAGAACTCGGCCTTGGCCTGGTAGAGGGGAACCTGTCTGGTCAATCGTTCGCTCCCTGCCGCCTCGGACGGGTTGCTTCTCCCACCGGCACGGCGGCTGTTCAGGCGCCGCCACGCGCGGTGACGTACGGACCGATCCTCGCGGCTCCGCCTCCGCACACCCAGGGGATTGACCTGATCTGGATGTACCCAATTGAAGAAGTCTTCAAGTCGTGGGCGTGCGGAGGCGAGGAGAGGTCCGCCGTCTAGACCTCCAGGTCCGCCTCGATGCGCGCGAGCTTGTGGCGGGCCATGGCCAGGTTGGACGTCGCCTTGTTGAGCACCAGATACAGGAACAGACCGTTGCCCTCACGGCCCTTGACCGGCCGGATCACGTGGTACTGACTCTCCAGCGTGATCAGCACGTCCTCGATCTCGCTCTTGAGCCCGAGGTGCTCCATCGTCCGCATCTTCGCCCGGATCACGTCGGTGTTGCCCGCCGCCGCGATGTTCAGGTCGAGGTCGCCGCCGCCCCCCAGCGTGCCCAGTGCCATGCCGCTCGTGTAGTCGACGAGAGCGGCGCCCAGCGCGCCTTCGATCGACGTCATCGTCTCCTTGAGGGAGACCTCCACATTCGCCATCCCGATGTCCCCTCCTGGTCACCGCGCGGCCGGGGGATTTCCGGCCCCGTCGATGTTCCGGACCCTACGGACCGTCCCCGGTGGCCAGCCGAGTTCTTTCGGGACTGGCGGAAGGAGTACCGAAACGACCTTCCTCGCACTGTTCGTTGATCGTTATTGGCCGGCCGTTGAGCGCTGATGGCCGGATGATGGGGTGGCCGAAGAGGAACCGAGGGGTCGGCAGGTTCCTCTCGATCTCCTGGCCCAGACATGCTCCATACGTATGAGGCATGGGATGTGAGTGTTAGATTCCACGGTATGCGGATGACCCTGGCGGAGCGGGTCCGGTCGGCGGTGGCCACGCTCCTGCACGCGACCGGTGAGTCGCAGACCGAACTCGCCACGGCCCTGGGCGTGAGTCAGGCCCAGGTGAGCCGCCGTCAGTCCGGCACGGCCGCGTGGAGCCTGGACGACTGCGACGCCGTGGCCGCCCACTTCGGCATCGACGTGCTGGACCTGCTGTCCGGACCGACACGGGCCTCCGAGGCGCTGCCCGAGGGCCGACGCCGGTCCCCGGGCCGGCGTCCCACCGTGATCCTCCCTCTGGCACGGGAGGAATCGGCACGATGACTGATTTCGAGACGATCGACGCCCTGCTCGCCGCAGCCCGGCAGGAGGTTCCGCTGCCCATCGCCGAGGAGCGCAGGGCCCTGCGCGAGGGCGTGAACCTCTCGCGTGCCCAGGTGGCCAGGGCACTCGGGGTCGGCCCGTCCACGGTCGGCGGCTGGGAGTCCGGACGGGATCCGAGCGGCGAGATCCGCGAGAAGTACGCGTACTTCCTCGACGGCGCGCGCTCCAAACTGCGGGACCGGGCTGCGCGGGCCGAGGAAACCGTCGATGTGGCGGCCGAGGAGACCGAGACCGGCCCCGGCGACCCGCGGCACGACCATGACGGCGGTGTCGACGGAGGCACGGACGCGGGGGCGGGCGACGATTCCGCCGACGACGTCGAGGCCCTCGCGCAGCCCCGGCCCTGCGTGCTCTGCGGGCAGCCGGCCCGGCACCAGGTCGCCGGATTCCCCCAGCACCTCGATCCCGCCGAGTGCGCGGCGCCCGTACCGTCGCCGCAGCCGAGTCAGGTCACCGAGGAGCAGCCGGCCGCGTCGACGCCGCGCGAGCAGCCGGCCGGCCGGAGTGTCCCCGGGCGTCCGGCGAGGCCGACGAAGGTGGTACCGGTCGGCCGACGCGCGCAGGCCGCCGATGCACCCGACCTGATCGGCCGGGCCGTAGCGGCCGAACTCGCTGCCTCGGCGGGCGATGTGGAGGCGGCCACGGCCGCATTGGTGAAGCGGGCCATCCCGGACGCGATGGCGCTGCTGGACGAGACGCGCAGGGGCGGCCGCTACGACGTGGTGGCGCACCCCTGGATCCCCGACGTGCTGCGCAAGCAGAGCGCCCGCGGCGCGGACCGGATCTGGGAGGCCCGGCCCAAGTGGACCCGGGCCGAACTTCCGCCCGGGACGCACGAGGTCACCGCGCTCGACGTCAACGGCGCCTATCTGTCGGCCCTCAAGACCCATCTCCCGATCGGGCAGTTGGAGCACTCGACGTCACCGGAGCACGACCGTCGCCGTGCCGGCGTGCACCTCGTCACGCCTTCCGCGTGGGATCACGAAGCGGTCCTGCCGAACCCCCTGGGCAACCGCGACGAGCCGGGCCCGCTGTGGGTCACCGAACCCACGCTGCGGCTGCTGCTGCGTCTTGCGGGACCGACGTACGGCCTGTGTGATCCTCCCCGGATCCACGAGTCGTTCACCTCCGGCGCGACCGAGGGCCTGCTGGAGAAGTTCCGCGTCGCGCTCAAGGACGCCCGGGACCGGGCGATCGCCGAGGACGACGAGGTGACACTGGAGTACGTGAAGGCGATGTACTCCAAGTTCGTCTCCACGATGGGGGAGTCGAACTACAACCGGGAGCTCTACCGGCCCGACTGGATGCACCTCATCCGCTCGCAGGCCTTCGCGAACCTCTGGATGAAGGCGTACCGGGCCTACGACGAGGGCCTCATGGTCGTCCGGGCGATGGGCACCGACGAACTGCACGTGACCGGGGACTGGCGCGGGGTGTTCCCCGAGGGCCGCGGCGTCGCGGAGGTGAAGGTCAAGGACACCTACGCGGTCGGCGGGAACCTGCCCGGGCTGCCGGACCAGGAGGTCTGACACCCCTGGTCCGCGCCGGCCGTCCCGGTCACCCGCTGTCCGCCCTCGTGGGCGCCGCCTTCCGCCGCGGGCCCGCGAGGATCAGACTCTCGACCCCCTCGTACACCTGGCGTTCCCGGTCCGCGGCGCGGCGGCCGGAGAGCATGCTGCCCAGCCAGCCGAAGGCGAAGCCCAGCGGAATGGACACCAGGCCGGTCGTGGTGAACGGGAACCAGTTGAAGTCGGCCGCGGGAAAGGCCGAGGTGGGGGAGCCCGACACCAGGCTGGTGCCCGGCATCAGGACGAGGACGGCGAGCGTGCCGCCGATGAGCGTGCTCAGCAGGCCGGCGCGGGTGAAGCGGCGCCAGAAAAGGCTGTAGACGAGGGCGGGGGCGATCGCCGAGGCGCCCACGCAGAACGACATGGTGGCGAGCGGCTGCAGACTCCGGTGCTGCACGAGGACCGCGAGTGCGATCACCGGTGCGCCGACGACCAGGGCGGAGCCACGGGCGAACGCCGTCTCGCGCTGCGGGGACATCGTGGTCCTCCGGCCGGCGAAGACGTCGTGGGCCAGAGAGTTGGCGCAGGCGAGCGTCATCCCGGCGACCGACGCGAGCAGGGTGAGGAAGATCGCCGTCGTGACCGTCGTGAACACCAGGGTCTCGGCGCGGGAGACCACCGGACCGAACGCGGCGCGGGAGCCCAGCAGATACGCCGTGTGTCCCCGCGGGTCGGCGGCGGCGATGTGGGACCGGCCGATCAGAGCCGTCGCCCCGATACCGATTACACTGGCGACCATCACGAACAGGGCGACGGACGACACCGCCCACGACATCGAACGCCGCACCTGCCGGGCGCTGTTCGCGGTGAACATCCGCATGGTCACGTGCGGCAGACAGGCACCGCCCATCACGATCGCGAACTGCGTGCTGACCATGTCGAGCCGGGGATGGGGGCCACCGGCGAACTGGAGCCCCCCGTGCAGGAACTCGTGCGGCGCGCCACTGCGCTTCGCCGCCGCGTTGAACAACTCGGCCGGATTCCAATGGAATTGACCGAGCATCAGAACGGCGACGACGATCCCGGATCCGAGGAGCACCACCATCTTCAGCAGCTGTATCAGCGCCGTGCCGCGCATCCCGCCGATCGCGGCGTAGGTGATCATCAGCGTGCCGACGCCCACGATGCAGCCGGTCTTCATGGAGCTGTCGGAGAATCCGAGGATGAAGGCCAGCAACTGCCCCGTGCTGGCGAGCTGGACGAGCATCATCGGGACGAGAGCGGCGATCGTGACACCGCACGCCGTGATGCGCACGGCGCGCCCGGGCATGCGCCGCGCCAGGACGTCGCCCATCGTGAACTTGCCCGTGTTCCGCAGGGGTTCGGCGAGCAGGAACATCAGCACCAGCAGGGACAGCAGCGTGCTGAGAGCGAGGACCACACCGTCGTACCCGCACAGGGCGATCACTCCGCCGACCGTCAGCACGGTCGCCGCCGAGATGTAGTCGCCGGCGATGGCGAGTCCGTTGCGCAACGGGGACAGCGAGCGGTACCCGGTGTAGAACTCGGCGAGGTCGTCGCTGTCGGGGCCGGTGAGCACGCACAGCAGCAGGGTCACCGTGACGGCGATGCTGAAGGCGACGAGGGACCAGGACTGGGTGGCGCCCGTGAAGGGACTCACCGCTCCCGCTCCTGCTCGCCGCCGGCCCAGGGGACACTGCGGTTCACGCGGCGTGCGAGCGGGTCGACGTAGCGGCGCGCGGTGCCCTCGTACAGCAGCACGGCGAGCCAGGTGGCGGGTATCTGGGAGAGGGCGAGGAGCAGCCCCACGGAGAGACCGCCGGCGGCCGGCCGGTCCATGAAGTCGGGGGCGCCCGCGGAGAGTCCGAGGAAGAGGGTGAAGTAGCCGAGCACCGCGAACGTGGTCACCCGCCGCTGTCGACGATAGGCGCGCCGCAGGATGCGCAGATCACGATGGTGTCCCGTCCAGGCACGCGGTAACGCCGCGTCGCGCAGGGGCTGTTCGCCGGTGTCCGGGACGAGGCGGACGGGGATGGTGGCGTCGTCGTCGTGCTGTCCGTGGAGCTGTCGCGCGGAACGGGCGGCGGAACTGTCGTACGACATGCCGGTCTCCTCGTGGGGATGCGGGCCCGGCGTACATGGACCGCGGGACGGGTGGGGCGCGGCTCGGGTCCTCGCACGCTATTCGGCCCGTCGGCCGGTGCGAAGGGCTTTCCTTCAAGTACCTGGTCGGACTACGTCCATGCCGCTGACCTCGGATGTTGTCGATGAAACCGCTGTTGTCCGAGGGCTGCGAGTGAGCGTTGTGGCGTCCCGGCAGATGCCTTCCGCGGCGACGGGAATCGCGCCGGGGGAGGGCCGCGCGGAAGCCGGTGGCGACGCAGGCGCGCGCTCACGGGGACTCGCTCAGTTCGTGCAGCGGTGTGCCGTGCGCCCACCGGGTGAGACAGGAACCGTCGATGAGGTGGACACCGCCCTGGCGGTGCGCCCACTGGACGTCGCGGCGGCTGAAGGCGCCCCGGTGCACCAGGAGGCGGAGCGGGGCGCCCGCGGACTCCGCACGACCGGGACGTGAGGGCGCGGGCGGGTCCTCGTCCGGCAGCGGCTCGGCCACGGGTCGGAACGCCACCTCCAGACGCTGCCCGAAGCCGTCCCGCGCGCGGACACGGGGACGGTCCTGGACCCGCGGCGCGGGGAGCACCCGCCAGCCGTCGCGCCGCAGCATCCGCGACACGGCCAGGGCCAGGCCCTGGGCGTCCAGCTCCGCGAGTTCCTCGGCGGTGTAGAAGCCGAGCCGCCGCCGGGCCAGCGGCCGGTGCCGGCGAGCCAGGGCCGGGCCGAGAACGACGAGGAGGGCCAACGCGCCGAGGGGCACGGCGACGCCGGCCACGCGGTATCCCACGACCAGTCCGGCCACGACCGCGCAGAGGACGACGACGACCCCGGCGAGCGCGGGCAGTACCTCGCGCAGCCCGGGACCGTACCGCCCCTGCGCCCGCAGCCGCCGGACCGTCGAGCGTCGCTGCGCCCGTCCCGACAAGCTTTTCCCGGGCGTTCTCCCCCTGGATGTCACTCGGGCCAGCTCCCCCCAACCCTCGCGCGCCTCGGCGTCTGGCTAGGGCTACCCATCGGAGGGGGTCCGACCGTGCGGAGGGCGAGATCCGGCCACCAATCAGGCCGAACTCTTTCCTGCCGGAGCGCTCAGGGGGCAGGGCCCGTCGCCCGGGGCAGCGGTGGGTCCTGAGTCCTCGCCTGTCGGACCGGGGCATCACGGTCTTCGACACCCGTCGAGGTGTACGGGTCCCACGTCGACGGGGAACTCATGGGGGAGGCGCTGGAGCCCGCGTACCGGTCGAGGCCGTCGCGGGGGCGCGGCAGGTGATCGCAAGCAGGCGCGTCAGTTACGTCACGTCGGCCTGCCCGAGGAGGGCGCGCCGGCCGTCAGGGCGGCGCGCGCCGTCGGCCGACGAGGCCCGGGGTCGGGGACGCCCGACGGAGGCGGCGGTCGAACCGCCGCCTCCGTCGGCACTCGTCCGTGGGTGACCCCCCGGTCGCCGGACCGCTCAGACGGTGCCGGAGTCGGAGATGATGATCTTCTTCTTCGTGTCTCCGGAGCGGCTGCCGAGCGCCTCGATCGCCTTCACGACGTCCATGCCCTCGACGACCTCGCCGAAGACGACGTGCTTGTTGTCCAGCCAGTCGGTGACGATCGTGGTGATGAAGAACTGCGAGCCGTTGGTGTTCGGACCCGCGTTGGCCATCGAGAGCTGACCCGGGCGGGTGTGCTTCAGCGTGAAGTTCTCGTCGGCGAACTTGTCACCGTAGATGCTCTTGCCGCCCGTGCCGTTCTGCCGGGTGAAGTCACCGCCCTGGAGCATGAAGTCCGGGATGACCCGGTGGAACGGCGAGCCCTTGTAGCCGTAACCGTGCGCGCCGGTGGCCAGCTCACGGAAGTTCCGGGCCGTCTTCGGGACGACGTCGTCGAAGAGTTTGATCTCGATGCGGCCCATCGGCTCGCCGTCGGCCGTGACCTCGAAAAAGACGTTCTCGCTCATTGCTCTGCTCCTCTGAATTCACATGGTCGCCCCCGAGCATAGAGAGCCCACGGCGGTGGGGGCGTGACCGGGGGTGATCATTCGGTACGTGGCCCGTCGTCGCCGAGTGCCTCGCCGCGGGCGGACCGGGCGCCGGACCGCACCGGTAGTTCTCCGTGCGGGAGGCCCGGCGCAGCGTTCAGCCCCTGACGTGAAACGCGTCAGGGGCTGAACCTCGCGACCCTGCATCAGGCGCGGGACCGAACGGCCGCTCTACTCGACCTTCGCCCAGTCGAGTGTGCGTTCCACCGCCTTCTTCCAGCCCGCGTAGCCTTCTTGACGCCGGTCCTCCGACCACTGGGGCTCCCAGCGCTTGGACTCCTGCCAGTGGGTGCGCAGTTCGTCCGTGTCGGACCAGAACCCGGTGGCCAGGCCCGCCGCGTACGCGGCGCCGAGCGCGGTGGTCTCGGCGACCACGGGCCGGCTGACCGGTACGCCGAGCACGTCGGCCTGGATCTGCATGCACAGGTCGTTGGCGGTCACGCCGCCGTCGACCTTCAGCACATCGAGGTGGACTCCGGAGTCCTGCTCCATGGCCTCGACGACGTCGCGGCTCTGGTAGCAGATGGCCTCCAGGGTCGCCCTGGCCAGGTGCCCGCTGTCGTTGTAGCGGGCGAGCCCCACGATCGCTCCCCGGGCGTCGGAGCGCCAGTAGGGGGCGAACAGGCCCGAGAACGCCGGGACGAAGTACATCCCGCCGTTGTCCTCGACGGTGCGGGCCAGTGTCTCGCTCTCGGCCGCGTCGCTGATGATCTTCATCTGGTCGCGCAGCCACTGCACGGCCGAGCCGGTGACGGCGATCGACCCCTCCAGGGCGTAGACCGCGGGGCTGTCACCGAACTGGTAGGCCACGGTGGTCAGCAGGCCGTGCTCCGAACGGACCAGTTCCGTCCCGGTGTTGAGGACCAGGAAGTTGCCCGTGCCGTAGGTGTTCTTGGCCTCGCCGGGGGCGTAGCAGACCTGTCCGACCGTGGCCGCCTGCTGGTCGCCGAGCACTCCGGCGATCGGGATGGAGGCCCGCAGCGGCCGGGAGGTCCGGGTGGTGCCGTACGCCTCGGCGGAGGAGGACGGGTTGATGGTGGGCAGCATGGCCCGCGGGATCCCGAAGAAGCCCAGCAACTCGTCGTCCCAGTCGAGCGTTTCCAGGTCCATCAGCATGGTGCGGCTGGCGTTGGTCACGTCGGTGGCGTGGATGCCGCCGTCGGGGCCGCCCGTCAGGTTCCACAGGACCCAGGCGTCGGTGTTGCCGAAGATGGCGTTGCCCTGCTCCGCCGCCTCCCGGACGCCGTCGACGTTCTCCAGGATCCACTGGATCTTGCCCCCGGAGAAGTACGTCGCCGGTGGCAGGCCCGCCTTGCGCCGGATGACGTCGCCCTTGCCGGAACGGTCGAGGGCGGCGGCTATCGAGTCGGTGCGGGTGTCCTGCCAGACGATGGCGTTGTAGTACGGGCGTCCGTTGCGCGGGTCCCACACGACGGTGGTCTCGCGCTGGTTGGTGATGCCGATCGCCGCCAGGTCCTCCGCGGACAGGCCGCCGTGGCGCAGGGCGTTCTGGATCACCGAGTTGGTGCGTTCCCAGATCTCCACCGGGTCGTGCTCGACCCATCCGGAGCGCGGGAGGATCTGTGCGTGTTCCAGCTGATGCTTCGCCACCTCGTTGCCGGCGTGGTCGAAGATCATGAATCGGGTGCTGGTGGTGCCTTGGTCCACCGCGCCCACGAAGTCAGCCATGAAGTGCCGCCTCAGTTGTGGGTGTCAGGGCTTGGGCTGCTCGGAGACCGGGATGCGTCCTGGGGGCTCGGGCTCCGCCGTCGGCAGGAACCTGCCGACGAAGAGCTTGTACATGCCCGCGCCGACCAGTCCACCGATCAGGGGGCCGATGATCGGCACCCAGAAGTAGATGTTCCCGTACTGATCTCGCCAGGCTCCTCCGTATCCCGTGATGAAGCTCGCGAGCCGGGGGCCGAAGTCACGGGCCGGGTTGATCGCGTAGCCCGCGAGGGTGCCCCAGGCCATACCGATGCCCACCACGAGCAGACCGATGATGAACGGGCCCATGTTCGCCCCGGGAGGCGTGTTGAGCAGGTCCGTGACGGCCAGGATCACCAGCAGCAGAATGGCCGTGCCGATGATCTGGTCGCGGAACGCGCCCCACTCGTGGACCGGCAGGTTCGGGTTGCCGTTGGCCGGCAGGGTGGAGAACACGCCCTGGGTCTTGATGGTGTGTCCGGGGTCCGCCTTCGCCAGCGCGTCCGTGTAGTTCCAGCGCACGATGAGCGCCGCCACGAAGGCGCCGATCGTCTGCGCCACCATGTAGGGCGCCACCTTCTTCCAGGGGAACCCCTTGAAGGTGGCGAGCGCGAGAGTCACCGCGGGGTTGAGGTGCGCGCCACTGATACGTGCCGCGACGTAGACACCCATGGTGACGCCGATACCCCAGGCCCAGGCGATGCTGTCGTGGTCGCCCAGACCGCCCGGTGGCGTGGTGAGTGCTCCGCCCGCGACCACTTGGGCCACCACGCCGCATCCGAAGAGGATGAGAATCATCGTGCCGAGGAACTCGGCGGACATCTCGCCGATAATCCCCAGCCTTTTAAACCGCTCAGCCATGGAAGCCCGCTTCCCGCCGGTTCAGGACCGGCCGACTACTGCCACCAGAGCCCTCCCTGACATCAGCATAGGATGATCAAGTGCTAACCGCATCAAAAGGGAAATATCGCGTTCTGATGCTTTGTGTGATGGGTGAAGTGCGCCCAGGTGAGGGCGTCGAGCGGCCTCGCGAGCCGGTGCTGATGACACGGCGAAAGAAGAGGGTCATGCGGGCACCGTGACGATGCCGAGCGGCTCGGTGGTCGGCTGCTCCGATCCCCCCGCGGGCTCGGCCGTGATGCCCACGGCGGCGACGTCCTCCAGTGAGCCGCTGAGCACCTGGGCGTAGCCGCCGCCCGAACCGGGGAGCAGGCCCGCCGGGCGCAGGTCGCCGGACTTCGCCGCGTACCAGAGTTCGTAGACCTTGTCCTTGCCGAGGTGCGGAAGATCCGCGGCGACGACCGCCGCGCGGCCTTGCGCCCGGGAGGCCACCACGCTGATGTCGCCGCCGTCGTCCAGCTTCTGTGTCGTGATCGTGGCGTCCTGGGCGGTGATGATGTCGGTGACGACCTCCGACTTCGCCCGCTCGCTCGACACTTCCGCGCGGGCCTCGTCGGCCTGCTGGTGCTGCCAGACGGCGACGCCGCCGATCGCGGCGGCGAGGGCGAGGCACGCGGCGAGCGCCACCCGCAGGACCCGGCTGCGACGGCGGATCGCGGCGCGGGGCGCGGTGTGCTCCTGCCGCGTGCGGGTGATCTGGTCGAGGACCCGCCCGCGCAGCCCGGGGGAGGGCTCCGCCTCGTGGCCGGAGGCGAGTTCGAGGGTGACGGCGGACAGTTCCGCCACTTCCTCCCGGCAGGCCGCACACTCGGCCAGGTGGTTGTCGAACGCCGCTTCCTCGGCGGGCGGCAGGGCGTGCAGGACGTACGCGCCGACGAGCTGGTGCTGGTCCTCGGCGGTCATGACCTGGCCTCCAGACACTTGCGGAGCTGCCGCAGCCCGGAACGCATCCGGGACTTCACGGTGCCGGCCGGAGTGGCCAGACACGCGGCCACCTCCAGGTACGTCATGCCCTGGTAGTAGGCGAGCATCAGCGGTACGCGCTGGTGCCGTTCCAGGGCGGCGAGGCAGTGCCGGACGTGCCGCCGGTCCTCGTGGCGCTCGACCGTCTCGGCGACCTCGTCGAAGGGGCGGTCCTCGGCCAGTAGTGCGCTGCGCTGCTCGCGGGCCGTGCTGGCCTGGGCGTGCCGGACCCGGTCCACGGCCCGCCGGTGGGCCAGGGTGAGCACCCAGGCGCGGGCGGCGCCGAGTTCGGGGCGGTAGCGGTCCGCCGTCCGCCAGATCTCCACCATCACGTCCTGCGTCACCTCCTCCGCCTGCGCCTCGTCCCGCAGTACACGGCAGATCAGACCCTTGACCGGCCGGGCGAGCGTGTCATAGACGTCCGCGAAGGCGTCGTGGTCACCCGTCGCGGCGCGCTTGAGCCGGGCGTCGAGCCACGCCTCCGCCGAGGATCGCCGTGGCGAACCGCTTCCGTCCTGGCCGCTCTTGGACATCGCTCCCAGAATCCGTCCGTAGCTTGCTTCTCGTCCGTTCGACTCTCCTGCCCGAGGGCTGTTTCCGCAGCCCGGGGCGCTCTCCGGCCGGGCCTCGCCGTCACCGTGTATTCGTAGCCACCCCGCCCCGCGTATGACTGTCGGGCCGTCCGGCCCGGGCGGGGCATCGGCCTTCGCTCCGGGGTCGCGGCCCCGGTGCCCCCGGAAACTCGTACGGGTCTATCCTCATACATACCTTTTACAGCTCCGTATACCTTGTGTCCCGCACATCGTGAGCCTCGGGGCGTACCAGTGCCCAGGGTGCGAACTCCCCTCACGTCGGCTTCCTTTGTGCACGCCGATGACGCTTTCTAGGGAGGTGAGTCCGATGACCACACGCATCAGCACCCGGCGCCTGCTGGCCGGTGCCGCCGCGACAGGCCTGCTGGCCGGTGGTGCCGCGCTCGGTATGTCCGGTGTCGCCGCCGCAGCTGCGACGCCGACGTCCGCGCCTTCAGTGGTGACCGCTGACCACCAGGGTCACCACGACCGCTGCGAGTGGAAGAAGGGCCACTGGGAGAAGAAGTGGGTTCCTGGCCACTGGGTCAAGAAGTGGGTCAACCACGACACCTGGCACCAGGGCTTCCGTGACAGCCATGGCGGCTGGCACCCGGGCCATCACAGTCACGACTGGAAGAACCAGTGGGTCTATGTCCCCGGCCACTGGGACCACCAGTGGGTCAAGGGCCACTGGGACTGCCACCACCACTGAGCACTCCTGACCACGGGTGAGGACCGGAGCGACTCCTCTCCGGTCCCCGCCCGTGCGGGGCGGGGAGCGTCGCAAACCCGGTGGAGCGGTCCGGACCTCGCTCGTTAGGCTGCGCGGATGACCACACGCACCTTCCGGATCACCGTCCGCGGCGTCTTCGACGGACTCAGCACCGAGCAACGCGCCGAACTCCTCACCGGGGCGGCGGAGCACGACGTCCTGCAGGCGGCCTTCACCGCCGAGGGACACCTCAGCTACGACCTGGCCGCCCGCCCGGCCTTCACCTTCCGGTTCCTGGACGAGGGGGAGGCCGAGGAGGACATCCTGGACGCGGTCGAACGGGCCGAGACCGCCGCGACGGCCTGGCTCGTCGGACGCGGCTACGGTTTCAAGCGCCTCAGGGCCCAGGGTGAGGATCTCTCCCAGGCTCCCCTCGGCAAGCGGCAACGGCGGGCGATCGCCCAGAGCGCGACCCCCTGATCCCGTAGACCTCCTGGCCGCTTTCGCGTGCGCCTATGCTTGAGCAGTCAAGGAGGTGTCAATGAGTTCGGGACTGGACGCGGCCCTGCGTCTGATGCGGGCGCAGGCCGCCCTGGTGAAGCGGTTCGACGCGAGTCTCAGCGGGCTGCACGGGGTGAGCCTGGCCGATTTCACCCTCCTGCTGCGGCTGTCCCAGGCGCCGGGCGACCGGATGCGCCGGGTGGATCTGGCCGAGGCGCTGGGGCTGACCGCCTCCGGCGTCACCCGGGGGCTGGTGCCCCTGGAGCGCATCGGGCTCGTACGGCGCGACGCCGACGCGCGTGACGCCCGGGTCGCCTACGCGGCGCTGACCGGTACCGGCCGGGAAAGGCTGGCGGAGATGCGCGCCACCGCCGATCACGTCGCCCGCGAGGTGTTCGCCGAACCCGCCTGGACCGAGGACGAGACGGGGCGGCTCGCCGGCCTGCTCACCCGGCTCGGGGGCACCGGCCTGACGCCCGGAGGGGCAACCCGCCTCTGAGTCCGCGGCCACCGCGACCGCCCTCCGTCCCGTGCGCGTTGCCGGTCCCGTGACCTCGGCGCACCCTGGTCACATGGGAGCTCGCGACGGGCCGACGCTCATCACCTCCGTTCAGCGGGCATTCCGCCTGATGGAGGCGGTGAGTGCGCACGAGAACGGCGCGCCCGCGAAGCAGCTGGCGCGCGAGACGGGCCTGCCGCTGGCCACCGCCTATCACCTGCTGCGGACCCTGGTCCACGACGGATACGTACGCAAGCTCGACGACGGCGGGTTCATCCTCGGTGACAAGGTGCGCACGCTGCACACCCGGGGCCGCGGGCAGGAACTGCTCGGCCGGGTCCGCCCCACGCTCGCCGCGCTGCGCGACGAACTCGCGAGCGCCGCCTACCTCACCTTCTACGAGGAGGGCGAGATCCGGGTCGCGGAGATCGTCGACGGTCCCCGGGCGCCCCGGGTCGACCTCTGGGTAGGTTTCGAGGACGCGGGACACGCCACCGCGCTCGGCAAATCCGTCCTGCGCGAGATGGACGAGGAGTCCCGCAACGACTACCTCGCCCGGCACTCCCTCGCCGACCTCACCCCCCGGACCATCACCAGCCGGCCGGAGCTGCTGCGCCGGCTCGCCGCGTCGCCCGTGGCGCCCGCGGTCACGGACCTGGAGGAGTACGCCCTCGGCACTGTCTGCGTCGCCGTGCCCGTCTACAGCGGGGACACGCTCGGCTCGCTCGGTGTCTCGCTGCCCGCCGACCGGCTGCCCCGGATCCGGGAGGTCCTGACGCGGCTCATCCCGACGGCGAACCGGGTGACGCGGGGGCTGTCGCTCACTATCTGAAATCCCGCTCCTTGCGGTACTTACCTCGAACGTATTTCCTAGATGAAACGGACATTTCAGGAAGAATCTAGGTGAGGACTGCGCCCGGATATGAGTCAGGACCGAGAGTACGTCGGCGAACACGGACGGAAAGGTGCGGGCAGGAACCGGATCCTCGGTACCGGAGCGGCGGCGGGCGGTAAGCGCGCCGCCGCACACGTCGCCCTCGGCACCCCGGTGCTTCCCCTGCTCGTCGTCGCCGCCGTCGTGCTCGTCGACCTGGCCGCCGGAACGGCCGTGATCTGGCTGTCGCTGCTGGCCGCGGCTCCCGCGCTCGCCGCCGCCACGAGCCGGCCGCGCGGAGTCCTCTGCGTCGGTCTCCTCGCCGGGATCCTCAGCGCGCTGCTCGGCATCCAGGGCGGTGTCCACAGCGCCGAGGCGGCCGCCGTCCTCTCCGCCCTGGCCGCCGTCACTCTCGCGAGCGCCCTGGCCAGTGCGCTCCGGTGGCGCCGTGAGCGGGTGCTCGCGGCGGTTCGTTCGGTCGCCGAAGCCGCGCAGCACGCCGTCCTCGCACCCATCCCGTCGAGCGTCGGGCCGTTCCAGGTGGCGGTCCGCTACAGCGCCGCCGCGGCCGAGGCCCGCATCGGCGGAGACCTGTACGCGCTCGTACCCACGCCCTACGGTGTCCGGATGATCATCGGCGACGTCCGTGGCAAGGGACTTCCCGCCGTGGGCACCGCCGCGCTCGTGCTCGGCATCTTCCGCGAGGCCGCCTACGACGAACCCGACCTCCTCGCCGTGGTCGGCCGGATCGAGCGGAGCCTGGCACGCAACCTCGGATTCGACGACTTCGTCACCGCCGTGGTCGCCGGATACCCGGAGCCGGGCCGGCTGGAGGTCGTCAACTGCGGACACGCGCCCCCGCTGCACGTCCGGGCCGACGGACACGTGTCGTCGGTCGATCCCGCCCAGCCGGCACCGCCGCTCGGACTGCGCGGGCTGACGGGTGAGACGCCCAGCCTGCAGGTGCTGCCGCTGGCCGACGGTGACCAGCTCCTCCTCTACACCGACGGAGTCACCGAAGCCCGTGACCACGGCCGGGCGTTCTATCCCCTCGCCGAGGGCCTGGCCCGGCACGTGTCCGACGAGCCGGCGGCCACCCTCGACGCCCTCGACGCCGAACTGCAGGCCCACGTGGGCGGACGGCTGCACGACGACGCTGCGCTGCTGCTGCTCCGCAAGCCGACGGTTCAGGGCCCGGCGGACCCGGCGCCCGCCGTCCTCACGGGCGCCGGCTCCCTGACGACCGTCGCCCGGAGCGGCCCCGCGGCCACGGGTTCCGGAGTGGGCTGCGGCATGGGCGCGGAGTAACCGCGACTGGCTGGATCACGTCGTGCGCCGGCCGGGGCCCTCTAGGGTGCCTGGCCGTGACGGTCTCCCTGAGTGAATCGACGTTGTGGCGCGACCAGCGGTTCCTCCTGCTCGCCTCCGCACGGGTGGTCTCCGTGCTCGGCAACGGCTTCGCGCGCGTGGCGCTCGCGTTCGCGGTGCTCGCCCTGCCGGGAGCGAGCGCGGGCCGCCTGTCGCTGGTCCTCGCGTGCCAGGCCGTGCCCCAACTGGCGTTCGTCCTCGTGGGGGGAGTGATCGCGGACCGGATGTCGCGCTCGCGGCTGATGGTGCTCGCGGACGTCCTCGGGGCGGGGGCCTACGCCGGACTCGCCGCGATGGTGCTCACCGGGCACGCGCCCCTTGCGGCCATGTGTCTGCTGGCGGTGGCCGCCGGAACCGCGTCGGCGCTGTTCGCCCCGGCGATGGACGGCATGGTGCCGCTCGTCGTGCCACGGGAGCGGCTGCAACGGGCCAACGGGCTGTTGCGGATGGCCACCAACAGCTCCCTGTTGCTGGGACTCGCCCTGTCGGGGGTCACGGTCGCGCTGGTCGGCCCGGGGTGGGCACTCGCGCTCAACGCCGCGTCGTTCGTCTTCAGCGCGCTCCTGACCGCCCGGCTGCGGGTGACCGCGAGGCCGCGCCGCCGGACGTCGGGATGGGCCGATCTGCGCGAGGGCCGGCGGGAGTTCACCTCCCGGCAGTGGCTGTGGACCGTGGTGGCGCAGTACGGGGTGGTCGTCGCGGCACTCAACGCCAACGTCGGGGTCCTGGGCCCGCTGACGGCCGAGCAGCACTTCGGCGGAGCGAGGGCGTGGTCGGTCATCGTGGCGGCGCAGGCCGTCGGCACCGTCGCCGGCGCGGGGCTCGCGGCCCGGGTCCGCGTGCGGCGCCCTCTCCTGGTCGCCGTCCTGTGCACCTTTCCGGCCGCCCTGCCGATCGGGCTGCTCAGCGTGGCGGCCCCGGTCTGGCTGATCGCCGGCGCCATGTTCGGCGCGGGCGTCGCGTCGGACGTCTTCGGCGTGCTCTGGGCCACCACCATCCAGCGGGAGATCCCGGAGCAGGTTCTCTCCCGCGTCAGTTCCTACGACTGGTTCGGCTCCCTGGCTCTCGCACCGCTCGGGCTGCTCGTCGCCGGGCCCGTCGCCACCGCCGTGGGTACGGACCGGGCCCTGGCGGGGTGCGCCGCCCTGATCGTCCTGGCCACGGCGGCCGCCCTGTTGTCGCCCCAGGTACGCACCCTGCGCGCCACCGTCGACAAGGCCCAGGCACCGGTGCCCGCACCCAGGTCCGTGGAGTGCGAGACGGGCGAGGAAGCGGCCGGCTGACCCGGGGTGGCTCCCGCTTCCGGGGAGCCCGTTCGACAGGGCCCGCGGTGGTCCTCGGAGAGGCGTGCGAGGACTTCGGCCCCTTCCCCTCACGGGCCGGGTCTCACGCCGCGGCGCGCACCCCGTCGTTCCCGGTCCGGAAGGCGGGGAGTTCACCGAGGCGGCGGACGTAGTCGCGCAGGCGAGGGTGCGCGCACAGGGTTCCGGCCGGGGCGAGTCGGGAGAGAGCCACCCAGACGTCCACATCCGCCGCCGTCAGACTGTCCCCCAACATGTAGGCGGCGCTGGAGAGTTGGCAGTCCAGTAGGTCCAGGGCCGCGGTGCGGTCCGAGGGGTGTGCCGACGGGGTGACATCCCGGTCGAGGAGGTCCCGGAGGGCCTCGATGTCGGTCGCCAGAGACGGCGGGAGCAGCGACGGCGCGCGACCCGCCGCGTGCCCGGACGGCAGGCCCGTGAGGTCCCGGAGGATGTCGGAGGTGTCGTTGCTGACGATGCGTCCGGTCCAGCGGTCGCAGAGCGCGGGCGCCGTGAACGGCCCGCCGTAGTGGTGCTCGGTGGCCTCGTAGGCGCGGCGCAGGGAGGCGAAGGCGTCGGGTGTTCCCGCGGGGTGGGTGAGCAGGGTCGTGGCGACCGAGTTCGTCAGACCGAGCAGGCCGAGTGTGATCGAGATACGCAGAGAGCGCGGACAACTCGCCGCCAGATACACCTCGTAGCGGTGCGGCGCCGGGTAGAAGCCGCCGGCCAGGCCGACACCGATGCGGCTGTGGGCGGTACGGGGGAGCAGGGGAGGCGTGGACGTCCTGGAGCGGGTGGCCGAAGGGAACGGACTCTGGCCACCGGTACGGGTGAACACGCTTTCCTCGTCAGCGGTGTGCGTGGGTGAACTCTGGCCGCAGGGAAGGGATCCGGCTGTGCTGGAACCGCGCGAAGCTGTCTCGGGCATGACTCTCCCTAGGGGGAACGAGGAAGCCATCGCCGCCTTGTGGGCATGGGCGATGAGCGGCTGAATGCGAAGCGACCGCGCCGGACGCGCGGGCCGGGACCGAACGGGCCGGCAGCGGATCAGTAGGCGCTGGAGACGCGCAACAGATCGATGTGCAGGCGCCTCGTCAAGTCGTTCCTCGGCATTCTCACCGGTCCCACCTCCTGGGCTCGCGGGACGCGAGACCACGCTTGCCCCACCGCACCGGCGGGACCCGGTCGTCACCCGGGGCACCCCGTCGCGGTGGAAGGGTTGCCTGTCAGCGAGCCGGGGCCGATGACCACAGGAGCGGGACGAACCCGCGCCGTGGGCGCTGACAATCGTGACCGTCCATGCCAGTCTCGACGCGCCCCGCGGCGCCGTCAAGAAGGCGGGTGACGCGGTCTCACCTGGTGGGCACGCGCATTGACATTCTTTTCGGGCCGGGCCTAACGTGCGGCCCACAACGAGATGCCCCAGGGCCGGAGAAGTGATGGTGACAGCGATGTACGCAGCTGACGGGACGGCCGCATGGCGGCGCCTCGGCCGCGACGTGCTGTGCGCGGACCGCTCCGTAGACCTTCTGCGCGTCAACAGCGCACTGTGTACGGGCACGTGTCGCACCCTCCGCCAAGGCTGACGGCTCCTCTTCCGAGCCTCTGACGACCACCGCTGTCGCGGTGTCCCTCTCTCCGTCCAGCCCTCGTTCCCCGTGCGCCCGTGTCGCGTCGTGTGCTGAGCCGTACCGGCTCCACACCACGCTGCCGCTCGCCGTGGTCCGGGGTGTCCGAATCCGCTGGAGCTCTCCATGAGTGAATCTCCGGGCATAGCTGTGTCCTCCGGATCAGCGCCGCCCGCCGAGGTGATCCCCCGTTCCGACGTCCCCGCCGCGCCGAAGCCCCTGACGGCGCAGCGAGTCCTTCCGCTCCGGCGTCCCGGCCGCTGGATCATCACGGCCGTCGTGCTCGTGCTGGTCGCCCAGATCGCCCACGGTCTGGTGACCAACCCCTTCTACCAGTGGGACCGGTTCCAGTACTGGTTCCTGCGCCCGACGATCCTCGACGGCCTCCTCATCACTCTCGAAGTCGCGGTGTACAGCGCGGTGTTGGGACTGCTGGGCGGCATCCTGCTGGCGCTGGCCCGGCTCTCGCCGAGCCCGGTGCTCCGTGCCGTGAGCTGGGTCTACACCTGGCTGTTCCGCTCGGTGCCGCTCATCGTCGTCCTGCTCTTCCTCTACAACTTCAGTGCCCTGTACAAGACGTTGAGTGTCGGAGTGCCGTTCGGGCCGGCCTTCTTCTCCTTCGACGAGTCCCGCCTCGCCACCGACATGGCCGTGGCCGTCATCGGACTCAGCCTCAACGAAGCGGCGTACGCCTCCGAAGTGGTGCGCGGCGGCCTCCTCTCGGTCGACCAGGGCCAGCACGAGGCGGCCTCCGCGCTGGGCCTGCCGAAGCGGTACCAGTTCGCGAGGATCGTCTTCCCGCAGGCGCTGCGCTCCATCACCCCCAACTACGTGAACCAGCTGATCGGCCTGATCAAGGGAACCTCCCTGGTCTTCTACGTCTCCCTGCTGGACCTGTTCGGTTCCGTGCAGAGCATGGGCAGCACCTATCCGGGCGACATCGTGCCGCTGCTCCTGGTCGCCACCGCCTGGTACCTGATCCTGACCAGCGTCGTGTCCGTCATCCAGTTCTACGTCGAGCGGCACTACTCGCGGGGCGCGCTGCGCACCCTGCCGCCGACCCCGCTGCAGAAGGTACGGAACGGTCTGCGCGACGCGCGGGCCCGACTCCGCAGGGAGACGGCGACATGAGCGGCGAAGCGCGTACGAAGACGGCGCGGACCGGGGCGGCTCCGGAGCGCGGGTCGACACACCCGGCCCCCGCGGCCGGGAGCGTGGAAACGCTCGACATCCGGCCCGCCGCGGTCGAGGTGCACGACGTGCACAAGTGGTACGGCTCCCACCAGGTGCTGGACGGTGTGGAGTTGACCGTCCGGCCGGGAGAGGTCACGGTCATCCTCGGACCCTCGGGATCCGGCAAGTCGACCCTGCTGCGGGTCATCAATCACCTGGAGAAGCCGGAAGTCGGTCATGTCAGCCTCAACGGCGAGCTCATCGGGGTCCGCAGGCACGGCGAGCGGCTCAAGGAACTGAGCGAGCGCGTCATCCTCGGCCAGCGCAGCCGCATCGGGTTCGTCTTCCAGAACTTCAACCTCTTCCCGCACCTGACCGTGCTGGACAACGTGGCCGCGGCGCCGGTGGCGACCGGCAGGCTGTCCAGGCCCGAGGCCCAGCGGCTGGCCCGCGATCTGCTCGCCCGCGTGGGACTGGCGGACAAGTCCGCTGCCTACCCTCGGCAGTTGTCGGGCGGACAGCAGCAGCGGGTGGCCATCGCCCGTGCCCTCGCCCTGCGGCCCGGGGTCATCCTCTTCGACGAGCCGACGTCCGCGCTCGACCCCGAACTGGTCGGCGAGGTGCTCGCCGTCATCAAGGATCTGGCCAGAAGCGGCACCACCCTTGTCATCGTCACCCACGAGATCGGCTTCGCCCGCGAGATCGCCGACCGGGTCGCCTTCATGGACGCCGGCCGCATCGTCGAACAAGGATCTCCCGCACAGGTGTTGGACCACCCGCGGCAGGAGCGCACCAAGGATTTCCTGAGCAAGGTCCTCTGACCGGCCCGGACCCAGCCCGCACCCGACCCCACCCCGACCCCACCCCGACCCCACGCCGGCAACAGCCGGCCACCTGTCGCCGCGGACCTCCGACCGTCCGCCGGCGCGCACGAGCACGCCCACCCGATGTCGCGGCCCGCCGGGACCGCGCCCCCCACACCCTCACCGCACACACCCGACAAGGACAACCATGCGCACCCTCCCCCTGAACAGCAGGATCCTTCGCGGCGTGACCGCCACGGCGGCCGTCGCCTCCCTCGCCGCCGGGCTCGCCGCCTGCGGGGGTGACAGTGACGCGGCAACCCGGACCCAGGACGTCTCGGCCGGATCGGTCACCGTCGGCGCGCTCTCCAACGGCGCCGCCAAGGAGACGAAGCTGAAGGTGTCCGAGGTGAAGTCGATCAGCGCGGGACTGCCCAAGTCCGTCGCGAAGAGCGGCACGTTGAGGATCGGCGTCGGTGCGCTGCCCGCCGGATTCGCGCCGCTCGCGTACGTGGGCGGGGACCAGAAGACGCTCACCGGTGCCGAACCCGACCTCGGCCGGCTGGTCGCCGCGGTCCTCGGTCTCAAGCCGGAGGTGAAGAACTCGACCTGGGAGAACCTCTTCGTCGGCATCGACAGCGGCAAGGTCGACGTCGCCTTCTCCAACGTCACCGACACCGAGGAGCGCAAGAAGAAGTACGAGTTCGCCTCCTACCGGCAGGACAACCTCGGCTTCGAGGTGCGGAAGAAGAGCACCTGGAACTTCGACGACGACTACCGGAACCTGGCGGGCAAGACCGTCGCGGTGAGCGCCGGCACCAACCAGGAGAAGATCCTCCTGGAGTGGAAGGCGAAGCTCGCCAAGGAGGGCAAGAAGCTCAACGTCAAGTACTACCAGGACAACAACGCCACCGCCCTGGCCCTGTCCAGCGGGAAGATCGACGTCTCCTTCGGCCCCAACCCCGGCATCGCCTACCACGTCACCCAGACCGCCAAGACGCCCAACCCGACGCGCAACGCGGGCACGTTCTCCGGCGCGGGAGAAACCCTCCAGGGTCTGATCGCGGCCACCGCGAAGAAGGACAGCGGGCTCGCCAAGCCCCTCGCCGACGCGATCAACCACCTCGTCAAGAACGGCCAGTACGCAAAGTGGCTGGCCGCCTGGAACCTCTCCAACGAGGCCGTGGACACCTCCCAGGTCAACCCGCCCGGCCTGCCGCTCAGCAACTCCTGAACCACCGCCCACCTCAGGGGACTCCGCCGCCGACCGGCGGGGTCCCGGGGCGCGTCCGGCCGCTTTCCCGATACGGAGAACCCGCACCGTCATGTCCACCAGCGTCGACCCCGCCCCTTCCCCGAGCCCGACCGCATCGCACGTCCTGGACAACGCGGCGTGGGCCGCGCTGACCGGTCCGCACGCCCACCTCGCCGAACGCGTGGGCCGCGCCGCCCGCTATCCCGCCGACGTGTCGCCCTTCAGCGCCCTCGCCGATCCCGCCGATCCCCGCTCCTGGGACGATCTCGCCGAACTCGTCGGACCCGGCGCGCTCACCCCGGTCACCGCCGTCCAGACCGTGCCCGACGGCTGGACGACCGAACAGAGCGGCTACGGAGTCCAGTTGATCGCGACCGCGCTGGTCACGGCCCCCGCTCCCGAAGCGGTACCGCTGGGACCCGCCGACGTGCCCGAGATCCTCGACCTGATCGCCCTCACCCGGCCCGGCCCCTTCCTGCCCCGCACCGTCGAACTCGGTACCTACCTGGGCATCCGGAAGGACGGACGCCTGATCGCCCTGGCCGGCGAACGCCTGCGCCCGCCGGGCTGGACCGAGATCAGCGCGGTGTGCACCCACCCAGACCACCGCGGACGGGGCCTGGCGACCCGCCTGGTCCGCGCGGTCGCGGCCGGCATCAGGGAACGCGGAGACGTCCCCTTCCTGCACGCCGCCGCCGACAACACGAACGCGATCCGGCTCTACGAGTCGATCGGGTTCACCCTGCGCCGCCGAACGCGGTTCGTCCTCGTGCGCACCCCCGGCGGCCCGCTGGAGACCCGGAACGGGCAAGAAGAATCCGGGCAGCCGGAAGAAAGGGCATAGCCGTGCAGTTGTGCTTGTCCAGGACCACGTGGCGCCCCGCCGGGGACCCGCGAGGACCGGGCGGACCAGGGGCCCCGGAGCACCGGGGCGAGAGAGCGGAGGTGAGGCCCGTGCGCCGCCTGTCCCACCGCCGCGCGCCGAAGCCGCTCACGCCCCGCCCCCTGCACCTGTACGGCCGGTCCCACATCGATCTGCTGCGGGTCGCCGGCGCGCTCTGTCGCCCCTGACCCGTTCCCACGCAGCCGCGTCCCGCTCGCCGGGGCGGGCTTCCTCGTACGGTCGATCAGGAAGGCACCTCCCGTGTCCTCGTCACCCACACCTCTGCACCTCGCCGTCGCGCTGGACGGTGCGGGCTGGCATCCGGCCGCATGGCGCGAGCCGGTCGCACGCCCCCGCGAACTGCTCACCGCCGCCTACTGGACCGAGCTGGTCACCGAGGCCGAGCGCGGCCTCCTCGACTTCGTGACCATCGAGGACGGCCTCGGCCTCCAGTCCTCCTCGCCCACCGAACCGGACGGCCGCACCGACCAGGTCCGCGGCCGCCTCGACGCCGTCCTCATCGCCTCGCGGATCGCGCCCCTCACCCACCACATCGGCGTGGTGCCGACCGTGATCGCCACGCACACGGAGCCCTTCCACATCTCCAAGGCGATCGCCACCCTCGACTACGTGAGCGCCGGCCGCGCCGGCCTGCGCGTCCAGGTCAGCGCCCGCCAGAACGAGGCCGCGCACTTCGGACGCCGCACGATTCCGGCGTTCCGCTTCGAGGAGTACGACACCCCCGCCGTGCGGGAAGTGGTGAACGACCTCTTCGACGAGGCCGCCGACCACGTCGAGGCCGTCCGCAGGCTCTGGGACAGCTGGGAGGACGACGCGGAGATCCGCGACGTCGCCACCGGCCGCTTCGTCGACCGCGACAAGCTGCACTACATCGACTTCGAGGGCCGGCACTTCAGCGTCAAGGGCCCCTCGATCACACCCCGTCCGCCTCAGGGACAGCCGGTCGTCACCGCCCTGGCCCACGCGACGATCCCGTACCGGCTGATCGCGAGGGCCGCGGACATCGGCTACGTCACCCCGCACGACGCGGGCCAGGCCCACGCCATCGTCCAGGAGATCCGCGCCGAACAGGACGCGGCCGGCCGAGCCGACGACACCGTGCACGTCTTCGGTGATCTGGTGGTCTTCCTCGACGACGACCCGGGGGCCGCCGAGGCCCGCCGCGAACGGCTGGACGCGCTGGCGGGCGAGCCGTACACGAGCGACGCCCGGATCTTCGCCGGGACACCCGCCCAGCTGGCCGACCTCCTCCAGGAGCTGGCCGCCGCAGGGCTCTCCGGGTTCCGGCTGCGCCCCGCCGTCGTGGGACACGACCTCCCCGCGATCACGCGCGGCCTCGTGCCCGAACTCCAGCGCCGGGGCGTCTTCCGGACCGCCTACGAGGCCGGCACCCTGCGCGGACTGCTCGGGCTCTCCCGCCCGGCGAACCGCTTCGCCCCCCAGCTCTCCCAGCAGGGGGCACCCCCCGCCACGACCGCCTGAGCCGGAAGGACCCCCGACCATGAGCAAGCCGCTCAAGCAGATCCATCTCGCGGCACACTTCCCCGGTGTCAACAACACCACCGTGTGGAGCGACCCCGAGGCCGGCAGCCACATCGAGTTCAGCTCGTTCGCGCGGTTCGCGCGGACGGCGGAGCGCGCCAAGTTCGACTTCCTGTTCCTCGCTGAAGGACTGCGGCTGCGGGAACAGGGCGGAAAGATATACGACTTGGACGTCGTGGGACGCCCCGACACCTTCGCCATCCTGACCGCGCTCGCCGCCGTCACCGAGCACCTCGGCCTGACCGGCACCATCAACTCCACCTTCAACGAGCCCTACGAGGTGGCCCGCCAGTTCGCCAGTCTCGACCACCTCTCCGACGGCCGGGCCGCCTGGAACGTCGTCACCTCCTGGGACGCCTTCACCGGTGAGAACTTCCGCCGCGGCGGCTTCCTGCCGAAGGACGAGCGGTACTCGCGCGCCAAGGAGTTCCTGGCCACGGCGAACGAACTCTTCGACTCCTGGCACGGGGACGAGATCGTCGCCGACCAGGAGAGCGGCACCTTCCTCGCCGACGCCAAGGCCGGAGCCTTCGTCCACCAGGGACGGCACTTCGACATCGAGGGCCAGTTCAACGTCCCGCGCTCCCCGCAGGGCCGCCCGGTGATCTTCCAGGCCGGCGACTCCGAGGAGGGGCGCGAGTTCGCCGCCGCCGGCGCCGACGCCATCTTCAGCCGCTACGCCACCCTCAAGGAGGGCCAGGCCTTCTACACCGACGTCAAGGGACGCCTCGCCCGCCACGGCCGACGCCACGACCAGCTGCTGATCCTGCCCGCCGCGACGTTCGTCCTCGGGGACACCGACGCCGAGGCCGAGGAGCACGCCCGTGACATACGGCGGGCCCAGGTCAGCGGCGCCACCGCCATCAAGCACCTGGAGTTCGTCTGGAACCGTGACCTGTCCGCCTACGACCCGGACGGCCCGCTGCCCGACATCGACCCGGACCTCGGCGAACACACCGTCGCCCGGGGCCGCGCCCAGGTCCGGATGTACCGCGACCCGCTGGCCACCGCCCGCGAGTGGCGGGAGCGGGCGGCGGCCAACAACTGGTCCATCCGCGACCTCGTCATCGAGACGGGAAACCGCCAGGCGTTCGTCGGCACCCCGGCCACGGTCGCCGAGACCATCAACGACTTCGTCCAGGCCGACGCCTCCGACGGCTTCATCCTCGTCCCGCACATCACACCGGGCGGCCTGGACTCCTTCGCGGACAGTGTCGTCCCGCTCCTGCAGGAACGCGGCGTCTACCGCACCGCGTACGAGGGCCGCACCCTGCGCGACCACCTCGGCCTGACCCACCCCGACGCCGGGGCGCGGACCGACCGGGCCGCGTCATGAAGTTCCTGGCGATCACCCTGATCGTGCACGCTCCCCACCCGGTGACGGGGATCCAGAAGCCGACCAACGACCGCTTCCGCGAGGTGATCGACAACGCCCTGCTCGCCGAGGAGCTGGGATTCGACGGCTTCGGCGTGGGGGAGCGCCACGAGCGTCCCTTCATCTCCTCCTCACCACCCGTGGTCCTCAGCCACATCGCCGCGCTCACCTCCCGGATCCGGCTGTTCACGGCCGTCACCACCCTGAGCCTCCTCGACCCGGTCCGCGCGTACGAGGACTACGCGACCCTGGACCATCTGTCCGGCGGCCGCCTGGAGTTGATCGTCGGCAAGGGAAACGGAGCGGCCCAGCGCGAGCTGTTCCGGATCACGACCGACGACCAGTGGGACCGCAACGCCGAGAGCTACGAGGTGTTCCGCCGCATCTGGCGGCAGGACAAGGTCACCGCGGCGACCCGCTTCCGCCCGGAACTCCAGGACGCGGAGGTGTGGCCGCGACCGTTCCAGCAGCCCGTCCGGGTCTGGCACGGCAGTGCCACGAGCAAGGAGTCGGTCGACCTGGCCGCCCGGTACGGCGACCCGCTCTTCTCCGCCAACGTCACCAACCCCATCGAGCCCTACGCCGAGTTGATCCGCTACTACCGCGAACGCTGGGAGCACTACGGCCACGATCCGGCCGCCCTCGCGGTCGGCGCCGGCACCGCGGGCTTCTACGCGGCACGGACCTCCCAGGAGGCACTCGCCGTCTACCGGCCCGTGTTCGAAGGCAACCTGGCGTTCCAGAGGCGCCTCGGCCTGGAGCCCGTGTTCCCGACCCTGGAGGACTACGTGGAGCGCAGCTCGGCGCTGATCGGCAGCCCCCAGCAGATCATCGAGAAGGTGCACCGTTACCACGAGCAGTTCGGGCACAGCGTGCTGCATCTGCACGCCGACGCGGGCGGGCTGACGGACCGTCAACACCGAACGGCGCTGGAACTCTTCCAGTCGGACGTGGCACCGGTGCTGCGCCGAGAGATCCCCGACCCGCCGTTCCCCTGGGGGCCGGTCCTCGCACCGTCCACCGGCGAACCCGTGCCCGCCGACCACTGAGGAGCCCCGACCCGCCATGTCCGACATCCCTCTCGGCGTCCTCGACCTGGTCCCGATCTCGTCCGGCTCCACCGCCACCGAGGCACTGCGCAACTCCGTCGACCTGGCCCGCCGGGCCGAGGACCTCGGGTACGCCCGCTACTGGTTCGCCGAGCACCACCTCAACCCGGGCGTCGCCGGCACCTCGCCCGCGGTCGTCCTCGCCCTGACCGCTTCGGCGACCTCGACGATCAGGCTCGGCTCGGGCGCCGTCCAACTCGGCCACCGCACAGCCCTGTCCACGGTCGAGGAGTTCGGCCTGATCGACGCGTTGCACCCCGGGCGCCTCGACCTGGGACTGGGCCGCTCGGGCGGAGCCCCTCCGGGCGGCCCCGCCGCCCGGCCGGGCACCACGCCCGTCGTCGACGGGCGTACTCCCAACGGGCTGCGCATTCCGTCCCGTTTCTCGTTCGAGCACCTGCTCGGATCACCGCGGGTCGCCCTGCAGCGCACCCTGCTTCAGCAGCCGAACGCGGCGTCGCAGGAGTACGGCGAGCAGATCGACGACATCCTCGCCCTCCTCGCGGGCACCTACCGCTCGACCGACGGCGTCGAGGCGCACGCCGTCCCGGGGGAGGGGGCGGAACTGGAGCTATGGATCCTGGGCAGCAGCGGCGGCGTGAGCGCCGAGGTCGCCGGCCGCAACGGCCTGCGGTTCGCGGCCAACTATCACGTCAGTCCTGCCACCGTGCTGGAGGCAGCCGAGGGCTACCGCGCCGCGTTCCAGCCGTCCGACGTGCTCGACAAGCCGTATATCAGCGTCTCCGCGGACGTGGTGGTCGCCGACGACGACGAGACCGCCCGTGAACTCGCCACCGGCTACGGCCTCTGGGTCCGCAGCATCCGTAACGCCGAGGGGGCCGTCCCGTTCCCCACCCCGGACGAGGCGCGCGCCCACGTCTGGTCCGACGCCGACCGCGCGCTCGTCCAGGACCGCCTCGACACCCAGTTCGTCGGATCCCCGGGCCGGGTGGCGGACCGGCTGGCCCAGCTCCAGGAGGCCACGGGCGCCGATGAGTTGCTGATCACCACGATCACCCACGACCACGCGGACCGGGTGCGGTCGTACGAGCTGCTGGCCGAGGAGTGGCGTACACGCTGAACCGCTGCCGGACGGCGGCCGGGCAGCCACGGGACGACGCCGTCGTGGCCGCGCGGTCCGGGCGCCCTCCGCCGCGTGCCGGGCGGACCTCCCGCCCGGCCGTCAGCCGGCCAGCTCGTGGACGAGCGCGGCGACCTGCTCCACCTCGATGAGGAAGCCGTCGTGCCCGTAGGGGGATTCGATCACCCGGGGTACGTCCGCCGTGGGGATTCCCGCCGCCAACTCGGCCTGCTGGGAGGGTGGATAGAGGCGGTCGGAGTCGACTCCGGCGACCAGCGTTCGCGCCGTGACCCGGTTCAGCGCGCCGCGCGTGCCCCCACGGCTCCGCCCGATGTCGTGGCTGTTCATTGCCTCCGACAGCGTCACGTAGCTGCCCGCGTCGAAGCGGCGCACCAGCTTGGCGGCATGGTGGTCCAGGTAGGACTGCACCTGGTAGCGGCCGCCGTCCCACGGGTCCTCCGCGCCCTGCGGCGCACGGCCGAAGCGGACCGCCAGTTCGGGCTCGCTGCGGTACGTGACGTGGGCGAGGCGGCGGGCCAGACCGAGGCCCGCGTGCGGCCCCCGGCCCGGCGCGGTGCCGTGGTAGTCGCCACCACGCCAGTTCGGGTCGCTCCGGATCGCCCGCGTCTGGATGTCGGCCCAGGCGATCTGCTCCGCGCTCGCCGCCGCCGTGGTGGCCAGCAGCAGGAGCGCGTCCGTGCGTTCCGGGTACGACACCGCCCATTCCAGGGCGCGCATGCCGCCCATGGAGCCGCCGATCACCAGCGCCCAGCGGCCGACACCGAGCGCGTCGGCCAGTCCGGCCTCGGCCGCCACCTGGTCGCGCTGGGTCAGGAACGGGAACGTGCCGCCCCACGGCAGTCCGTCCGGGCCGGCCGAGGACGGACCGGTGCTCCCCTGGCAGCCGCCGAGCACGTTCGGCGCCACGACGAACCAGCGGTCCGGGTCCAGGGCGAGACCGGGTCCGACCAGTCCGTCCCACCAGCCGGGCGTCGGATGACCGGGCCCGGCCGGTCCGGCGACGTGGCTGTCGCCGGTGAGCGCGTGCAGCACCAGCACGGCGTTGGACGCGTCCGGCGCGAGCCGCCCCCACGTCTCGAACGCCAGCCGCACGTCAGGCAGTTCACCACCCGCCTCCAAGGGCAGCGCCTTGTCGCGCAGGTGCCACTGCCGGCGCCCGGGCGGGTCGCCCTCCCGCCAGCCCCCGGAGGCCGGCGGGAGGAGAACCGCGGACGGAGTGACCTCGCGGTTCAGGACGCACCCTTCGCCGCGCGGAAACCTGCCTCCAGATCGGCCTTGAGATCGACCAGGTTCTCGATGCCCACCGACAGCCGCACCAGCCCGGGTGAGGTGCCGGTCGCCTCCAACTGCGCCTCGTCCAGCTGACTGTGGGTGGTCGAGGCCGGGTGGATGATCAGGCTGCGTACGTCTCCGATGTTGGCCAGGTGGCTGAACAGTTCGACGGCGTCCACGAACCGCTTCCCGGCCTCGACGCCGTCCCGCAGCTCGAACGCGAGGACCGCGCCCGCTCCGCGCGGAAGATAGCGCTGCCCCGCTTCGTACCACCGGTTGGACGGCAGCCCGGGGTAGTGCACGGCGGCCACCTCGTCGCGCTGCTCCAGCCACTCGGCCAGGGCCTGGGCGTTCGACGAGTGCCGCTCGATGCGCAGGCTGAGCGTCTCCACGCCCTGGAGGAGCAGGAACGCGGAGTGCGGCGAGAGCGCCGGGCCGATGTCCCGCAGCAACTGCACCCGCAGCTTGACCGCGAAGGCGCCCGGGCCGAGCGCGGGCCAGTACTGGAGCCCGTGGTAGCTGGGGTCGGGCTCGGTGAAGTCCGGGAAGCGGTCGGCGTGCGCACCGAAGTCGAAGGTGCCGCCGTCGACGACGACGCCGGCGATGGTGGTGCCGTGCCCGCCGAGGAACTTGGTCGCCGAGTGGACGACGATGTCGGCCCCGTGCTCGATGGGCCGCAGCAGATACGGCGTCGGCACGGTGTTGTCGACGATCAGCGGGACGCCCGCCTCGTGCGCTACGTCCGCCACGGCCCGTACGTCGAGCACGTTGCCGCGCGGATTGCCGAGCGTCTCCGCGAACAGGGCCTTGGTGTTCGGCCTGATCGCGGCACGCCAGGCCTGCGCGTCGTCCGGGTCGTCGACGAACGACACCTCGATGCCGAACCGGGGGAGCGTGTGACGGAACAGGTTGTACGTGCCGCCGTACAAGGACGAGCTGGAGACGATGTGATCCCCGGCGGACGCCAGCGTCAGGATGGCCAGGGTCTCCGCCGCCTGCCCGGACGCGAGGGCCACGGCCGCGACCCCGCCCTCCAGCGCCGCGACGCGCTGCTCGAAGACGTCCTGCGTGGGGTTGTGGATGCGGGTGTAGATGTTGCCCGGCTCGGCCAGCGAGAACAGGTCCGCCGCGTGCTGGGTGTCGCGGAAGACGAACGAGCTGGTCTGGTAGATCGGCACCGCCCGCGCCCCCGTCGTCGGATCGGGCGCCGCACCGGCGTGGATCTGCTTGGTCTCGAACGACCAGGCGGAGGTGTCGGGTCCGGGCTCTTCGTCAGGGGTGTGCCCCGCGGTCACGGAGTCGATGGGCTGGCTCATGGTTCTCCCTTGTGCGGTGTGCGGGTACGCAGACGCACGCCTGCGCGGGTGTGCGCGAGCGGAGGTGCGGGCGGACGCACCGCGCCTCCGCTCGCGCTGCCCCGACGGGTACGCGGGCAAGGTGAAGTGCGCTGCTGAGAAAGGGGCGGAGAAGGCGATCGGGCGCGGAGCGGAGGGTCAGCTCACGGTGCGACAAGCCGTGGTGGTGACACGCACGTAGTCGACGTGGCGACGGGTCACGAGCACGGTCATGCAGCCAGACAACCGCAGATGGTCAGGGCGCACCAGCAGCTCGACACCCCGGCGGCCCGGGCGAAGCCCGGTCGCCGCGCGGGGAGTTGGCGACTTCGCGCACCGGCCGGACCAGGCGCCGGGGAGGCCGGTTGCGACACCGCCCGTCGCCGCGGTCCGGGCGGCGCGCCGGACGCGACCGCCGTCAGCCGGTCGACGCCAGTACCGTCGTCCGTCCTCCCAGCGCGGCGGAGAAGTGGTCCGTGACCTGTTCCAGGGCCTGGGCCGCGGCGAGTGCGACGGCCGGTGCGCCGTCCTCGCCGACGACGATGTCCTTGTCGAGGGTGAACCAGCCGGGAACGATGTGCGACGCGCCCATGGAACTCAGCACCGGACGCAACGCGTAGTCGATGGCGAGGACATGGGCGGTGCTGCCTCCGGTGGCCAGGGGCAGCACCGTCTTGCCGGTCAGCGCGTACTGCGGAAGCAGGTCGAGGAGCGACTTCAGCAGTCCCGAGTAGGCGGCCTTGTAGACGGGTGTTCCGATGACCACGCCGTCCGCGCGCTCGAACTGCGCCGTCGCCTCGACGATCGCCGGGTGCCGGAAGTCGGCGCCGAGCAGCGCCTGGGCGGGCAGGGTCCGCACCTCCAGCGGGATCACCTCGTGGCCCTGGAGGCGGAGCCGTTCGTCGAGGTGACGCAGCAGGCGTGTGGTGCGGGACGTGGGGGAGGGGCTTCCGGAGACGGACAGAATCACAGCCATGGCGGACCTTCCAGGTCGGGGTTCGGATGCGTCGGGGGGCGGCGGAACGTCACCAGGCGCTCGACCGCACGGTGACCGGCGGCCGCAGGTCGTTGCGCAGCGCTTCGAGGAACGTGACGACCTCGGCGGCGACCGAACGGTGCTGGAGGTCGTTGAGGACGTCGTGGTGTGCTCCGTGGACGACCGAGAGGCGGGCTCGGGGCAGTGACTTCACGGCACGGGCGAGCGCCTCGTGGTCGGCCAGCGGGTCGGCGTCGCCGGCGAGAAGCAGGGTGGGCACACCGGTCGTGCTCTCGTGGGCGGCGGCGAGCACGGAGTCCGGAACCGCGTCGCCCAGCGACCCGCGCCGTACGCCGGCGTCCTGGGTCAGCGTCCCCCGGTGGGTCGGGCACGAGGTGCGGACGTCGAGCTCGTCGTCCCAGCTGCCGACCCCGGCGGCGGACCCGGTGGACGGGCCGGGGAGCCCGGCGAGGACCAGCGCGTCCGGCTCCGGGGCCGGCACCGTCCCGGTCCGGCCGAGCAGCGCGGCGAGCGCGGCGGCCCCGGTGTCCGCCCCGACGAGCACGACCGGCAGGGCCACGCCGTCCTCGGAGGCGGTGCCACCGATCGCGTCCGTGAGCCGCTCGGCGAGGCCGGTCAGGGAGCCGTCCGGGTCCTCGGCGTCGAGGACCGGCGCGTCGATCACCCGGACGCGGTAGGCGTCGGAGGCGAGCCGCCGGGCGAAGCGCGTGTAGGTGTGCCGGGTCTCACCGCGGCCGGGCACCACGATGATCGTGCCGCGGATCAGCAGGCCTTCGGGGCCGTGGTGGTCGCTGTACTGGGTCATCTCACACTCCTGCGGATGCGGGTTCGGCGGTGCGCGCGGGCTGCCAGCCGAGGGCGGGCGCCACCTCGGTCGCGATGAGTTCGAGGGCGCGTACGGCGGCGTCGTGGTCGGGCACTGCGGGGTTGAACTGGGTGATCAGGTCGGTCGCCACGGGCAGGACCTTCTCCTGGCGCAGGCTCTCGACGATCTCGTCGGGATGGCCGTAGAACGTGTGGAAGCGGCGCAGCGCCTCGTCCGCGTCGAGGCCCTTGGGGAATGCGCCGCTCTCCGCCATGCGCAGCGCCGCCCGGTGGACGTCGTCGCCGATCGCGCGGAGCGCCGTGCGCCGGTCCTTGGCCGGGAAGACGAAGCGGGACAGGCCGATGCGCGGCCGGTGCGGCCGGTCCCAGGCGGCGAGGTAGGCGTCGGCCCAGGGGCGCTGCACCTCGTCGGTGGGGGCGTCGTATCCGTAGGCGGCCCGGTTGAGCAGGAGGTGGGAGCCGCGGCTCGCGGCGTACTCCGCGCCCTGGGCGCTGAACACGCCCTGCCACACGCGGTCGGTGAAGTCGCCGGGCCGCGGCTGGATGTGGAAGCCGGGCGTTCCCACGTCGGCCCGGGACAGGGCCTGGCGCAGGACGTCGAGGTTCTCGCTGGTCAGTTCCCGCTTGCGGCTGACGTCCTTGCCGAAGGCGGCGTACTCCAGGCCGCTCGTCCCGCTGCCGACGCCGATCTCGACACGGCCGCCGCTCAGCGCGTCGACGGTGGCGACGTCCTCGGCGAGTCGGACGGGATCCTCCAGCGGGAGCACGGTGATGGCGGTGCCGAGGCGGATCCGGGTGGTGCGCGCGGCGGCGTGCGCGAGGAAGGTCCAGGGCGAGGACAGTCCGCCGCCTCCGAGGGCGACGTGGTGCTGGGCGACCCAGCCGACGTCGAAACCCAGCTCGTCCGCCACGACGAAGAGTTCCTGGGCGTTGCGGTAGGTGCGGGCGATGTCCTGGTCGCGTCCCTGGACATGGGTGAGGAAGCCGAGCCGGAAGCGTGGTCGCTCGCTCGTCATGAGGTGATGCCTTTCGGTGTCGGGCGCCGTCGGCCGGTGGCGGGGAGAGCCGGCCGGCCGACGGGACCGCAAGTGGAGAAGGCGGAGGAGCCGGAGAAGGTGCCGCGGGACGACAGCCGCCGGCCGCTAGTCGCTCACGAGCTGCGGCTCGCGCGTGTTGCGGTTGGCCGGGACGGGCAGGCCGAGGTTGCCGCGCAGGGTGTCGGCCGCGTACTCGGTGCGGAAAAGTCCGCGCTTCTGGAGGATCGGGACGACTCCGTCGACGAAGAGGTTCAGGTCCTCCTCGGTGCGGAAGGCGAGGTTGATGCCGTCGAAGGTGCCGGCGTCGAACCACTCCTCGATGGTGTCGGCGACGGTCTGCGGCGCCCCGACGAAGGGTGAGGTGCGGAACTGGTTGACCGACTCGGCTACCTGGCGCAGCGTCAGGTTCTGTACGTGGGCCCGCTCGATGAGCTTGGCCGCTCCTGTGCGACCGCCCTTCTCGGCGAGGTGGGCGACGTCGGGGAACGGCGCGTCCAGGTCGTGCACGCTGAAGTCGTAGGCGCCGAAGGAGCGGCCGAGCAGGGCGAGGTTGCGCCCGAAGTCGTTGTCCTCCTCGAAGATCTCCCGCTCCCGCCGCCGGGCGGCCTCGTCCGTGGCGGCGACGACCGGACCTCCGTGGATGAAGATCTTGATGTGCTCGGGGTCGCGGCCGTAGGAAGCGGTGCGCTTCTTGATGTCCGCGTAGTAATCCTGTGCCTGCTGGAGAGTGCCGCCCGGTGCGTAGATGCCCTCGGCGACCTGCGCGGCGAGGTCGCGGCCCTCCTCGGAGACGCCGGCCTGGAAGATGACGGGCTGGCCCTGCGGGGAGCGGGAGAGGTTCAGCGGGCCGGCCACTTTGAAGTGCTCGCCCACGTGGTCGAGCGCGTGCAGCTTGGCCGGGTCGAGGAAGACGCCCTGGTCCACGTCCGCGGGGAACGCGTCCTCCTCGTAGGAGTCCCACAGTCCCCGGGCGACGCGCACGAACTCCAGGGCGCGGCCGTAACGCGTGCTGTAGTCGAGGTGTTCGTCGAGCCCGAAGTTCCGGGACGTGCCGGTGTCGAAACTCGTGACGACGTTCCAGCCGGCCCGGCCGCCGCTGATGTGGTCGAGGGAGGCGAACCGGCGGGCCAGGTTGAACGGCGAGTTGTACGTCGAACTCGCCGTGCCCACCAGGCCGATGTGCCGGGTGTGGGTGGCCACCGCGGACAACAGGGTCAGCGGCTCCAGACGGTTGAGGTAGTGCGCCGGGTAGGTGGAGTTGATGAACTGGCTGTCGACGATGAACAGGGCGTCGAAGAGGGCGTGTTCGGCCGCCTTCGCCAGCCGGATGTAGTAGTCGATGTCGATGCTGGAGTTCTTCGCGACGCGCGGGTCCTTCCACAGGCCGTGCTGGCCGGGGCCGCCGACGCCGTAGGGGTGCAGGGCGAGATGGATCGTGCGGGGCATGGTGTCGGGTTCCTGTCTGTCGGGTCGGTGGCGGATCAGGAGTGCAGGAGGGCGCGCAGGGCTTCGCGTTCGGCCCGGTCGGCCGGCGCGGAGTGCAGGGTGGGCGCGGAGCGGACGAGCAGGCGCGTGTAGGGGTGCCGGGGCCGGGTGATGACGTCGCGGACAGGGCCGACCTCGACCAGTTCGCCCTGGTACAGCACGGCGACGCGGTCGGCGATGCCGGCGACGGAGCCGAGGTCGTGGGAGATGAAGACGAGGGCCACCCCGTCGTCGCGGAGTTCCTTGAGGATCTGCAGGATCTGGACGCGGTTCGCGGAGTCCAGCGCGCTGACCGGCTCGTCGAGGATGACGAGCCGCGGCTCGGTGACCAACGCCCGCGCCACCGCCACGCGTTGGCGCTGGCCGCCGGACAGCTCACCGGGCAGCCGGTCGAGCAGGTCCTCGGAGAGGCGGACCCGCGAGAGGAACGCGCGCACCCGGCGCGCGGCCTCGTCGCGGGACACGCCCGCGACGAGCAGCGGCTCGGCGAGCGAGGTCTCGACCGTGAGATCCGGGTCGAGGCTGCGGAGGGGGTCCTGGAAGACGTACTGGACGACACCGCGGCGGCGCAGGGCGCGCCACTGGCGGGGGCTGTGGGAGGTGACGTCCTCGCCGTCGACGACGACGGACCCGCCGGAGGCGCGCACCAGGCCCAGCACCGCCCGCGCCAGGGTGGACTTGCCCGAGCCCGTCTCTCCGATGACGCCGACGGTCTCACCCGGTGTGACGTCGAGGGTGACGCCGTGCAGGGCGCGGCGGCGCCGCCTGCGCAGCCCGTAGTGGACCTCCAGGTCCCTGACCGAGAGGACGGGGTCCGTGGTCCCCCCGGAGGCGGCGGTCGCGACGGACGGCTCGGCGGTGACGGCGTCGGAGGTGCTCATGCGTCCTCCCCGGGCGCGAGGAACGTGTCGAGGCCGTACTGCTCGTGTTCGGCGATCAGCAGCCGGGTGTAGGCGTGCCGCGGGTGGTGGAGCACCTCGTGGGTGGGCCCCTGCTCGACCACCTCGCCCTGGCGCATGACGAGGACCTCGTCGCACAACTGGGCCACCACGGCGAGGTCGTGGGAGACCACGACGAGTGCCAGTCCGGTCCGTTCGCGCAGGTCGGCCAGCAGGTCGAGGATCTCGGCCTGGACGGTCACGTCGAGCGCGGTGGTCGCCTCGTCGGCGATGAGGATCCTCGGTCCCGCGGCGATCGCCGCCGCGATGAGGACCCGCTGGAGCATGCCGCCGGACAACTCGTGCGGGTACTGGCCGTGGACCAGCTCCGGGTCGCGCAGGTGGACCGCGCGCAGCAGCTCCACGGCCCGGCGGTGCGCGGCCCGCCGCTTCAGCCCGGTCTTGACCCGGATGACCTCGGCGATCTGCGCGCCCACCCGGATCGACGGGTTGAGGTACGACGCGGGGTCCTGGAAGACCGCGCTGATCGTCGCACCGCGCAGTTCCGTCCACCGGGCCGGGGAGAGACCGGCGATGTCGTCACCGTCGATCTCCACCGACCCGCCGGTGATCTCGAAGTGGGTGGGCAGGATGCCCAGCGCGGCACGGCAGGTGAGGGTCTTTCCGCTGCCGGACTCGCCGACGATGCCGACGGCCCTGCCCGGGGTGAGCGTGAAGCTCACGCCGTGCACGATCTCCCGGTCGCCGGCCAGGTCGCCGATGCGGACGTCGCGCACGGACAGTACGGGAGCGGGCCGGTCGGCCGGGTGGCCCGGACCGGGGCCGGCGATCTCCTCGGCCTCGGGCAGAAGCTTCTCGGACAGGGCGGTCATCGCACACCTCCTACGGGGGCGGGTTCGGCCTCGCGGCGGCGGTTCGCGCGGACCTTGCGGTTGTTGACCAGCGCGCGGCCCGCTTCGCCGGAGACATCGCGGATCGCGTCGGCGAGAAGGTTGCAGGCCCAGACGGTGACCATGATCAGCAGGGCCGGTACGACCGGCGCCCACGGCTGGTGACTGAGGTAGCCGAGGTCCGAGGCGAGCAGCCCGCCCCAGGTGGGCGCGGGCGGCTGGACGCCGATGCCGAGGAAGGTCAGGCTCGACACGATGACGAACCCGACCCCGATGGTCTGGGCGAGGGCGACCGCGATGGGCGGCAGGACCTTGGCCCAGACGTGACGGCGCACGACCCAGCCGACGGAGGCACCGGAGACGAGCGCCGCCTCGACGTACGGGGAACGGGCGACGGACAGGGTCGCGGCGCGGGCCACACGGTAGAACAGCGGGGACACCAGCGCGCCCGTGACCAGCATCGCCTGGGTGAGGCCGTTGCCGAGCAGCGCGATCACGGCGACGGCGAACAGGAGGAAGGGCAGGGCGACGAGGGTGTCGGCGAGCCGGAGGGTGATCCATTCGAAGGCCCGGCCGAGGTAGACCGAGAGGATGCCCGGGACTGCGCCGATGGCGAGTGCCGTGAGGGCGACCTCCAGGGCTCCGAGGACGCTGACGCGTGAGCCGTCGAGGAGCCGGCTGAGCACGTCACGGCCGAGGTAGTCGGTCCCCAGCCAGTGGGCACCGGAGGCGGCGGCGAGCGTGTGGTCGCTGGTCGCCAGGGGGTTCTGCGGGGCCATCAGCGGCCCGAGCAGAGCCAGCAGGGCGACCGCGACGAGAACGGCCACGGCGATCCGGCCGGAGGCGAGGGCGAGGACGCGGCGCACCATGGTCACACCCCCCGCTGCGAGGCCGGCGTGACGCGCGCCAGCACCAGGTTGACGATGAGGTTGAAGACGACGACCAGGACGATCGACACCACGAGGACGCCCTGTACGGCCGGTACGTCGCCGGCCTGCGCGGAGTCGTTGGCGAACCGTCCGAAGCCCTGCAGCCCGAAGATCCACTCCGTCACGACGGAGGCACCGACGAGGGCGGGGAACTTCAGGCCGAGCGTGGCGAGCGCCGGCCCGAGACCGTTGCGCAGTACATGGCCGAAGAAGATCCTGCGGGGACTCAGCCCGCGGACCACCGCGCCTGTCACGTAGTTCTCGCGGTAGGCGGCGATGAGGCTGGTGCGCAACTGGCGGGCGACGTCGGCGACGACGTCGAAGCTGAGCGCGATCGCCGGCAGGGTGATGTGGGCGAGCCACGGCCCGAACGCCTGCTCCGCCGGCACGTATCCGGCGGACGGGAGCAGGTGCAGTCCCACCGCGAAGACCGCGACCAGCACGATCCCGACGACGAAGGCCGGCATCACCGAGATGACCGTGACGAACCCGGTGATCGCCCGGTCGACCCAGGTGGTGCGGCGCAGCGCCGCGAGTGTGCCGAGGGCGAAGCCGGCGACCACGCCGATGAGCAGGGCGAAGGTCGCCACCGACAGGCTCACGCCCAGGCCGAGTCCGATGAGGGTCGAGATGTCGGCGCCGTTGGTCCAGCTCGTTCCGAGCTGTCCGTGCAGGACGCCGCCGAACCAGTCCGCGTACTGGACCAGGAACGGCCGGTCGAGGCCCCACTGGGCCTCGACCCGGGCCACCGCCTCGGGCGTCGCCTCCTCGCCGAGCTGGATGCGCGCCGGACTGAGCCCGCTCAGCGACCGCAGCGCGAACGTCACGAACGTCGCGACGAGGAAGACGGGCACGAAGATCGCGATCGACCGGGCGAGGGTGGCCAGGACACGGAACAGGGTGTGCCGTGTCCTGGCCGCGGCGGCGGGAAGACGGACGTCGGGCGGGGCCGGTGCCTCCGTCGTCGTCATGGGGTGCCTCCTCTCTGTGATGGACGGAGGGTCAGTTGCCGGAGATGGTCACGCCGGTCCAGTCGATGTGGGCCGGGTTCTTCGGCAGCCCCGAGATGGACTTGCTCTTGGCGACGAGGTTGGGCGAGGAGTACGTGAAGACGAGCGCCTTGCTCTTGAGCCCCGCCCGGGTCGCCCCCTGGAGGACCTTCGTGTAGTCGGGCGAATCGAGCGGCGTCTGCCGCACCTTGGCGATGGCGGCCTCGAACCCGGCGGGCTCGTAGGGGGTGCTGAGGTTGAGCGGGCCGTCCGGGCCGAAGTGCGCGGTGAGGGTCTGCGCGGCGGAGTCACGCCCCGTCGTTCCGTACAGCGAGAACGTCAGGTCCTTCGCGAAGAACGGGGTGGCCCAGTTCTTGTCGATCTTGATGGTGATCTTGATGCCGACCTTCGCCAACTGCGCCTGGACGATCTCGGCCTGCGGGTCCTCCGCCGGGATGACCAGCTTCAGTTTGATGTCCCCGGCCTTGTAACCGGCCTCGGCCAGGAGCTTCTTCGACTTCGCGGGGTCGTACGCGTAGGCGTTCTCCGACTGGGGGTCGAAGGCCACGTACCCCTTGGGGAAGGGCTGGTTGGTCACCGAGCCGTAGCCGAACGTCAACTTGTCGACGAACTCCTGACGGTTGACCGCGTACCGCACCGCGTCGACGACCTTGTCGTTGTCGAACGGGGCCTTGTTCACGTTGAGGCTGATGTTGGACGCGTTGAAGCCGGGCTGCACGAACACGTCGAGGCCGGCCTTCTTGGCCGCGTCGGCTTGACTGGGCGCGATGTCGGCGAAGTTGTAGACGCCGGTCTGGAGTCCGGACACGACGGTGGAGGCGTCGGGCGCTGAGGTCAGCTCGACGTTGTCGATGTGGATGTTCTTGGCGTCCCAGTAGTCGGGGTTCTTCTTCAGGACCGCCTTGGTGCCCGGCACGAGCTGGGTGACGATGAACGGACCCGCGCCGACGGGGTTCTGGTCCAGTTTGCCGGGCGAGGCGGACGCCTTGGGGCTGGCGATCTGCAGGACGCGCTCGCCGAGCAGTTGGGGTATCTGGTAGTCCACCTGGCTGAGCCGGATCACCGCGTCCAGTCCCTTGGCCTCCACGGACTTGATGGAGGTCAGGTCGCCGAAGAGGGCGGAGTTCTTCTGCTTCTTGGCGCGTTCGATCGCCGCCTTCACCGCGGAACCGTCGACCGGCGTACCGTCGCTGAACTTCAGCCCGGGGCGCAGGTGGAAGGTGATCACGTCACCCTCGGCGTTGTACTCCCAGCTCTTGGCAAGATCCGGGACGGCCTTTCCGTTCTTGTCCGTGCGGGTCAACGAGGCGTACACGAGGGCGAGTTCGCGGAACTGGGCGCCGCTGCCGCCGACGACCGGGTCCCAGTGGGTGGGGAAGTAGGAGGAGGTCCACTTCAGCGCGGCCGCGCCGCCGCCGGCCGATGCGGCCTCACCGCCGCAGGCGCTGAGTGCGGGGACGAGCACGGAGGTGAGGGCGGTCCCCAGGGCCGCGGCACGGAGCCGGCCGGGCCGCCGGGCGGAGCGCAGGCCTGGTGCGGGGCTTTTGGGCGTGAGTCGTCCGGACATCTGTTTTTTCTTTCTGCGTGGGCTCCCGCCGGCGCCGGGGCGCCGGAGCGGGAGCGAGGACGGCGCGCCCCCTCGCTGACACCGCGCAGCCCGGACGGGCATGCCGGTGCGGCTTCGGTGCGCACGGAGGCATGCCGCGCTCAGGGCGTGAGGCGTCGGCGGATCGCGAAAGGGGCGGCCGGAAGGCCGGGGGAGGGAGAACGACGAGGCGCTGCGGGGACGGCGCGCGATGACGGCCATCGGGCGGCGAGCCGGTGGGAGACCGGTGCCGGTGCCGAGAAGAGCGGCGTCAGGCGCCTGGGGGCCGCGGTGGGCGGGCGGTCAGCGACAGAGAGCGCTGCAGGTGCGCCGCAGGTCCACGTAGCGGCACTCCACGCCGGGATGCGTCGTGAGCATGGGCACATCCTGGGGGCCGCGCTCGGCGGCTGTCAATGGACACCAATTGGTGTCTCATTGGGCGGGACGGCCTCTGACCGCTGATCAGAAGCCTGTCAGGGCGCCGAGGGAGGGCCCGCACCGAGGGCGGGGTGCACCGCGGCCTCGTCCGGATGCAGCCACAGGGGGCCGTTGCCGGTCTCCACGCGGACCGCCTGAGCCGGGGGCCACGGCCCGTCGGCCAGCAGGTTGCCCTCCGGGCCGGTCAGACTCCGGTACCGGGCGAGCGCCTCCTCGGGAGTCCGCGGTACGGAGTCCGTCGACGATTCCGGGCTCAACTCGTGGACGGCGGCGGCGTATTGCTCGTACGGCCGCCAGCCCGGTACGACGCGGAACGCCGCCGGGGTGCGGATCAGCAGGGTCGGCAGCGCATACCGGTGACCCCCGTCCGCGGTCTCCTTCGCGGCGCCGGGGTGCGGCGATCCGCCGGGCACGGACAGCGCCTCGCGCACCGGACGGCGTGCCTCGGCGTGGTCGGCGCGCACCGCGTCCAGCACCTCGGCCGAGGCGGCGTCGGCGGCCAGCCGCTCCTGGTCCAGGCCCGGCACGCCTCGTACCGCCGACAGCGCGAGCGGCGCGGTGTCCGCCGGTTCGCCGAGGACGAAGACGCTCTCCCGCAGCCGCCGCAGCACCCGGTCGGCCACCTCGGTGCCTTGTCGCTCGGCGGCCTTGGCGACCAGCGAGGACGGCCATGAACTCGCCGCGACCCGGCTCAGCCGAGCGGGCCCGGGGGCTCCCGTGTGCGCGCCGACCTCCTCGACGTACCGCGCGTACCAGGCGGTCTCCGCCGCCGGATCGGGCGCCGCGTCGTCGTCGTGGTCGAAGAGCAGGCAGTACACGCGGCGCCAGCGGACGTGGCCCGCGAGCCCGGCGCGCAGCCGGCGGAACACCGGCTCCGAACCCCAGGCCCACGGACACAGCGGGTCCGTGTACTCGACGACCTCGACCCCGGGGTGCCGGACGGCCTCCGCCCCGGCGGCGGGCGCGGCCGTCACGCGGCTCCCTTGTGGCTGAGTCGTTCGGCCGGCCGGGCGGGCAGCAGCGCGGACAGGGTCGTCCCGCCGAGCACCGCCGCGGCGTCCGCCTCGATCTGCCGCCACACGCCGGGCAGCCCGGCGGCGGGACCGGGGTAGTCCAGTCCGGCCAGCGGCTCGCCCCGCAGGGTGATCAGCTCGCCGTCCACGGCGCGTACGACGTCCAGCAGGGTGACTTCGCCGGCCGGCCGGCCGAGCCAGTAGCCGCCCTCGCAGCCACGCTGACTGCGCACCAGCCCCGCCCTGCGCAGCTCGCCGACGACGGACTTCAGGAACCGGAACGGGATCTGCTGCGAGGAGGCGATGGCCTCGCAGGTGAGCGGTCTGGCGGGTTCGCGGGCGAGCTCCAGCAGCGCCCGGGTGGCGTAGTCCGCCTTCGCGGAGATATGCATGCGGCCATGATGCCCGACAGGGCGCCCGGCGCGGGCGCTTCCACCGCTTCCACACCTACATTGCGGGAACATTGCCGCAGGTGAAGGACAATGGACACCTCTTGACATCCTTTTCCGGACGGCTCTAGCGTCGCCCCACATGAGCCAGCCGCTGACGACCCCCGGTGAAGGTTTCCACCCCCATCTCACGGATCGTGCGGGGCCGTCGCCGTCCCCCCTGCGCACCCGCCTGCACCACATCCGCGCCGACGCGCTCGACGGCGACACGGCGCAGAGCGGCGGCATGCGCCGCTTCGCGGCCGTCAGCGGCACCACGGTGGGATCCGAGAAGCTGTGGATGGGCCAGACCCACGTCGCCCCCGCGACTTCGTCCTCCGACCATCACCACGGCGCCTCCGAGACGGCCATCTACGTCGTGAGCGGACACCCGGAGTTCGTGTTCCTCGACGACGCGGGCCCGCAGCCCGAGGAGATCCGGCTGCGCACCTCGCCCGGTGACTACATCTTCGTGCCCCCGTTCGTGCCGCACCGCGAGGAGAACCCGGACCCGGCGGACGAGGCCGTCGTCGTCATCGCCCGCAGCACGCAGGAGGCGATCGTGGTCAACCTGCCGGAGCTGTACGTGCTGCGCACCGAGGAAGAGGCCTGACAGGAGGCGTCCGCCGTACCGGACCGTTCGTCCGCGCGCCCCTGCGCGGCCCGGTCCGGTGCCGACGGCGCTGAAGCGCCACCGCATGGCCGGGTTCGCCATGCCTGACGACGAGGGCGACCTGACCGGTGTGCCCCGCAAGGAGGGCTACGAGAAGGTGAAGTGGCTTTCCCAGGACCAGCTTTCCGAGGACCGGCTTACCAAGGAAAAGCGTCCTCGCCGCCCGCGCCGACCTCGTGTTCGCCGGCTGGAACTAGGGCTTCCGTGAGGACGACGGCTTCACCCCGGCGCCTTGAAGAAGCTCGGCAACCCGCCTACGTCCTCACCGAGTCCTGCCGCAACGGCCGTTCAGATTCCGCCCGCGGCATCGACCTGCGGACGGCGCAGGCACGCTGAACACCGGGCGTCCGGCCGTCGCCCGCCGGGTGTCCGCCGCCTGCGTGAGCGACCGGGGTACCCGGTCTCCGATGACGCCCCGCACCCGCTCGAAGGAACCGACTCACCCGGCCGTCGCGGGCGCTGAGAAGATCGTCACCGAGCTGCGCTTTCCACCCGGCCCCGGAAGGAACGAACGAGATCATGCACGACATCGTGGCCCACGGCCCGACGGAGGTTCTCCGATGAACGGCACCGAGGAACACGCCGCCGAACCCTCCGTCCTGGTGCGCACCGAGGGACGGGCCGCCCACATCATCCTCAACCGGCCGAGGGCCCTGAACGCCCTGAACCACGAGATGGTGCACCTCGTCGACAGGGCCCTCACCGCCTGGGAGCACGATCCGTCGGTCGAGACCGTCGTCATCACCGGCGCCGGAGACCGGGGCCTGTGCGCGGGCGGGGACATCCGCGTCGTCCACGACGACGCACGCGACGGGGACGGCACCGCGTCCGCCGCGTTCTGGCGCGACGAGTACCACCTCAACGCCCGCATCGCCCGCTTCCCCAAGCCGTACGTGGCCGTGATGGACGGCATCGTCATGGGCGGCGGCGTCGGCGTCTCCGCGCACGGCAGCGTCCGGATCGTCACCGAGCGCTCGCGGATCGCCATGCCGGAGACCGGTATCGGCTTCGTCCCCGACGTCGGAGGCACCCACCTGCTCGCCCACGCCCCGGGCGAGCTGGGCACCCATCTCGCCCTGACCGGCACGTCGGTCACCGCCGGCGACGCCCTGCTGTGCGGCCTCGCCGACCACTTCGTCCCGTCGGCCGCCCTCCCCGCGTTCCTCGCCGAGCTGGCGGACCGGCCCGTACGGGAGGTCCTGGCCCGTCACACGCGGCAGCCGCCCCACGCCCCGCTGACGGACTGCCGCGAGTGGATCGACACCTGCTACCCGGCCGACACCGTGGAGGAGATCCTCCGGCGGCTGGACGCCTTCGGGGATCCCGCGGCCAAGGAGGCGGCGGAGACACTGCTCAGTCGATCGCCCACCGCGCTGAAAGTCACCCTGGCCTCGCTGCGCCGGGTCCGTCGATCGGGCCCACTGGAAAACGTCCTGAACCAGGAGTACCGCGTCTCGTGCGCGTTCCTGACCGCTCCCGACCTGGTGGAGGGCGTCCGGGCACAGATCATCGACAAGGACCGCGACCCGCGCTGGACCCCGGCCACCCTCGCCGAGGTGACCGACGCGGACGTCGAGCGCTTCTTCGCCCCGCTCGGCGAACGCGAACTCGGGCTCGTGGTAACCGGTATCGCCACGGAGGCGGGCGGAGCGGGCGCGTGACGGCTTCAGCCGAACGCCGGGGCCGGGTGAGCCGTTCACCCACCGCCCCCGCCGACCGGCCACCTGGTGCGAGAGGAAGATCACGCCAGGTGGGGCGGTCTTGGCCATGTACTCGCCACGCGGTACGGTCGGTCAGATATCGATGACGTCAGGACGGAAGCCGGTGGGAAATCCGGCACGGTCGCGCCACTGTGAACGAGACGCTCCAGCACGCTGGACGCCTCGCAAGTCAGACCCGTAGGCGTCATCCAGTGCACCACCGAGATGGGACGCGAACTCCCGAGGAGGTCCTGCCATGGCGCAGACCGTCGCCCAGCCGACAGCCACCACCCCCGTAGTACCCGCCAAGTTGCCGCTGAAGGCGATTGCTCCCTGGGCGGTCTTCTTCGGCATCCTGATGCTGGTCCTGCTCTACTTCGTCGGCGCTGAACAGGGCGCCACCGCCGTCGTCTCGGGCGAGAACGTCCACGAGTGGGTGCACGACGCCCGCCACCTGCTCGGCTTCCCCTGCCACTGACGCGAGGGACAGAGCACACTCATGAACTCCGCAACGGTAAGAAACCTGCTCGTGCGCGGCATGCTCGCCGGCCTCGCGGCCGGCGTGCTCGCGCTGGTGGTCGCCTACTTCCTCGGTGAACCGAGCGTCGACAGCGCCATCGGCTTCGAGGAGGCGCACGCACACGCCCACGAGCACGAGGTCGAACTCGTCTCCCGCAGCCTGCAGTCCACCGCCGGCCTGGCCACCGGTGTCCTGCTCTACGGCATCGCCTTCGGCGGCATCGCCGCGCTCGCCTACTGCTTCGCCCTCGGCCGCGTGGGCCGGTTCGGAGCACGCGCGACCGCTCTCCTGCTGTCGGGCAGCGCACTGCTGGCCGTCTACGTCGTGCCCTTCCTGAAGTACCCGGCCAACCCGCCGTCGGTCGGCGACCCCGACACCATCGGCAAGCGGACGACCCTGTACTTCCTGATGATGGTCCTCAGCGTGCTGCTGGCCGTCGCCGCCACCATCCTCGGCAAACGGCTCGCTCCGAGGACCGGCACCTGGTACGCGACCGTCGTCGCGGTGGCCGCCTTCGCCGTCGTGATCGGCCTGGCCTACGAGTTCCTGCCCGTGATCAACGAGGTCCCCAACGATTTCCCGGCCACCCTGTTGTGGCGGTTCCGGCTCTCGGCCCTGGCCATCCAGACCGCTCTGTGGGGCGGATTCGGCCTGGTCTTCGGTGAGTTGGCCGAGCGCCTGCTGAACCCGAAACCCGCAGCCGTCGGTTCGGGGCGGTCGGTCCCGGCCGCGAGCTGAGACCCCGGCAACGCGAAGGGGCTCCCACACACCCGTGTGTGGGAGCCCCTTCGCGTTGCGCGGGGCTTCGTTCGTCCCTCGCATCCGGTCGACGCGGGGCGATCCTTATCGGTCAAAAGTGGACCACTGGTTCCTATTGAGTGGAATTAGGCATCTTCCCAGGTGAAGGCCGTCAATGCTGGCTAGCGTGTCTCCCTGGCTCGGCCGATGGCTTGTCGGCCCGTGACCCGTACGTGTGCCGTCGGAAGGAGCGGCCGCGAGCCGGGTGGGCCTGCGAGGGACGCCGGGGGCGGCGTCCCGCAACGACCGGCCAGGAGAACGGCGCATTGGAAAGTTCTGGAAGGCGGATCGGTGACCGTCCGCAGGCGCGTTGGGCCGGACCCGCGTCACCCGCGGTGGCTGTTGCTCGAAGAACTGCCGTGGCGGCGGCAGTCGGCGCTCTTGCCGTATCGATTCTGGGACTTGCCGGCTGGATGTTCGAGGTGGGGGCCTTCAAGAGCTTCGTCTCACAACAGGCGGTCATGAAACCCAACAGCGCGGTGTCCCTGCTGCTGCTGTCCCTCGGCCTCCTCGGACTGGCTCACCCACACCCGGGACGCCGGGTGCGCGCCGCCGTCGGAGTCTGCGCCGCGACGGCCGCCGCCGTCGCGGGAACGACGCTTCTGGAATACGGCCTGAACCTCGATCTCGGGGTCGACCAACTACTGTTCCTCGACCGGGGCGGTGCGCCCGTCGTGGTGCCCCCCGGGCGGATGGCCCTCAACACCGCTGTGGGGATCGCCCTGGAGTCGCTGGCTCAGCTGGTTCTCCTCACGAGCCGTCGTCGGGCGTCCGGCATCGCGCAGGTCGTCTCGCTCGTGGTGGCGCTCGTCGGCCTGCTGCGCCTCTACGGTTTCGTCAACGAGGTGTCCGAGCTGGAGCGCTTCGGCCAGTACACGGGGATGGCGCTGCCCACCGCGATCGGGTTGACGCTGCTCGGCATCGGCAGCTTCCTGGCGCTGCCCGAGGGCGGGCCGGCCCGGCTGGTCACGCAGCGCAGCACGACGGCGATGTTGGGGCAACGCATGCTGGTGGTCACCTTGATGGTGCCGCCGGCGCTCGGCTGGCTGGGTCTGAGGGGTCACGATCTCGGCTGGTACGGCACACGGCTGGGCTTCACCCTGCTGGTCACCGGGAACATCGTCGTCACCGGGACCCTGGCCTTTCTGGCACTGGCCACGGCGGATCGGCTGGAGCAGGGCCGATCCCGCGCCGAGCGGGCCGTAAGGGCCTACGCGCAGTTGCGCACCGTCATGGACCACACCCCCGCGATCGTGTTCCTCCGCGATCTCCGCGGACGCTATCTGGCCGTCAACAGCCAGTTCGAACGGGTCTTCGGCAGCGGACCCGTCCCGACGGCGGACGCGGCGGACGCCGATCCCCTGCCCGGCCCCGTGGGCCACAGGGACCAGTTGACCGGTGCGTCCCGCCGGGCCATTCAGTTCGAATCCACCTGGACGTCGGCGGACGGGACCGCCCGCCGCTTTCTGACCAGTCTCTTCCCGGTGGCCGACGAAGCGGGCGAGACCTACGCGGTGGGAGGCGTCTCCACCGACATCACCGAGCGGGCCGACGCACAGCGGGAGAAGGAACGCCTGCAGCAGCGATTCCGAGCCCTGCTGGAAGCCACACCCGACGCCGTCGTCATCGTCGACCGGTCCGGCGACATCGTGCTGGTGAACGCCCAGACCGAGGCGATGTTCGGCTACACCCGCGAGGAACTGCTCGGCCGCACCGTCGAGTTGCTCGTGCCCGAGCACCGGCATCGCGCACACGTCGCCCACCGGAGGGCCTTCGCCGACTCGCCCGTCGCCTCGCCCCTGTGCGGAGGACCGAGACTTCACGGACGGCGCAAGAACGGTGAGGAATTCCCCGTGGAGACGGCGCTGAACCCGCTCCGGACCGAAGAGGGTGTGGTGGTGATCGCCTCCATCCGCGACGTCACGGCCCGTCGCCGCGCGGAGAGTCAGCTGATCGAACTCGCCGCCATGGTGGAGTCCTGCGAGGACGCCATGGTGTCGGTGGCCTCCGACCGGACCTTCACCTTCTGGAACGCCGCGGCCCAGCGCATCTTCGGCTACCGACCGGACGAGGCGATCGGCCGGAGTGCGGACATCCTGCTGCCCGTCGGCCGGGAGGACGAGACCGCCCAGCTTCTGGCGCGGCTGCGTGACGGCGAGAGGGTCGACCACTTCGAGAGTGTGCGCCGGACCAAGGACGGCCGGCTGATCGACGTGGAACTCACCGTCTGGCCGACCGTGGACCACACGGGCACCGTGATGGGCACATCGGCCAGTATCCGGGACATCAGCGACCGCAAGCGGCAGGAGGCGCGCCGCCGTCAGCAGTACGAGCGGCAGCGCACGATCGCGTCGACGCTCCAACGGGGTCTGATGACCCTGCCGCCCCAACTACCGGCGATTCCCACGGCCGTTCGCTACCTCCCCTCGGTGCAGGGAGCGGGTATGGGCGGCGACTGGTTCGACCTGATTCCGCTGGCCGCGGGAAGGGTGGGCATCCTCGTCGGCGACGTCATGGGCCGCGGTCTCGAAGCGGCGGCGGTCATGGGCCAGTTGCGGCCGGCGGCGCACGCCCTCGCCAAGGCCCGGCTGTCGCCGGAGGAGGTGATGCAGGCGCTGGACACCGTCGTGCAGGACCTGGCCGACCAGATCGTGACGTGCTGCTATCTCGTCATCGACCTGGTGCGCAACGAGATCACGCTCTGCTCGGCAGGCCATCTCCCCCTTCTCCTGGTCACTCCCGACACACAGGTGCACCAGGTCCAGGCGCCGATCAGCGTTCCCCTCGGTGTCGGCGGCGTCCCGCATCGGCAGACCACGGTCGAGGTGCCGGCCGGCTCGGCACTGGTCCTCTACACGGACGGGCTCGTCGAGTCGCACCACCACGACCTCGAAACCGGGCTCAAGACGCTCGAAGCCGAGCTGCAGGCCGGGTTCGCCGACAACCGCACCACCGAGGACATCGCCGACCACCTGGTGAACACCTTCATCCCCGATCCCGCGGAGCACGACGACGACGTCACCCTCCTCATCACGCGGCTGCCCGCCGCGACCGCCACCGTGGACCTTCCCCTCGACGTGCGCGCGGCGGCCATCGGGCGCGACTTCCTCAGCAGTACCTGGCGCGCGTGGCAGTGGGACCACCCCGACGAGACCGCCCGCCTCCTCGTGTCCGAACTCGTCACCAACGCCGTCCAGCACGGCCGGAGTCCGGTCAGCCTGCACATCCACCGGTCGGCTTGGGAGCTGACGGTCGAGGTCACGGACGCGGGCGCGCTGCCCCCGAGACTGTGCGCTCCGGCCGACGACGACGAGTCCGGCCGTGGTCTGCTCCTCGTCGACGCGCTCGCCGACCACTGGGGGACCCGGTCCGAGACCCACGGCAAGACCATCTGGTTCACGCTTCGCCACCCCGCGCCGCCGTCCACCGTGAAAGCGTCCGGTCACGTCCGCGGCTCGCCGGCCCCCGCCGAGCCTTCCGCAGGAGCGGCCGGGGAGGGGCGCGGAGGCGTTCGCTGAACCGCAGGGCGCGCGCCCCGTGAGGGGGCGGACAGGCTCGCGCCTGTCACCCGGACCGCCAGCGGTCCTCACCGTGGAAGGTCTTGAGGATCCGCTCGGCGGCGAGGGTCGCCGTCAGCGACCCCTCGCGCACCTGCCGTTCGAGGTCGGGGGCCAGCGCGCGGACCTCCGGGTCGGCGTGCAGCCGGCCGAGGAGCTCGTCACGGACCATCGTCCAGGTCCAGTCGACCTGCTGGTCCCGACGTTTGGCGGCGAGCCGGCCGGAGGACTCGAGCAGCGTACGGTGCTGTTCCAGCCGGTCCCAGACGGTGTCCAGGCCCGCACCCTCGCGGGCGCTGCAACTGAGCACGGGCGGCGTCCAGGCCGCGTCCCTGCCGTGCATCAGCCGCAGCGCACCGGCCAGTTCGCGAGCCGCCGACTGCGCGTCGCGGGTGTGCGGTCCGTCCGCCTTGTTGACGGCGATCACGTCGGCCAGTTCCAGAACGCCCTTCTTGATGCCCTGGAGCTGGTCCCCGGTGCGGGCCAGCGTCAGCAGCAGGAAGGAGTCGACCATGTTCGCGACGGCGGTCTCCGACTGGCCGACCCCGACCGTCTCCACGAGCACGATGTCGTAACCCGCCGCCTCCATCACCACGATCGACTCCCGGGTCGCCTTGGCGACCCCGCCGAGCGTGCCGGCCGTGGGGGAGGGGCGGATGAACGCGTCCGGATCCACGGCCAGCCGTTCCATCCGCGTCTTGTCGCCGAGGATCGATCCGCCGGTACGGCTGGACGAGGGGTCGACGGCGAGCACCGCGACCCGGTGCCCCAGCGAGGTCAGCATCGTGCCGAACGCGTCGATGAACGTCGACTTGCCGACACCCGGGACCCCGCTGATCCCGATCCGCCGCGCGGTGCCGCTGTGCGGGAGCAGCTCGGTCAGCAACTCCTGTGCCAGCGCCCGGTGCTGGGGGCGTGTGGACTCCACGAGGGTGATGGCGCGGGCGACGAGCGCCCGCCTCCCCTCGAGCACGCCCTTGACGTAGGTGTCGAGTCCGATCACAGCTCGTGCCCGAGGTCCGTCCCGAGCCGCCGGACGAGGTCGTAGGCCGCGTCCGGGATCACCGTGCCCGGCGGGAACACGGCCGCCGCGCCCATCTCCAGCAGCGTCGGAACGTCCTGCGGCGGGATCACCCCGCCGACCACGATCATGATGTCCTCGCGGCCCTCCGCCGCCAGCTCCTCGCGCAGCGCCGGAACGAGCGTCAGGTGCCCGGCGGCCAGTGACGAGACGCCCACGATGTGCACGTCCGCCTCCACCGCCTGGCGCGCCACCTCGGCCGGCGTCTGGAACAGCGGGCCGACGTCGACGTCGAAGCCGAGGTCGGCGAACGCGGTGGCGATGACCTTCTGGCCGCGGTCGTGCCCGTCCTGGCCCATCTTGGCCACCAGGATGCGCGGACGACGGCCCTCGGCCTCGTCGAACGCGTCCACCAGCGTGCGGGTGCGGTCCACGGACGGGGACTCCCCTGCTTCGTTGCGGTACACCCCGGAGATCGTACGGATCTGGCCCGCGTGCCGCCCGTACACCTTCTCCAGCGCGTCGGAGATCTCCCCGACGGTGGCCATCGCACGCGCCGCGCGCACGGCCAGCTCCAGCAGGTTGCCCTCCCCGGCCGCGGCCCGCGTCAGGTCGTCCAGCGCGTCCTGGCACGCCGGCTCGTCGCGCTCGGCCCGCAGCCGGCGCAGCTTCTCGATCTGCTGCGTGCGGACGGAGGAGTTGTCGACCTTGAGGACGTCGATCTTCTCGTCGGTCTCCACGCGGTACTTGTTGACGCCGATGACCGGCTGCCGGCCGGAGTCGATGCGGGCCTGGGTGCGGGCCGCCGCCTCCTCGATCCGGAGCTTGGGGATACCGGCGTCGATGGCCTGCGCCATCCCGCCCGCCGCCTCGACCTCCTCGATGTGCTGCCAGGCCCGGCGGGCGAGGTCGTTCGTCAGCTTCTCCAGGTACGCGCTGCCACCCCACGGGTCGATGACCCTGGTGGTGCCCGACTCCTGCTGGAGGAGGAGCTGCGTGTTGCGGGCGATGCGCGCGGAGAAGTCGGTGGGCAGGGCGAGTGCCTCGTCGAGGGCGTTGGTGTGCAGCGACTGGGTGTGACCCTGGGTGGCGGCCATGGCCTCCACACACGTACGCGTGACGTTGTTGAACACGTCCTGCGCGGTGAGCGACCAGCCGGAGGTCTGCGAATGGGTGCGCAGGGACAGCGACTTGGCGTTCTGCGGATCGAACTGCTTGACCAGCTTGGCCCACAACAGGCGGGCCGCCCGCAACTTGGCGACCTCCATGAAGAAGTTCATGCCGATCGCCCAGAAGAAGGAGAGCCGGGGCGCGAAGGCGTCCACGTCCAGGCCGGCCTCCCGGCCCGCCCGGATGTACTCGACGCCGTCCGCGAGCGTGTACGCCAGCTCCAGGTCGGCCGTCGCGCCCGCCTCCTGGATGTGGTAGCCGGAGATGGAGATGGAGTTGTAGCGCGGCATCCGCTGCGAGGTGTACGCGAAGATGTCGGAGATGATCCGCATCGACGGCTTCGGCGGATAGATATACGTGTTGCGGACCATGAACTCTTTGAGGATGTCGTTCTGAATGGTCCCGGCCAGCTTCTCGGGCGGCACGCCCTGTTCCTCGGCCGCCACGATGTACAGCGCGAGGACGGGCAGCACGGCGCCGTTCATCGTCATCGACACGGTCATCTTGTCCAGCGGGATGCCGTCGAAGAGCTGCCGCATGTCGTAGATCGAGTCGATGGCCACGCCCGCCATGCCGACGTCACCCGTCACCCGCGGATGGTCACTGTCGTAACCCCGGTGTGTGGGCAGGTCGAAGGCGATCGACAGGCCCTTCTGACCGGCCGCCAGATTGCGGCGGTAGAAGGCGTTCGACTCCTCGGCCGTGGAAAAACCCGCGTACTGCCGGATCGTCCAGGGCTGGTTGACGTACATCGTCGGGTACGGGCCGCGCAGGTACGGCGCGACGCCCGGGTAGGTGTCGAGGAAGTCCAGTCCCTCGGTGTCCCGCCCGGTGTACAGCGGCTTGACCGCGATGCCTTCCGGGGTCTCCCAGAGCGCCTCGCCGCCCGTGGCCTTCGCCGCGGCGGCGCTCCACTCCTCGGCGCTGCCGTCGGCGGCGGGTGTCCCCAGTTCGATCCCGGAGAAGTCGGGGATTCCCATCAGGACACTCCCATGCGGTCGAGCGTGGCGGAGAGGACGGCGACGGCGTCGCAGCCCGCGAAGACGTAGGAGTCGACACCCGGGTACTGCCCGGGACGGCCGGCGAGGAACACGTGCCGGGCTCCCACCGCCGCGAGGGCCTCGGCGGTGCTCGCGGCCTGCTCCTCGTAGAGCGCGTCACTGGAGCAGAGGCAGGCCTCGGTGGCCCCGCTGTCCTCGAAGGCGCCGTCGGTGACCGGCTCGATGCCTCCGGCCTGGAAGAGGTTCGACACGAACATGGACCGTGCCGTGTGCGCGGCGGCGGGGCCGATGGTGGCCAGGTAGACGCGGGGCCGGGACCCGGTGGCGGCGAGGTGCGCGTCGGAGCGGGCCCGCAGCGCCTCGTACGCCTCGTCGCGCCGGACCCGGGGCAGGCCGCCGGACGGCGGGGCGGGGGCCGGTTCGCGTTGCACCGGGCGCTCGGCGAGATGCGGGAACTCGCTGACGCCGGTGATGGGTTCGCGCCGCTTGGCGAGCTTCGCCGAGCGCGCCGCCCAGGTCTTCGCCAGTTCGTCACCGAGCCGGCCCGAGCGCAACGCGGCCGCCTGGCCGCCGCCCTGCTCGATCGAACGGAAGAACTCCCAGGCCGCGCCCGCGAGTTCGTCGGTCAGCCGCTCCACGTACCAGGAGCCGCCCGCGGGGTCGATGACCCGGGACAGGTGGGACTCCTCGATGAGGATCGTCGAGGTGTTGCGCGCGATGCGGCGCGCGAACGCGTCGGGCAGGCCGAGGGCGTGGTCGAAGGGGAGGACGGTGACGGCGTCCGCGCCGCCGACACCCGCGGCCAGCGTGGCGATGGTCGTCCGCAGCATGTTCACCCACGGATCGCGGCGCGACATCATCACCGGCGACGTCACGGCGTGCTGCACCTGAGCGCCCGCGGCCGGCGCCCCGCACGCCTCGGCGACCCGCGCCCACAGTCGGCGCGCCGCCCGGAGCTTGGCGATGGTCAGGAACTGGTCGGCGGTCGCGGCGTAGCGGAACTCCAGCTGCGCGCAGGCCTGCTCGACGGCCAGCCCGGACCCGGTCAGCTCCCGCAGATAGGCGACGCCGGTCGCAAGAGAGGCGCCCAGCTCCTGCGCGGCCGATCCACCGGCCTCGTGGTACGGCAGCGCGTCCACGGTCAGCGCCCGCAGTCCGGGGTAGTCCTCGACGCACCGACGGGCGAGCGAGGCGATCGGGGCGAAGTCCGCCGGGGCGCCCGTGCGGGCCTCGTGGCCGAGCGGGTCGGCACCGAGGTTGCCCCGGACGGCACCCGGTGCGACACCGCGCGCTTCGTACAGCCGCAGCAGTTCCGCGGCCGCGGCCTCGGTGTCACGGCCCGCGTCGAGGGCGACCGGCGCCAGATCGAGGTAGACGCCGTCCAGCACGCTGTCGAGCGATCCGAGCGGGATACCGCCCTCGCCCACGGTCAGCCACAGCGAGGTGACGCCGTTCTCCAGGTCACCGAGCACCAGCGCGTTGTCGCCGGCGGTGTGCCGCTGGCGTACGTCCCAGCCGCCGGCGCTGCTGCCCTCGGGGCGCGCCGCCCGCACGAACGGGGCGAATCCGGGGAGGCCGGCATCGGGGGCCGTGTCGCGCGCGGTGTACAGGGGCTTGGTGCGGAGCCCGTCCTCCAAGGAGGTCGACAGCGCGTCCTCGGCAGACGCGCCCGAGACCTCCTTGCCCGACTTGCGCAGCACGCCCTCCACCAGGAGCTGCCACTGGTCATGGGTCGCGGACGGGAACTCGGCGGCCAGCGCGAGCCCGTCATTGGGCAGGACTGTCATGCTCGGATGCTAGGCCAGAGTTCTTGAGCGACAGCAGAGGCGGCGCCTGTGACCTTGGCCTCTTGGCTTCGGTGATCCAGATCTCAGGGATCCCGAAGGGCGCACCGCAGGGGTACGGATCGGGGCCGGGAGCCCGGGGGGGCCGGGACCATCGACGCCCCTGCCGCTCACGTCGATCGACCTCCTCACGGAGGACGAACGCTCCGCCGTCACCGGCGCCTGGAACGACACCGCCCACCCGGTGGAGACGCGGGCCGTGCCAGCACTCCTCGCCGCCACGGCCGCGGCACACCCCGACCGGACCGCCCTGGTCACCGCCGCCGGATCCCTGACCTTCGCCGAACCTCCGCCCGCGTCGAGGCCCCGCTGCTCGCGCGCGGCGCCGGCGAAGGTGCCGTCGTGGCCCTCGCTCTGCCTCGCCACGTGATGGTGCCCGCGATCCTCGGAGTCCTCCGCGCGGGCGCCGCCCATCTGCCACCCGACCCCGACCACCCGGCCCACCGACTGGAGTACATCGACGCGGCACCCTTCTGCCTGCTGACCAGCCTCACCCAAGTGTTGGATCAGGGTGCTGTCCCCCGTCGATCGACACCGCTCTCGCCGTCTGGCAATGTGAGGCGATGCGGATTCCCAGGCAGGCGGCCAGAGTTGTGGTGCTGGATCCCGACGGTGCTGTGTTCATGTTCCGCTACGACAACGTGGAGGTCGGCGTCCACTGGGCGCTCCCCGGAGGCGGACTGGACCCCGGCGAGACACCGCTCCAGGCCGCGCGACGCGAGCTGCGCGAGGAGACGGGCTGGGACGACATCCCGCTCGACGGCACGCTGTTGTGCCTGTGGGAGCACGACTTCACCAGGATCGACGTCCCCGTGCGCCAGCACGAACACATCTTCCTCACCCACGGACCCCGCCGGGACCTGACCGGTGAACTCGGCGGGGCGCACGCCGCCGACGGGATCCTCTGGGGACGATGGTGGTCGCCGGACGAGCTGTCGGCCGCCACCGAGTCGCTGTGGCCGCCGCAACTCCCCGACCTGCTGGCCGCCGTACGACGCGACGGCCCGCCCACGACACCCGTCGACCTGGGCTTCGTGCCCGAAGACCCTCCCACCACGGCCTGAGGGCGACGCCCACGTGAACCCGTGTCAGCGCTCGCCGAGCGCGCGGACCTCGGCGCCGATCAGCTCGGGGTCCTCCTCCGCCATGAAGTGCCCGCAGTCCACGGTGCGGTGGCGCAGGTCCGGCGCCCAGGCACTCCAGAGCTGCTCAGCCTGGAAGCCCAGCGCGGCACCCCAGTCCTGCTGGAGCACGGTCACGGGCATGGCCAGCCGGTTCCCCGCGGCCCGGTCGATGCTGTCGTGGTCGACGTCGACACCGGCGGAGGCGCGGTAGTCGGCGACGATCGACGGCACCGCCGCGGCGCAGGCGTCCAGATAGTGGCGACGGACGGCGAGGGGGACCGCACCTGGGTCGTTGGCCCACACATCGAGGAAGTGGCCGAAGAACGCGTCGGGCGCGCCCTCGATCAGCCGCTCGGGCAGGCCGGGCGCCTGAGCCATCAGGTAGAGGTGGAAACCGACCGCGGCGGACACGCCGTGCAGCGCGTCCCACATGTCGAGGGTCGGCAAGACGTCCAGGACCGCGACGCGCGCCACCGCCCGCGGATGGTCCAGGGCGGCGCGGAAGGCGACGAGGGCGCCGCGGTCGTGGCCGGCCAGAGCGAAGCGTTCGTGGCCGAGCTCCGCCGCGAGGCGGACGACGTCCCTCGCCATGGTGCGCTTGGAGTACACCTCGGGGCCCGTCTCGGCGGGCTTGTCACTGGCGCCGTAGCCGCGCAGGTCGGGACAGATGACCGTGTGGTCGGCGGCGAGGTCGGCGGCGACGTGCCGCCACATCAGGTGCGTCTGCGGAAAGCCGTGGAGCAGCACGACCGGCGACCCGCTGCCGCCGACCGCCGCGTGCAGGCAGACGCCGTCGTCGACCCGCACGCGGTGCTGGGCGAATCCGGGGATGCTCAGGGGTGTCACAACAGCTCCAGGTACTCGTGGCAGGGTGGAGGTCCGGGACCGGACGACCGGGCACGGACGCGTCCCGCGCCGATCGGCCCGGAACAGGTCCGCCGGGTTCCGGTCCGTCCGGGATCGCCCGGACGTCGTCCAGGCTGCGGGTGCCGGATCAGCGATCGATGAGTGAGTTCCCGAGTTCCCCGGCCCCGGGGTCGCGGGGCTCGCGGAAGGGCCGTTCGGTGGGTGTGCAGTTCGGACTGCTGGGCCCGGTGGCCGCCTGGGACGACGAGGGAGCCGCGATGCCGCTCGGCGCCCCGCGCCACCGCGAGGTGCTGGGCAGGCTCCTGGTGGCCCGCAACCGCGTCGTACCGGTCGACCGGCTCGTCGCCGACCTCTGGGAGGACGAGCCGCCCAAGGGCGCCGTCGGAGCCGTACGCACCTTCGTCGCCGCCCTCCGCCGCGCCCTGGAACCGGGGCGCCCCACACGCCGGCCGCCGTCCCTGCTCGTCACCCAGGGCCCCGGATACGTGCTGCGCGTGAACCGCGACGCGGTGGACGCGGGACGGTTCGAGGAAACGGCGGCGCGGGCAGGCGCCGCCGCCCCGCACACCGCGGTCGCCGTGTGGAACGAGGCGCTCGCCCTGTGGCGGGGACCCGCGCTGGCCGACTTCCCGCAGGCCCGCTGGGCCGCACCTGAGCGGGCGAGGCTGGAGTCGCTGCGGCTGCGGGCGATCGAGGGGCGGGCCGACGCGCTGATCGCCACGGGGGCCGCCCGTGAGGCGGTGCCGGACCTGGAGTCCCACGTCACGGCACACCCCTGGCGGGAGGACGGCTGGGTCCTGCTGGCCACCGCCCTCGACCGCTCCGGGCGGCGCGGCGACGCGCTGGCCGTCCTGCGACGCGCCCGGCAGACCCTCGCCGACGACCTGGGGATGGATCCCGGCCCGGCCCTGGCCCGGGCGGAGGAGCGGATCCTGAAGGGCGCGCCGGACGCCCGGACGGCGGACCCGGCCGGCTCGGGCATCGTCGACGGGGTGTGGGGACGGGCGGCCGCCGCGTGGGAGCGGTCCGTGCCGGCCCGGTCGCGGGCGCGGCTGCACGCCACCGCCGGGCTGCTGCGCGAGCTGGCCGTGACCGGGGCGGAGGGTCTGGAGGAGGCGCGCGAGCACCGCGCAGCCGTCGTCGCGGCGGCGGACGCCACCGGCGACGCGGACCTGGCCGCCCGCGTCATCGGCTCCTACGACGTCCCGGCGGTGTGGACCCGCGCGGACGACCCGGAAGCCGCCGCCGCGCTGGTGCGGGCCGCCGCCCGCAGCGCCGCGGAGCTGGGCCGCGACGCCTCTCCCGCGCTACGGGCGCGACTGCTGTCGGTCGTGGCGGTGGAGTCGCGCGGAGACGCGGCCGCCGACGGACCGCTCCCGCTCGCCGGTACGGAGCCGACGGCCGAACCCTGGCGGACGCGCGCCGAACGGTCCGCCGACGAGGCGGTCCGGCTGGCCCGTGGGCTGGGGGACCCCGCCCTGCTGGCCTTCGCCCTGAACGGCGCGTTCATGCAGGCCTTCGGCAACTGCGGCCTGGCCGCACGGCGCGCGACCCTCGGCGGCGAACTGACCGTCCTCGCCGCCGGACACGGCCTGCCCAGCCACGAGATCCTGGGGCGCCTCGTACGCGTCCAGGCACTCGGTGCCCTGGGCCGACTGACGGCCGCCGACGAGGAGGCCGACGCGATCGACGACCTGGCCCGCCGTCATGAACGCCCCCTGGCAGGGGTGTTCACCTCCTGGTACCGGTCCCTGCGCACCTGCGAGACCGACGGCTGGGAGGCGGCCCGGCCCCTCTACGCGCAGGCGCTCGCGGCCACCGCGGACTGCGGCATGCCCGGCCTCGCCCTCGGCGCACCCGCGCTCGTCGGCCTCGTGCCGGTCATGCGCGGCGACGAACTCCCCCGCCCCGGAGCCCTCGACCCCGCCGGCCCCGGCCCGTACGAACCGTGGGTGCGGCCCCTGCTCCTGGCGGGCGAGGGCGAGACCGAGCAGGCCCGCCGGGCGCTCGCCTCCGCCCCCAGACCGCCGCACGACCTGCTCCAGGAGGCCCTGTGGTGTCTGCTCGCCCGGGCGGCCGCAGCCGTCGGACACGAGGGCGTTCTGCGCCGGGCCAGGGACGAACTCGCCCGCGCGGCAGGGGAGTACGTGGGTGCGGGCAGTGGGCTGATCTCCTTCGGCCCGGTCGAACGCCACCTGCGCGCCGCGGACTCGGCACTGCGCGGCCTCGACGGACGACGATGACCGAGGTGCACGGCCACGCGCGACCGGCACCTGACGGAAACGTCCCACGTCACCCCGAAGGGGGACCGATCTCCAGCCGAGCTCCCTGGGTCCGGTCCGAGGCGGGCCCCGTCTCCAGGGCGACCGCCCCCGCCTCGACCACGCGTTCATGGTTCCGGCCCACCGAGGCCAGCGTGTCGGGGCCGATGTCGAACACCGCGTCCGCCTCGGTCCCCGGCGCGATGTCGAGCCCCACGAATCCGCGCAGCTCCCGGATCCTGGGCCATGCCGTGCCTCCGGAGAGCCTGCGCACGTAGAGCTGCACCGTCTCGTGGGCCGTCCGGGCGCCCGTGTTGCGGACCGTGACCCGGCAGACGAGCCGCGGCGCACCCGCGGTGACCCGGTTCCGGGACAGCCGGGGCATGCCGTATTTGACGGTGGTGTACGACAGGCCGTGGCCGAACACGTGCCGTGCCTCGGCGCTCTGGTCGACGTAACCGCGGTACCGGTGGTCCTTGGCGTTGTAGAACACGGGCAGGTGCGCGGCGGAACGCGGCACCGACACCGGCAGCCGGCCCCGGGGCTCGGCGTTGCCGAACAGCACGTCGGCCACCGCGCGGCCACCCCGGGGACCCGGGTACCAGGCGCTCAGCAGGGCCCACGCGCCGCTCCGGGGAGCGGGGACCGCGTGCGGGCGGCCCTGAACCAGGACCACGACGACGGGCGTGCCCGTCGCGGACACGGCGTCGAGCAGGGCCCGTTGACCGGCCGGGAGCGACAGGTCCGCGAGGTCGACGCCCTCCCCGCACGTCATGCCGGAGGGCGGCCCCGACCCGGCGAGTGCCGCGCCGTTGGAAGCGAAGACGGTGTCCCCGGAGCGGGCGCTCGACCCGCCGAGGACGAGCACGGCGACCTCCGCGGCCGCCGCGAGCGAGGCGGCCGAGGCCACTTCCGAGACGTCGTCCCCCACCAGGGCGCACCCCTCGGCGTACGTGACCTCCGTGCCCGGCCCGGCCGCCGCGCGGATGCCCTGGAGGATCGAGACACCGGTGCCCGGCCGCTGCGGTGCGGTGTAGTCGCCGAGCAGTGGGGCGACGGCGTCGGCGTTCGGGCCGAGCACGGCGATCCGGCTCGTGCCGGGGGAGAGGGGCAGGACATCGCCCTCGTGCACGAGGAGGGTGACCGAAGCACGGGCGATGCGCTCGCCGAGACCGGCCAGGTCGACCGGCCCGGCCACGTCCCCCTGACCGGCGGCCAGGTCATCCGGTCCGCCCGAACTCCCCTTGCGAAAGCGCCCCTTGAGCGCGTTTCCGGCGGGCACACCACCCGAATCCACCGAGGCCGCCGGCTCGTCCTCGAACAGGCCGAGCCGGAACTTCAGCGCCAGCACGCGTGTCACCGCCGCGTCGAGCCGTTCCTCCGCGACCAGTCCACGGCCGACAGCCTCGGCGAGACGGGCGAACGAAGCGTCCCACAGGCTCAGATCGCAGCCGGCGTCGAGCGCACGGGCCCCGGCGGCCACCGGATCTCCGGTGAGCCGGACCAGCCGGTCGATCGCGCCGCCGTCCGCCATCACGATGCCCTCGAACCCCCAGCGCTCACGCAGTACCTCGGTGAGCAGATACCGGTTCGCGACACAGGGCACGCCATCGAACTCGTTGTACGCGGCCATCACCCCGGCTGCGCCCGCCGACACACCGGCCCGGGCCGCGGCCAGGTGGATCTCGTGCAGCTCACGGGTCCCCAGTTCCGTGGCGGCGCTGTTGCGCCCGCCCACCGACGCGCCCTGCCCCGCGAAGTGCTTGAGCACCACGCCGACCCCGGACGACCGCGCGCCCTCGACCAGCGCCTCGGTCATCCGCGCCGCGAGGTACGGGTCCTCGGTGAAGCACTCCTCGGTGCGCCCCCAGCGAGGGTCCCGTACCACATCCAGGGCCGAGACCAGGGCGAGGTGCGCACCCCGGGCCCGCAGCTCCGTCGCGGCGCCGGCCACCGCCTGCGCGTACAACGGCGGATCCCAGGTGGCGCCCACCGCCAGGTTCACCGGCAGCACCGTCCCGTCGAGGGCCTGATGGCCGTGCGGCATCTCCTCGACCAGCAGCACCGGAATGCCGAGCCGTGTGTCCTCTCGTGCGTGCCGCTGCACCGCCTGGGCCATCCGGGCGCCGTCGTGCGCGTCGAGACCGTCCTCGAAACCGACTCCGGACCACGGGTCGGCACGCTGGAGTCCGTACAGCGCGCCCATCCCACCGAAGGCGCTCACCTCGTCGCGGAAGGTGTCCGTGAGCCGGTGGCCGTCCGGGGTGCGCTCGTACGCCTGCCAGCCGTACAGGCGCTGGTTGACCTGGCCGACCTTCTCGGGCAGCGTCATCCGGCCCAGCAGATCGCGGACGCGTTCCGCCACGGGGGCCGACGGATCGCGGTACAACGGATCGCGGTACAGGGGAGAGGTCATCGCAGTTCCAGGACCGCGACGCCGTAGCCGTCGATCGTCACATCCGTCACCGGAGCGCCTGACCGCAGGTCGTGCAGCGTGCCGTCCGTGACAGGGGACACGGTGAGAGGCTCGGGGCTCTGGCTGACGAGCCAGACGAAACGCCGCCCGTCGGTGTGCGCGAGGACGTCCGCCGCGACGTGCGGATCGGCGACCGTGACCGGACGGCGAACGCCCGCCACCTCCGCCAGCGCCGCGTACAGCCGGTGCGTCGCGTCCGGGTTCGCGTGCGCGGTGCGTGCGGCCATGTGCTCCAGCGGATAGGTGGCGAGGACCGTACGGCCCGTGCCCGTCTCGTTCACCAGCAGGGCGGGACGGCCGTGCGCGTCGACGGCGACGACCCGGGCGCCGCGCGGCTCCACGGGCAGATAGGCGCGGCTGTCCTCGTTCCCGGCCACCGGCAGCCTCAGCACCTCGCCCGCGCGCAGACCGCCGAAGTCCTCGGTGAACGTCATCTCCAGCACGTCGTCCAGGATCGGTTCGGCCACCCCGTACGACAACTGGAGCTCCACGCCGAACAGTCCGTCGAGGTCGTCGAACCAGGGGCCGCGGGTCGCGGGGTGCTCGCCGGAGCAGAACGACAGGTACACGGTGGCGCCCGCCGCTGCCCGTCGGGCGAGTTCCCGGCGGGTGCGGGTGGTGAACTGGCGGGTGGCCGGCAGCAGGTAGAGCGCCGCGTCCCCGGGCAGGTGGTCGGCCTCGCGGGTGAACGCCACGGGCAGGTCGGCGGCGCGCGCGGTGACGTAACTCTGGTGCAGGGACGAGAAGATCAGCGGCCGGTCGGCGGGCCGGCTGTAGGGGTATCCGCGTTCCAGGAAGGCGGGCACGACCAGCGCGGTGTCCGCGTCCACGCGGGCACAGCCGGCGAAGTCCACGGCGCGCAACACGTCGGCGAAGGCGGCGAGTTCGCGCAGTGGCTCCTTGGGGGCGCCGGTGGAGTCGGTGATGCCGAAGTGCATCTCGAAGGGATGGTGGTCGTAGGGGGACTGGTCCCAGAGGTCGTCGTAGTCGGTGTTGTTCCAGGCGATCCAGCCGGTGGCCCCGCCGAGCAGCGAGTTGTGCAGGGTCTGGCGGTAGTGGATGCCCGCGTTGCGCGCCGAGACCGTGTCGGTGGAGAGCCCGAACTCCTCCAGCACGACGGGCTGTCCGGTCACGGCCGCCAGCTCGCACTCGAACGCGGCCCGGTAGTGCTGGCGCGGCCGGTCGGTGTCCGAGCGGTACACATGCGGGCCCACGAAGTCGACGTACTCGGCGGTGTCCCGCAGCGAGAAGCCGTTGTCGCGGCCGGTCACCTCGATGCCCCAGGCGCCGTCGCCCAGGGACACCGGCTGCGTGGCGCCCGTGGCGCGCACCGCGTTGCACATGGACTGCGCCCACGCCGTCACCACGTCCGAGGAGGGCGGGTCCACCTGGTAGACGCGTCCGTAGCCGGGCATCTCGTTCGTGATCAGCCACCCGGTGACCGCCGGGTGGTCCTTGAAGCGGCGGGCCATCCGGGACACGAACCACGCCTGGCGGCCCACCATCCAGACGTCCTCGTACAGATCGCGGCCGCCCCGCCAGGCCGGGTCCCAGTTCTCCCCGGACATGTGCCCGACGATGAACGTGGGCACGGTCCCCATGCCCGCCTCCTGGTGGGCGTCGAGGAAGTCCTCGAAACGCTCGCACAGTTCGTCGTCGATCCGGTGCGGCTCGGGGTGGAAGTCCGGCCAGTAGAAGAACGACCGGGTCATCGTCAGCCCGTGGTCGCGGAGTACGCCGAGTTCCTCACGGACGGTCTTCGGGTCGTAGTTCCGCCACATCAGCGGACCGCCGGTGCGGGACCAGAAGTTGGCGCCGAGCCAGGGCAGGACGGTGGAGTCGTGGGTGAGCTGGGCGCTGTGGCGTCGCATGGTCCTTCTCAATGGTTGCGGGTGCGTGGTGCGGCTCCGCCGCCCGCGGGCGGCGGAACGCGGTGGTGCTGTCAGCCGGCGGGCGCGGGCCCGGTGGACTCGCGGACCACCAGGCGGGGGCGTCCCGTCAGCGGGGTGTCCTCGACCTCCTCGCCGCACAGGGCGAGCAGCAAGCGGGCGGCCGCCGCGCCGACCTCCTGGACGCGCTGGTCCACGGTGGTCAGCCGGGGGTGCAGCCAGCTGCCGAGCGGCAGGTTGTCGTAGCCGACGACCGACAGGTCGCGCGGGACGCTCAGCCCGGCGCGCTGCGCGGTGCCGATGCCGCAGACGGCCATGGAGTCGTTGGCGTAGACGACGGCGGTGGGACGGCCGCCGGCGTCGAGCAGGGCCTGCGTCGCCGCGACCGCCGACCGCTCGGTGAAGTCGGTGTGCAGGACGGCGAAGGGGCGCAGCCCCGCCGCGCGCAGCGCCGTCTCGAAGGCGGCCCTGCGCAGCCTGGTGTGCTGGAGTTCCGCGGGGCCCGCGACGTACGCGACACTCCGGTGCCCGAGACCCAGCAGGTGCGCGACGACCTCCTCGATGCCCGCCCCCTGGTCGAGCAGGCCGACCCGGGGAACGACGGCCCTGCCGTCCGGTGATCCGAGCAGGACCGCCGGCAGTCTCAGCCGGGCGAGCAGCGCGGGCCGTGCGTCGTCGTCGCGCGCGTCGGTCAGCACCGCCCCGTCCACCCGGCCCTCGGCGGCGAGCCGCTCGTAGAGTGCGTACTCCTCCTGCGGGCCGCTGACCAGGTGCAGCAGCAACCCGTAGCCGCGCGGCGCGAGTTCGCCCTCTATGCCGGTGATCAGCTCGCTGAAGTGCGGGTCCGCGCCCAGCACGTCGGTGGGCCGCCGGACCACCAACGCGAGGCTGCGGGTACGGGCGTTGCGCAGGGCGGCGGCGGGGGCGCTGGGCGACCAGCCCAGCTCCAGCGCGGCGTCGAGGATCCGACGCCGGGTCGCCTCCGAGAGGCGGCCCTTGTGGTTGAAGGCCTGCGAGACCGCGGCGGTCGACACACCGGCCGCCGCCGCGACCGCCTTGATGGTGGGGCGCCGTCCGGTCTCCTCGGTGGACGCGGTCACATCTTCACCGCCCCGCTGACCAGGGCCTGCTGCATGCGCTTCTGGAGGATCGTGTAGACGACCCAGACCGGGATCAGCGTCAGGACGGTGCCCGCCGTCAGCACCCCGTAGTCCGTGCCGGTGATCGACTTCAGAGTCGGCAGCGCCACCTGGACCGTGCGCTGCGAGGGGTCGGGGCCGATGATGACCAGCGAGTACAGGTACTCGTTCCAGAAGGTCAGGAAGTTCAGCAGCAGCACGGTGGCGATACCGGGCAGACACATCGGCGTGTAGATGTGCCGGAGCACGGCGAAGGTCGACGCCCCGTCCAGCCGCGCCGCCTCCTCCATCTCCCGGGGGATCGTCCGCATGAACTGGACGAGGATCACCACCGACAGCGGCATCGCGGTCGCCGGCAGGAACAGCACCATGAACGTGCGGGTGTGGAACAGCCCGGTCGCCGCCGCGAGCAGGAAGGTCGGGAACAGCGCCGCGAACGTGGGGATGAGGAACCCCAGCGAGAAGACCCGCTCGATCACCGCGGCCGATCGTCCCGTCGACCGGGCGATCGCGAACGCGGCCGGCACGGCGAGCAGCAGGGTCAGGGCGAGGGAGAACAGCGTCACCACGGCCGAGTTGACGACCGACAGACCCAGGTCGGCGCTGTCGAAGGCGGTGCGGAAGTTGCCGAGACCCAACGACGTGGGCGGCGCCATGGGGTGGGCGAAGATCTCGTCGTTGGTCTTGAACGCCGAGGCGAGGAAGTAGTAGAGCGGGATGACGAGCAGCACCGCGTACGTCCACACCAGGACGTGGGCCGGGAGCCAGCGCTTGCCGAGCTTCATTCTGTGCTGCTCCGAATCAGTAGGTCTGGCGGAAGACGCGGCGGATCGCCAGAAGGCCGACTAGCCCGGCGAGGAAGAGGACGACACCGACGGTCTGGCTGTAGCCGAGGTCCGCCGCGATGAAGGCCTTCTGGTAGACGAGGAACGACAGGGTGGTGGACGAGGTCCCCGGGCCGCCCTGCGTGAGCAGCAGCACGTGCTGCGCCGAGCCGAACAGCGTCCACAGGAACTGGAGCATCGTCACCACACCGACGTAGTCACGGATCACGGGGAAGTGGACCGCCCACATGGTGCGCCAGTGACCCGCCCCGTCCAACTGGGCCGCCTCGCCCAACTCGTCGGGCACGCTGCTCAGCCGCGCGGCGAACAGCACCGCGGTGAAACCGATACCGCCCCAGATGTCCAGGGCGATCAGACAGCCCAGGGCCGTCGACGGCGACGCCAGCCAGGCGTCGGTCAGCGAACCGAGGCCCAACCCCTGCAAGGCGCCGTTGGCCAAGCCGTCCGGCGACAGGGCCGCGTAGAAGACCATCGCCTTCGCCGGCGTCGAGATCAGCCCGGGTATGAACAGCAGATAGCGGATGACCCGGTGCCCCGGCGGCCGCTGCGCCACGTAGTAGCCCAGCATGTACGCGCACACGACCATCACCGGCAGCGCGACGGCGAGCTGGACCGCGGTGTTGCGCACCGCGTCCCAGAAGACCGGATCGGCGAACACCGTACGGACGTTGTCCAGCCCGGCGAAGGACACCGGTTGCAGCATGCCCGGCCAGCGCAGCGCGGCGATCACGAAGATGGCGAGCATCGGCCCGACCATGAACACGAGGTACCAGACCAGCGCGGGCACGGCGAGCACGGTGCCGCCCTGCCGGGTGGCGCGGCGGGCCGCGGCAGGAGGGGAGGGCGGTGCGGGGCGGCGGGCCGCGGTACCGTCCGGTGTCGTCGTCAGCGTCGTCATGCGGTGACTCCCGGGGACTGCTCGGCGGAAACGATGGAGGCGGGCGGCCGGCTCATGCGGACCGGTACGCGGCTTCGAGCGTGGCGCGGACCCGGGCCGCGCTCGTGCCGCGCGTGAAGGACGTACTGGTCGCGGTGATCAGCGGCTGCGCCGCGGCCGGAGGCACGTACACGTCGGGCAGCAGCACCTGACTCACCTCGGAGCCCAGCCGCTGTGCCGCCGCGACCAGCGGGAAGTCACCGCTGACGGCGTCCGTGCGCAGCGCCATGTCGCGGCCGCTCTCCCGCACGAAGCGCGTCACGGTGTCCCGCCGGTACATGAACCGCAGGAACTTCTCCACGTGTTCGATCTTGCGGACGCCGTTCGGGCTGATCCAGAAGCCGATGAGGGTGAAGGCGCGGATGATGGTGGGGCGTTCGTGGGCCGACCCCTCGGCCAGGGGCCAGCCGCCCACCTCGGTGTGCCGCGCCACGGCCTCCGGCACCTTCGCCAGGGCGGAGGACATCGCCGACTGGATCGCGGCGGACCGGGTGTTGTACTGCGTGGTCATGGAGTCGGACGTCAGCCCCTGGGCCTTGTCCGCGAACACGCCCGCGTCGCGCAGGTCCACGAAGTACTGGATGCCCTCGCGGGCGCCCCGGCCGGAGAAGTCGCCGGTCGTGTAGACGTGCCGGGCCTCGTCCTGGGAGAGGAACGTCTGGATGATCTGGGCCAGGAGTTTCTGCCCGGTCCAGTCGTTGCCGCCGACGGTGACCGGAGCGATTCCCTTGGCACGCAGCTTGCGGGCGGCCGCGACGAGCTGGTCGCCCGTGGTGGGTATCTCGTCGACGCCCGCCCGGTCCAGCAGCGCACGGTTGTAGGCGACCGGCCAGTTCGTGGCGAAGTAGGGAAAGGCCCGCAGCCGGTCCTTGCCGTCGGTCCAGGCGGACAGCGCGGCGGGCTGGACGCGCTCGCGCAGCCCCCACGAGTCCAGGTACGGGGCGACGTCCACGGTCGCGTCGACGTCCGTCCAGGCCAGCGTCTTGTCGTAGAGGTTGACCATGACGACGTCGGCCTCTTTGCGGGCCAGCCGCGAGGTCTCGTAGACCTGGCCGAGGTCGTCGCCGTTGACGAGGTTCTTGACCTTCAGACCGGGATTCTCCTTGCGGAACCGGTCCAGGGCCGACAGATAGGTGGGGGAGCCCGGCGCGGTCGTGCCGAGCTGCGTGTGGATGACGAGGGTGTCCGGATCGGAGTCCGCCGAGGCCAGTGACGAGCAGCCGGACAGAGCGGGCAGGGCGGCGGCCGTAGCCAGGCCGGAGCCGGCGGCGAGAAGGCCGCGCCGGGTCAGCGAAGAGCGCACAGCGGTTGTCTCCAACCAAGCGGTTAACGACTGGTTAATCGATGTACCTCGAAAGGTGCGAGGACTTTAGGAGGCGAACAGGCCGGGGTCAAGGGTTGGACGATCACGCGAACAGGCCGATGGCGAAGCCCCGGCGCGGTTCGCGTGGGGAGGGCGGACGGTACGGTTCGGCCCCGCTCGCCCCCGCTCTCTCTCAAATGCGTTTCGGGCGGACGGACTTCACGGATCCGTGGCCGCGTGTTCGAGCGATCGCACGGCCGAACCGCTCGGACCGTGCGCCCGCGGGCCTCCGCGGAAGGAGATCGACGGAGACCGCGTACCGGTCGCCCTCTCCTCGTCCCGTATCCGGACGTTGCGGGTCAACTCCCCAAACCGGTCGACTCGCCGCGAGCGGTGATGATTCGGGTATGCGCCGGGAGCGCTCCCGCGTACGGGCTTCGGTAGGTCCTCGCGGAGGCGGACATGCCTGGTGAGTGCGGCGAGTCGGGAGTCCCCTCAGGGGGCGCTGCGCGCGGCGGGTCGCGTGTCATGGCCTGTCCGTGCCGCCGAGTCCGTCGGCTCGCGGACGTGCCGGTGCCCGCACGCGGACAGGGCGGCCCGCCCGAGGGTGACTCCCGCACCGCCCGCGCCGAGGTGGGTGAGGTGCCTCCCCGGCGCACCGCGGGATCTGGGGCCCGCCACTCTCCGTCGACTGCGGGACTGCGGGACTGCGGGACTGCGGGACTGCGGGACTGCGGGACTGCGGGACTGCGGGACTGCGGGACTGCGGGACTGCGGGACTGCAGAGGCCGCTGAGGCTGGGCTGTGGTTCCGGGACGGTTTCGCGGTGTGCGGGCACCGCGTCCACCCCGGTCCGGGGCTGGTCCGCCGGGCGGCTCACTCCCTTTTGTCCGGCCCCCTCGATCCCGAAGTGATCGTGCTCGATCTCTTGACCCTGGCCGAATCGCAGGCTTAGCGTTCCGGCGTCGATACGCATTGAAACGATTCAATTGCTCGTACTCCTCCCGGACTTGGGGCGCACCATGGATGAACGCATGCCGCGACGAAGCGGACCCGCCCGGCGCACGGCACTGGCGGCCGGGCTCGGGGCGACGGTCCTGAGCGCCCTTCCCGGAGTGGCCGCCGCCACCCCGGCCGCCACGGGCAGCGGAGCCGAGGGAGCGCCGACGCCCGGGCCTGCAGGGGTGGGGCCGGGAACGTCGGCCGACTGGTTCGCGGATCCGCCGCGCTCGGTGCGCCCCAAGTTCCGCTGGTGGTGGCCGGACGGTCTGGTGGACCCGGACGAGATCGCCCGGGAGATCGACCAGATCGCCGACGCGGGCTTCGGCGGCATGGAGATCGCCGCCGTCCACCACAGCATCAAGGACAAGTCCGTGCTGGACACCGCACACCACGGCTGGGGCAGCAGACCCTGGCGGGACGGTGTGGAGGCCGCGTTGAGCAGGGCCGCCCGGCGCGGGGTGACCATCGACCTGACGCTCGGCCCGAGTTGGCCCGTCGCCGTCCCCGGTGTGACGCCCGACGACGACGTGGCCGCCCAGGAACTCGCCTACGGGCGGCTCGCGCTGGCATCCGGTACCCGTTACGAAGGGCCCGTTCCCGCCGCCGTGCACGAGCCCGAGTCCGGCGTCACCCGACAGACGCTCGTCGCCGTGCAGGCCGCCCGTGTCGACGCGGCGAACTCCACCCGAAAGGAGACGGGCCTCGACCTGGACAGCGTCCGGGACCTCAGCGCTCTCGTCACCGACGGCGCCCTGTCCTGGACGGCTCCCGACGACGGCGACTGGATCCTGATCTCGTACTGGCAGCGCGGCTCCGCCCAACAGCCCGAGTCGGGACCGCACGCGTCACCGGCGGCGTACGTCGTCGACCACTTCAGTGCCGCGGGCACCGGTGCCGTGACCGACTTCTGGGACCGCACGATCCTGACCTCCTCCCTGCGGCGGCTGCTGCGGGCCGCGGGCGGGGCGTTCTTCGAGGACTCCGTGGAGTTGGAGACCGACGGGCTGACCTGGACGTCGCGGCTCCCGGAGGCCTTCGAGGAGCACACCGGACGCCCCCTGCTCCCGTACCTGCCGGCGCTGGTGCTGGACAAGAGCAACCAGGTCTTCGCCTTCGAGGCCCAGCTGACCCGGCAGATCCGGCACGACTTCTGGGAGACGGTCTCCGGCCTCTTCAACCGGCATCACCTCGGAGCCCTGCGGGACTGGGCGCACTCCCTGGGCATGCGCCTGCGCTCACAGCCGTATGGCCTCCAGACGGACGCGATCGCCTCGGCGGCCCTGCTCGACATCCCCGAGGGCGAGTCCCTCGGCTTCAAGAACCTCGACGACTACCGCTGTCTCGCGGGAGGCCGTGACATGGCCGGCCACACGATCCTGTCCTGTGAGGCGGGCGCCTACAACGGCACCGCCTACAGCACCACATGGGACCGGTTCCTGCGCACGATGGGCGGCGCCTACGCGGCCGGCGTCAACCAGACGGTCCTGCACGGCTTCTCGTACGCCTCCGCACCCCAGGTGGCGTGGCCCGGCTTCGCGGCCTTCAGCCCGTACAACGGCACCGCCGGATACGGCGAGTCGTGGGGACCCCGCCAGCCCACCTGGAAGCACGTCCCTGACATCGCCGACTACCTCGGGCGGTTGCACCGGGTGCTGCAGAGCGGCACGGCGCGCGCGGACGTGGCGATCTTCCGGCAGACCGGATACACCGCCACCGGCATCGGCGCCTCCTGGTTCACCGCGACGGGCGTCCCGCTCGGCTGGAGCCACCAGTTCCTCAGCGGTCCCCTGCTCGATCTGCCCGGCGCCACCGACCGGCGGGGCCGCCTCGCACCCGATGGGCCCGCCTACAAGGCCCTGTTCGTCGAGGGCGACTTCTTCTACGGCTCCACGCCCACCCTGTCGGTCGACGACGCCCGCAAGATCCTGACGCTGGCGCGCGCCGGACTGCCCGTCGTACTGCTCGGCGCCTTCGACCAGGGTCTGACACCCGGAGTGCCGGCCGACGGCGAGACCACCGAACTCCACGACGTCCTGGGCCGGTTGCTCGCCCTGTCGAATGTCGCGCTCGTCACCGACAAGGCGGCCGTCGGAGACGCGCTGTCCCGCCTAGGCGTCACGGCGGACGCCCGATACGCCACGTCCTCCACCCTCCTCAACGCCCACCGGGCCACCGACGAGGCGGACTTCTACTACTTCTGCAACGGCAAGCACGCCGAGACCGTCAAACCGCCCGTCGCCACGATCGACCACGAGGTCACCCTGCGCCGTACGGGCTCCGGCACTTCGGTTCCCTACCTGCTCGACCCGTGGTCGGGCGAGGCCGTCCGGCTCGCGCAGTACACCCGGGACGGTGACGACTTCACCGTCCGCATCACGCTGCGGCCGGGGGAGTCGGCGATCATCGCCCTGGGGCGCACCGGACTCTTCGGCGACCGGCACGGCTCGCTGCCGAGCGTCGTCGAGACCGATGCCGACAGGTCCCTCTACACCACGGCGGGCCTGGCCGTCCGGGCGAGCGCGCCCGGTACCTACACGACCCGGCTGGACCGCGGCCGGCCCGTCACCACGACGGTCCGGTCCGTGCCGGCCGCCGTCGCCCCGACGCGTTGGCGCCTGGACGTGGACGACTGGCGACCGGGCAGCAGCGCCACCCGCACGGAGCACGTCACCGTCTCGGTCACCCTCGACACGCTGCTGCCGTGGTCCGCGATCCCCGAACTCGCCGACAGCGCGGGCATCGGCCGCTACCGCACCACCGTCGACCTCCCCGCCGACTGGACGTCCGCCCATGGCGCCCGGCTGGAACTCGGCCAGGTCAGTGACACCTGCCGGGTGACCGTCAACGGCCGCCGCCTGCCCCCGGTCGGCCGACTGAACCCGGTCGTCGACCTCGCCCCCGGCCTGCTGCGGAGCGGCGCCAACGTGATCGAGGTGGAGGTCGCGACCCCGCTGATCAACCGCCTCCGGGTCGCCCAGCCGACCGTGTTCGGCGGCACGGCCCGCCAGGACCACGGACTGGTGGGCCCCGTCCGCCTGACGCCGTACGCGCAGACACGCGTGTCCTGAGGGGATCCGTCCAGGGGTACCGGCTCCGGCGGTACCCCTGGACGCGGCCGTGAAGACCGTCCGGCCGCCCTCGCGTGCACAGCGGGAGAGCCCGTCCATCGGCTCGGAGCCCGGCCCCCTCGCACCCTGCGCAATCCTGAGGAAGTGGGCGTTTCCCCCTCAACTCCGCTGTCCTGTCACGCACTTCGTTACGTGCGATCAATTCCCCTCCGAATCACCTGGTCAGCGCACGAATGCGGGACCGGAAGGGGCCGCGCGGTCAAGACGGTTTGCCCTGAAGGACATTGACATCGATCGAGCGGCTGATCGATGATCACGGTGCGCTTCCGGAGTTCCCCCGAGAACTCGCCGGAATGTAATTTCGTCTGTTCAGTGCGAATCCGAGGGAGTCAACGTGCGCAGCGCCGATCGCGCGGGACGGTATTTCCTGATCGCCCATCAGGAGTCCGGGTCACCCGCGCCGTAGATCCGGGTTTCCGCGCCACCCCGACCCTTCGGTGCGGGTCCCGGGACGGGTTCGTGCCTCTTCGCCCCCTATGTCCGCCAAGTCGGCGTGACACCTCCCCTTCAGCAGCCGGCTGACGGCACCGTCGCCGCTCGCCACGCCCTTTCCGACCCCCATTCCCACCGGCTCATCACGGTCGTCCGTGCTTTCCGGCTCCCGGAGCGGTGATCCCGTCCGTCCGGTCGAACGACGCCGCCCGTTCCCCCATCATGGGAAGGCCAGGTTTCGGCAGTGCAGAAAACCCCCCACGCAATCCAGCATGCTCCGGCCCTGCGGAATACCGTCCTTTCCCGCGGGAATGCCGAGGACCCCCGATCCCGTATACGGGAGGCGTCCTTCGCCCAGCAGCGACTCTGGTTCTTGGCGCAATTGCCGGGCGCGAACGAGGCATACAACGAGGCGCTCGCCTTCCAGCTCGAAGGACCCCTGGACGTCGACGCGTTCGGCCGGGCCCTCGATGCCCTGGTCGCCCGCCACGAGGCCCTGCGCACCCGGCTGGTCACCGTCGACGGCGAGGTCCGACAGTGCGTCGAGCAGCCCACCACGGGTTTCGCTCTGCTCCGCGGCGACCTGACCGGTGAGCCCGGGGCGCGGCAGACGTTGACCGACCTGCGCGAGGCCGAGGCATGCGCCCCCTTCGACCTGGAGGCCGGTCCCCTGGGCCGGGGCCGCCTGGTGAAGCTGGACACCGACCGCCACGTGCTGCTCCTGACGTTCCATCACAGCGTCTACGACGGCTGGTCGATGAACGTCATGATGCGAGAACTCGGCACCCTGTACGAGGCGTTCACCGCTGACGGGGACGACCCGCTGCCGCCCCTCACCGTCCAGTACGCCGACCACGCCGCCGCCGAACGGACCTCCGTGGCCGACGGCACGCTCGGCGTCCAGGAGGACTACTGGCGGCGGACCCTGGACGGCGCGCCACCCCTGCTGGAACTGCCCACCGACCGTCCCCGCCCCGCGGAACAGCAGCACGTCGGCGGACGCGTCGAGTTCAGCCTCGGACCGGAGGAGACGACGGCCCTGCGCGCTCTCGCGCGCAGTCACGGCGCGACACTCTTCGTCGCCGTTCTGACCGGCTGGTCGATCCTGCTGACGCGGCTCTCCGGACAGAGCGACATCGTTGTCGGCAGCCCGGTGGCTAACCGTCGCGATCCCGTCGCCCGGTCCCTGATCGGCTTCTTCGCCAACTCCCTCGCCCTGCGGGTGGATCTGACCGGTGGAGCGACCGGCGCCGAGGCGCTGACCCGCGCCAGGACCGCCGTACGGGGCGCCCTCGATCATCAGGCGCTGCCCTTCGAGCGGGTCGTGGAGATCGTCAACCCGCCCCGGAGCGCCGCCCACGCGCCGCTGTTCCAGACGATGCTGGCCTGGGTCCCCGACCGGTCGGACCTCCTGCGGCTGAACGGCGTCACCGCCGAGCCGCTGCCCATCCCGTACGCACCCGCCAAGTTCGATCTCGCGCTGTCCGTCACCGAGTCCGAAGGAGGCCTCACCGGGCATCTCGACTTCGCGACCGCCCTGTTCGACGAGGCCACCGCCCGGCGTTACGCGGACCACCTCCGACGCCTGCTCACCGACCTCGCCCGCCGCCCCGAGCAGGACATCGGCAGGCTCGACCTGATGAGCCCGCAGGACCGCGACCTGCTTCTCGCCGAGGGTGAGTCCGCCGGTCCCGTCACCGGCGCCGGCGAGCCATCCGCGTCCCCGCTCCCCGGCCCGGCCGCACCCGGCTCCCCCCTCGCCTCCGCTGCTCTCACCGACCTCTTCGAGACGCAGGCCCGCCGCCGGCCGCACGAAGCGGCCGTCGTCTGTGCCCGGGGAACGACGGACTACGCGACGCTCGACCGCAGGGCGAACCGGCTGGCCCACGCGCTCGCGGCGCGCTCCATCGGCCCCGGCGACGTGGTCGGACTGCACACCGGACGCACGGCCGACCTCCTCGTCGGCATCCTCGGCATCCTCAAGGCGGGCGCCGCCTACCTACCGCTCGATCCCGCCCAGCCGCAGGCCCGCCTCGACGGCATGGTCGAGGACGCCATCTGTCCACTCGTCCTGACCGACAGCCCCGAACACTCCCGGATCCGGGGATGGTCGGCCCTGACCGGCATCGAGACACAAGGCGTCCCCTCCGATGCGCCGCCGGCCGTACCGCGGGCCCAGGACATGCTGGCCTACGTCATCTTCACGTCCGGCTCCACCGGCCGGCCGAAGGGTGTCGCCGTCGAGCACCGCAGTGTGCTCAACCTCTTCGACACCTGGCAGGAGCGGATGGGCACCGGGCCCGGCGACGCGGGATCCGCCTGGTCCAGCATCGGCTTCGACGCCTCCGTGCACGAACTGCTGCTGCCGCTCACCACGGGCGGCAGCGTGCACATCGTCCCCGAGGAACTCCGCGGCGACCCCGAGGCTCTCGTGGCGTGGCTGCGCGAGCACCGCGTCGTCCAGGCCTTCCTGCCACCCGCGTACGTGCGCTGGCTCGACGAGGACCCCGCCGCACGCCTCTCCGGCCTGCGGCTGCGCACCCTGCTCACCGGAGTCGAGTCCCTCCCCGAGTCCGCACTCCACCGGCTCACCCGTCACCTTCCCGGCCTCAAGGTGTGCTTCGGCTACGGGCCCACCGAGGCGACCCTGTACAGCACCGCCCACTACGACCCACGCCCCCTGGACCGGCAGAGTCCGCTGGGCCGACCCCTCCCCAACACGCGGATCCGTCTGCTGGACGGCCACCTGCAGCCCGTACCGCCGGGCACCGTCGGCGAGGTGTACCTGGGCGGCGCCTGCCTGGCCCGCGGCTACCTCAACCGGCCCGACCTCACCGAGGAACGGTTCCTTCCCGACCCGTACCTCCCCGGCGAACGCCTCTACCGCACCGGCGACCTGGCCCGGCGGCTCCCGGACGGAGACCTGCACTACGTGGGGCGCGCCGACGACCAGGTGAAGTTGCGCGGCTTCCGTATCGAACCCGCCGAGGTCGAGGCCGCCCTGCTGGCCCGGAGCGGGGTCCGTGAGGCCGTCGTGCTCACCGACCGCGACGCGCCCGGCGGCCCGCGCCTGGTCGCCGCCGTCGCCCGCACACCCGAGGCCAGGGCCGACGCTCAGCCCTGGCGCACCGAACTCGCCCGGCACCTGCCCGACCACATGATCCCCGCGGTCGTCCTCGAACTGCCGGACCTGCCGCTCAACCACAGCGGCAAGGTCGACCGCCGCGCCCTGCTCGATCTCGCCCGCGCCCACCGGAACGACCAGGTGAACACCGCCAGCCCGCGCGACCACGTCGAACACGCCCTGTACCGCATATGGGGGAACATCCTGCTGCACCCCGACATCGGGATCGGGGACGACTTCTTCGAACTCGGGGGAACCTCGCTGGCGGCCATCAAGATGGCCCACGCCGTCGCCGAGGAGTTCGGCATCCGCGTTCCGGTCGCGGACATCATGCTTAGGCCCACCATCGAGGCACTCGCCGGCACCCTGCGCGAGGGCCGGGCACCCGAGGCACCCGGCAGTCTGGTCGAGTTCCGGCCCGGAACCCCCGGCGCCGCGGGCACCCCGCGCGTCGTCTGCGTCCACCCCGCCGGCGGCACCGCCTTCTGCTACCTGACCCTCGCCGCGCGGCTGCCCGGGACGGCCGGCCTGTACGGCATCCAGTCACCGGGCGTGAACCCCGGCGAGGACCTGCTGCCGAGCGTCGAGGCCATGGCCGAGGCCTACCTCGACCTCCTCGCCCCGTACGACGACGGACCCCTCGTCCTGACAGGCCTCTCCTACGGAGGCCTCGTCGCCCACGAGATGGGCCGCCTGCTGGCCCGCGCCGGCCGCACCGACACGAGCGTCGTCCTCCTCGACACCCAGGCCACCGACGACCCGGCCGAACGCGCGGCCATCGAGAACGTCGACATGGCCGAGTTCCGCGACAAACTCGTCCGGTTCAACGGGATGTACCCCGGAATCGACGACGCCCAGGTCGAGCGGTACCACCGCATCTACAACCACAACCGGGCCACCGCCCGCGACCATCTGCCACACCCCTCGCCGACCCGGCTCGTCCTGGCCCAGGCCGTCGGCGACGGCACCGACACCCCCCGTCACGCCGACGTCCGGGCCTTCTGGAAACGGCGCGCCCAGGGGCACTTCCGGATCGAACCCGTGCCCTGCGACCACTGGGAGATGCTGGAGAAGGCCGAGGCGGGTCTCGTCGCGGACGTCATCGGCGCCGAACTCGCCCACCACGCGGGCTCACCCTCCGAGCCGGCCGGCCCCCGCCGGCCCGCGGCGACGGGGGAGCGACGATGACCGAGGCAGGCCTCTCCCTCCTCGCCGCCACCGTCCGCGCGCAGGCGGCCCGGACACCGTCCGCGCCCGCCGTCGAGGACGGCGACCGTCTCCTCGACTACGCCGAACTCGACGCCATCGCCGACCGGGTCGCCGCCCGGCTGCGCGGCGCGGGCATCCGCGCCGGAGAAGCTGTCGCGGTCGCCCTGCCCCGCTCGTGGCAGCTCGTCTGCGCCATGCTGGGCATCCGCCGCCACGGATGCACGGTCGTCCCCCTGGACCGGCTCAGCCCGTCGGACAGGCGAGGCCACATCCTCGACGACTCGTGCGCGGTCGCCGTCGTCCACGACGACAGCCCGCACACCGTGCCCGACCACCTGGTCGGACTCACCGCCGACGATCTCGTGGCGCCGGGACCGATGCCACCCGATCCGCCGGCCGACACCGGCGAGGAACGAAGCACGGGCACCGGCGCGCCGACCGCCTTCCTCTTCTACACCTCCGGAACCACCGGCCGCCCCAAGGGTGTCGAAACCACCGACGAGGGCGTGCTCCGCCTCGCACGGCCCGGCTACATCGGCATCGGCCCCGGCGACCGCTACGCCTGTCTCGCCAACCCCGCCTTCGACGCCATCAGCTTCGAGGTGTGGACCCCCCTGCTCTCCGGCGGCACCTGTGTCGTCCTCGACGACGGGGTGGTCCACGACCCGGCCACACTCGCCGAGGCCCTCCGCGACCGCGCGGTGGACACGGTCTTCATCACCGTCGCCCTGTTCAACGCGGTCGTCGACCAGGTCCCCGGCTGCTTCGCCGGCACACGGCAGGTCCTGGTCGGCGGCGAGCGGGTCGACGCCGGAATCATCCGGGGCTGGTACCGGGCCAACCCGGACGCCCGCACGGTCCTGCACAACGTGTACGGACCCACCGAGGCGACCACCTTCGCCCTGTGCTTCGCCGTGCCCCGCGACTTCGAGGGCGACGACGTCCCCATCGGCACACCCCTGGCCGGCACCCGGTACGCCACCGTGACCGCGGACGGCACCCCGGCCCCGGTCGGCGAGACCGCCGAACTCGTTTTGGCGGGGCAGGCGTTGGCACTCGGCTACCGCAACCTGCCCGAGGAGACGGACCGGAGCTTCGCCCCCCTGACGGCAGCCGGCGACAGCACTCGCTGGTACCGCACCGGCGACCTCGTCCGCGTCGACGGGAACGGCCTGGTGACGTACGTCGGACGGGCCGACCGCCAGGTCAAGGTGCGCGGCTTCCGCATCGAACCGGGCGAGGTCGAGCGCGGCATCATGACCCATCCCGCCGTACGCCACGCGTACGTGTGCACCCGGCGCGACGACAGCGGCCGCAACGAACTCCTCGCCTTCCTCGTCCCCGACGGCGAACTCTCCCACGGGGCCTACGAACGCCACCTCGACACCGTCCTCCCGGCCTACATGCGGCCCCATCACACCTACCGGGTGCGTGAGTTGCCCCTGAACGCCAACGGAAAGGTGGATGCCGAACGCCTACTGCGCGAGCGCGGCACACCCTGGCGCGCGGAACGCCCGACGGAGTCACCCGGCACCTCGGAGCAGCGGACCGTGTTGGACCTGGCCGAGGACATTCTCGGCGTACAGGGTCTGATGCCGTCGGACCGCTGGATATCCAGCGGCGGCGACTCCCTCGCGGCCCTCCGCCTCCGCTTCGCCCTCCTGGAACGCCACGGCGCGGACCTGCCCCACGACCTGCTCCTGCGCGCCGACTTCGCCACCATCGCCGCGGCCGTGCACCACGACGACGCCCCCGTGGGCGTCCACCCTCCGGTCCGCACCACTCCCGGGGTGCGCAGTGCACCCCCGACCAGCGAACAGCAGCGACTGTGGGTGCTGCGCCAACGCGACCCGCAGGACCGCTCCTACGACGTCCCGCTCACCTTCCACGTCCAGGGCGCGCCCGACCTCGCAGCGCTCCGGCACGCCCTCCGCGCCCTCGTGGCCCGGCACCCCGCCCTGCGTACCCGCCTGACCGTCGGCCCCCGAGGACTCGTCCAGGAGACCGCCGAGCCCTACGACCCCTGGCAGCCCATCGAGGAACGCACCGGGGAGGGACAACCAGGGGCCGCAGAACGGTTCTTCGCGCCCGGCTTCGACCTCGCCGACCCGCGCATGCTGCGCGCCGGCTTCCTGCCCGACGCCGACGGGGGAACGCTGCTGCTCCACCTGCACCACATCGCCGTCGACGGCTGGTCGCTCAACCTGCTCTTCCGCGACCTCACCGCCGCGTACACGGCCGCCCTCGACGGCACGCCGGCGGACACCCTCACCGAACCCGCCGTCACCACGCTCGACTTCGCCGACTGGCAGCACGACTGGCGAACGAGCCCCGCCTACCGGCGGACGCGTACACGCCTGGCCGAGTACTACCGCGCCACCCCCGAAGCCTCACCGCCGCTCGATCCCGCACCGGGCGCGGGCGCCGTCGGCGCCGCCCGCCTGACCCGGACGTCCATCGATCCGGCGCACACGGCCCGACTCGACCACTGGGCGGCGCAGCAGGGCGTGACCAGGTTCCAACTGCTGCTCTCCGCCTTCGCCTGTGCCGTCTACGGCGTCACCGGGCAGAGCCGCCCCCTGGTAGCCGCACCCGTCGCGGGCCGTCCGCGTCCCGAGTTCGCGGACACCGTCGGCATGTTCGCCAACACCGTCCTGCTGCCCCTGCACACCGCTCCGCGACGAGGTCTGCGGGCCCAGCTGCACGAGCACGCCACCAGCGCGGCCACCGTCCTCGACGGTCAGGAGATCGCGCTCGCCGACGTCCTGGAGGACCACGCCTTCCGAACGGGCGGTCCTCTCTTCGACTACCTCTTCGTCCTGGAGAACACCGAGTTCGGCACACTGCGTCTGCCGGGCTGCACGCTGCGTCCGCGGTGGACCGAACCACCCGCCGCCAAGTGCGCGCTGACCCTGTCCGTCGTCGAGGACGGCTCCGGTCTCGACTCCCTGTGGGAGTACGACCCCGCACGCCTGCCCGCCGACCGCGTCGACGCGGTGGCCCGGCTGTTCCGCACGGCGCTTGACGGGTTCACCCACGGGCCGGAACGGACGGTGGCCGACCTCGTGGCGCCCTGGCGGACCGGTGCCGCCGCCACCGCCCGGGGAAGCGCGCTACCGCCGGAGTTCCGCAGCGTCGCGGAGGGCTTCGCCCGCCAGGTCCGGCACACCCCGGACGGCCCGGCCCTCGCACACGGCACCACGACCCTGACCTACGCCGAACTCGACTCCCGGGCATCCTCGTTGGCCGCCGAGCTCGGCCGCCTCCATCCCCTCCCCGAAGACCCGGCCGCTCCGGCGAGCGTCGCCCTCTACCTGGATCCGTCCCCCGAGCATGTCGTCGCCCTGCTCGCCTGCGCCCGCCTCAACCTGACGGTCGTACCCCTCGACCCGGCCTACCCGCCCGCGCTGCTCCGGCACGTCCTGCGCCAGGCCCGCCCCCTCTGTGTCCTGCACGCCCCGGACACCGCGCCGGCCTTGGACGCCGTCGCCCCGGAAGGACTGTCCCGGCATCCGCTCGTCCTCGCCGACCTGCCACCCGCCGGACCCGACACCGCCCCCCGCCCGGCGATACGGCCGCTCTACACCCTGTTCACCTCCGGCTCCACCGGTGTCCCCAAGGGCGTCCAGGTCCCCGACCGGACCTTGTGCAACCTCATCGCCTGGCAGCAGCGCGAGGCGGGCCCCGCGGGACCCGCCGTCACCCAGCAGTTCTCCATGCTGTCCTTCGACGTCTCCTTCCAGGAGATCTTCACGACCCTCTGCACCGGCGGCCTGCTCCGCCTGGTGGAACCCGCCTGGCGGCAGGACCTCACCACCCTGCTGGAGCGGCTCGACGCCGACGGGGTGGAGCGCCTCTTCCTGCCCTACGTGGCGCTGCAACTCCTCGCCGAACACGCCGTCCGCAGCGGGCGGTTCCCCGCTCGGCTGCGCGAGGTCGTCACCGCGGGGGAGCAACTGGTCTGCACCGGCGCCATCCGCCGGTGGTTCGCCGGGCTCGACGACGCCCGCCTGTTCAACCACTACGGTCCCACCGAGACCCACGTGGTCAGCGGCCTGTGCCTGAGCGGCGACCCTGCCGCGTGGCCGTCCAGGCCCGCCATCGGCCGCCCCGTCGCCCACGCCGAACTGCACGTCGTCGACGCGGAGGACCACCCCGTCCCGCCCGGCGCCACGGGCCGTCTCCTCGTCGGCGGCCCCATGGCCGCTCCCTGCTACCTCGGCGATCCCGGACTCGACCGCGACCGCTTCACCACCGGCCCCGACGGCGGCACCCTCTACCGCACCGGCGACCTGGCCCGCTTCGACGCCCAAGGCCTGCTGCACTACGCCGGGCGCGAGGACAGCCAGATCAAACTCAGCGGCCACCGGCTCGAACTCGGCCAGGTCGAGGCCGCGTTGCTCCAGTACCCCGACGTCACGAACGCGGTCGCCGTCGCCGAGCACGGCCGGCTCGTCGCCTGCCTGGAGTGCCGCGGCCCCGACCCCGACCCGGCCGACCTCGACCGGCACCTCGGTGAACTGCTGCCCGCCCACGTCCGGTTGGGGCGCGTCCGCCGACTGCCCGCGCTGCCCCGGACCCCCAGCGGCAAGCTCGACCGGGCCGCCGCCCTCACCGTCGACGGAGTCGACCTGGGCGCCACCGGCGCGCCGGACGGTTCGCTGTCGCCCCTGGAGGCGCGGCTCACCGAGCTGTTCTTCACCGTCACCGGAAAGCGGCCCGCGCCGGACCAGCACTACTTCGACGCGGGCGCCACCAGCCTCGACCTCATGCGGTTCCACCTCCACTGCACCACGGAGGCCGGGTCGTCCTTCCGCATGGCCGACCTGTTCGAGCACGTCACCCTCAGGTCCCTGGCCGCGGCCCTCACGCGTCCCGCCCCGTCCTCCGCGCCCGCGAACGCGGCCGGAACACCCCTTCCCGGCGGTCCGCCGCCCGTCACCGCCGCGACACCCGGCTCCGAGGCCCCGTCCCAGGACGCCACCGACGCCGGACCACGAGCCGGGCGCGCCCGCGGGACCGCCGATACGGACCCGTCCGTGGAGCCCGTGGCCGTCGTCGGCATGGCCGTGCGGCTGCCCGGCGCGCCCGACCTCGCCGCCTTCTGGGACCTGGTCACCTCCGGCCGACGCGGCGTGGAACACTTCGCGGCCCCCGACGGCCGGGTCGGCGCACGCAGCCAGTCCGACCGGCCGCTGGCCTTCGACCCCGCACGGTTCACCATCAGCCCGCACGAAGCACGTCTGATGGACCCGCAACAGCGCCTGATGCTGATGGTCTGCGTGGAGGCACTCGCCCACGCGGGCATCGCCGACCCGGCCGAGCGACAGGTCGGACTGATCGCGGCCTGCGGCGAGAACACTTACTTCCAGCGCCTGATCCGCGAAGCCGGGCCCGACGACCTCCCCGACAGCTTCCGGCTCGCCCTGCACCACGAGAAGGACTTCCTCGCGACCAAGGCCGCCTACCATCTCGGCCTGACCGGGCCCGCGTTCAGCGTGCAGACGGCCTGCTCCAGCTCCCTGGTCGGCGTCCACCTCGCCGCCCAGCTGCTCCGCCAGGGCGACGCCGAGACCATGCTCGCCGGCGGAGTGCTGGTCGACACCGAACTCACCGACGGCTACACCTACCGTCCCCAGCACATCTTCTCCCCGGACGGCCACTGCCGGGCCTTCAGCGCCGACGCGGGCGGGACCGTCGGCGGCAGCGGGGCGGCGGTCGTCGTCCTCAAACCGCTGAGCCTGGCCCGCCGCGACGGCGACACCGTCTACGCCCTCGTCACCGGCTCCGCCGTGAACAACGACGGCGCCGACAAACTGGGTTACAGCGCGCCGTCCCTGGCCGGCCAGCGCGCGGCCGTCCGGACCGCACTGCGCCGCGCGGGACGCCGGGGCATTGACGTCGGCTACGTGGAGGCCCACGGCACGGGCACCCGCCTCGGTGACCCCGTCGAGGCGGGCGCTCTCCAGGACGCGTACGACGTGCCGCGGGGCCACCGGATCGCCGTGTCGTCGGTGAAGAGCCAGATCGGTCACCTGGGCGCCGCCGCCGGCGTGACCGGCCTTGTCCGGGCGGTCCTCGCCGTGCACCACGCGACGATCCCCCCGACTGCCGACTTCGACCGGCTCAACCCCGAGATCGACGCCGCTGCCTTCCGCGTCCCGGTGACCGCGGAGCCCTGGCGGCCGACCGGGCCGCGCCTCGCCGCCGTCAGCAGCTTCGGCATCGGCGGGACCAACGCCCACGTCCTCGTCGAGGAGCCCACGCCCGTCGAGGCAGGGGGTCTCACGGACTGGGGCGACCGGTCCGGGACCGACGACCTCACGGACGCGTCGGAGCTCGTCCGGATCGACGCAGGCGCGCGGGAATCCGTAACTCCGCCTCACGCGGGGCCCCTTGCACCCGGATCCGGCGTGGCGAGGACAGCGTCCGGGGATGCCGAGCCCGTCCCGGCCGACGCCCCCGAGGGGCATCCGTTCGTACCGCTCCTGGCGCTGTCCGCGCACAGTGCGTCAGCACTCCGGGCGGACGCCCGCCGCACGGCCGACCACCTGACCGCCCACCCCGACCGGTACGAACAGGTGGTACGCCATCTGCGCACCGGACGCCCCGCGCTCGGCCACCGAGCGGCCCGCCTGCTCCCCGACGCGCACGCGGCCGTCGCCTGGCTGCGCACCCTGGAGCCCGTCGCCGTCACACAGACCGGGGCCGAGCACGTGGACGCCCACCGGGCGGCGCCGGACGAACTGGCGCACGCCTGGCGCGCGGGACGTCCCGTGAACTGGCGGGAGCGCCCCGTCCCCGCCCCCTGGGACTTCCCGCCGCCGTCCTTCGACCTCGCCGACTACGACCTCCGTCGCTCCGCCGGCCCCGGGGAGCCGCGGTTCCCACGACGGCTGCCGGCCGACCGGTGGCTGCACCAGATCCACTGGGTCCGCCTGCGCCGCGCCCGCACCGGGCCCGCTCCCGCCGCCGGACGCACCGTGGTCGTGGTCGGTGACGCGACGACGGAGTGGACGGCCTGGGCAGCTCCGGGCCAGGGCGGAGCACGCGTGGTACGCGTCGAGGCGGGACCGGGCTTCGCCCGCCTCGGCCCGGACACGTACCGTGCCGATCCCTGCGACGCAGCGCAACTCGGACGGATCCTGGCTGACTTGGACCTCGGGCCCGGCGAGCAGACCGACTGGCTGCACACGCTGCCCCTCGCCGTGCGCGGTCCGGTCGACGAGTCCACCGTCGACGCCGCCGTCCGAGCGTGCCTGGACACCGTCGCGGCCCTGTGCACGGCACTGGCCGGCGTCCCCCCTGACGTACGCCCCCGGCCGTGGGTGCTGACCCACGCCGCCCAGCCCGTGACGGGCCCCGTCACGCGGCCCGAACTCGCCCTGACCGCGGCGGCGAGCGAAGTGCCCCGCCAGGAACTCGGCCTGACCGTGCGGTGGGTGGACCTGCCGGACGCCGAGCCCGTCCACTGGGCGGACCGGCTGACCGCCCTCCTCGACGACCCCACGGGCACCGGGCCCCGGCTCGCGCTGCGCGACGGCCACTGGTGGCAGCCGGCACGCCGGCCCGTGACCGGGACGCCCGACGATGGCCGGCCGGCGCACGGATCCCCGACGCGGCCGGAGCCCGGCACTCACCTCATCCTCGGGGGCACCGGGGGTATCGGCACCACGCTCGCCGCACGCATCCTGCGGGAACCGGACACGCGCGTCGTGCTCCTGTCGCGCACCGGCGAGCCGCCCGTGCCGCTCGCGGCCTGGCGGGACCGCGTCACCTGTGTGCGAGCGGACCTCGCCCAGGAGTCCCTGGACGACATCGCCACCCGACTCGGCCCCCACCTCGACGGGCTGACCGGCGTCATCCACGCGGCGGGCACCGCCCACGGCACGCTTCTCGTGCGCCGGGACACGTCAGCCGCGCACGGGGGCATCGCGGCCAAACTCCGCGGCGCCCTGCTGACCGAGCGGCTCATCGCCACGCACCGGCCCGGCACCGTCGTCTACTGCTCCTCCATGGCAGCCGAGTTCGGGGGCATCGGACAGTTCGACTACGCCGGTGCCAACGCCCTCCTCGACGGCTTCGCCCACCACGCGAGCGGCGAGGACGGCACCGCACGAACCGCCGTCGCCTGGGACGCCTGGCGTGAGGTCGGCATGGCGCACACCGCCCGGGTGCGGGACGCACGCCACCGCGCGCATCTCGACGTCGCGCTCACCCCGGGGGAGGGCGCGGAGGTGTTCGACCGTGCGATGGAGCTACAGCTCCCCCAACTCCTCGTCTGCACGACGGACATGGCCGAAGCCGTCCGCTTCTACGAGGCCGCGCCCGACCCCACCCCCGTGACCGTCGCGGACGCGCGGCCCGAGCCCGGCACCCCGATCACCCACACCCGAGCCGAGTCCCCGGACGGCGACCCGGCCGCCGAGCTGCGGGAGGCGACCCGTTCCCTGCTCGGCCTGGACACCCTGGACGCGGCCACCCCGCTGTACGACCTCGGCGCCGACTCCCTGACCCTGCTGGAACTCCTGGACGAGGTGAAGCGGCTCTACGGCACCGACCTGGATCTGTCCCGGCTCACACACCGGGTCACTCTGAACGAGATCCTGGGCCACCTCACGGCCGACCGGCCGACACCGCGTATCCAGGCGGTCGTTGTCGACGTCTGGCAGCACGGAACGGGACCGGACGTGCTCTGCCTCGTCCACCCCGTCGGGGGTGACATCCAGGCGTACCGTGCCCTCGTCTCCGCCCTGCCCGACCACCTCACGGTCTGCCTGATCGCCGACCCGGCACTGTCCATGCCGGACGTGCCCGAGTGGTCCCTCACCCAACGCGCAGGGCAGTACCTCGCCGCCGTCCGACGGGAGTTCCCCGCGGCGGGCCACCGACTGCGACTGGCGGGCTGGTCGTTCGGGGCGTGGACCGCGCTCACCATGGCGGCTCTCGCGGAGGACGCCGGTGAGGCCGTCGAGGCCCTCTACCTGCTCGATCCACCGTCCCCCGATCCGACCGCGCATCCGGCGGCCGACGAGGAACAGGTGGCGGCCGTGTTCGCCCTCGAACTCCGCGGCAACCGCCCCGACCACGCCCTCACCGAGCAGGGCAGGGCCTACGCCGAACGGCTCGCCCGGTGCTGCCGGGCGAACCTCGCCGCCCTGCACGCGCACCGCCTGCCCCGCCTGACGAGGACACCCGGCTCGCTGTGGCTCGCCCAACAGCCCGCCGGGGAACTGCCGGTGGCGATGGCGGCGCCGTCGACCGCCTCCGAGTGGCAGACCCGTCTGCCCGCCGCGTTCCGAACCCACCACGTCCCCGTCACGCACTACGAACTCGTCGCCGACCCCCACGTGCGGGCGGTGGCCGAGGCGATCGCGGGCGATCTCACCGCTCCCGCTCCGGTACCCGGCCCCACGCCCGGCGTCCCCGACCACCGCGCCCCCGCCGCCCGTTCGTGACCCCGGCAGCCGAGGAGACCCACCCCGTGGCACACCCGTACATCCGACTGCCGGCCCGCTCGTTCTGGCGAACCGCCGTCGCGGAACCCGACCCCCTGGACATCGCCGACCTCTGGAGCCCCAAGTTCCCCATCGGGCAGGATGATCCGGTGGTGACCGCCGGCTCCTGCTTCGCCCGGCACATCGGTCCCGCGCTGCTCGCCGAGGGCATGCACTGGTACGACGCCGAACTCCCGCCTCCCGGACTGACTCCGGCCGAGCGCGAGCAACGGGGCTACCGCCGGTTCTCCTTCCGCACCGGCAACATCTACACGGCCGCCGCCCTGCGCCAGTGGATCGCCTGGGCGCTGGAGGAGGAGAAGCCCCCAGAGGAATGGTGGACGTCCGGGAAGGGCCTGATCGACCCCTACCGTCCGACAGTTCAGCCGGGCGGGTTCACCTCTCCGGAGGAAGCCCTCGCCGGCCGCTCGGTGACCCTCGCCGCGATCCGTACCGCGCTGACGAGGGCCCGCGTCCTCGTCTTCACGCTCGGCCTCACCGAGGCCTGGTGGGACACCGGGCACAACACCGTCCTGCCGATGTGCCCCGGGACCGTCGGCGGGACCTTCGACCCCGCCCGGCACGTCCTGCGCAACCACACGGTCGCCGAGGTGACCGACGACCTGAGAGCCGCGCTGGACATGGCGCGAAGCGTCAACTCCCGCCTCCGGACGCTCCTCACGGTGTCGCCGGTCCCGCTCACCGCGACCGCCACGGGACGACACGCCCTGGTCGCCACCATCCACTCCAAGTCCGTCCTGCGGTCCGCGGCCGGTCAACTCGCCGACGAGCACGAGGACGTCGACTACTTCCCCTCGTACGAGATCGTCACCGGATTCCCCTACCGCGCGATGTTCTACGGGCCCAACCTGCGCACGGTCACCCCCGACGGGGTCGCCTTCGTGATGCGCCACTTCTTCGCGGGAACCGCCGGGCGGCCGTCCGGTGACAGCCCCGCCGACACCCCGGTCCCGTCCAGCCACGGTGGAGAGGAGCAATGGTGTGACGACGCCGTACTCGACTACTACGGACCGGGCGCGGTTCCTCCTGCTCGGTGACTCCCACGCCGGAGCCGTCGGCCGGGCGGCGCGCGAGGCCGGCCTGCCCTTCGCCGGCGGCCCGATCGGTTCCGGACGGGACTTCCTCGGACCGTTCTTCGACCGGCGGGGCGAGGACGACATCACCTTCCGCGACCCGGAGGCCGAACGCCTGTACCGGGGGTTCCTCGACACGCTCGACACCCCGGCACTCGGACGGCTCACCGTGCCGCTGGTGTGCACCTTCGGCCTGGGCGTCCACACCGTCGCCACGGCGGCCAACTGGTCCGTACACCGTGACGCCCGAGGCGCCTACACGCCCGGGTTCCTCACGAGCGCGCACTTCGGCGACCTCGTGCGCGCCACAGCCGGCGGTGCGTTGGCGTTCTACGACCGTGCCGCCGCCCTCGGACCTCGCACGCTCGCCCTGCTTCCCCCGCAACGCGTCCCCGGCATGGCGGATCCCCAGGTCTTCTTCGCGGCACAGGACGTCCTCCACGAAGAACTACGCGCCCGCGGCATCGAGACCGTCGATCTCCGTGCCCACGTCACCGCCACCGACGGCCTGCAACGCGCCCCCTTCTGCGAACCCGACGACACCATCCACGGCAGCCTCGCCTTCGGCCGCCTGATCGTCGCCGCACTGCTCGACCGGGGCCTGTGACTCCTCTCCCTGTTCCTTTCCCCCCCACTGTTCCCCATCGCGCACCGCTCTCCTCCCACCCCCTACCACCAGCGAGGACACCATGGACCCGTACGCACTGGAAGCCGTCGAGCGGATCACCACCCGCCCCGCCGAGCCCTACGGGACGATCACCGTCGACACGATCACTCCGCTCATCGGAGCCGAGGTGTCCGGTGTCGACCTGAGCGAGGAACTCACGCCGCAGCAGGAGAAGGAGATCCGCTCCGCGTTCCTCGACCATCACGTCCTCGTCTTCCGCGACCAGGACCTCACCACCGAACAGCACAAGCGCTTCGCCGCCCTCTTCGGCGAACTCCACCCGGTCGCGCTTCCGGAGGAGGGCAGCGACCCCCACGTGCTGGAGATCAGGGCCACGAAGGAGTCCCGCGCGGTCGCCGGCAACGGATGGCACGCGGACGGCACCGCCGACGCCGAGCCCTCCCTCGGATCCATGCTGCACATCACGACCGTCCCCGAGGGCGGCAGCGGCGGCGACACCCTGTTCGCGAACATGCACCTCGCCTACGAATTGCTGTCCCCGGCCATGCGCACCTTCCTGGACGGTCTGACCGCCGTGCACGACGGCGCGCTGCCCTGGATGGGACAGCCCATACCGCCCGAGTACGACGTCCCGCGCACCGAACACCCCGTCGTCGTCCGGCACGCCGACACCGGCCGCAAGCTGCTGTTCGTCAACGGCCCCTACACGTCGCACATCACCCAGCTGTCGCGTCCCGAGAGCACGGCTCTCCTGGACATGCTCTACGCACACATGGCCCGCACCCCGCTGCTGCAGTGCCGCGTCCGCTGGCAGCCGCGCACCCTCGTGTTCTGGGACAACCGCTGCGTGCAGCACCACGCGGTCTGGGACTACTTCCCGCACAGCCGCCACGGGCGCCGCGTCGCCATCAACGGCACCCGCCCACAGGCCTGACGTCACCCAAGGCCGATCGACCGCGTACGCCTCCCCGGACCGAGGGACACCGTCCATGCACACGACGCCCGCCACCGAACCGCCCGGGACGACAGCGAAGGCCCCGGCGACCGCCGGCTCCGGGGAGGCACCCGTCCCGGCGACCCCACCACACTGGACCGAACAACTGACCTCGGCACTGCGGGAGGGTCTCGCGACGGACGAGGACCTCGTCCCCAGCCCGGACGCGCTCCGGCACGCTGGCCTGCGGGCACTCCACCACTGGCACGCCCGGACAACCCTGCCCCTCCTGGCCGCCACCGATCCGACCGGCCGCACCGAGCCAGGGCGGACTCCCATCCCGGTGCAACCGCTGATCGACCTCCACCTGCGCGCCGCCGAGGGCACCCTCGCCCCGGCACCCGACTGGGCCACCGCCCTCCACCCGGTGCTCCTGGCCACCTACCGCAGGGCCTACCCGCACGCGAGCGCCTACGCCGAGGCGCACGCCAACGCCCGTGACTACACCCTGGCCAACGGCCGGACCGCCACGGAAGCCGACGAGTACGGCCACACGTACGCCCGCCTCAGCACGGCCACGAACGCCGAGTCGTTCGCCACCACCCACGCCGACGTCCTCACCCCGGCCCTGTCCCACGCCTACGCCCGCGCCGACCCCGCCGCCTACACGGCCACGTTCCCGTCCTCCCAGACCCGAGCCACGGCCCGCGCCGCATCCGCCTCCGGGAAGACCCAACACCCGCCGCCCTTCCTCCACCTCGCGAGTGGCCTGGTAGCAGCCGTGAGGTGGTGGAAGGCCGAAGGGGTCGCCCTCTGAGTCCGGTCGCCGCCGGCGTCAGTACCCGTAACTCGTCGTATACGCGCACTCGGTGTACACGTACCCCGACCGCAGTTTTGCCGTGTCCGAGGCCGGAGTCTTGGCTGTGGCGGTGTGGGACTTGTGGACGAAGTAGGTGGTGCCGACGGGGAGGCGGATGGTCTTCTGGGGGTAGTTCCTGCTGCTGTCGCTGCACGGTTTGAAGCCGATGGTGATGGTGCTGCCGAGCGAGTAGGTGGAGCATTTCCCGCAGGCCTTGAGGGTGAAGCTGCCGGTCACGGGTCCCGTGTAGAGGACCGTGATGTCGTCGGGGCTGTCGTTCTTGACCGTCACGGCGATGCTGCCGCCCGAGGCCGTACCCGGCAGCCGCTTGCCGGCCGCGGGCACCGTCTGGGCCACCTCGCCGGCGATGGCGATCTTCTGCGCGCGGGCCCGGTTCCTGTCGTGCGGGTTGTTCTTGGCGAAGTCGTTCATCGTGGTGACGGCCTCGCTGTAGTTCCGGTCCTTGTACTGGTCCACCCCGCAGGCGTACGTACCCGAACTCGCGCTCCGCGCCGCCCTGTCGGCGTCCTTGCCGAAGGCGTCGTCGAGCCCGGCCTCCTTGCCGTGCAGCCCCCGCACCTGCGTACTGAGGCTCTCCAACCGGTCGACCGCCGCACAGGGGTCGTCACCGCCCACCGACTTGACCGTCTTGTCGACCGCGCCCCGCACGGCGGATTCCACCTTGCCCGCCTGCTCGGACTTCGGGAACGTGGACAGGAGTTCGCCGAACGGCGTCGTCCAGTCGCCCGCTCCGGCACCGAGTGCCGTCGCCGCGCAGGTGTAGAGCGAGGTGGCCAGCCGGTCGTCGGGCCAGGTGGTCAGGTCGCCCAGCGCCTTCTTGGCCATCGTGCGCGGGACCGTACGGAGGTACGTCAACGGAGGTACGGCGGCGCAGTAGTCCTTCTGCTCGTAGGGGGCGGCGACCGTGGCGTAGTACGTCTTGAGGCGGTCGGGGACATGCTGGGCCGCGCGTGACCCCGGGTGGTCGTCGCTGAGCCCGTCGTAGACGGCGAGGGCGCGGCGGTAGTCGGCCTCCACCGTCCGGAACGGCTGCTTCCCGGACTGCTCGACCAGGTGGTCCGCCCGCTCCAGCCGGTCCAGCAGCATCTGTTCGGTGGCTTCGTCGCGAGCGTCGCCGTACAGGGCGACTCCTCCGGCCGGGACGGCCAGCAGCACGAGGCCGAGCACCGCAGCGATCAGGGCACTCGGCAGCAAGGCGAGCCGCGTCCGCAGGCCGACCGAGGCGCCGTGAGCGGCCGCGAGCAGCAGGAAGAGAACATAGATCACGACCGCCGCGCCCGGGATGCCGTCCGGGTCCGCGGGCAGGGCCACCAGGAGGAGGATGGCCGTCGCGACCCAGCACACGGCCATCAGAACCCAGCGCCGCAGGACGGCGTAACCGAGCCCGAGCCCCGAGAGGTTGAGCAGTGCCACCCCGACGGCCCGCCACGGGTCGGCCGGGGCGGGCGGCGGTGCCGTCGGCATCGGTGGAACGACGAAGTGGTCACCTGATCCGTGCTGATCCCAGGACATGACGTTCCCCCCGTCAATCACGCCCGATGTTCCAGGACTTGTCAGCGTACGGTCAGTCGGCGAGCGGCGACAGAGGGTGCGCCACCGCGTGCGCGTGTCGCCCGACACCATCCACCCCGGCCGCCCCGAGCGTTTCAACTGCCGTACGGTTCGGGCCCCTTCGTGCTGAACGGGCGCTGCGGTCGGACGTGTCCGGTCCGGTCCGGTCCGGTCGGGTCGGGTCGGGAGATCTACCCGTTGACGACACGCCTCTTGCTCGCGCAGGTAATACCCAACAAGCTTTACTGGTCCTTACCTTCCGCATCTGCTGCCCCGTGACGTGGAGTTCTGCCATGCCCCGCCTGATCCCGGACACCGGACCGCAGCGCGTTCTCGCGTCCTCGAACTTCGTCTACACCGTCGGCAGCGGCATGTATCTGACCGCCGGCGTCCTGTACTTCACGCAGGCCGTTCACCTTCCGGCCGGCCGGGTGGGACTCGGACTCGGCATCGCGGGGATCGTCGCGCTGGCCCTGGGTGTCACCGCCGGTCATCTCGCCGACCGGTACGGCGCGCGCGGTGTGTACATGGCCACCCTCCTGATCCAGGCCCTGACCACGGCCGCCTTCGTCCTGGCGGACAGCTTCTGGCCGTTCGTGCTCGCCGTCTGCGCGGCCACCGGTGCGAAGGCCGCGGGAACGGCCGCGCGGTCCCCGCTCATCAGGCACTACGGCGGCGACCGGCCGCAGCAGTTCCGGGCCTACCTCCGCGCCGTGACCAACGTCGGCGTCTCCCTCGGCGCCCTCGCCGCGGGATGGGTCGTGCAGGTCGGCACCCTCACCGCGTACCAGCTCATGGTCATCGGGAACGCCGTCGCCTTCCTGGTCGCGGCCGCACTCCTGTTCCTTCTCCCTCCGGTCGCGCCCGTCGCCGAGCCCGTCGGAGGGCCCCGCTGGAGCGCCCTCCGAGACCGTCCGTATCTCCTGCTCACCGCCGTGGACGGCGTCATGGCCATCCAGTTCAAGGTGCTCACCGTCGCCATCCCGCTCTGGCTGGTCGGCGCCACCGAGGCCCCCCGCTGGCTCATCTCGGGCACCATGCTCACCGGCACGGTCATGGTCGTGGCCCTCCAGGTGCGGGCCGGCCGCAGCGTCGACTCACCGACGGCGGGCGGCCACGCCTACCGCCGGGCCGGGGTGGCGTTCCTCGTCTCCTGCTCGATGGTCCCGCTGGCCGCAGGCGTACCGGCGTGGGCTGCCGCGACGCTGCTCATCGCCGCCGTGATCGTCCACACGCTCGGCGAACTGTGGCACTCCGCAGCCGGGTTCGAAGTCTCCTTCACCCTCGCTCCACCCCATGCCACCGGCCAGTACCTGGGGGTCTTCGGCCTGGGTGCGGGACTGGCCGAGGCCGTAGGTCCGGCTCTCCTCATCGCGCTCTGCGTCAGTTGGGGCCGCCCCGGCTGGTACGTCGTGGGGGCCCTGTTCGCGGTGGCGGGGCTGGCCGCGCCGTTCGCCGTCCGCTGGGCCCAGCGTCAGCGGAGCGCGCGACCGTCGTCCCTCACCCGTGCGCAGACGGCCCGCGCCGCCTGACGCCGTTCGTGTCCAAGTCGACGGCGGGCAGGACCGCTAGGGGCCGTGGGCTGCCCGGCCGGCCGTCCCGTATGCGGCCATGAACATGTCCAGCAGGCCGTCGACCGCGGCCTCGTCGATCGGTCGCGCAGAGAGCAGGCTGCGGTAGTACAGGGCACCGCACAGCACCTCGGCGGCGAACTCCAGGTCGACGTCCGGGGCGAGTTCGCCCGTGGCCTGCGCGTGGGTGATCCGGTCGAGGGTGCTGCGCTCCACGGTGGCCAGGAACCGTTCGTGGAGTGTCGCCCGCAGACCGGCGTCGGCCTGTGCCTCGGCGATGACCGCTCGGTACACCGGGCCGATCGGAGGCATGGAGAGGGCCTGTCCGGAGCGCAGGAACTGCTCCCGCAGATCCGCGCGGACGTCCCCCGTGTCGCGGTAGTCCAGGTCGCTCGTCCACACCCGGCTGAGCGCGTCGAGCAACAGCGCCGCCTTCGAGGGCCAGCGCCGGTAGATCGTGTGTTTCCCGACCCCGGCGCGTCGCCCGACCGCCTCGATGCTCAGGCCCGCGTAGCCGACCTCCGCCGCCAGGTCGAGGGTCGCCTTCAGCAGCTCCTCGGTGCGGACGGAACCCCGGCGCCGTGGTGTGGGAGGCGTGTCGGTCATGACGACACTCTATCGACACGTGGCGTGCCGTTGACAACGGCGGTCACGGCGAACAGTATTCAGTCTCGATCGGCACGGTGCGTGTCGTTGACCGGACGGTGGTGCGTCAGCAATGCGGACGCCCACGATCCCGCCTCGTCGAATTCTCAAGGGGATGATCTGCCATGAGCAGCACCGAAAGCGGTAAGCACGAGGGATTCACGGCCGAGGAGCGGGCCGCGATGAAGGATCACGCCCAGGAGCTGAAGAAGGCGGCGCGCCGCGGTTCGCGTGCGGACAAGGCCGCCGAGGCGCTGGGGGACGTGCTCGCGAAGATCGCCGAGATGTCGGACGCCGACCGGGCGATGGCCGAACGCGTCCACGCCGTCGTCACGAAGAGCGCGCCCGTCCTCGCGCCGAAGCTCTGGTACGGAATGCCCGCCTACGCCCTGGACGGCAAGGTCGTGTGCTTCTTCCAGAGTGCGGAGAAGTTCAAGGCCCGTTACGCGACGCTCGGGTTCAGCGACCAGGCGAAGCTGGACGACGGAACGATGTGGGCGTCCGCCTTCGCTCTCACCGAGGTGACGGACGCGGTGGAGAAGCGCATCGAGGCCCTCGTGAAGCAGGCGCTGGGCTGAGACCCCCCGGCGGTGCCCGAACCTGGCCCGGGCGCTGTTACCCACTTTCGGGTGGCGGCCGGGCGGGCACGGGGGAGGGGGTCGAACCGGCGGCGACCGGATGACGTGAGGTGTACGGGAGTTGACGCCCGGAGTGGGCTATTCATCCTTATTCAGTGCATAAATTGACGATGCAGCCTTCTGTAACCGATATGTGCGCAATTGGTAACAGCGCTCCCGTGTCGCCCGCCGTGCGGCGGGTGCGAGGAGGAAGTTGTGGGTCCTCGGCCAGTGGGCCGGGATTCGCACAGGCCGCACCCTTCAACCCCTCTCCAGGGGCGATGTCGTGGGGTGTGGCCGGCTCTCGCACCTCTAGGAGCGTTCATGTCTGTTTACACGTCCGTCCCGGTCCGTCGTCTGGTGGCCGCGGCTCTGGCCGCCGGCGCGCTGGTCGGCTCGGCCGCGGTGTCGGCCTCCGCCGCCCCGGGACCGCGTGCCGAGCGGTCGCCCGTCGCCATCAGCCGGGTGCAGAGCGACGCGCCCGGCGTCGACAGCCGCTCGAACCGTTCGCTGAACGGCGAGTGGGTGGAGGTCACCAACTCCACGTGGCGCGCCGTCAGCCTGAACGGCTGGACGCTCTCGGACCGGGACGGCAACCGCTACACGTTCCACCAGTACCGCCTGGCGGCCCGTTCCACCGTCCGCGTCCACACCGGAGTAGGTCACGACACCTCGAAGGACCTGTTCCAGGACCGCCGCCGCGAGGTGTGGGACAACCGCTCCGACGTCGCGACGCTGAAGACCGACCACGGCCGCTTCGTCGACAGCGTCTCGTGGGGCCAGCGCCACGACCGTGACCACGACGGGAACACCGGCCGCGGCCAGGACCACGGTCGTGACCACGACCGCGGACAGGGCCATGACCGTGACCACGACCGCAACACCGGCCGCGACCGTGACCACGACCGCAACACCGGCCGCGGGCAGGACCACGACCGCAACACCGGCCGCGGGCAGGACCACGGTCACGACCACGACCGTGACCGCGGCCGCGGGCACGACGGCCACTGAGCACCTCCTGGCAGCGAGGCCGCCCAAGGATGCCGTCCGGAACCGACCAGGGCTCTGCCAGGCCCTGCGTCCACCGGACCGGAACCCGGTCGACGGCCTCGCCTCGGAAGACCCGCACCCCCCGGTGCGGGTCTTCCCCGTTTCGGGCGTACGGGAGCGTCGGAGGGGTCCTGTGACGGCTCACGCCGAAATGTCCGTAACCCCGGGCAACACTGTTTCACCTGAGGGTCCTTGCTCTCTGGTGAGGGGTGAAGTCTCCGTGTAACGTCTCCGGCAGATGTCGTGGTTCGCAGTCCTCGCCCGCGCTTTGGTGCGGGCGTTTTGCTGTGCAGTGCCCGAGGACCAGGACGACCACCTCCGGGTCCGCGTGGTGCGGATCCGTCATTGAATTGAGAGGCATTGGCATGGCCAGCGGAACCGTGAAGTGGTTCAACGCCGAAAAGGGCTTCGGTTTCATCGCGCAGGACGGGGGCGGCCCCGACGTCTTCGCCCACTACTCCAACATCAACGCCACCGGCTTCCGTGAGCTCCAGGAAGGCCAGGCCGTGACGTTCGACATCACGCAGGGCCAGAAGGGCCCGCAGGCGGAGAACATCACCCCCGCCTGATCCCGGCACAACACCGGCACGGTGTCTCAAGGAGCGTTCACGCCCGAGACACCGTGCCCGGCCGGGGACCACGCACGTGACCAGGCACGAAAGGCCGGGGTACGGGATGGGCGGAGCCCCGTCGGGCGAGGAGCCCGGCCCGGTGCGCGGCTGTCTCGCGTGCGACCTGATGACGGGCGACGCCGTTCTGCCGGGTGGGGCCGTCCTGCGTACGGACGCATGGGTGGTCGAGCACTGCGTCGGCCCCTTCGGACTGGGAACCGTCGTCGTCAAGCCGGCGCGGCACGTCCTGCACGTCGCCGAGTTGACGGCGGGAGAGTCCGCCGAACTGGGCCCGCTGTTGCAGCGGGTCAGCGCCGCCGTCACCGCGGTCATGGACCCTGAGCAGGTGTACGTGTGCCTGTGGTCGCACGTCGGCGGGGTGCCGGGCCACATCCACTTCGTCGTCCAGCCGGTCACCCGCGCCGACATGGACCGCTTCGGCACCTTCGGGCCCGCGCTGCAACTGGCCATGGGCGAGGCAGGCCAGCTGCCCCCGGCTCCCGAAGTAGGGCGCGTCTGCGACCGGTTGAGGGAGCTCCTCGGGCCGGCCGACGGCGTCCGATCGTCCACGACGCAGGTCCGCGGCACGACCCGCCCGCCGGGCACCACACAGCCCTGAGGCGTTCACTCCCCGCGGCACGCGACGACCCGCACCACTCGACGGTCACGAGCGGCACGACGAGCACCCTCGGCGTAGAGTCGGCCGCCTGAGCGCTGCCGTGACACGCGCCGGAATGGAGCCGGGCAGCGGCGGCGATGGAAGGCCGATGGCATGACCGAACAGCCCTCGCCCGAAGACCCCGGACCCCCCGACCCCTGGCAGGAACTGGACGATCTGTACGCCGTCCGGCCGCCCTGGGAGATCGGACGTCCGCAGCCGGCCCTCCTCGATCTCGCCCGGTCGGGCGCCATCCGGGGACGGGTGCTGGACGTCGGCTGCGGAACGGGCGAGCACGCCCTCATGTGCGCCGGCCTCGGCCTCGACGTCACCGGCATCGACCTCGCCGCCACCGCGTTGAGGGCGGCCGAGGACAAGGCGCGCGGGCGCGGGGCCACCGTAAGGTTCCTGCATCACGACGCCCGGCGGCTCACCGATCTGGGAGAGCGGTTCGACACCGTGCTCGACTCCGGCCTGTTCCATCTCCTCGCCCCGGACGACCGCCCCGCCTTCACGAGCGGGCTGCGCGAGATCCTGCGCCGGGACGGCCGCTACTTCATGCTCTGCTTCAGCGACAGGGAACCGGAGTCGGGCCGCAGGGGACCGCACCGGCTGTCGCGGGACGACATCACGGAGACGTTCGAGGACGCCCTGCGGATCGACGCCATCGAGCCGGCGACCATCGAGATCACCCTGGACGAGGTGGGCATCCGCGCCTGGCGCGTGGCCATGACGAGGGTGTGAGCCGACGCGAACAGCGAACGGGCGCCCGCGGTGAACACCGCGGACGCCCGCCCGGCCGACGCGCCCGCACTCCCGCGTCCGACGGACCGGAGTACTTCGACACGCCCTCAGAGCACCCGACGCCTGCGGCCCAGCCAGGTCTGCGCGATCACGACGACGGCCAGGAACGCCCCGCTGACCACCTGTTGGTAGGCCGAGTCCAGGGAGCCGATCTGATTGATGACGTTCTGGATGACCTTCAGCAGGAGCACCCCGACCAGGGAGCCGCTGATGAAGCCGAACCCTCCGGTCAGCAGCGTCCCGCCGATGACGACCGCGGAGATCGCCTCCAGTTCCATGCCGGAGCCGAGGATCGTCACGCCCGACACCAGCCAGGCCGCGTTGAGCGCTCCGGCGAGCCCGGCGCACAGACCCGAGAGCACGTAGACGGAGATCTTCGTACGGGCCACGGGGGCGCCCATCAGCGCCGCCGCGTCCTCGTTCCCGCCGACGGCGTACACGTACTGTCCGAAACGGGTGCGCCGGAGCACCACAGCGCCGAGCACGAACAGCGCGAGCGTGATCCACACGGGAAGGCCGACGCCGAACAGCGTGCCCTGCCCCAGCTTCGCGAAGAACGACCCCTTGTCCACCAGATAGGTCTTGGACCCCTCGTCGGTGACCGAGAGCAGGATCCCGCGGGCGCCGAGCATGGACGCGAGCGTGACGATGAAGGGGGCCAGTCGCGAACGGGCGATCAGCAGCCCGTTGACCAGGCCGATCAGCCCGCACACCGCCAGCGGGAGCAGCAGCGCGACCACGGTCCCGTACTGCGATCCCCAGGCGGCCAGGACTCCGCCGAGCGCGAAGAGCGAGCCCACCGAGAGGTCGATGCCGCCGGTGACGATGACGAAGGTCATGCCCAGCGCGACCACGGCGAGGAACGCCGAGGACAACGCCATGTTCTCCAGGTTGTCCGACGTCAGGAAGGTGTCGAAGCTGAGGGTCGCGGCGATCATGGCCACGATCAGGGTGACCAGCGCGCCGTGCTGCTGGGCGAGGGCGCTGATCCGCTCGGAGCGGGTGGCGCCGAGCGGTTCCTCCTCGGCCGTGGTCCTGTCGCTCACCGGAGTGTCCACGTCGGTCGTCATCGCTTTCCTCGTTCCCGTGCCGCGTAGACGGCGAGGACGATCACCACGGCCTGGGCGATCTGGGTCCACGACGGCGGCAGATCGTGCTTGATGAGCGTCGTGGTGAGCAGCTGGATCAGGACGGCGCCGGCGACCGTGCCGCCGATCCGGACCCGGCCGCCGCTCAGCGGGGTGCCGCCGACGACGACCGCGGTGATCGCGGAGAGCTCCATCAGGTTGCCGAGCGACGTCGGGTCGCTCGCGGTCAGCCGCGCGGTGGCCAGCACGCCCGCGATCGCGGCGAGGACTCCCGAGCAGACGTACACGAGGATCAGGACACGCCGTACCGGCAGTCCGGCGAGCTTGGCCGCCGGGCGGCTGTCGCCGATCGCCAGGAGCTGACGGCCGAAGGTGGTGCGTCGCACGACGAACGCGACGAGCAGCGCCAGGGCCGCCGCGATCAGCACGAGATACGGGACGCCCAGCACATCGCCCGAGCCGAGATCCGCCATGGTCGGGTCGCGGACGTCCTTGAGCTGGGGGAGGAGCACCAGGGCGAGCCCTCGTCCGGCGACCATCAGGGCCAGCGTCGCGACGATGGGCTGCACGCCCACGAACGCGATGAGCGACCCGCTGGCAGCACCCACGACGACGCCGCCCACCAGGGCGATCAGGATGGCGAGCCAGGGTCCGTACCCGAGATAGAGGGAGAGCAGCGAGGTGGACAGGGCCATCACGGACCCGACGGCCAGGTCGACGCCCTCGCTGCCGATCGCCAGCGCCATGCCCAGTGCCACGATCATCACCGGGGCGACCTGGACCGCCTGGGTGCGGAAGTTCTCGGTGGACAGGAAGTGCGGGGTGAAGACGGTGTTCACCAGGAGCAGGACCACGACGCCCAGGTAGACGCCGTACTCCTGGAGCAGGCCCAGCAGCCGGTCGCGGTCCGCGGTCACCCGGCCGAGTGTCAGGTCAGTCATCGTGGCCTCCCGGGCCGGTGCCGACGGCGGTGGCGGCGGGCGCCGCGGCGATGGCGCGCATCAGCCGGTCCTCGGTGACGGCGTCGCCGGTCAGCTCCTCCACCACCGCTCCGTCCTTGAGGACGATCACCCGGTCGCTGCCCTCGATCAGTTCCTCCGGATCCGAGGAGATGAGCAGGACGCCGAGTCCGTCGTCGGCGAGTTCGTCGATCAGTTTCTGCACCTCCGCCTTGGCGCCCACGTCGATGCCCCGGGTCGGCTCGTCCAGCAGCAGGACCTTCGGCTGCATGGCCAGCCAGCGGGCCAGCAGCACCTTCTGCTGGTTGCCGCCGGACAGTTCGCCGACCTTCTGGTGCGGGCTCGCCGCCTTGATGCGCAGCCGCTTGATGAAGGTGTCGACGATCCGGTCGATACGGGCCTCGTCGACCAGGCCGAAGCGGGAGAGCCCGGGCAGGGCGGCGAGCGCGATGTTCTCGCGGACCGACAGGCCCGGCACGATGCCCTCGGCCTTGCGGTCCTCGGGCAGCAGGCTGATGCCCGCGCGGATGGCGGCGGGGGTCGAGCCGGTGCGGACCCGCACCCCCGCCACCACGACCTGACCGGAGTCGGTGGGCAGCGCCCCCGCGATGGCCTTGGCGGTCTCGCTGCGGCCGGAACCGAGCAGCCCGCCGAGGCCCACCACCTCTCCGGGGCGTACCGACACCGACACCTCGTCCAGTTGGTGGCGGACCGTCAGTTTGCTTGCACGGAGGATCGGTTCGGCCTCCGTGTCGTGGTGGCCGGCGAACTTGGTCAGTCCGGCCTCCCGCACGTCGGACATCTCCCGCCCCAGCATCAGGGCCACCAGCCGGAGCCGGTCGAGTTCGGCGATGGGACCCGTGTGCACGACGTTGCCGTCGCGCAGCACGGTGACCGCGTCACAGATCTCGTACAGCTCGTCGAGCCGGTGGCTGACGTAGATCACCGCGATGCCCCGCTCGCGCAGCATGCGGATCACGCCGAACAGGGTCCGTACCTCGCGTGGTTCGAGCGAGGAGGTGGGTTCGTCCATGACGACCACGCGGGCGTCGACGGAGACGGCGCGGGCCAGCGCCACCATCTGCTGGGCGCCGACGCCCAGTTCGCGCAGCGGGCGGCGCACGTCCACCCGCAGACCGAGGTCGCGGAGCGCGGTGTCCGCCTCCCGGTGCATGCGCCGGAAGTCGATCAGCCCCAGCCTGTTCCGGGGCTCACGGCCGAGGAAGAGGTTGCGCGCCACGGTCATCAGCGGGACGAGGTTGACCTCCTGGTAGATCGTGGAGATGCCCGCGTGCTGCGCCTGGAGCGGCGCGGCGAAGCGGACCGGGGCGCCGTCGTACGTCACCTCGCCCTCGTCCGGCTGGTAGACGCCGGTGAGGACCTTGATGAGCGTCGACTTGCCGGCGCCGTTCTCCCCGATGAGCGCGTGCACCTCCCCGGCGCGGGCCGTGAAGTCCACATGGGACAGGGCCTTCACGCCGGGGAAGGTCTTGGACAGGCCGGAGACCGACAACATGTCAGAAGGCCTTGCCCACGTCGGACTTGGCGTTGTCCTTGGTGTACGCGCTGTCCTGGATGACGATGTTCTGGGAGACCTTCTCGCCCTTGGTGAAGGTGTCCAGCGTCTGGAAGGCCAGCGGACCGAAGCGCGGGTTCGACTCGATGACCCCGTCGATCCAGCCGTCGACGATGCCCTGGACGGCGTTGCGCGTGCCGTCGATGGTCACGATCTTCACCTTGCCCGGCTGCTTGCCCGCCCCCTTGAGGGCGTTGACCGCTCCGAGGCCCATCTCGTCGTTCTCGGCGTAGATGCCGGTGATGCCGGGCTTGGACTGGATGAGGTTCTCGGTGACCGACTGGCCCTTCTCCCGGGCGAAGTCACCGGTCTGCTTGAAGACGATCTTCAGGCCGGGGGCCTTCTCCTTGAGGCGGTCCTCGAAGCCCTTGGTGCGCTCGGTCGTCACGTTGTTGCCCGCGGCGCCCAGCAGGATGGCGATCTCGCCCTTGCCGCCGGTCGACTCGATCATCTGGTCGGCGGCCCGCTTGCCCTGCTCCACGAAGTCGGAGCCGATGAAGCTCACGTAGTCCTTGCAGGCCGCCGCGTTGATCTTGCGGTCGATCGTGATGATCGGGATGTGCTTGGCGGACGCCGAGCGCAGCACCGGCTCCCAGCCGTCCGAGTTGAGCGGCGCGATGACCAGCAGGTCGGCGCCCTTGGCGATGAGGTCCTGGACGTCGCTGATCTGCTTGGAGAACTGCGACTGGGCGTTGGCCGTCAGGAGCTTCACGCCCTGCTTCTTGGCCTCGGCCTTGATGGACGCGGTCTCGGCGATCCGGAAGGGGTTGGCCTCCTTCTCGGACTGGGAGAAGCCGACGGTGGCCGACTTCAGGTCGATCTTCTTCGCGCCGTAGGCGTCGATGGCGCAGGTCGGCCCCGAACCCGTCGACGGAGAGGCGACGACCTGCCCCTGGTCGTCCTGGCTCGCGGAGCTCTTGTCCGTGTCGGCCTTGTCGTCCTCCGACTTCGCGCATCCGGAGACGAGCGCGAGGCTCGTGATGAGGCCGGTGGCGAGAAGGGTCCTGGCAGCGGTGCGATGGCGAGGTGTGAGTGGCTTCATGGAGTCCCCAAACGGCGCGGCCCCGGCGCTGATTGCGCTCCCGGGGATGATCGGCTCTTGCGGTCAACTCTGCGTACTTGGCGTTCCCGGGAGGTTTTTACATCGTTGGAAGAGGGCTGTAAAGCCCTCCTTCCGAAATCCCGTCAGCGTCGCCCCAGCGTGCTCTCACGTTCCACCAGCCGGAAATCCGCGGTCAGTTCACGTCCGCCGGGCTCCGTGCGACCCGACAGACTGCGCAGCAGGGAGGCCACCGCCATCCGCGCGATCGCCTGCTTGTCCGGCGAGATCGTCGTCAGCGTGACGGCGCCGAACCGCCCCTCCTCGATGTCGTCGAAACCGACCACCGCCACGTCCCACGGCACCCGTAGTCCGCGCTCGTGCAGCACCCGCATCGCACCGATCGCGACCAGGTCGTTGTACGCGAAGACCGCGTCCGGACGCACCCCGGAGTCCAGCAGATGGGCCATGCCCCGAGCGCCCTCGTCCCGGTCCCAGCCGCCGACCGGCACGACCAGGTCGTCCGGCGCCGGAATCCCCGCCTCCGTCAGCTCCTCGCGCCAGCCCGCGAGCCGCAGGTGGGCCGGCTGGTTGGCCGCGTCGGTGCGGGCGCCCAGATAGGCGATCCGCGAGCGCCCGCGGCTCAGCAGATGGCGTACCGCACTCCGCGCGGCGGCCACGTTGTCGATGGCGATGTGGTCGTAGGGCAGTTCGTACTCCCGCTCGCCGAGGAGGACGAGCGGCACGTCGTCGGTCCGCGACCGCAGGTCCTCCGCCTCCAGCTCCAGCGGGCTGAGGATCAGGCCGTCGATGACGTTGGCCCGGAAGCCCTGGCTGACCAGCACCTCCTGCTCGCGGTCGCCGCGTGTGTGGTCGAGGAGCACCGTGAACTCGTGCTCGGCGGCCGCGTCGATGACGGCTCCGGCCAGCTCCGCGAAGTACGGGTTGCCCAGCTCGGGAACGGCGAGGGCGATGATGCCCGTGCGGCCTTTGCGCAGGTGGCGGGCCGTGAGGTTCGGCCGGTAGCCCAGCGCGTCGATGGCCTCCTGGACCCGGGCCCGCATGGCCGGGGTGACGTGCGGATAGTTGTTCACGACGTTCGAAACCGTCTTGATCGAGACGCCGGCCCGCTCGGCGACGTCCTTCAGGCTGACCCGCAAGGGATCTCCTCTTCATCGATGTGCGCCGCAGCCACCTGGGTGTTTGTCATGACCCTGGACAGCGGCCGGGACCCGTGCTGTGATGCCAACTCCCGTTCCTTCCAACGTTGTACAGACTGAAGCAACGAGCCGCCACCCTTCCTCAGCCAAGGAGGATCCGTGCGCATCAGCAGACTCCGAACCCACCTGACACTCCTCGTCGTCGTGCTGCTCGGCATGGCCGGACTCACGGCCGTCCCCGCCGCCACAGCCGCCGACGACCCCGTGGAGGTCCACGGCCTGAAGGGCGAGTACTACACCCAGTCCGCCCCCGGCGCCTTCGACTTCCACGAGCTCAAGTCCACCGGCCTCGACACCAACCTCGACTTCGACAACCTGGAGCCGCGACTCGCCTTCGCCACCGGACAGTCGGACGACGTCAACGTCCGCTGGACCGGCCGCATCGTGCCGGAGAAGACCGGCGCCCACACCTTCTCGGTCATCGGCGACAACGGTTTCCGGGTGTGGATCGACGGACACCTCGCCATCGACCACTGGGTCGACGACTGGGACAGGGAACAGACCTCCCAGCCCATCGACCTGACCGCCGGACAGGCCTACGACATCAAGGTCGAGTACTTCGAGCACTTCGGTGGCTCCAACCTCCACCTGCGCTGGACCCCGCCGGGCGGCACCAAGGCCGCCGTACCGCAGTCGGCTCTCCGGCTGCCCGACGGCTACGCCTACGACGGTGCCATCGCGACCACGGTCGAGAAGGACGGACGCACCCTGCGCCTCGACTTCGCCCAGACCCTGACCGCGCCCCCGGCCGGTCTCACCGACCACGTCGAAGCGGTCATCGGCGGCGCCAAGTGGCCCCTGTCCACGGCGAAACTCGACCCCGCCGACCCCAAGTCACTGATCGTCGGACTGAAGGAACCCGTCGTCGGCAACAAGACCGGCACGGCCCGCGGCACCGCCGACCTGCGCTACGACGGAAAGGGCGGCCTCTCCGGCAAGGACGGCAACGTTGTCAACGCCTTCTGGAGCAGCGGCCCCAACCACTCCACGTACCAGTTGCGCACGAAGTGGGCGGACGACGTCGGGCCGGCCAACGCCCTTCCCGAATACCCCCGTCCGCAGCTGACCCGAAACAACTGGCGCAACCTGAACGGCTCGTGGCAGTTCGCCGCCGCGGCCTCCGGCGACAAGCCGCCCGTGGGCAAGAACCTCGCCGAGAAGATCCTCGTGCCCTACCCGGTGGAGTCCCAGCTCTCCGGCATCGAGCGTCACGAGGACCGCATGTGGTACCGCCGCACCTTCACCGTCCCGTCCGACTGGAGGATCGGATCCGGCAAGCACCTCCAGCTCAACTTCGGCGCCGTCGACTGGCGGGCGGAGGTGTACGTCAACGGCACCAAGGTCACCGAACACCAGGGCGGCTACGACAAGTTCAGCGCCGACGTCACCGCCGCGCTGAAGCCGGGCCGCACCCAGGAACTGATCGTCGGCGTCTACGACCCCACCGACGCGCAGGGCGGCGAGAACCCGCCGGTCGGCAAGCAGCGCCTCGACCCCAGCGGCATCTGGTACACCCCGTCCTCCGGAATCTGGCAGACGGTGTGGATGGAACCGGTGGCCACCGACCACGTCGACTCGCTCAAGCTCACCCCCGACGTGAAGAACAGCCGGCTCACCGTCGAGCCGCAGGGCGTCAAGGACGGCCTGCCGGTCTCCGCGACCGCGTACGCCGGACACCGTAAGGTCGCCACGGTCACCGGCCGCACCGGACAGCCGCTCACCCTGAGGATCAGCAACCCGCATCTCTGGTCGCCGGACGACCCGTTCCTCTACGACCTGAAGGTCAGCGTGGGCGCGGACCGCGTCGGCAGCTACTTCGGGATGCGGTCCATCGCCGTGGAGCAGGTGAACGGAACCCCGCGCACCGTCCTCAACGGCAAACCCGTCTTCATGATGGCCACCCTCGACCAGGGCTTCTGGCCCGACGGTCTGCACACCGCGCCGACCGACGAGGCACTGGCGTACGACCTGAAGATGCACAAGGAGATGGGCTTCAACGCGGTCCGCAAGCACATCAAGGTGGAACCCGACCGCTGGTTCTACTGGGCGGACCGGCTCGGCCTGATGGTCTGGCAGGACATGCCCGCCATGACCGCCGGAGTCGATCCGAACGCCGCGTCCCGCGCCGAGTACGAGCGCGAGATGAAGCAGATGATCGACGAGCACATCAGCAGCCCGTCGGTCGTCATGTGGGTGACCTTCAACGAGGGCTGGGGCCAGTACGACGAGGCCCGCATCGCCGACCAGGCCAAGTCCTGGGACCCGACCCGGCTCGTCAACTCCATGTCGGGCATCAACCTCGGCGTCGACGGAGGCACCGGCGACATCATCGACGAGCACGGCTACCCGAGCCCGGCACTCCCACCCAACCCCGACGGGAAACGGGCCCTGGTCAGCGGCGAGTACGGCGGCCTCGGCCTCGCGGTACCCGGACACGCCTGGTCCGTCCAGCAGTCCTACGTGGACGTCGACCCCTCGACGTACACCGACGACTACCTGGCCCGGCTGGCCGAGGTGCACCAGCTCGCCTGCAAGGGAGGCAACGGCGCCGTCTACACCCAGATATCCGATGTGGAGGGCGAGTTGAACGGACTCGTCACCTACGACCGCAAGGTGGTCAAGCCCGATGTGAAGCGCCTCAACGCCGCCCACACCGCGCTGATCCACGACGCGTCACAGCCGACACCCGCCGGCTGCTCCTGACGGACGGGGCGCACACACCTCCCCGCAGTCCGTGTGCGCCCCGCCCCGGCCCACCGCCGGGTCACCACGGCACGGTCCGCCTCCGGTACGGGGGGAGGCGGACCGTGTTCCGGGACGCGACCCATGCCTCCCGTCCACGGCCGTCCGACCCCGCCCGGCACGTCGGGCGGGGCCGACGCCGGTCGGCACGGTTAGTGTCGGCGACATGGAAGGTGATGATCGCCAAGGGTGGCGTGCATGCCTGCTCAGCGGTGCCGTGTTCGCCGTGTGCATGGCCGGCACCACGCTGCCCACCCCCCTGTACGGCCTCTACCAGGACAAGTTCGACTTCTCCGAGCTGATGGTCACCGTGGTGTACGCGGTGTACGCCTTCGGGGTCATCGGCGTGCTGCTCCTGGCGGGCAACGCCTCGGACTCGGTCGGCCGACGCCCCGTCCTGCTGTGCGGCCTGGGCTTCGCCGCGCTGAGCGCCGTCTGCTTCCTGTGCGCCACCGGCCTGGGCTGGCTCTACGCGGGACGGCTGATGTCAGGTCTGTCCGCAGGTCTGTTCACCGGAGCCGCCACGGCCTACGTGATGGAACTGGCACCCCGCGGCGGTTCGGCCAAGGCCACCTTCGTGGCGACCGCGGCCAACATGGGCGGTCTGGGCTGCGGGCCGCTGCTCGCCGGGCTGTTGGCCCAGTTCGCCCCCTGGCCCCTGTACCTGCCGTTCATCGTGCACCTCGCCCTGGTGGCCTGCTCGGCCGCCGTCGTGCTGTGGCTCCGGGAGACCGTGGAGCAGCGCAGCCCGCTCAGCAGCGTACGACCGCACAGGCCTCGCCTGCCCCGAGAGGTGCGGGCGGTGTTCGGACCGCCCGCCGTCGCCGCGTTCGTGGGATTCGCGCTCTTCGGGGTGTTCACCTCGGTCAGCCCGGCGTTCCTCGCGGAGTCCCTGAACGTCACCAGCCACGCCGTGACCGGGCTGGTCGTCGCCCTCGCCTTCTTCGCCTCGACCGCGGGCCAGCTCGCCGTCGGCCGGGTCGGACCGACCCGATCGCTCCCCCTGGGCTGCGCCGCGCTCCTCGTCGGCCTGGCGCTGCTCGCGGGCGCGCTGCGCTGGGACCTGATGGTGCTCGTGGTGCTCAGCGCGCTGGTCGGCGGCGCAGGTCAGGGGCTGGCGTTCCGCGGGGCGCTGTCCACCGTGGCCGGCGCGTCCCCCGCGGACCAGCGGGCGGCTGTCATCTCCACCCTGTTCGTGGTCGCCTACACGGGTATCTCGCTGCCGGTGATCGGGGTGGGACTGCTGGTCGGTCCCATCGGCCTGGAGGGGGCTGGCCTGGTGTTCATCGCCTGTATGGCGGTCCTGGTCTCCGTCGCCGGCGTCTACCTGCTCCGGCGACCGGCCCCGGCGAACGGCTGACAGGACGGCCGTGTCCGCCGGGGAGTGCCGGGCTCGTCTCAGCCCTCGAACTCGGTCAGGTCGATGGTGTGGACGCTCAGAGGGAAGCCGTACTCCGGGTGTTCCGCCTCGCGTTCCAGCTTCATGCCAAGCTTGCGGACGACGTTCTCCGAGGCTTCGTTGCCCACACGGTTGATGCTGATGACACGGTCGAGGTTACGGTCCTGGAGCGCGAACTCCAGCGTGGCGTGGGCGGCTTCGGACGCGTAGCCCTGTCCCCAGAACGGTGTGCCGAGTCGCCAGCTGATCGCCACGTCCGACGCCATCTCCGGCAGGAACTCGGGCACGGACAGTCCGGCGAAGCCGGCGAGCTCACCCGACGCGAGCAGCTCGACCGCGAACAGTCCGAAGCCCTCCTCGTCCCACTCGTCCTCCCACCGCTCGATCGCCTCGGCCGTGTCGTCGAGACCGAGGACCGAGCCGTCGTCGACCCAGCGCATGACCTGGGGGTCCGCGTTGATCTCCGCCATGGGGGCGAGGTCGTCGTCGTACCAGCGGCGCAGAAGCAGGCGGGGGGTGCGGATCTCGGTCATGGGCCCCATCTTGCCCGACGGACGGAGTACCGGAGCGCCACCCGGCACCCTGAGGAGTCCGGGGGAACGCGCACGTCACGCGTCGTCTCCTGTCATGCTGATCTCCCGGTCACGCCGAGAGGACGTCATGCCGAAAGCCCCCGAGGTCAATGTCCTGACGGGCCCGTGGTGGTTCACGGCCAACGAGCTGCTGGCGTTCCTGCTGGAACTGGCCGCGCTGGCCTTCCTGAGCTGGTGGGGATTCGGCACGGGAGGGAACGCGGCCCTTCGCATCGTGCTCGGCGTGGGGGTCCCGCTGGCGGCGATCGTCCTGTGGGGGTTGTTCGCCGCTCCGAAAGCCCGGCTGAGGCCTGCTCTGCCCCTTGTCCTGCTGGTGAAGGCGCTGGTGCTGGTCGGCAGTGCGGCGGCGCTGTACGCGCTGGGGCACCATGTCGCCGCGATCGTCATGGCGGTCGTCGTGGTCGCGAACACGGCGGTCGCGGAGACCTTCCGCCGCCGTCGTCCGGTTCGGCCCGAGCCACCGGCGGCGGTCTGAGACATCCCCGACGGAGTACGGGAACCGGGCCACCACCTCCTGCTCCTCACCCCTCGTCCCCGCCGTCCCGCTGACTCCGTCGACCCGCCGCGGCGACGTCGCGCATGGCCAGCAGGAAGCGTCGGACGACCGCGAGGTCCCGCTCGTCGAAGGACCTCATCGAGGCGACCATCTCCGCGATCAGCGGACCGAAGAACGACCAGCCCAGCGTCACGGCACCGTCGGTGACCGTCAGCAGGACCCGACGGCGGTCGCTCGTGTCGCGCTCCCGGCGGACCAGGTCCAGTCGCTCCAGCCGGTCGACGAGAGCGGTGGTCGAGGCCGAGTTCAGCCCGAGCTGCGCACCGAGCCACCCCGGCGTCGCGGGCGTCTCCGCGCGCGCGGCGTCCAGCAGGTGGATCAGCGCCCGTACGTCGGTGGGATGCAGTCCGTGCAGCCCGGCGAACTCGCCCGCGAACAGGTCCAGTTCCACCGCGACGGAGCGCAGCAGATGGACCAGCCGGAGTTCCGGGTCCCGATCGTCCATGACGTCCCTCCCGATGATAATATCTCGACCATCGAGACTATCGTTGGTCGAGCAATCATAGGCGGCGATCATGGTTGGCGAGAACGCGTTCCGCTCCGCGTACGACGCCGTGCTGCGGCGGTGGCCCGTGGACGTCGACAGCGTCGACGTGCCGTCTCGGTACGGGACGACCCGGGTCCAGATCGCCGGTCCCGAGGACGGGCCCCCACTGGTGCTGCTGCCCGGCGGCGGCACCACCTCCGTTGTGTGGTTCGCCACCGTCGGGGCCCTCGCCGCCACCCATCGTGTCCACGCGCCCGACCTCATGGGCGACATCGGCCGCAGCCGGCACGACGGGGCACCGCTGCGCGGCGTCGACGACCTGACGGCCTGGCTCGACGCGCTCTTCGATGAACTCGCGCTGGACGGCGCGGACTTGTGCGGCCACTCCTACGGTGCCTGGATCGCCCTCAACTACGCCGTGCACGCTCCCCGGCGGCTCCGCCGGCTCGCGCTGCTGGATCCCACCAAGTGCTTCGCCGGGATGAACCCCGGATACCTGCTCCGAGCTGTGCCGATGCTGCTGCGGCCCACCGCCGAGCGCGTACAGGCCTTCCACGCGTGGGAGACCGGCGGCGTCCCCGGGGAACCCGTCTGGCGGGAGTTCCTCGGCAGCACCGCGACCGCGCACCGATCGAACGTCGTCGCGATGCGTCGCCCCCGTCCGCAGGACGTGCGGGCCTGCACCGTGCCCACGCTGGTCCTGGCGGCCGGGCGCAGCCGTGTCCACGACGCCCGGCGGGTGGCCGCGGAAGCCCGCCGGCTGCTGCCCGAGGCGACCGTCGTCGTCCTCCCGGAGGCCTCCCACCACTCCCTGCCGACGGAACGCCCGGCCGAACTCAACCGCCTGCTGGCCGACTTCCTGGCCGGGTGACCGCCGCCGGGCGGCCTGGGTCGGCCCGCCCGCCGCGAGAGGCGGATCGCGGCGTCGAGGACTGCCGCGAGGGTCCGTTGTTTCGGACCCCCGGCCGGGGGCAACCGGCCGTCATGGAGACGAATGAGGGTACGCAGGAAGCGGTCGAGACCCAGGGGGACGAGCACAACGTCCTCCTCAGCGCCGACACCAACGGCGACGGCAGGACCGACGTCTGGATGACGGACACCACGGGCGACGGCAAGGCCGACCTCTACCAGTTCGACACCACCGGCGACGGCGAGATCGACGTCACGATGGTCGAGCGGGCCGACGAGCCGGGCGTGGACCGGGTCGTGGTCGAGGGCGACGGCGGCCACCCCCTGGAGGCCTGAGCGCCTGTCGGGCCGTCGGCCCCCTCAGCGGCCGGCGCCGTCGAGCCCCCCGGGGGCCCGACCTGCCCGTGGTGCCGTGCGTGGGGCCCACGCCATGGTCCGTGGCCCGGACGGATGAACGTTAGGGTTCGTCCTGTCCGATTCGGCTTGGCGTAGTGATCTCGTGGGTCATAGGTGATGCATGGAGGGCAAGGCGCGTCCCGAGGCGACCGCCGACCAGGCGTTGTTCGAGATGGACCGTCTGATCGCGCTCGCACAGTTCGGCCAGCAGGACATCGCCGGACAGCTCGGGCTCAACGTCACCGACCTGACCTGCCTCGGATTCGTGATCGAGTCGTCCATGGCCGGCCGGTCCCTCGGCGCCAGCGACCTGGCCGCCCGGGCCCGGCTGAGCACCGGCGCCGTGACCGGAGTGCTCAACCGGCTGGAGAAGGCCCGCTTCATCCGCAGGGAAAGCGACCTGAAGGACCGCCGGCGCGTCTGGGTCGTGATGGACGAGTCGGCGCAGGCCCGCATCCTGGAGGTGTACGGCCCGTTCTACGAGCGGCTGCGCCTGCTCTTCGCCGACTACACGGCCGACGAGGTGGCCGTCCTGGCCGACTGGTTCGGCAAGGCGCGGACCGTGATGCAGGAGAGCCTGGACGACATCAGGGACGCTCCCCGCGACGAGGGCTCGTCGGCCGCCCAGGCCTGAGGGCGCGGTCGGCCTCATCGCCCACTGCCGCCCCGTACCGCTGACGCGGTTGCCGGAACGGCCGCCCGCGGTTCGCCCAGCTCCGCCGGGCGCGACACGGGAAAGGACACGCTCCTCTTCGCCGCGGAACGGCGCGCCCCCGATCGGCCGGCGATACGGCACCCGAGGCAGCCGGGGTGCCCCTCGGCCGCTGCCCGGTCCTTCGCCCGCCAGCTCTGTTCACCGACGGGGCGTGGACCACTCGGCTTGCCCCAGCCGCTCAGGTGCAGCACCCACGTGACCAGTGCGGCGGCGACGATCACCGCGGCTCCGAGGGAGATGCCGGCGGACGACCCTCTCGTCAGGGCCGCGCCCGCGACGCAGAAGCCGAGGACGGCGACGGCCGTTCCCGTCCATCCGGCGACGGTGTGTCCCAGGTCGTGGTTTCCGTGCAGACCGCTCATGAGGCTCCTCGAAGAGGCGAGGCGCGAGAAGATTTATCTCGCGAGCTAAAATATATGCCAGTCATCGTAGAGGCGGTCCGTGGAGACGGCAAACGGGCCGCGTTCGCACGCGGCCCGTTCTGTGTCGGCCCGGACGGCCGAGTCGCTGATCGGTCAGGCGGTGCCGGTGAGGGGACGCAGCACGGCCGCGCCGACGCGCAGCAGGGCGGACACCGGAGGGCCGACCCACCGCGTCACCTCGCGCGGAACGGCCGGGTCGAGCTCGATCGTCACGCGGACGTACCGGAGGTCGAGGTGGGTGACCGAGGAGTGGCGCTGGGCGGCGGCGGGGCGTGGCGCGGCGGTGTCCGGCTCGCGCTGCAAGGCGGCCCGGTAGGTGTCCCTGCGCTGGTTCACTTCGTTTCCTGACGCTTGATGAGTTCGTCCGCGAGGTCCATGTACGCCGAGCCCTTGACCTCGACAGAGCTGCCGAACGACTGGGCGTACAGGTCCAGTCGTGGAATGTGGGTGGCCAACACGTCGAAGCCCCGCTCGGTGAGCGCCTCGCGGGCGTCGGCGTCGGGCCCGGTCCGCGTGGCGTCGGGGCGGTTCGTACGGTTCAGGAGCACGGCGGAGCGGGCCGGCTGGGCACGCAGGGACTGGACGTCGCCCATCTCGCCGCCGATCGGCGCCATCCGGTCCAGCTCGATGGGGGAGGGGGTGACCGGCACGATCCACTCGCTCGCGTACCGCATGACGCTCCGGGCGATGTGGGCGTGGTCCTCCATCTGCGGGGCGTCGAAGACCACGGCACGCCGGTCGCCGAGGAAGTCGTTCACCCGTCGGTGCACGTCACCCACGGGCAGGGAGAACACCGGGAACGGGAAGCCGCCCGCCAGTTCGCTCCACCGCAGCGCCGAGGACGCGGGGTCGCTGTCCACCAGCAGAGGGGAGTAGCCCGACTCGTGCAGTGCGTGAGCCAACCACACCGCGCTCGTCGTCTTGCCCACTCCGGGTTTCAGGTTCACAAAGGCATAGCTCATCGACACAAGAAGCGACGCTAGTGAGTGCGGGGGACCACCGCCGCCGAGGCGGGGCGCATTGCCCTCTCGTTCACCCTGGAGCGCCCGCGAATCATTCCGATGGATCAACGCCCGGACCGGGACGGCGGGCTGACGATCCGTGAGGCACCCGGACGGACGCACCGGACCCCGTCCGTCGGCCCTTCACGTGAGCCGCCACTGGGCTGCTCGGTATCGCCCCCGTCTCAACTCGTCCGCCGACGGGCCCCCCTCACCTCGCGGTCGACCGCCCAGGCGTCCGCGACCGGTCCGAGGTGGCCGAGCTTGTCGGGATTGATCACCGAGCGAATGGTCAGGATCCGGCCGTCGACCACGTCGAGGGCCATGGTGTGCAGGACCTCGCCGTCCCGCGTCCGGAAGACCGCGCCCGGCTGGCCGTTGACCTCGTGCGTCTCGAACGTCACGTCGATCAGGGCCAGGTGAGGGAAGACGGAGGCCAGCAGCCGGGCCACGTTCTCGGCCCCGACGACGGCCCGGGACAGCTGCGGTGCCTTCCCGCCGCCGTCCCCGACCAGCTGGACGTCGGCCGCCAGCAGGTTCCGCAGCGCGCCCACGTCGCCGTCCTTCAGCGCGTCGAAGAACCGCGTCGCCAGTTCCTGCCGCTGCTCACGGTCCGCCGCGAACCGCGGCCGCCCGTCCGCCATGTGCCGCCGCGCCCGGACGAGCAACTGCCGGCAGGCCGCCTCCGAACGCCCCACCGCCCGGGCGATCTCGTCGAACTCGAAGGCGAACACGTCCCGCAGCACGAACACCGAGCGTTCCAGGGGGCTGAGCCGTTCCAGCAGGAGCAGTGCCGCCATCGACACCGAATCCGCCAGTTCCACCGAGCGCGCCGGGTCCTCGTACGGATCGCTCAGCAGCGGCTCGGGGAACCACGGACCCACGTACGCCTCCCGGCGCACCCGCGCGGACCGCAGGACGTCGATCGCGATCCGCGTCACCGTGGCCGAAAGGAACGCCTTGGCCGACGTGGGGCGGGTGGCGGAGCCGTCGTAGCGGAGCCACGTCTCCTGCACGGCGTCCTCGGCCTCGCTCACGCTGCCGAGGATCCGGTAGGCGATCGAGAACAGCAGCGGTCGCAGTTCCTCGAACTCCTCGACCTTGCTCACACCAAGTCCCTTCCGCCCCGAGCCCTTCCGCCGCGCGGTACCTGCGGGAAGGGGCTGCTTCCGATGATCGTCCGGGGCCGTCGGCAGGTCAGCGTAACGGCGTCTGGCCCGGGGTTGGTCGGCGATCCCGTCAGTGGAACTGTCCGGGCTCGTAGGCGCCGGCCGGCTGTCGCGTGATGATGTTCAGCCGGTTCACCGAGTTCATGAACGAGACCAGGATCACCAGGGCGGTGAGCTGGTCCTCGTCGTAGTGCTTGGCGGCGGTCGCCCACACCTCGTCGCTGACACCCGTCGACGCGTCCGCGACCCGGGTCCCCTGCTCCGCCAGTTCCAGCGCGGCCCGCTCGGCCTCGGTGAAGACCGTGGCCTCCCGCCATGCCGCGACCAGGTTCAGCCGCACCGCGCTCTCGCCGGCGGCGGCGGCGTCCTTGGTGTGCATGTCGAGGCAGGCTGCGCAGCCGTTGATCTGGCTCACGCGCAGGGCCACCAGCTCCTGGGTCGCGGACGGCAGCGGGGAGTCCTTGAGCGACCTGCCCGCCGACATGAAGTGCTTGAGGGGCGTGCCGGCGGTCGGGTTGGCGAAGTAGTTCAGTCGCGCGTCCATGGTGGCCTTCTCTCTGATCGTCAGTGGCTGTACCCCCCGAGACGAGGCAGCCCGGCCGCCTGTGACATCGCGGGCTGTGACCCGCGTCTCCTCCTCGCTCCGAGGCCGCACCGCCTGCGGCGTGAGCCGGACGCCGTGCGGGTACCCGACTCATCCGTGATGATCGAAAGGGGTCGCGGCAACGACCCCGACTCGTCACGAGCAGGATCCCGACCCATCACGCAGTCAACGAAGTGGTGATCCGATGGAGCTGAATCTCGCAGGACGGACCGCGCTCGTCACCGGCTCGACGCAGGGGATCGGCGCGGCGATCGCCCTGGGGCTGGCCCGGGCCGGTGCCCGCGTCGGGATCAACGGGCGCGACCCCGGCCGGGTGGAGGAGGCCGTCGCGCAGGCTCGCAAGGAAGCGCCTCAGGCCGACCTCGTGGCCGTGGCGGCCGACCTCGGTACGGAGGAGGGGGCGGCCCGAGCACGAGAGGTCCTCCCCGAGGTGGACATCCTGGTCAACAACCTCGGCATCTTCGGCTCCAAACCGGCCCTGGAGATCAGCGACGACGAATGGCGGCGCTACTTCGAGATCAACGTCCTCGCCGCCGTCCGCCTCACCCGCATGTACCTGCCGGGCATGATGGCCCGTGGCTTCGGCCGCGTGCAGTACATCGCCAGCGACTCGGCGGTCGTCATCCCCGCCGAGATGATCCACTACGGCATGTCCAAGACGGCGCTGCTGGCCGTGAGCAGGGGGTTCGCCAAGGAGGCGGCGGGCACGGGCGTCACGGTCAACTCCGTCATCGCCGGACCGACCCACACGGGCGGCGTCGAGGACTTCGTCTACGAGCTGGTGGACCGCGACCTCCCCTGGGACGAGGCACAGCGCACCTTCATGCGCGAGTACCGCCCCCAGTCCCTGCTGCAGCGGCTGATCGAGCCCGAGGAGATCGCGAACCTCGTGGTCTACCTCAGCTCGGAGCAGGCGTCCGCCACGACGGGAGGCGCGGTGCGGGTCGACGGTGGCTACGTCGACTCGATCCTTCCCTAGGGGCAGCCTCCCCGGTGCGCGGACGGGGTGCGGACCCGCGTGCCCGTCGGCGCGGAGCCGCAGGCGGCCCGCGGGTTCCACGCGCTCGACAGCCCGTGAAGCTGTGCCGTCGCACAGCACCGCCGCGCTTCCGCTGTGCGACGGCCTTCCGAACACTCCGCCCCCTGTACGCGGCGGCGGACGGCTGATGCCATGCCCGGCATGTCTCCCGCATCCCGATCATCACTTCCGACGCAGCCGGCCGGCGCGTGCTTCGTGCAGGACGTCCTCACGGGACGGGAGCGCAGACCGTGAGCGGCGGCGACGGGCAGTCGCTGGCCGTCGTGGTCTTCCTGGGCTTCGTCGCCGTGTCCCTGCTGCTGTGCGGACTCGCGGCGGCCGACCTGGACGACCCCGAGCACTTCTACGCGGGTGGCAGCGCGGCCTTCGGCCCGGTCGGGGGCGGGCTCGCCATCGCGGGCGACTACATCTCGGCCGCCACCCTGCTCAGCACCACCGGCTCGGTCGCCCTCGACGGCGCCGACGGCATGCTCTTCGCCGGCGCCACCGTCGTATCGCTCTACCTGGTCCTGCGCATCCTGGGTGAACCCCTGCGCCGCGGTGGGGTGTTCACACTCGGGGACTTCCTCGCCGACCGGCTCGGGGACCCCACGGTGCGCCGTGCTCTGGGCGTCGCCACCCTCGTCGTCCTCACCCCGCTGCTCCTGGTGCAACTCGGCACCGCCGGGCACATCATGGCGGCCATGTTCGGCCTCCCCGACGGAGCGCTCACCGGATGCACGGTGGCCGGCGGTGCCCTCATGGTCTGCTACGCGGCGTTCGGCGGGATGCGCGGGACCGGCTACGTACAGATCCTCAAGGTCGGAGTGACCGTGACCGCCGTGGTGCTGGTCGCCGGAATCGTCCTCGCGCGGTTCGGATGGTCACCACCGGCCCTGTTCGAAGCCGCCCGGAAGCACTCGGGAGCGGGCACCGCATACGCGCGCCCCGGGCTCCACTTCGGGCCTTCCCTCGCCGGACGCCTCGACCTGATCAGCTTTCAGACGACTCTGCTGGTCGGCGCCGCCTGTCTGCCGCACATCACCATGCGCCTCCACCCGCTCCGCGACGCCCGCACGGCGCGGCGGGCCGTCGGCTGGGCCGTGGGGCCCGTCGCGTTGGTGTGCGCCGGAGTCGTCGTCGCCGGGCTGGGGGCCTGCGCCCTGATCGGCCGGGAGGCACTGCGCGCGGCCGACCCGGGAGGCGGGACAGCCCTGCTCATGGTGACGGGAGCGCTCGATCCCGCCGACGGCGTCGCGCGGCACAGCATGCTCTTCGCGATCGTCGCCTGCGCCGTGTTCGCGACCACGCTCGCTGCCGTCGCGGGCATCACACTGGCCGCGGCCTCCAGCCTCGCCCGCGACTTCCGGAACCGGCCGGCGCACGGCGCCGCGGGCGGTTCGCCGGCCAGGGAGATCCGGCGCGCGCGGGTGGCCATCGTCCTGGTCGGCGCGGCGGCGGTCGTGCTCTCCGCCGCCCTCGCCGACCGCGGCAGGCTCACCCTGATCTCACTGTCGTTCACCGTCGCGGCCTCGGTGCTGGCTCCGGTCCTGTTGTACGCGCTGTTCCTGCCGGGCCACTCGGCCACCGGGGTGCGCTGGACGGTCTACGGGACCATGCCGTTGATCGTGCTGCTGCTGACGGGTTCGCCGGCGGTCTCGGGCATACCGACCGCGATCTTCCCCGACCACGACGTCCACTGGTTCCCGCTCCAGACGCCGGGCCTGATCACGATCCCGGCCGGTTTCCTGCTCGGTCTCGTGGGCCGCCACCGCTCACGCACGCCACGCCAACAGCCGCGGCGCGACCGTCAGTTCGTCCATCGAGGGTGAGCGCGGCCCGGGCCGGACACCTGAGGCGGAACGGGCCGCTGAGGGGGACGCAGAGGGACACCACACCTCTCGCCACTCTCAACTTATAGCGCACAGGGGGGCTTGCGGCAAGGCCCCCGTGGTGCCGCAGAATCTCCCGGCAAGGCCAGGGACCTGCGGAAACGGAGATTCGCTCAGTGCGTTCGGATGAGTTGGTGGACGAGCGGTGCGACGGCGCCGCACCCGGGACGGAATGCGCGCCGCGTGCAGCCCTGTGCGACGCCGTCGCGACCGGGGTGTCGCCGTGCGCGCGACCGCTCGGGCCTGGCGCGGTCGCCCAGGAACGGAGCTGATGTGATGACCCCCTTGACCACCAGCGCGTTCGCTCTGCCCGAGCACCTCGCCCCCAAGGCCGACCCGGCGCTGATCGCAGCCGACGAGCGGCACTTCGCGGCCGTCGCGGAGAGCCTTGATCAGGCGATCCACGAACTGTCCGACCGTCTCGACGCGCTGCGGAGGGAGCCCGGCGGCATCGGCCGGGAGGCGATGGAGCGGGATGCCGAGATCCACCGGCTGACCGGCCGGCTGCGCGCCCTGCGGCGCTTCGGTATCGACCTGTGCCTCGGGCACACCGTCGGTCCGGACGACACCGGGCCTCTGTACATCGGACGCCTCGGCCTCACCGACAGCACGGGCCGCCGACTGCTCACAGACTGGCGCTCACCGGCGGCGGCGCCGTTCTTCGCGGCCACCCACGCCAACCCGATGGGGCTGACGAGCCGTCGCCGGTACCGCTGGACGCGCGGCCGGATCAGCGACTACTGGGACGAGGTGTTCGCCGCCGACGGCCTGGACCGGCACGCGGCGCTCGACGACCAGTCCGCCTTCATCGCCGGCCTCGGCGCCAACCGGTCGGACCGGATGCGGGACGTGCTCGCCACCATCCAGGCGGACCAGGACGCCATCATCCGCGCCGGATCACGCGGCGCGCTCGTCGTCGACGGCGGTCCGGGCACGGGAAAGACCGTCGTCGCGCTGCACCGCTCCGCCTACCTCCTCTACGCGGACCCCCGGCTCGGCCGGAACCGCCGCGGCGGTGTCCTGTTCGTCGGCCCGCACCAGCCCTACCTGGCCTACGTCGCCGACGTCCTCCCGAGCCTCGGCGAGGAGGGCGTGCAGATCTGCACCCTGCGCGACCTGGTCCCGGAGGGCGCCGCCGCGACGGCCGAGCCAAATCCGGACGTCGCCCTCCTGAAGTCCTCCGCCGACATGGTGAAGGCGATCGAGAAGGCCGCCCGGTTCTACGAGACACCGCCCACCCGGGGCATGACGGTCTCGACGCCCTGGGCCGACGTCCGGCTGAGCGCCGACGACTGGGCCGAGGCGTTCGAGGCACCCGGACCGGGCACGCCGCACAACGAGGCGCGCGACCAGATCTGGGAGGAACTTCTCACGATCCTGCTCGACAAGCACGACGACGACGTCGCGCCCGACCTGTTCCGCGGGGCGCTGCGGCACGACGAGGAACTGGTGGGCGCCCTCCACCGCGCCTGGCCGATCGTCGAGCCCGCCGACCTCGTCGGAGACCTCTGGTCCGTGCCCGCCTACCTGCGAATGTGCGCTCCCTGGCTCGGACCCGACGACGTACGGAAGCTGCAGCGCGCGGACGCCCACGCCTGGACGGCGTCCGACCTGCCTCTCCTGGACGCGGCGCGTCAACGGCTCGGCGACCCCGAGGCCTCCGTCCGCAGGCAGCGCCGCGAAGCCTCCGTCGCCGCCGAACGCGCGCGCCGGGCCGACGTCATCGACAGCCTGCTCCAGAACGTCGTGATCGACGAGAGCGAGGGCGCGATGGGGATGCTGCGCGGACGGGACCTGCAGGAGACCCTGATCGACGAGGCCGCGCTGCCCGGCGCCGACCCGGAACCCCTCGCGGGCCCGTTCGCGCACATCGTCGTGGACGAGGCCCAGGAACTGACCGACGCGGAATGGCAGATGCTGCTGCTCCGCTGTCCCTCGCGGAGCTTCACCATCGTCGGGGACCGGGCTCAGGCGAGGCACGGATTCACCGAGTCGTGGCGGGAACGTCTCGCACGGATCGGGCTCGACCGGGTCGAGGTGGCCTCCCTGAGCATCAACTACCGCACGCCGGAGGAGGTGATGGCGGAGGCCGAGCCGGTCATCCGCGCGGTGCTCCCGGACGCCAACGTGCCGACCTCCGTGCGCGACAGCGGCATCCCCGTCGTCCACGGATCCGTCGGTGAGAGGGACACGATCCTCGGCAGGTGGCTCGCCGCGCACGACGAGGGAGTCGCCTGCGTCATCGGCGACCCCACGTTCCGGCCGACGGCCCGCGTCCGCTCGCTCACCCCGGAGCTGTCGAAGGGGCTCGAGTTCGACCTGGTCGTGCTCGTCGACGCGGAGACGTTCGGCGAGGGCGTCGAGGGAGCCGTCGACCGGTACGTCGCGATGACCCGGGCCACCCGGCAACTCGTGGTTCTCACGCGTCCGTGACCGGTCGGTCAGTACCCGGACTCGACCAGCCGTGCCAGGTTGTCCAGCGCCATACGCGTCCCGGCCTCGTTGTCCGCGGCCGGCACCGCGTCCGGCACCCCTTCGTGCACGATGACGACCTCGGTGCCGCCGTCCGCCTCGGTCAGTTGCGTGGTGATGACCATCTCGCCACCCAGCGCGGGATCCGCCGTCTCGAACTCGAGCACCTCCACCACCCGTTTGTCGGGGACGAGTTGAGCGAAACGGCCGTGATAGGTGTCGGTGCGCCCCGCCGACTTGCCTGTGGCGTCCGGTGCGTCGTACGTGAGCGACACCCGGAACGCGCCGCCCTCGCGGGCGTCGAAGACGTGCACCTCGGCTCGCATGTCGTGCGGTGCCCGCCACCGCGCGACCGCGTCCGCATCCAGAAGGGCCCGGTAGACGGCAGCTCGTGGGGCGTTCACGCGCCCCGTCATTCGCGTCGTGTACACGCGATCCAGGCTACAGAGGAGAGCCCGGGGAGGCGCGGCAGGCCGTGGTGTCGTGCGCCGCGCGTCCGGGGCCGCCGTTTCCCCGGAGCCCATCGCCCGGTCCGAGCAACACCCCGTCGTCGTAGGGGCGTTGGACGTCCGGCGCGAGGGCGGCGCTGACGGGTCCTCCGTACGGGCCGCGGCGGCGCACCCTCTTGACGGCTGTGGTTCAGACCTTTAACGTCGCGACACGCGTAGTTCACAGGTGAACTTAAAGTTCATCTACGTGAACGATGCCTTCCCCCACCGTCTGTTCGGCACGACCAGACGAAAGGCCGTGATCGTCATCTTGAAGAGGCAACCACATACCCGAACGTCCGCCGCAGGCAGCGGACTTGCCGTGGCGCCGCCGCTGTCGGATGCCGGGCGCTCCCTTTCGGCGGCCGCAGTGACAACGGGCCGCCCCTGTGGGCCGATCCACCGCACCGCTCTCTCCTCCCGACGATCGACGAAGGACGTCAACATGACCCGTTCCAGGATTCTCGCGACGGTGACCGTCGCCGGTTTCGTCACCGCGGTGACCGTGCTCGGCACGTCCAGCGCGGGCGCGGCCGACCCGAAGGTCGCGCCCGGCGGCAACTTCGACCTGTCCGTCTGGCAGTTGCAGGAGCCGGTGGGCTCGCCGGGCTCGCCGACGACGATCTCCTCGTCCCGGCTGCAGGGAGCGAGCGGCTTCCAGGACTCGTACTTCTACACCGACACGCGCGACGGTGCGATGACGTTCTGGGCGCCGGAGAAGGGCGTCACCACGCCGAACTCCAACTACGCGCGCTCCGAGCTGCGGGAGATGAACCGCAGCGGCAGCGCGGCGGACTGGTCGCTCAGCGGCAGTCACCGGCTGAGCGCGACGCTGAGGGTGGTGTCGGTGACGTCCAACGTGTGCGTCGGCCAGATCCACCTCGGCTCGGGAGGCTCGTCCACGAAGCCGCTGGTGGAGCTCTACTACCGCTCCAGCGGCGACATCGTCGTCGGCACCGAGAACTCCCCGTCGGGCGGCCAGACGACCCACACGGTGGGGCACGTGTCGGTCGGCAAGACGTGGACCTACACCATCGCCGTGTCCGGCGGGAACACCATCGACCTCACCGTCAACGGCAGTACGACGCACTACCCGATACCGTCGTCGTTCTTCCCGTACAAGCAGTACTTCAAGGCGGGCTCCTACAACCAGTCGTCCTCCGACAGCACGACGAAGGGTGCGCGGGTCGGCTTCTACGGTCTGACCGTCTCGCACGGCTGACGCGTCACCCCGCCCTCTGGACGCGGCTCTGTGGCGACCTCGACGCCGTCACGGGGCCCGTCCTGGTCGCCGTTCAGCGGATGCCGGCCCGCCGTGCCTGCGCGGTGACCGTGCGGAGGTCGCCGGTGATCGGGGCACCGTGCCCGGGCAGCATGACCGTCGCCCCCAGCTCGTCGATGCGGTCCAGGGCGGCCAGTGCGGCGCGGCTGTCGTGCGTGAAGCCGCGGCACACCAGCGTGGGTCCGGTGTGGCCGGTCAGGCCGTCGTGGGTGACCAGGGCGTCGCCCGTGAAGAGCAGGCCTCGCTCCGGGAAGAAGTAGCCCGCGCTGCCCGGAGTGTGCCCCGGCAGGGCGACCGCGAGGGGGGCGCCGGGAACCTCCTCCAGCCGTCGGTCGGTGTCGAAGACGAGCACGTCGGGAACGGCGGGAGCGGTGAAGGCGCCCGTGCGGGCGAGGTGCACGGGGGTGCCGAGCGCGCCGGGCCTGCGCAGCAGGTAGGGGACCGCGGAGCGCTCCGGTCTGGCGTGGCGCAGCGCGCTGCGCGGCCCGTCGCGCAGGATGGCGGCGTCCCTCTCGTGCACCCAGACGTCGGCGCCGGCCTGCTGGACGGTCCGGGCGAGGCCGGTGTGGTCGGGGTGGCCATGGGTCAGGAGCACGGCACGGATCCCGGCGGGGGAGTGACCCGCGAGAGCCAGGTGGTCGCGCAGTCCCGCCAGGTGCGCGGGGAGCCCCGCGTCGATGAGGACGAGGCCGCCGGGCTCCTCGACGACGTAGAAGTTGACGACGTGGTCGCCGAGCCGGTGGACGCCCGGCGCGACCTGCTGGGCGGTGGGACGGGGCATGCGGTCCTCCGGTGGCGAGCGGCGGAACTATTTCGGTACAGTCAACTGTAACGGAATAAGGAGGAGTGCGTCCGATGGCGAGCGACCCAACCCGGCGGGCCTACGACGGCGGACGCCGGCGTGATGCCGCGCGCCGGAGCCGTGCCCAAGTCCTCTCTGCCTGCCGGGAGTTGGTGTTCCGGGACGGATATCAGGCGACGACGCTGCGTGCCGTCGCGGACCGCGCGGGCGTCTCCGTCGAAACCGTGTACAAGGCGTTCGGCGGCAAGCCCGGACTGGTCAAGGCCCTCTGGGACGTCACCCTGGCCGGTGACGACGATCCCCTGGCCGTGGCAGAGCGCCCCCAGCTCCAGGAGGTGTGGGCGACGGGCGACCCGCACGCCAAACTCCGGCTCTACGCGGCGTTCGTCCGCGGGGTCCACGAGCGGCTGGCCGCGTTGTTCGCGCTGCTCGTGCAGGCCGGGCCCGCGGTGGGGGAGGTACTGGAGGCCGGCGAACGCGAACGCCTGACCGGCGTCACCGCCTTCGTCGCCCACCTCGCCGAAGCAGGTGTCGTGCGCTCAGGGGCCGACCGGGCCCACCTCGCGGACTCCGTCTGGACCCTGACCGGACCGGGCCCCTTCACCCGGCTCACCGCGGAGCGTGGCTGGTCCGCCGAGGCCTACGAGGGCTGGCTCGCCGCCCTGCTCGCCGCCACGCTCCTGGAGCCGTCACCCGGGCACGACTGAGCGTGGGCGCCGGGCCCGCTTCAGCCCTGCGCGGCGCCCGGCCCGGCGCCCCGGCGTCGTGGGGCCTTCGGCCATACCCTGCGGCGGTTCACTCGGGTCGGCGCAGGCCCGCGATCAGGAGGGCGACCAGTCGTCGCGCGTCGTAGCGCGGGTCGCTGCCCGCGCCGATGCACAGGTTCCCGACGCCGCGCATCAGCTCGTAGGCCTTCACGTCCGGTCGGATCTCGCCGGATTCCGCGGCCGCGTCGAGGAGTTGGGTGCACACGGGCAGGAGACGGTCGAGGAAGTAGGTGTGCAGCCCGTCGAAGGCCGTGTTGTCGGGCTGGAGGACGGCCGCGAGGCCGTGCTTGGTGACGAGGAAGTCGACGAAGAGGTCGATCCACTGCGCCAGTGCCGCGTGCGGGGACGTGCCGCCGGCCAGAAGGGCCGGTCCCGCCTCGGCGCACGCCTCGACCTGGTGCCGGTAGACGGCGATGATCAGGTCCGCCCGCGTGGGGAAGTGCCGGTAGATCGTCGCCGTCCCGACACCGGCCCGTGCGGCGACATCGCGTACGGGCGCCTCCACGCCGGCCTCCGCGAAGATCGCCGCGGCCGCGTCGAGCAGGGACTCCTGGTTCCGCCGGGCGTCGGCACGCTTGGCCCGGGGCGCCCGCGCCGCGCTCTCGTCGCTGTCGTTCATCCGCGCCGTTCCCTCCACTGCCGAATAGCGGAACGGGACATCGTTCCGGATCGAGGTTGATAAACGGGACACTGTTCCGTATCGTCAAACGGGACGGGGTTCCGTTTGCTCATGATGGCAGACCGCGGCCCGTCGACCAAGCCACGCAGTGACACACGCTTCACAGCGATCGAGGAGTCAGGTCATGCAGTACCGCACCTTGGGCCGTACCGGTGTACAGGTCAGCTCACTCGCGCTCGGCGCGATGAACTTCGGCCGCATCGGACGCACCACGCAGGACGAGGCCACCGCCATCGTCGACGCCGCCCTGGAAGGCGGGATCAACCTCGTCGACACGGCCGACATGTACGGGGACGGCGAATCGGAGGAGATGGTCGGCAAGGCCATCGCCGGCCGTCGGGACGACATCGTGCTCGCCACGAAGGCCGGCCTGCCCATGGGGGACGAGCCCAACCACCGTGGCAGTTCACGCCGTTGGCTGATCACCGAGTTGGACAACAGCCTGCGCCGGCTCGGCGTCGACCACGTCGACCTCTATCAGATCCACCGATGGGACCCGGAGACCGCCGACGAGGAGACGCTGTCGGCGCTGACGGACCTGCAACGCGTCGGGAAGATCAGGTACTTCGGCTCCTCGACCTTCCCCGCGCACCGTGTCGTTCAGGCGCAGTGGGCCGCCCGTGAACACCACCTGAGCCGTTACGTCACCGAGCAGCCCAGTTACTCGATCCTGCAACGCGGTGTCGAGGCCCACGTCCTGCCCGTCACCGAGGAGTACGGTCTCGGCGTGCTGGTGTGGAGCCCGCTGGCCTCGGGCTGGCTGTCGGGCGCGGTCCGTGCGGGCCGGGAGATCGCCACCAGCCGCTCGGCGTTCATGCCGCAGCGCTTCGACCTCTCCGTCCCCTCCAACCAGGCGCGCCTCGACGCCGTGGAACGGCTCGCGAAGGTCGCCGACGAGGCGGGCCTGACCCTGATCCAGCTCGCGCTGGGCTTCGTCACCGCGCATCCCGCCGTGACGAGTGCGCTCATCGGCCCCCGTACGCCGGACCACCTGCACGCGCAGCTCGCCGCCGCGGACACCGTGCTCTCCGCGGACGTGCTCGACGCGATCGACGCGATCGTGGCCCCGGGGACCGACCTCGCGGCGCACGAGAAGTTCGACACCCCGCCCGCGCTGCTCGACGCGGCGCTGCGCCGTCGCTGACGCCCTGGGAAGTGGCCTGGCGACCCCGCCCCGGGTCAGGTCGGGAGCGGGGTCGCCAGGAATCGATGGGCGGAAGGGGGCCGTCAGCCGGTGTAGGCCTCCAGTTCGGACAGTTGCCCCGCCGGCCAGCCGGTGTTGCCGGTGAAGGTCAGCCGGAGGTAGCGGGTCGCAGTGCCGGTCAGGTTGATGGTCACGGTGTTGCCGCTCGACGGGTTGAACGTGTATCCCGCCGACGACTTCAGCGTGCTGAACGCGGAGTTGTCGGTGCTGCCGAGCACGCTCAGCGTCTCGGTGCGCGTGGCCCACGCGGTCGCCGGGGGCAGCTTGAGCACGACGCGCTTGACGGCCTTGGCGGCGCCGAGGTCGACGGTGACGGACTGCGGGAAGGCGTTGTTGGCGCTCTCCCAGTAAGTGTCCGCGTTGCCGTCCACGGCCTTGGAGGCGGGATAGACGTCGGTGTGACTCGTCTCGGTGACCGGCCGGTTCTTGGCGAGGTTCACGGTCGGGTCCGTGGGCGGGTCGGTCGGCGGGTCCGTCGGAGGATCGGTGGGCGGGTCGGTCGGCGGCGTGGTGCCCCCGCCGGGTACACCGCCGTTGGTCCACTGCGGGGCCGGCCAGTTGCCGGTGCAGGCCGGCGGGTCCGCGTACCAGCCGCTGTTGCCGGCGCCGCGCGTGATCACGAAGCCGGAACCGACGCAGTTGTGGATCGGGTTGGACTGGGCGATGTGCGTGGCCGTGACGTTGGTGAAGGAGGCCGTGCCCGTCGCCTGGATCTGCAGGGCGTAGGTGCCCGCCCCGTCGATCCGAACGTTCTCGAAGTGCAGCCCCTTCGTCGCCCCCTCGATGTTCATGATGGCGGCGTAGGAACTGTCGAGGATCTCGCTGTCCGTGATGTTGATCGTCGCGTCCAGGGCTTCGTTGAGCCCGCTGAACCAGACCGCGCCGACACCGAACTGCCAGTTGTAGTCGTTGTTGCCGGTCCGGATCAGGGTGTTGCGGGCAGCCGTGGTGGTCCCCGAGACGGCCGTTCCCTGGCCGGAGTTGACGCCCGGATAGCGGTTGGCGACGTGCAGGCCGCCGCCGTTGGTGATGGTATCCGCCATCACGTTGTCGGAGATGGTGATGTCCTTGCCGCCGTACGTGACGATGTTGTTGGCGAGGATCGGCAGGATCACCGTGTTGAAGGTGAACTTGTTCTTGACGTTCGGGACGCTCTCCGCCCACATCGCCAGACCGTCGTCACCCGTGTTCCGCACGAACGTGTTGGTGACCGTGGAGTTCGTGACACCCATGTGGAAGTTCACGCCGTCCGCGGTCTGGTCCAGGATGCGGCTGTTCTTGATGGTGAAGTTGTCCATCGGGCCGTCCATCCAGGCCCCGCACTTGGTGTGCTGCATCCACACGTTGTCGACCGTGGAGTTGGACATCGCGCCACCGATGGCGTTCACCTGGTCGTCGTCGACGCGCTCGCGGATGTCCCCGAGGATGGCGAAGTCCTTGAGCGTGACGTTCTTGCTGCCGCCCTGGTTGGCGTACTTGCCGTAGACGCCCACCGCCTTCGACCGGTTCACCGGGTCACGGCCGGTCAGGACGCTGTACCAGGGACCGGCGCCGGCGAGCGTCACCTGGTCGACGACGATGTGGTCGCGCACCTGGAAGGTGCCCTGGGGGATGTAGACGGTCTTGCCCTGCGCCTTGCCCGCGTCGACGGCCGCCTGGATCTTGGCGGTCGAGTCGGCCGCGCCGGTCGGGTCGGCCCCGAAGTCGCCGACGACGTCCAGCGCTCCGGACGGCTTGCCGATGGCCGCGCCCACCTGCTCGAAGTCGGCGAGGTCGATGGTGAACGTCGGGGAGTCGCTGGTGGACGACACCTGCAGGCGCACCTTCGTGCCGGCCGGCAGCGTCGAGCCGAGCAGGGTGCGGGTCTCGTCGTAGAAGTGGTGGGGGTTGGTGTCGCCCGGATTGTTGTTGAACGGATAACCGCCGTAGTACCAGCTGTACTTGGAGGTCACCGGGATGCTCTTGAGCTGTGTGCCGTTGACCTTCAGGTCGAGGCTGGCGTCACGTCCGGTGCCCGCGGAGTTGTCGGGCAGCGAGTAGCGGAAGGACATCGCGTTGGCCGGCGCGGTCAGCGTGAACTCGACGTACTCGCCCGTCGCGTCCAGCGTCACCGCCTGCCGGCCTGACGCCTCGGAGGGGAGGTGGCCGTAGAGCCGGTCCGGTCCGATCAGAGTGCCGTTGGTGGCGGCGTATTCGGCCTCCTGTTCCTTGAACGGGACGGTTGCGCCGCGGCCGGATATGCCGACAGGGGAAGGGGCCGGCACTCCTGCTGCGACGGCGTTGGGTGCGAGTGCCACGGCCACGACCGTGCCGGCTGCGGCGAGTGCCAGCGACACGGTCGCCGCCAGTCCTCGGCGCAGGGGTCTGCCATTGGGGGATGAATTCACAGGCGTGCGTCCTCAGGGCTCGTGGGGTGAGCGGACGCAAGAAGGCTAGAAGCGACGGCAAGGGAAGTCTATGAACGTGCGCAAGATTGATACAGAGCGCCGCAAATAATCGACGGACGTGCGATGGGGCCTCGTGAGCCGGCGATCGGAGAGCGCCGGAGGGGCGCCACGACCGACGCGGCGCCGCGGACCGAGGCGCCCCGTGACCGGGTCCCCACCCGTCGACCGCACGGCGCGGCCGCGGGCGGACGGGGAAGCCCCGTGCTCGTCTCCTCCCGGCGGGAGCCGAAAAATCGCATGCCCGTGCTCAGCCCTTGTTGTTAGCATCGCCGACATGATCACGCCCTCGCTCCAGCACCGGATGATGCCCCGCACACGGGGCTGCTGAGCACGGACGCGTACCGCATTCCGAGGCCCCGGGACGGGGCCCCGACGTGCGCTGCGGATCGGTCCCACCCCGGTAGGAGGACCGATGACCGCATCACGCCACTACGTCACGACGACCATCCCGTACGTCAACTCCAGCCCCCACCTGGGCTTCGCCCTGGAACTCGTCCAGGCGGACACACTGGCCCGCCACTGGCGCCGAAGGGGGAGCGAGGTCCGCCTCCTCGGCGGCACCGACGACAACTCCCTCAAGAACGTCCTCGCCGCCGAGGCCGAGGGCCTCGACGTGCAGGTGCTGGTCGACCGCAACGCCGACGCGTTCGCCGCCCTGCGCGGCCCGCTCGACCTCACCCTGGACGACTTCATCCGTACCAGCAGCGACCCCCGCCACCGGGCCGGGGTGGAACGGCTGTGGCGCCGCTGCGCCGCCGCGGGCGACCTGTACCGCAGGGAGTACGAGGGCTTGTACTGCGTCGGCTGCGAGCAGTTCTACACCCCCGGCGAACTGGTTGAGGGCCGCTGCGCCGAGCACGGCACCGAGCCCCAACTCGTCGCCGAGGAGAACTGGTTCTTCCGTCTCTCGCGCCACGCCGAGCGACTCCACGAACTGATCTCGGACGGAGTCCTGCGCGTCGAACCCGCCGTCCGGCGCAACGAGGTCCTCGCCCTGATCGAGAGCGGCCTGCACGACTTCTCCGTCTCCCGTTCCCAGGTCCGCGCCCGTGGCTGGGGCATCCCCGTGCCCGACGACCCCGGCCAGGTCGTCTACGTCTGGTGGGACGCGCTCGGCAACTACGTCACCAGCCTCGGATACGGCACCGGCGAGGCCGCGTACGAGCGGTGGTGGGCGGGCGACGGACGCCGCGTCCACCTGGTGGGCAAGGGCGTCGTGCGCTTCCACGCCGTCCACTGGCCGGCGATCCTGCTGTCGGCCGGACTGCCGCTGCCCACGGACATCCTGGTCCACGACTACCTCACGGTCGGCGGCCGCAAGATCAGTAAATCCGGACCGGACACCGTCGACCCGGTCGCGCTCACCGACGCGTACGGCACCGACGCCGTCCGCTGGTGGCTGCTGCGGGACGTGCCCCGCGTCGGAGACGCCGACTTCACCCCGGAACGCCTGACCGCCCGTGCCGACGCGGACTTCGCCGGCGGGCTGGGCAACCTCGTCCATCGTGTCGTGACCATGGTCCACCGCTACCGTGCCGGAAGGGTCCCGGCCCCCAGCGGCGTCGAGCCCGCGGTGGCACCCCTGGAAGACGTGTGCCGAAGAGTCCCCGGCCGGATCGACGCCGCCCTGGAGGACTACGACTTCCGTCGGGCCGTGCGCGCCGCCTGGGAGATCGTGGAAGCCGCCAACCGCTGCGTCGACACCACGCGCCCGTGGGAACTGGCGCGTGCCGAAGGGTGTGGAGACGGTGCGGCGGGCGGGCGCCTGGACGACGTCCTCGCCGCGCTGGTGTCGGCGTGCCGTCTGCTCGCCGACGAACTCGCGCCGTTCGTCCCCGGTGCCGCCGCACGGATCTCCGAACAGGTCGGACCCAGCGCGAACGGGACGCTCCCGCCCGCGTCACCGCTCTTCACCCAGCTCCGCGAGGGCGGGTAGTCCGGCGCGAACCGCACGGTGCCGAAGGGCGACTCCACCTTCGGCGCCCGGACCTGCCCGGCTGGTGCGCTGTGTGTTCCGCGACGGGAGCGCCGCGGAACGCGCGTCAGCGGCCCTTGCGCACTCGGGCCGCCGCGCGGGCCTCCGCCGCCTTCCGGGCGTCGGCGGCCTTACGGGTCTCCTTCGCCGGGCGTCCCGGCCGGGTGCCCATGCCGCGGAACGGCTCGTTGCCGGTGGCCTTCGGCGGAGTCGGCGGACGCTTCGCGCCGGTGATCTCGGACAGCGCCGCCTCTCCCGACCGGACCTGCGTGACCTTGGGCCGGATCCCGGCGTCGGACATCATCCGGTTCACGTCGCGGCGCTGGCTCTGCGCGACCAGGGTGACCACCCGCCCGGACTCACCGGCACGGGCGGTGCGCCCACCCCGGTGCAGGTAGTCCTTGGCGTCGGCAGGAGGGTCGACATTGACCACGAGGTCCAGGTCGTCGATGTGGATGCCCCGTGCCGCGACGTTGGTGGCGACCAGGACGGTGATCTCACCGTCCTTGAACTGGCCGAGCGTGTGCGTGCGTTGCGGCTGCGACTTCCCGCTGTGCAGGGCGGATGCCCGGATGCCGCTGACCCGCAGGTGACGGGTGAACTGGTCCACGGCGGTCTTGGTGTCCAGGAACATCAGCACCCGGCCGTCCCGCGCGGCGATCTCGGTCGCCGTCGCGTACCTGTCGGCGCCGTGGATGTTCAGCACGTGGTGTTCCATCGTGGTGACCGAGGCCGCCATCTTGTCGACGGAGGCGAGAACGGGGTCGTGCAGGTGCTCGCGGACGAGTTGGTCGACATTGCGGTCGAGGGTGGCCGAGAACAGCAGACGCTGCCCGTCCGGGTGCACCTGGTCCAGGATCGCCGAGACCTGTGGCAGGAACCCCAGGTCGCACATCTGGTCGGCCTCGTCCAGCACCGCGATCCGCACCTGGTTGAGGTAGCAGTCCCGGCGTGAGACGAGGTCCGCGAGACGGCCCGGTGTCGCGACGAGCACCTCGACGCCGGTGCGGAGCGCTGCCGTCTGCCGGTTGATGGACAGGCCACCGACCACGGTCGTCAGGCGCAGGTCCAGCGCCTGCGCGTACGGTGCGAGGGCGTCGCTCACCTGCTGCGCGAGTTCCCGCGTGGGCACCAGCACCAGCGCCAGCGGCTGCTTGGACTCCGCCCGCCGTCCCGCGGTCCGGGCGAGCAGGGCCAGCCCGAAGGCCAGCGTCTTGCCGGAACCGGTGCGCGCCCGGCCGAGTACGTCCCGCCCGGCGAGCGCGTTCGGCAGGGTCACGGACTGGACCGGGAAGGGCTCCGTCACCCCGAGGCCGGTCAGCGTCGTCAGCAGCTCCGGCGGCAGTCCGAGCTCGTCGAAGGACGTGACCGGCGGCAGACCGGGGGTGACCGTCTGCGGCATCGCGACCTCGCTCTGCGGCGCTGCCACCGGCCGCTGCTCGCCGGTGCGGTGCCGTCCAGAAGCCGGAGGCTTCGCGTTCATGGGGAACCTTCCTCAGTCCGACGCCCGAAACACTCCGGGGCCCGTACCCCTGGGTACGGGCCCCGGCGACGTCGAAGCGTGAACCCCATTTTACCAGCGGACGACCCGGCGCTTCCCGGGCCGGTCGGGCGCGGGACATCGGACTGCCCGTCCGGCCCGTGCCCTCGGGCGCAGCCCTGCTCGTGGACGGGACGGTCGCCCGAACGCCCGCCTCTCATGTCCGCCGAACGGCGGCGCAGCGGACGCCGAGCGGCGCCGGCCCATGGTGCAATCCGGGCAAGGGCGCCATACCCACCCGCCCGTTCTCGATGAGGCGGCCGGATGTGACCTTCTCCATTGCGGGCGGTGGGCCGAGGCGGCGAGTGTCTGCCGGAACGAGTCCCCGAAGAACTGTTATCCGGGGCTCTGGGGGCGGTCTCCCATGTGACGGCAGCATCGTTCGGAGTCGAGGACAGGGAAGTTTTCATGAGGAGACAGCACGGGGTGGACCCGGCGGCACTGGTCACTGCCGCCCGAGCGGGCGACTCGGAGGCCCAGGACGCCCTGGTCGGGGCCTATCTCCCGTTGGTCTACAACGTCGTCGGACGCGCGCTGAACGGCTCGGTCGACGTGGACGACGTCGTGCAGAACACCATGCTCCGCGCCCTGGACGGCCTCGACGGGCTGCGCACTCCGGAGAACTTCCGCTCCTGGCTCGTGGCGATCGCCATGAACCAGGTGCGCGCGCACTGGCAGGACCGGCAGCTCGCCCCGGGCGCCGTCGAGGAGGCCGAGCACCTCGCGGACCCGGGCGCCGACTTCGTGGACCTGACCATGTGGCAGCTCCAGCTGTCCGGTCAGCGCCGGGAGACCGCGCTCGCCACGCGCTGGCTGGAACCCGACGACCGTGCGGCGCTCTCCCTGTGGTGGCTGGAGTGCGCCGGGGAACTGACCCGCGCCGAGGTCGCCGATGCGCTGGAGCTGTCCCCGCAGCACGCGGCGGTGCAGGTGCAGCGCATGAAGGCACAGCTGGAGACGGCACGTGTGGTCGTGCGGGCCCTCGACGCGCAGCCGCCCTGTTCGGAGCTGCACGGTCTGCTCGGCTCGTGGAACGGCCGGCCCTCGGCGCTGTGGCGCAAGCGAATAGCCCGGCACGCGCGCGGCTGCGTCCGCTGCTCGGGGCTGTGGAACGGGCTGATGCCCGCCGAGGGACTGCTGGCCGGCCTGGCCTTGATCGCGGCGTCACCCGGACTGCTCGCGGCGCTGCGGCCCGGCCCGGACGGGATGGTCGCCGCCGGATCGGCGTCACGGCTGCGGGACGCCGCAGGCCGCGGCGACTCGCATGCAGGGGGCGCCGGGCACCGGGCCCCCCGTGGCGGATCGGCGTCACGCCTGGAAGCGCGCCGGCGCCGTCGCGTGAGGCGCCGGGCGGTCGGCGGCGCCGTCGTCGCCGCGTGCGTGGCGGGCGGGGGACTCTGGTACTTCGCGATCGACTCCGGGACGTCGAACGAGGGAGCCACGGCGGCGCGGACCGCGGGCGACCCCGTCATGGACCTCTCGGCGCCGGGCGCCGACGGCATCTCGGCCTCACCCTCCGCGTCGGCGTCGCCGTCCACGTCCCCGTCGCCCTCCGCTTCGAAGCCGGCGAAGCCGAAGGCGTCCAAGGCCCCCCGTCACGCGGAGCCGAGCGCACCCGCCTCGACGTCCGCTGCGCCCACGACCCGGCAGGCCTCCGCCACACCCCGGGCCCAGGCGGCCCCGTCGGGCACCGTGGCCCAGGTGGTCGCGCTGGTGAACAAGGAACGCGCCGCTGCCGGCTGCGGCCCGCTCACGGAGAACGCGGACCTGGAGGAAGCGGCGCTGGACCACTCCGAGGACATGGCCGCCCGTGACTTCTTCGACCACAGCAACCCCGACGGCGAGGACCCCGGCGAGCGCATCACCGCCGCGGGCTACCGCTGGTCCACGTACGGAGAGAACATCGCCCGGGGCCAGCAGACCCCGGAATCGGTGATGGACTCGTGGATGAACAGCCCCGGTCACCGAGCGAACATCCTGAACTGCTCGTTCAAGAACATCGGCGTCGGCGTGCACAAGGGCGCGGGCGGCCCGTGGTGGACGCAGGACTTCGGCGCCAAGATGTGACGCTCCGTGTCCCTCCGTGTCCCCGTACGACGTGTCCCGGCCGGTGACCGCGCCGATCCCGGCCGGGGAGGCTGCCTCCGTGCGCCGGCCGTGGCCGCGTGCGCTCGCGTCAGGGGACGCGCCAGGCGGGTTCGAGGCGGTCGAGTAGGGCGTGGAAGGCCGCGTCGGCCCGGTCCCAGTCGTCGTCGGCCAGCGGAGCGATGAGCAGGCCGAGGCACGCGTCCACCAGGAGGTCGGCCTCCGCCCCGGCCCGCGCCTCGGTCATGCCGTGGTCGCGGAAGGCGCGGGAGAGCAGGTCGGTCCACTCGGCGAGCACGTCGCGCATGACGGCGCCGTACCGGTCCGAGTGGAGCAGGCTGGCGGCCATGATCTCCAGATACAGGGGGAGCGCGGCGCGCAGATCGGGCCTGGCGAACCGCCGCCAGATCGCCTCCATGAAGCGCCGGACCCTGGCCGGGTCGCCGGGAGAGCCCGCGCCCGCGAGCAACTCACGGGCCTGCCGGAGCGGCCTTCGCTCGTCGAGCGCGAGGGCTTCGGCGACCATCCGCTCCTTCGTCCCGAAGTAGTAGAGCAGCATGCGGTCACTGGTGCCCAGGGCCTTGGCGAGGGGGCGTAGGGAGAGATCGGCCAGGCCGTTGCCCACCACGTAGTCCCGGACCCGGTCCAGGAGGTCTCGCCGTTTTGCCTGGTCAGGGGGGCGTGGCATCAAGATTCCCGGAGATCTGAGGAGGAGACCTGACAGTTTCCGTATGTCTGGTTAAATACTGTTGATACGAATATTTACCGTAGCGGGCGCTACATGTATATCCGTAGACGTGGCACAGGCTACGCGCAGGCGTCCCCCGCTTCATCCCGGCTCTGCCGGCGATGGACCTCCGCAGCCCGGGTGGCCGCGGTAGCCAGCAGTTCAGAAGGGACTGATTCTCATGGCCCCCTGGGCCATCGGCCCCGCGACGGTCTCCCGTCGCGGACGCTTCGGCCGGTTCTCCCGTCTCCGATCCCAGGAGACGGTCGGCGAGAGCGGAGGGGCACCCGTAAAGGATCCGGATCTGCCCGCGAAGGAGCGGCCGAGTTCGTGGATCACCCGGAACCAGGCGCTCTGGTCCCGCACCCTGGAACCGCTGCGCCCGCTCGACGCCCCGCGCGGCTGCGCCACCGCCTGGGACGCCTCCTGGCCCCTGCCGCGCGAGCTGACCTCGGCCGGCCGGGCCCGCCGCCTGGTCACGGCGCAGCTGAACGACTGGAAGGCGGACGATCTCACCGACACCGCCGAACTCCTGGTCAGTGAGCTCGTCACCAACGCGCTGCGCCACACGCGCGGACCCCTGCGGCTGAACCTGTGCGGACGTGGCCCGCACCTGCGGTGCGAGGTGGAGGACACCGACCCCACCGGCCCCGTGCGCCGCGTCGTCGACGCCGACGCGGAAAGCGGACGGGGCACGGAACTGCTGGACCTCCTCGCCGAATCCTGGGGGAGCACGCGCACCCCCACCGGCAAGACCATGTGGTTCCAGATACCCATGCAGACCCCCTGACACCTCGGACGCATCCCGTGCCGTGGAGGGACGCGACCGGTGCCGTAGCCTCGGAAGTGATGATCACTTCTTGAGCGGAGGCCCGGTGAACGAGGCGGAATCCACGGGATGTTGCGCGCCCTCGGCCGGCCCGCGCGGTACCGGCCTCTCCCTTTCGCCCCCGGCCGGCGATCCCCGACGCGGCGACACCGCGCACCCTGGAGGCCGGGGATCCACCACGGAACGCGACCGTGACACCAGTCTGTTGGTCCCCGGCGGCACCTTCCTCATGGGGACGAGCGACACGGACGGGTTCTCCGAGGACGGCGAAGGCCCGGTGCGAAAGGTGACCGTCTCACCGTTCCGCATCGACGCCCACGCGGTGACCAACGCCCGCTTCGCCCAGTTCGTCGAGGCCACCGGCCACCGCACCGAGGCCGAACGATTCGGCTGGTCCTACGTGTTCGCCGGATTCCTGCCCGCCGCGCTGCGGCGCGGCGCGGCCCGCCCGCCGCAGACGCCGTGGTGGTGCGGCGTCCAGGACGCCGTGTGGCGCGCACCGGAGGGGCCGGGCAGCTCGGTGACGGACCGCGCGGACCACCCCGTCGTCCATGTCTCGTGGAACGACGCGGCGGCGTACTGCCGTTGGGCCGGGGCGCGGCTGCCCACCGAGGCGGAGTGGGAGTACGCGGCGCGCGGCGGACTCGAACAGCGCCGCTACCCCTGGGGCGACGAACTGACCCCGGGAGGCGGACACCGGTGCAACATCTGGCAGGGCAGCTTCCCCACCAGGAACACGGCCGAGGACGGCTTCCGGGGTACGGCACCCGTGGACGCGTTCGAGCCCAACGGGTACGGGCTGTACAACACGTCCGGGAACGTCTGGGAGTGGTGTGCCGACCGGTGGGGCACCCGGCACTCCGAGCGGCCGCGCACCAACCCCAGGGGGCCGTCCCAAGGCTCCTCCCGTGTCATGCGCGGCGGCTCCTACCTGTGCCACCACTCGTACTGCAACCGCTACCGCGTCGCGGCCCGCACCGCCAACACCCCTGACAGCAGTACCGGAAACCTCGGATTCCGCTGCGCCTGGGACGCGTGACGAGCGGTCCGACGCCGCCGCCGGCCCGCCGGTTGTCACCGGAACATTGCAGCCTCATGAAAGCTCCCCGGACCGGGAAGCAGCCGCTGTACCAGGGATGACCTGGCCTTTCCCGTCTTCTGCCCGGTCCGGAGCCTTGGTTCTGATTTTTTCCGGGCTGTTGACGTAAAGGTGTGGCGCTTCCATCCTGTGCCTCATGCCACACGACCACGACGGCCCGCTGGCACGGCTGCGCCGGGGCCACGAGGAGCTCGTCCTGCGCCTGCTGCGCACGCACGGCCCGCTCAGCAGGGGCCAGTTGGGGCGGCTGAGCGGACTGTCCCGCACCACGCTCTACGACATCGTCACCGCCCTCGTGGACGGCGGTGCCGTCGTCGCCACACCGCCCGCCGCGGCCGAGCGACGGCGCGGGCGGCCGGTCGACGCGCTGAGCCTGCACCCGGGTGCGGGGCAGGCGATCGGCATCGACTTCGCCCGGCGCGCGGTGCACGTCGCCGCCGTCAACGTCGCCCACGAGGTCATCGGTTCGGCGAGCGCTCCGCACGCGGCGGACCTGGGCCGGGAGGAGCGTGTCGCCCTCGCGGAACGGCTGGTGGGCGAACTGGCCGGAGGCCGGCTCAGGCTCGGAGCGCTGAGCGGCATCGGCGTCGGCGTCGTGGGACCGGTGAACGAGCGCCGCGCCGCCACCGGGTGGACGGTTCAGGACGCCGGACCACCGCGGCTGGGCGTCGCGTCGCCGGCCGCGCCCGGGACGACGCCTGCGGCCCGGCAGCCCGCGGGAACGGGCCGAGGGGCTGAACTCCCGCCCCAGGGGGACTCGTTCGTGACCCGACGGGCGGCCGACGAAAGCCACGCCGACCTGGCGGTCCTGCTGCGCAAACGCTTCGGCGTCCCGGTCCTCCTCGACAACAACACCCGGCTCGCCGCGCTGGCCGAGGCGACCTGGGGCGCCGCCGCCGGCGTCCAGGACGTCCTGTACGTACGGCTGTCCCACGGTGTGGGCGGCGGCCTCGTCGTCGGCGGCGCCCTGCACCGGGGCGCGCACGGACTGTCCGGCGAGCTCGGGCACATCACCGCCGACCCCGACGGCCGGCCCTGCTCCTGCGGCAAGCACGGCTGCCTGGAGACGGTCGCCTCGATCGGTGCCGTGGTCGACGCCCACCCCTCTGCCGCCGACCTGCCCGCCTTCCTCGCGGCCCTCCCCGACGACCCCGGCGCACGCCGGGTGCTGGACGACGTGGGACGCCAGGTGGGCACGGTCCTCGCTGCCGTCTGCAACGCGCTCGGCCCGGAGGTCACGGTGCTCGGCGGAGAACTGGCCGCGGCCGGTCGCGCCCTCCTCGACCCCGTGGAACGTGCCCTCTCCGCCCACCTCATGCCGGTCTCCCGGCCGCTCCTCGACCTGCGGGCCGCGGCGCTCGGTGAGGCCGCGGGCGCGCTCGGTGCCATCGCGCTCGTCCTGCACGAATCGCCCCTGCTGACCCGCTATCCCGCAACGGAATCCGTGGAGTGAACGTGAACGCCCCCGCCCCGCCGAGGCCGACATGGCCGTGATCACCGCCCCCGACAAGACGCCGCCGGCATCCGCACCGCGCCGGGAGCGCCGAACCGTACGGCCACTGCTGCTGAACCTCGCCGCGCTCGTGTTCGGCGTCGCCGTGTGGGCCCTGGCCACCACGGCCCACCTGGTCGACGTCCCCGGCCCGCTGTCGGTGGCGTCCCGTGCCGCGGAGATGCTGCGGGACGGCACCCTGGTGGACGACGCGCTGGCGAGTCTGCGCCGGGTGTTCCTCGGCTTCGCGCTCGGCACCCTGCTCGCCGTGCCGGTGGGCTTCCTGATGGGCTGGTACCCGCTCGCCCGCGCCCTGCTCGAACCGTACGTCCAGTTCTTCAGGACCGTGCCGCCGCTGGCGATCATCCCGCTGGCGATCGTGCTCATGGGCATCGGTGAGACCCCGAAGGTGTTCGTCATCTTCCTGGCCGCCTTCCTCTCCAGCGTGGTCGCCGCGTTCCAGGGAGTGGTCGGCGTGGACGCCACGCTGATCAACGCGGCCCGGGTGCTGGGCGCCCCGGACCGCGTGATCTTCCTCAAGGTGGTGGTCCCGGCCGCGTCACCGTTCCTGCTCGTCGGCATGCGGATCGGGCTCGGCGCGTCCTGGGCGACGGTGGTCGCCGCCGAACTCATCGCCGCGGACAAGGGTCTGGGCTACGAGATGATGCACGCGCAGACCTACTACGACCTGCCGACGATCTTCGTCGGACTGATCACCATCGGGCTGATCGGACTCGTGATGGACCGTCTGCTGCTCCGCGCGGAACGTCACCTGACGGCCTGGCAGGAGCGCCGATGACCCACGAAGCCGTCCTCACCGGGACCACCAAGATCTCCTTCCAGCAGGCAGGGAAGTCCTTCCCCCTCAAGTCGGGGGAGTTCACCGCCCTCGACCGGGTGTCGCTGGACGTCGCCGACCGCGAGTTCGTCACCGTCGTCGGCCCCTCCGGATGCGGCAAGTCCACCCTGCTCAACATGGCGGCGGGCCTGACCGAGCCGAGCGTGGGCCAGGTCCTGGTGGACGGGAGGCAGGTCCGGGGCCCCGGGCCGGAACGCGGCGTCATCTTCCAGCAGTACGCCTTGTTCCCCTGGCTCACTGTGCGCGGCAACGTCGAGTTCGGGCTGAAACTCACCTCGCTGTCCGCCGCCGAACGCCGCCGCAAGGCCGACCACGCGATCGAGCTGGTCGGACTCACCGACTTCGCCGACGCGCTGCCCAAGACGCTGTCCGGCGGCATGAAGCAACGCTGCGCGATCGCCCGGGCGTACGCGGTCGATCCCGAAGTGCTGCTGATGGACGAGCCGTTCGGAGCACTGGACGCCCTGACGCGTGTGCAGCTCCAGGACCAGCTGCTGCGTACCTGGACCCGCGAACGCCGGACGGTCCTGTTCGTGACACACGACGTCGACGAGGCCGTCTACCTGGCCGGACGGGTCGTCGTGATGGCCGCGCGGCCGGGCCGGATCCACCGGATCGTGGACGTGGACCTGCCCTATCCGCGCACCGAGGAGCTGCGGCTGTCCCCCGAGTTCGCCCGGCTGCGCAACGAGGTCTGGCACGCCGTGTACCACCAGACCCCGTCCGGCCCCGCGGCCTGACGTTCGGTCACCCCCCCCTGAGCCCAGCACAGCACACCCGCCTCGAAAGGCATATCTGTCATGAGCATGTCCCGACGTACCTTCATGGCGTCACTTTCCGCGACGACCCTCACGCTCGCCGCGTCCGCCTGCTCTTCCGACGGCGGCGACGGGGATGCGACGACGATCCGGTTCGGCTACATAGCCGACTACAACGGAGCCGGCCTCCTCGCCATCGCCGACGAGCGGGGCCTGTGGCGCAAGCACGGCCTGTCCGCCTCGTACAAGACGTTCGTCAACGGTCCGATCCAGATCCAGGCCCTCGGCAGCGGCGACCTCGACTACGGCTACATCGGCCCCGGCGCGATCTGGCTGCCCGCCTCGGGCAAGGCCCGGATCGTCGCGATCGACACCCTCACGTACGCGGACCGGGTGATCGCCAAGCCGGGGATCACCTCCATGGCCGGGCTGAAGGGCAAGAAGGTCGGCGTGCCGGAAGGCACCTCCGGCGAGATGATCCTCAACCTCGCGCTGCGCAAGGCGGGCATGACCATGAACGACATCAAGAAGGTCGCCATGGACGCGCCCACCATCGTCTCGGCCTTCTCCTCCGGGCAGATCGACGGCGCCGGCATCAACTACCCCCTGATCGACACCATCAAGCAGAAGGTGCCCGATCTCGTAGAGGTCGCGAGCACCGAGGACATCGGGGGATCCTTCCCCACCGCCTTCGTCACCGGCGCGAAGGCGAACGCGGCCACCGACGCCAAGGTCGTCAAGGTGCTCCAGGAGGCCAACGACTGGCGGGCCGCCCACCCCGACGAGACGGTCGCCCTCACCGCGAAGCTCCTCAAGGTCCCGCAGGACAAGGTCAAGGCGGACGCGAGCCACGTGAAGGCCCTCACCACCGCCGAACTGGCCGCCAAGACCAAGGACGGCACGGTCGGCACCTGGCTCGACGGCATGACGGACTTCTTCGTCAGCACCGGCCAGCTGAAGAAGGCCCCCGCCGCCGACTCCTTCTACGCCGGCGCCGCCTACACGAAGGCCGCCTCGTGAACCTGCTGTTCCTGATGACCGACCAGCACCGGGTGGACACGCTGGGCTGCTACGGCAACCCGCACGTCGCCACCCCCAACCTGGACCGGCTCGCCGCCACCGGAACCCGCTTCGACCGCTTCTACACCCCGACCGCCATCTGCACACCGGCCCGCGCCAGCCTGCTCACCGGCCAGGCGCCCTTCCGGCACCGGCTGCTCGCCAACTACGAGCGGAACGTGGGCTATCTGGAGGACCTCCGCGAGGACGCCTTCACCTTTCCCGGCGCACTCGCCGAACGGGACTACCAGCTGGGCCTGGTCGGCAAATGGCACGTCGGCACCCGTCGCAACGCCGCCTCCTACGGCTTCGAGGGCCCCGACCTGCCCGGCTGGCACAACCCCGTGGACCACCCCGACTACCTGGCCTACCTGGAGGAACGGGGGCTGCCGCCGTACCGCATCACCGATCCCGTACGCGGAACGACACCCAACGGCAATCCCGGCAACCTGCTCGCGGCCCGCCTCCGGCAACCGCCCGAGGCGACCTTCGAGCACTACATCGCCACCCGGGCCATCGAGCAGTTGGACAAGTTCGCGGCGGACGGCCGCCCCTTCTACCTCGCCACCCACTTCTTCGGCCCGCACCTGCCCTACCTGCTCCCCGACACCTACTACGACATGTACGAGCCCGGACTCGTCGAGCTGCCCGCGTCCATCGCCGAGACCTTCGAGGGCAAACCACCCGTGCAGCGCAACTACAGCGCCCACTGGACCTTCGACACCATGCCACTGGAGGTGACCCGCAAACTCATCGCCGTCTACTGGGGATACGTCACGCTCGTCGACGAGCAGATCGGCCGCATCCTCACCCGGCTCGACGAACTCGGCCTCGGTGACGACACCTCCGTCTTCTTCACCGCCGACCACGGCGAGTTCACCGGCGCGCACCGCCTGCACGACAAGGGCCCCGCGATGTACGAGGACATCTACCGCATCCCCGGCATCATCCGTGTCCCCGGCCAACTGCCGCAGGTGCGTGACGAGTTCGTCAGCCTGACCGACTGCACGGCCACCATCCTCGACCTGGCCGGATGCGACACCGCGCCCGCCACCGACAGCCGCACCCTGCTGCCGCTCGTGCGCGGCGAACACCCCGACTGGCCGGCGGAGTTGCTGGCCGAGTTCCACGGCCACCACTTCCCCTACCCGCAGCGCATGCTCCGCGACGACCGGTTCAAGCTCGTCGTCAACCCCGAGTCGGTCAACGAGCTGTACGACCTCGAAGCCGACCCGCACGAGCTCACCAACCGCTACCCGCACCCCGAACTCGCCCCCGTGCGAAGGCGCCTGATGCGCCGGCTCTACGACCTGCTGCGGGAGCGCGGCGACAACTTCTACCACTGGATGACGCCCATGTTCGACATCGGTGCCTCCGACCACGACCCGACCCTGAGTTCCTTCGAGTAGAGAGGCCCCGCCGACCGTGAACCGAAGAACGAGCCGCACCGCCGCCGTCGCCGCCGCACTCGCCGGTCTCCTCCTCGCGGTGCTCCCGCCCGCCGGGACCGCCACCGCCGCCGGCAGCGCGACCGCGACCTACACGAACCCCGTGACCGCAGGCACCGTCGACACTTTCCCCGACCCCTCCATGATCCGCGGCAAGGACGGTTACTGGTACGCCTACGGAACCCAGAACCCGGTGTTCCAGACGCGGGGCCAGACCGCCGAAAGGATCCTTCCCGTCCTGAAGTCGGCCGACCTCACGCACTGGACGTACGCGGGCGAGGTCTTCACCCCGCAGACCCAGCCGGCCTGGCACGGCGGCTCCCGGCTCTGGGCCCCCGACATCCGCTACACCGACGGCCACTACAACCTCTTCTACTCCGTGCCGGGCAAGGACACCGTCGGTGTGGCCACAGCCCCCACCCCCACCGGCCCCTGGACCGACGGCGGCGCGGTCCTGCCCGCCGACAGCGGATGCGCGACCGGCGACATCGACGAAGCCCAGTTCACCGACGTGGGCGGCGATCCGTATCTGTACTGGGGCAGTTACGACACGATCTGCGTAGCCAGGATGAACGGTGACCGCACCCGCGTCGAGGGCGCTGTCACCCAGGTCGCCCAGGGACGCCGCGTGGAGGGCGGCTTCGTCGTCCGACGCGACGGCTACTACTACCTCTTCTACTCGGACGCGGGCTGCTGCGACGGCGCCTACAGCGGCTACCAGGTGAAAGTGGGCCGCGCGACCAGTCCGACGGGCCCCTTCACCGACGACCGGGGCGTCGACCTGATGTCTCCCGTCAGCAAGGGCGGCATCGTCGTCGGCGGCAGCGACCGCTGGATCGGGCCCGGGCACAACGCCCTCCAGACCGATCTGGCCGGACAGGACTGGCTCGTCTACCACGCCATCCCCGCTAACGACCCCGACCTCGACCCGGTGCCCGGCATCGACCGCACGCTCAGCAGGCGGCCCATGGCGATCGACCGGCTCGACTGGATCGACGGCTGGCCCGTCCTGCGAGCCGGAGCAGGACCCTCCTCCACCGCACAACGGGCCCCGGTGACCACCTGGGTGGCCGGCTCCACCTTCAACGACGGGTCGCTCGGCGCGTGGCAGCCCGAGGGCACCGGTACGGCCGACTGGACCACGGCCACCGAACAGGACTCCGGCACCTTCGTCACCCACTCCACCGGCACCGACCCCGCCTACCTGGTCACCTCCGCCCAGGCCCCCGCCCAGGTCCGCGCCGAGGCCGACCTGAGGGTGACGGGCACGGGTGGCGCGGCGGGCCTGGTCCTCGCCTACCGGGACACCGGCAACCACGTCGTGGCCTGGCTCGACCGGAACCGCAACGCCCTGGTCACCGACGTTCGCGTGAACGGCGTCAGCGCGGGGGAGCAGAGCACGGCGCTGCCGTCCGGTTTCCAGTGGAGCGCGTGGCGCAACGTCGCCGCCGAGCTGCGCGGCACCCGGCTCACCGTCGAGGTCAGCGCCGACCGGCTGCACGACGCCGTCGCCACCCAGACCCGTAGCGTTCCGGCCGCCGCGGTCCGGGCCGGGAAGGTGGGCGTGACCGCCCGGGGCGTCGGTGCCGCCGCCGACAACGTGGGCGCGGCGCCCCTCTACACCCCGGTCGGCCGGCGGGTCGCCGACCCGCTGCCGGGCGCGCCGCTGCCCGCGTACAGCGACGAGTTCGGGTCGGCGGCCCTGTCCTCGGCCTGGACCTGGGTACGGGGTCCGGCCGCCGGGGTCACGACCGGCGACGGTGCCCTGTCGTGGCCGACCCAGAACGCCGAACTGAACCTCGGCACGAACACCGCCTCCGTCCTCACCCGGGACGCGCCGCCCGGTGACTTCGTCGTGGAGACGCGGCTGCGACTGACGAACGGACCGGGCAACCAGCAGGCGGGGCTCGTCCTCTACGGGAACGACGACCGGTACTTCAAGCTCGTGGACGCCGTACTGCCGCTGAGCCACACGGCCGGAGAGGTCACCCACGTCACCGAGTTCGCCAAGGAGGGTGCCCGGCCGACCACCACGCCGCCGACCGCGGTGGCCTACGGGCCGATGTTCGGGGGGCCCGCCGCGGACACGCTCTGGATGCGGCTCGCGTACCACGCCGACACCGCGGGCACGGAACACGAGGTGCGGTCCGCCACCAGTACCGACGGTGTGCACTGGACGTGGACGGGTGTCTGGTCGCTGCCCCGGGAGCAGACGCTGAGGATCGGTCTCGTCTCGCTCGACACGGCGGGCGCCACGGCCCGTTTCGACTATCTGCGCACGTACGCGTACGCCCCCTGACCCGGGTGTCCGACCGATGGTGGCGCGCCTCCCCGTGGGGAAGCGCGCCACCCCCGCACGACCGTGCCGCTCACCCTGCGGCGGCGATCACCCGTGTCGTGAGGAAGTCCAGCAGCGCGGAGTTGAACCGGTCCGGCTGCTCGGCGCCCGGCAGATGGCCGGCGCCGTCGACGACGGTCAGCACCGCGTGCGGGGCGAGGGCGCGGAGGGCCTCGGCGTCGGCGACCGGTGTGTACACGTCGTCGGCTCCGACGACGATCAGGACAGGGGACCGGACGGCGGCGAGCGTGTCGCGGTAGTCCGGCCGTTCGGCCCGGCCGCGCAGAGCCGCCGCGGCACCCCGGGGATCAGTGGAGCGCATCATGGCCAGCACGCGCGCGGCCACGTCGGGCATCGAGGTGACGTTGTACGCGGCGAGCATCTTGCCGATGACCTCGCCCGCGTAGCCGTCCATCCCCTCGGCCAGGAGCCTGTCGGCCATCTTGTTGCGGACGGCCTTTCCCTCGTCCGTCTCGGCCGGCGCCGAGGTGTCGGACAGCACGAGGGCGCGCACCCGCCCGGCATGACTCCGCTGCATCTCCATGGCGATCTGGCCGCCCATCGACACCCCGCCGACCACGGCGCTGTCGATGTCCAGGTGGTCGAGCAGCCCGACGAGGTCGTCGGCGAAGGCGTCGAGGCGCACGGCCCCCTCTTCGACCCCGCTGTCGCCGTAGCCGCGCAGGTCCGGTGCGACGACACGGTGTCCGGCCGCGACGAGGGCGGCCACCTGGGGTGCCCACAGGGTCCGGTTGAAGGGGTGCCCGTGGATCAGCAGCACGGGGAGTCCGGTGGCGGGACCGGAGTCGTCGTAGTGGATCGTCGTGCCGCGCAGCGCCAGTGAGGTCATGGCGCGCAACCCTAGTCTCAAGATCGTCCCGCCCCAAGATCGTCCCGTGATCCCGAGGCCACCGGCGGGCGCAATGTCGGGCGGACGGGACGGAGCGAGGCCGGTGCACCGGGGGCTGGGGTGACCGGCTGTGGAGCCGCTCGCTACCGGTTGCCCGGCCAGGAGGCGTCGTGCGAGGCGAAGAGGTCGGGGCGCTCGGGGGCGGCAGGCGAGTCCTGCCCGGTGTGACCGGTGCTCCGGGAGCGGCGCCGGTCGGACTTGTCCCACTCGCCCTCGCCGAGGATCAGGACCGGATCGAACATGACGATCGCCCCGGCGAGGATGAGGAAGATGACCGGGCCGATCAGCATGGGGAGCAGGAGCGAGGCGCCCGACTGGCCGTTCGCGACCTGCGTGGACGTGTTGTGCAGGTGGACGGTCACCGCGGCCATGCCGGTGTAGTGCATGCCGGTGACCGCCAGTCCCATGACGAGGCTGGCTCCGAGGGAGCGCAGGAAGCCCCGTACGGAGACGGCGGCCCACAGTGCCGCGGTCGCCGCCACCAGGGCGATGACCAGGGACAGCGCCACGGTGAATGTGTCGTAGCCGAGGTCGCCGTTGAGCTGCATGGCGAACATGCCGAGGTAGTGCATGGTCGCGACGCCGACGCCGGTGATGCCGCCGCCCACGGTCAGGGAGGCCGGCGTGGCCCCGCGACTGCCGACGATGAAGACGCCCGCCGAGACCACGACGATCGCCACGATCAGGCTGAGGATGGTCAGCGGTACGTCATAGGTGATGGATGTCTGCTGTACGGAGAAGCCGGTCATGGCGATGAAGTGCATGGTCCAGATCCCGCAGCCGAGCGAGGCGGCTCCGAGTGCGAGCCAGCCCGTCCGCCAGCCGGGCGCGTGGTGGATCGTGCGGACCACGCAGCGCAGTCCGAGTGCCGATCCCACGCAGGCCATGACGTAGGCCGCAACCGGTGTCACGAGTCCGTAGCTGAAGCCGTCGATAGTGCCGTTCATCCGCTCCCTGATCCTTTGTGCCTATGAGGAAGGACATTGAGCCCTTTTTCCGTCACTGTCAGCAAGGCCTTACCGGCGGTAGTTATTGAAACCTGCACGATCGTTATCGGCTCGGCGTCGGAGTCGCGGTCCCCTGGGAACGCCGGAGGGGTCCGGAGAGGCTGCTCCCGGGCCCGGACCGGGAATTTCGCGCGGCTCCGCGGCCTTGTGCAGAGCGGTGGCCGTGTCGTCGCGGCGGTGGGGGAGAGTGACCGCCGGGGGTGTGTGCGACGGCAGCTGTGCGAGCCTGACGAAAAGACGGAAGAAGGGTGTGTGCGATGAGCCGGAACGAGGAGAAGGCCCTGCTGGCGGGCGGCTGCTTCTGGGGCGTGCAGGAGCTGATCAGGACGTTCCCGGGTGTCCTGGGCACCCGCGTGGGATACAGCGGAGGCGATGTCCCGAACGCGACGTACCGTAACCACGGCACGCACGCCGAGGCGATCGAGATCACCTTCGATCCCACGAAGACCGACTACCGGACGATCCTGGAGTACTTCTTCCAGATCCACGACCCGTCGACGAAGAACCGGCAGGGCAACGACATCGGTCTCAGCTACCGGTCCGCGATCTACTACTTCGACGACGAGCAGAAGCGTGTCGCCGAGGACACCATCGCCGACGTCGACGCCTCCGGTCTGTGGCCGGGGAAGGTCGTGACCGAGGTCGTGCCGGCCGGCCCGTTCTGGGAGGCGGAGCCGGAGCACCAGGACTACCTCCAGCGCTACCCCGACGGATACACCTGCCACTTCGTCCGCCCCGACTGGCGGCTGCCGAAGCGCGCGCAGGCCTGAGTCGGACCGAAGCCCCCGTACCGGCGCGCATGCCGGTACGGGGGCTTCTCGCTGCTCCGGGGTGTCCGCTCGCCTCCGCCGCGGACTCCCTATCGGGCCGCCGGAACAGTGGCGAGGGTCTGGACGAGCGCGGCCAGGCCCTGCGTGTAGATGCCGTGGAACAGGGTCACCGCGTCGGCGTCGCTGATGCCGTCGGGCGTGAAGGAGCCGGACCACTCCACGCGGGCCGTGCCCGGCTCGGCCGTCTCGTGGACCGTGAGTGTCGAGCGGTAGCCGGTGACAGGGAAGGGGGCCCGCAGGATGGAGTAGCTGTAGGTGCGGTGCTCGTCGTCGAAGGCCTGGAGGCGTTCGACGATCACCTCGCCGTCCTCGTTCTCCAGGCGGCGCACCCGTCCGCCCTCGCTCAGCTCGCTGACGGGGATGTAGGGAAGCCAGTCGGGCAGGGAGCCGAAACCGCCGACGAGCTGCCAGACGTGCTCGGGCGAGGCGTCGATGTCGATGGACGCGATGGTCGTGGCCACGGGGGTCTCCTTCGAAGTGTGGGGGGGGTGACGTGGGTCAGGCGGCGGTGGGCACGGGGGCGTCCTCGGCTATCAGCCGCTCCTCGCGCAGCTCGGCCCAGAACCCGGCCGGAATGCTCTCGCCGAGCGCCGCCACGTCCTCGGCGATGCGGCTCGGCCTGGTCGCCCCCGGGATCGCGGCGACCGTCGCCGGGTGGGCCAGGGAGAACTGCAGCGCGGCGGCCTTGATGCCGACGCCGTGCCGCTGGGCCACCGCCTTGATCCGCTCCACCGTGTCGACGATGTGCGCGGGCGCCTGCTGGTACTCGAAGTGCGCGCCGCCGGCGAGGACGCCCGAGCTGTACGGGCCGCCGACCACGATGTCGACGCCCTGCGCCGCGGCGGAGGGCAGCAGACGCTGGAGGGCGCGGTCGTGGTCGAGCAGCGTGTACCGGCCGGCCAGCAGGAACGCGTCGGGCTTCGGCTCGTCCAGGTCCAGGGTGAGCTCAAGCGGCTCCACCCGGTTCACGCCCAGGCCCCAGGCCTTGATGACCCCCTCCTCGCGCAGCTTCTGCAGGACCCGGAAGGCGCCCGTGCGGGCACTCTCGTATGCCGCGAGCCACTCGTCCCCGTAGAAGTCCTGGGCCACGTCGTGCACCCACACGATGTCGAGGCGGTCGGTCCGCAGTCGCTTCAGGCTGTCCTCGATGGACCGCAGGGTGGCGTCGGCGGAGTAGTCGTTGACCATCTTGTTGGGCCGGCCGTGTTCGAAGAGGCCGCCCTTCTCGCCGAGGTCACGCGCGGCCGGGTCCTCGGTCTCGTCGAGGATCACGCGGCCGACCTTCGTGCTGAGGACGTAGTCCTCGCGCGGGTGCCGCGCCAGCACCTCGCCGAGCCGGATCTCGGAAAGGCCCGCCCCGTAGAAGGGGGCCGTGTCGAAATAGCGGATGCCCTGGTCCCAGGCCGCCTCGACGGTGGCCGCCGCCTCCTCGTCGGGGATGGCACGGAACATGTTGCCGAGCGGCGCGGTGCCGAAACCGAGCGCTCCGGGCAGAAGGGACGTGATGCTCATGAAGGAATCCTCGCGATGGTGGTTCGGACGGACAAGAGGCCGGATGGTCGATCCGTCGGCCTTGCGTGTTCGAGGTTAGGATCCCTACATGAGACTGTCCAAGACTTACTCGGACATACTTGAGTCCTCCGAGGTCCCACATGCTTGACCTGCGACAACTTCGCTACTTCGTCGCCGTCGCCGAGGCCGAACACGTCGGCCGCGCCGCCGAGCGGCTGCACATCTCCCAGTCCCCGCTCAGCCGGCAGATCGCCCAGCTGGAGAAGAACCTGGGACTCACCCTGTTCGAACGCAGTCAGCAGCGCATCCGGCTCACCTCCGACGGGCGGGTCTTCCTGACCGAGGCGCGCGCCCTGCTGCGGCACGCGGACCGTCTGGAGAACCTCGGCCGGCGTCTCGGCCGGGGAGAGGAGGGCGGCCTGTGCATCGGCTACGTCGCCGACGCCATGCACACCGGCGTCCTGCCCTCCGCGCTGCGAACCCTGCGCGAACACCGCCCCGGCATCCATGTCGCGCTCTACGACCAGGAGTCGGCCGCGCAGTTCGAGGGCCTTCGCCAGCGCAGCCTGGACATCGCGCTCGTCCGCACCCCGCCCGGCGACGACGACCCGGACCTGGACGCGGCTCCCCTGCTCCGGGACCCGCTGCTCCTCGTCCTGCCCGCGGAGCACCCGCTCGCGCGGCAGGAGGACCTGACTCCCGAGGCGCTCGACGGCCGTCCGTGGATCGCGGTCGGTGACGCCCAGGACCCGGCTTGGCGCGACACCTTCGTCGCGTCCTGCGTCGCCTCCGGCTTCACCCCGGACATCAGACTCGACGCGGCCGACCCCCTCACCGCGCTCGGCCTGGTCGCCTCCGGCCTCGGCCTCGCACTCATCCAGCGGAGCATGGTCCGCGCCACCTCCGACGCTGTCGCCGTCCGTGAACTGCCCTGGTACGAAGGGTCCATCCAGCTGTGGGCCGCCTGGCATCGCGTCGATCTGCGGCCCGTCGTGGCGGAGTTCCGCGCGACGGTCCTCGCGGATCGCGGCGCCCCACAGGCAGAGACGACGGCCTGACCCCGACGCGTCCCCGCCGGTTCTCGGGCGCTCGGCACCGAGGCCGGGTGACACGCGGGCGGGCGCGTCAGGGGGTGACGATGGGGAATTCGGGGTCCGGACTGTCGAGCAGCCCCACGAGAGTGGCGAAGACCTGGGGATCGCCCTGGACCTGTACGCCGTCCATCCCCTGGCCGGCGAGGAGGGCGAGCAGCTGCGGCTTCGTCATGGTCAGGGTGAGATCGGCCGACGGCGCCGCGCCCCCCTGGCCGGTCGCGGTCTCGGCACCGCGGTACGTCAGCGCCCCGTTGGACAGCTGGATCTGCCAGGTGCGCCCCTCGTCGGTGAGGTGCCACGTCATGGTGAGCCTCTCGTCCCAGGCGCGCGGACCGTCGACGCGGATGGCGAGGGAGTCGATGAGCATGTCGACGGTCAGCGCCATGGCCATCTCGGGGTTCGTCATCTCCAGCGCGGTGTGCGCGACGCTGCCCCGCAGTTCCTGCGCGCCCATCAGGTAGAAGTTCCGCCACGGACCGTTCTCGCAGCCGTGACCGAGCCGCTCGTACACGTCCGCGAGCGCCTGTCTGGCGTCCGGGCCCTCCGGTGCGGCGAAGACCGCGTGTCCGAGGAGCGTCGCGGCGAAGCGCAGGTCGCCCGCGGCGGCGTACTCCCGGCCCTTGGCGACGAGCGCGGGGACACCGCCGTAGTCGGCGGCGAAGCGCTGCGCCAGCTCCGTCGGCGGGTGCTCCCACAGGTGCGCGGGGTTCCCGTCGAACCAGCCCATGTAGCGCTGGTAGACGGCCTTGGCGTTGTGGCTGACGGAACCGTAGTAGCCGCGGTTGGCCCACCGGTTCGCGACGGCCGGGGGCAGCTCGATCCGCTCGGCGATCTCGGTCCCGGTCAGCCCCTGGTTGGTCATGCGCAGGGTCTGGTCGTGCAGATAGGCCCACATGTCGCGCTGCCCGGCGAGGTGTTCGACGATCCGCTCACGGCCCCAGGTCGGCCAGTGGTGGGAGGCGAACGCGACGTCGGCCCGGTCGGCGAAGAGGGCGATCGCCTCGTTCAGGTAGTGCGCCCAGATCCGGGTGTCCCGGACGACCGCGCCGCGCAGGGTCAGGATGTTGTGCATGTTGTGCGTGGCGTTCTCCGCCATGCACAGGGCCCGCCGGTCAGGGAAGAAGAAGTTCATCTCGGACGGTGCCTCGGTGTCCGGCGTCATCTGGAAGACGATCCGCACACCGTCGACGGTCTCCTCCTGACCGGTGTGCGTGATGTCGAGAGTCGGCGGTACGAGGGTGACGGTGCCCTTGGATGTCGTCATGCCCAGCCCGGCGCTGATCTGCCCCGCGGGGCCCTTGGCCAGTTCGGCGCCGTACATGTAGACGGCCCGGCGGGTCATCGCGCCTCCCGCGTACACGTTCTCCGCGACGGCGTGCTCCAGGAACCCGGCCGGGGCGATCACCGGCACCGGTGCGTGGCCGTGCGGCAGGACCCCGCGCGAGCCGCCGAAGTGGTCGCCGTGCGAGTGCGTGTAGATCAGCCCCGTGACCGGGCGCTCGCCCCGGTGCTCGCGGTACAGCGCCAGCGCGGCGGCCGCGGTCTCGGCCGAGATGAGCGGATCGACGACGATGACACCCGTGTCGCCCTCGACCAGCGTCATGTTCGACAGGTCCAGGTTCCGGACCTGGTAGATGCCTTCGGTCACCTCGAAGAGCCCCTGCTTGTTGCACAACTGGCTCTGCCGCCACAGGCTCGGGTGCGCGGTGGCCGGACACTCCGCGTCAAGGAACGCGTACGCGTCGCCGTCCCAGACCACCCGGCCGTCCTCGGCACGGATGACCGCCGGTTCCAGAGCGGCGACGAAACCCCGCTCGGAGTCGTCGAAGTCGGACCTGTCGGCATAGTCGAGAGTGCTCATACGACATGAATAACTCGGCCACGCACCAACCCAAACAAACCGTCCCACCTGTCCGGGCCTGTTGGTTCCGCGCGCCGACGCGGTGCGTACGGCCGTGCGACCGATCCACCCGAAGAGCGCCGCTCGGGGGTCCCCGCGAGCATCAGGCCCTGACCTGCCGGTACGGTGCCTACCTGCGGCGTACCTCAACCCGCTCGCGGCAGTGGACATTCGACGGGGAGCAGGACACCGGATGAGCGCACGTTTCCAGGAACTCGACTGGCAGCCCACCCCGATGGGCGAGATCAGCCTCCGCCGCCGACGCGATCCCTCGTCGGGGGAGGACGTCTACGAGGTGAAGCTCGGCGACGAGTACCTGATGTCCAGCCTCTTCACCGACGGCGAGGTCGAACTGACCCGGCTCGGCCTGGCGGAACTGGCCGAGGGCCCGCTCGACGTCGTCGTGGGAGGCCTCGGCCTCGGTTACACCGCCCGGACGGCGCTGGACGACCCCCGGGTGCGTTCCCTGGTCGTCGTCGACGCCCTGCCCGAAGTGATCGACTGGCACCGGCGCGGGCTCGTACCCCTCGGCACGGGACTGGCGACGGACCCGCGCTGCCGCCTGGTGCGCGGGGACTTCTTCGCCATGGTCACCGGCGGTACGGCGACCGACGGTCCCGCTTCGCCGGGAGACGCGGGTTCCACGGAGGACACGGTCGCCGGGGCCGGTGCCGCTCCTCGCGGGCTGGACCCGGATCAACCGGGCCGCCGGTTCCACGCGATCCTGCTCGACGTCGACCACTCGCCGCGCCATGTGCTGCACCCCAGCCACGCGGCGCTCTATGGCGTGCCCGGTCTGACGGCCCTGGCCGACCTGTTGCATCCCGGCGGCGTGTTCGCGCTGTGGTCGAACGACCCGCCGGACGAGGAGTTCGGCGCCGTCCTCGCCCAGGTCTTCACGGACACCGCCGCCCACGTGGTCGACTTCGACAACCCGCTCCAGGGCGGGACCGCGGCCAACACCGTGTACGTCGCCCGCCGGCGCCGCGACTGACGGCTGACCCGGCAAACGGCCGGGCCCGACGCCCACGGGCTGCCCCGGCAGCGTGCGGGCGCCCTGTCCTATCGGGCCGGCGGGGCGAACTCGGGCTGGTCCAGCAGCCGCAGCCAGCTCCCGTCCGGCTGACGGCGGACGACCTGTGCCCGCGCACCGGCCCCGTCCCTCGGCGGCGTGGAGGTCAGCGCGATGTCTCCGCTGACCAGCGTCGGCAGCGGCGGTTCCGGCTCGAAGCGCGGGCCACCGGCGAGGACCTTTGCCCACAGGGCGCGGATCGCCTCGCGCCCCACCGTGAACTGGCCGGGCGGGTGGGCCATCACCGCGTCCTCCTCGTACAGGGCCGCGACTCCGTCCGCGTCACCGGCGTTGGACCGTTCGACGAACAGCCGGGTGAGGTCCTCTGGCCGCAGGGCCTTCGCATGCTCCGACATGGGATTCTCCGCTTCTCGTGGCGTCCGCTGTCTCCCCAGCGTCGTCCCCCGGTGATCAGAAGTCCAACAGATGGATGTGATCGGAGCTACAATTATCAGTCATGGAGCTGAGGCAGCTGGAGTACTTCGTCGCGGTCGCCGAGGAGCAGAACTTCACGCGGGCGGCCGAGCGCGTCCACATCAGCCAGTCCGGAGTCAGCGCCCAGGTCCGCCGCCTCGAGCGTGAACTCGGCGCCGACCTCCTCGACCGCTCGGGACGCACCGCCACCCTCACCGTCGCGGGAAAGGCCGCACTCGGACCTGCCCGCGCCGCACTCGCGGCGGCCGAGTCCGTCGGCCAGGCCGTGGGGCAGGTGACCGGGCTCATCCGGGGCCGGCTCACGGTCGGCATGGTCACCGGCTGCACGATCGCCCCGCTCTTCGACGCCCTCGCCGCCTTCCACCAGGCTCATCCCGGCGTCGACATCTCCCTTTTGGAGGACACCTCCGACCTGCTGGTGGAACGGGTACGTGCCGGAGCCGTCGATCTCGCCCTGGTCGGCACCGCGAGCGCCGCCTCCGAAGGCCTGGACACGTTGACCATCATCAGCGAGCGGCTCGTCGCGGCCGTCCCGCACGGACATCCGCTCGCGGATCGGCGACGGGTGAGGCTGCGCGACCTGGCCGCCCACCCCATCGTGTGCATGCCGGTCGGCACAGGCCTGCGTACGGTCTTCGACCGCGCCTGCGCGGCGCAGGGCCTCCAGCCGGCGATCGCGCTCCAGGCCAGCGCAGCGGACGCCATCGTCGACCTCGCCGCCCGCGGGCTCGGCGTCGCCGTCCTCAGTGAATCGATGGCGGCGGACCACCGCGACCGGCTCACCGCCCGGACCATCGACGACGTCGCGGCGCCCGCCCTGCTCGCCCTGGTCTGGAGGGGCTCGGACAACGCGTCGGTACGGGAGTTCCTCGTGCACGGCAGGCGAGCGTTCGGGAAGCCCGCTTCCGCGTAGGTTCTCCCTGGCGGGTGCCGGTCCGGCCACGCTCAGGTGCGGAGAGCCGCGTCGAGCGTCCGGACGAGCTCACCGACCGGCCCGCCTCCGGGAGGCGCGACCGGCAGGCGGCCCAGCACGGCCCTGACCGGACCCGGGGCGTGAACGCGAGCCCATTCGAGGGTCCCCGCGCCGACGACCGTGCCCGCGGCCGACGCCAGTTCCTCCGCCCGGGCCGCGTGAGCCGCGGCGCCCAGGACGTGCTTCACCTGATGAGCACTCGCCTTGGGATGCAGATACGCGGCGGCGGCAGCATGGCTCGCCGCACGTGCCGCGTCGGCCGCCGCGGGTGAAAGGGCCACCTCGCGCGCCGCCTTGAACGCCGCCCAGGCGCTCTGACGCAGAGCGCCGGTGCGCCGTCCGCCCTCGGCGAAGGCGCGGGCCGCGTCGACGGCGTCACGAGGGCGTGTGTCGGAGGGAAGGTCCCGTTCGAAGAGCGGCAGCACCGGGCGCGCGCAGTCGGCCGCGTATCCCGCGACCGCACGGAGTTCGTCCTCGGTCAGTTCGATGGTCTCCGGGGCGTTCGGCTTGTTCGACACGGGCACCATCCTCCCTCCGACGGGCTTTCGGTACGGAACCGCGCCGACATGAGCCCCGAACTCCTCGCCCGCTTCCGCGCGTCGGCCGCCCGGGGTGTGGTTCCTCAGGCGTTCGGCCCCGCCCCGCCGCCGTCCGCTTCCTGATGGGTGTAGCGCTGCTCCTGCCAGGGATCACCGACGGTGTGGTAACCGCGGTCCTCCCGGAAACCCCGGCGGTCCTCGGTCAGGTACTCGACGGCACGCAGCCACTTGGTGCTCTTGTAGCCGTACACATGGGGCACGACCAGGCGCAGCGGGAACCCGTGCTCGGCGGTGAGGGGCTCGTCGTCGTGGTGCGTGGCCAGCAGGGTCTGCGGTGCCGTGAAGTCGGCCGGCCGGACGTTGGAGGTATAGCCGTACTCGGCCCACGTCATGACGTGCGTGACCCCTGCTGCGGGCGGCACCAGCTCCAGCAGGGCCGCGGCGGGGATGCCGTACCACTCGTGGTCGGTGGAGGTCGGCCCGGAGGCGCAGTGCAGATCGGCGACCACCGTCGTGTGCGGCAGGGTCGTCAGTTCCTCGAAGGTCCAACTGCGTTCGACGCGGCCCGCGGTGGCGCCGAAGACCCGGAGGTTCCAGCGCGCGGGGCGGAGGCGGGGGACCGGGCCGTAGTGGGAGACCGGCCAGCCGTTCACATGGTGCCGGCCGGGAGGGATACGCCGGGTCCGGTCGGCGGCGGCCTCGACGGCGCTGTGTCGGTCTCTGGCCACGCGGGGGTGTCCTTTCGTCGCCGGTGCTCGGTGACGACCGCCTTCCCCGTGTGGCCCGGATGTTCACCTGCTGTGAGGCGCGCGCCCTGACCGACACCGCGCCGCCCCGGCTCGTGTCAGGCGGTCGCGAGGGACACCTCGGTCGACTTGATCAGAGCGACCACCGACGACCCGGGCGCGAGCGCCAGGTCCGTGACCGCGTCCTTGGTGATCGCCGCCGTCAGTTCGCCCCCGTCGACCGTGACCTTGACGGTGGCCATCGCCCCGCCCGTGGCGACGTCGCTGACCGTGCCGGGCAGCTGGTTACGGATGGACAGGCCCTCGACCGGGCCGGTGGCGAGCGCCACCTCCGTGGACTTCATCATGGCGCGCACCGGCGACCCCTCGGCGAGTCCCAGGTCCTTGACGGCCTCCAGCGTGATCGCCGCCGTGAGGTCCTGACCCCCGTCCAGGCGCACCTTCACGGTCGCCATCACCTCGCCGGTGGTGACAGCGGTGACGGTGCCGGGAATCTGGTTGCGGATGCTCAGGCTCATGACGGAACGCCTCACGGTTGGGGACGGGGGAGGAGGAACGGGTGCTTTGCAGGACTTTGTTCCGGCGCCGCACCCTCAAGCTAACCGCTTCGGCGGGGCCCGTCGGGACCTGCGTCGCATCCGCCACCTGTGTGTTGCCCTGGCCTCGCACATGAGGGAAATCCGCGGGCTGTCGGCTGACGGCACTGGTCCTGGTCCCCTACGGCCCCTCGAAGAAGCGTGGCCGGTCGATCTCGTGAGACCGACCGGCCGTACTTCCCGCACTTCGCCCCTACGACTGGGCCTCCACCACGTCGGCGACCACGCAACTGACGTTGTCGGGTCCGCCGAACCCGTTGGCGAGGCCGACGAGTTCGCGGACCGCTTGGTCGGGATCGGCGACCTCGGTGAGCACCCTGCGCACTTCGCCGATGTCCACGACGGCGGACAGCCCGTCGGAGCAGAGCAGATAGCGGTCACCCAGCCGGGCGTCGTGCAGGCGCAGGTCGGGCGTGCCGTCGGCCCCGTGACCGAGGGCCCGGAGCAACAGCGCCCGCTGCGGGTGCGAGACGGCCTCCTCGGGGGTGAGGCGCCCGTCGTCCACCATCGACTGGACCATCGTGTGGTCGTGGGTGATCTGGAACAGCTCGCCCTCGCGCAGGAGATGGACGCGGGAGTCGCCGATATGGACGAGGGCCAGCTGCGAGCCCGTCCAGAGCATCGCGGTGAGCGTGGTGCCCGACTCCGCGGGCGACGAACCGGTACCGGCGACCCCGTTGACGGCCGACTTGGCCTGCTCGACCGCCTCTTCGAGGACGTTGAGCAGATCACCCGCGGCCAACCCCGCGGTTTCGAGCGGCTTGAGCGCCTCGACGGCGACCGCGCCGGCCGTGGCGCCGGCACGGCCGAAGCCGTCGGCGACCGCGAGCAGACGGGAACCGGCGTACGCGGTGTCCTGGTTGCTCTCGCGGACGAGGCCGGTGTCGGACAGAGCGGCGTAACGGATGCCCAAGGACTGGGTGTTGGCGGACATGGCAGGGTCCTTCCGTGACAGGTGGTCGACGAGGAAGGAAGCGAGATCGCGCCGGGCCGCGGTGTCGGCCTCGACTTCGGCCCAGTACCGCCGGATCTCCGGCACCGCCTCGGACGGCTCCAGCGCGCAGACGTGCTGGATGCGGGCCAGGGGCATTCCCAGGCGCCGGAGCCACGCGACCAGCCGTGCCTGGTCCAGTTGCTCCGGCGCGTAGAGCCGGTAGCCGGTCACCGGGTCGACGCGCGCCGGCGAGAGCAGAGCGAGTTCGTCGTAGAGCCGCAGTGCCTTCGGCGAGAGCCGGGACGCCTTCGCAAACGTCCCGATGGTCAGCAACCCCATGTCCGTTCCCTCCTCGGACCGGGCACCTCGCCCGGCCCCACCGATGCTGTGGCTTCACCCAAGGTGAAGGTCAATCATGTGGTCTGCGGCGGGTGACACGGCCGCGGGGCGTCCGAGGCGCGGGCCCCCGGACGCCTCCCTCAGGCCTGGTGCAGCCAGACCCGTAGCGAGCCGATCGGCGCGAAGCCGTGGCGAGCGGCGGCCGTGAGGTCCTCACCGTGCTCGTAGCCGACCACGGGAAGGCCGGGGAACAGACGGTGGGTCGCGGTGAGAGCGAAGGACCAGGCCGCGTCCGGGCCGCCCTCGCGGGCGAAGACGTTGGAGAGGCCGACCACGTCGGCACTGCGGCTCGCCACCGCGCCGGCCACCACCCGGCCCTCGGCGGAGCGTCCGACGAGGACGGTGGTGGCGGGATCGTCGAGCAGTTCAGGCCGGAAGACGTCCGGGTTGCCGTCCCCGTCGTCCCAGGCCAGCGCCCAGGCCCGCAGTGCGTCGGGGCCGGCCACCACATGCGCGGTGAGACCCGATGCGACGGCGGGCGCACTTGCCGGACGACGGATCCACTGAGCCTCGAACAGGACCCGGAACCCGGCCCGGCCGAGCTCGAGGTCGGCGAAGCTGTCCTTGACGGACGCACCTGGCGTACGGGTGTCGATCCGCGCCGCCACCTCCGCGGGGTCGGTGCCGGGCTCCAGCGTCACCGCGTCGGGATAGAAGAGCGGGGTGCGTCCGGGAGCCGTCCAGGCGCCCGGCCCGAACGTGCTCGTCAGGCCGTGGGACCGGCTCATGGCCGCACACCACTCGGCGTTGTTGCGGGCAGCGGCCCGGACCAGGAACTGCTCGGACGTCGTCACGAGCGACGATCATGGTCCCTCGGGATCGGTCCGTCGAGTGGATTTCCGCTGCCCTCCGAAGGGCCCATTCCCGGTGCTGCCCGAGGTCGCGTCCGGCGCGGCCCAAGTTGCCTTCGAGCCCACTCGAAGGTGTTGGCTGGTGGGAGAAACACCGCGACGCGATGACCGTACGGGTGACGACTTTCCTCGAGGAGCACACCATGACGCAGAAGATCTGGTTCATTACCGGTGCCTCACGCGGCTTCGGCAGGGAGTGGGCCATCGCCGCCCTGGAACGCGGCGACTCGGTGGCCGCGACAGCGCGCGACCTCTCCACTCTGGGTGATCTTCGCGAGAAGTACGGGGAGCGGCTGCTGCCCCTGCGCCTCGACGTCACGGACCGTGACGCCGACTTCGCCGCGGTGCACCAGGCGCACGAGCGGTTCGGGCGCCTCGACGTCGTCGTCAACAACGCCGGTTACGGCCACTTCGGGCTGGTCGAGGAACTCACCGAGGCGGAGGCCCGCGCGCAGCTGGAGACCAACCTGTTCGGCGCCCTGTGGGTCACCCAGGCGGCGCTGCCGTTCCTGCGCGAGCAGGGCAATGGCCACATCCTCCAGGTCTCCTCCATCGGAGGCATCAGCGCCTTCCCGCTGGTCGGGATCTACCACGCTTCGAAGTGGGCGCTCGAAGGCATGAGCCAGGCGCTCGCCCAGGAAGTCGCACAGTTCGGGATCAAGGTCACGCTGATCGAGCCCGGCGGGTTCGCCACCGACTGGGCGGGCTCCTCGTCGAGCACGTCCGAGCCGCTTCCCGCGTACGCCGACTTCCACAAGGAGGTGCAGGAGCAGCGCCGCAAGCGTGTCGGCACGCCGGGCGATCCGGCCGCGTCCGCCGCTGCCGTCCTGGAGATCGTGGACGCCGACGAGCCGCCGTTGCGCTGCTTCTTCGGTTCGGCGCCGCTGGGCATCGCCAAGGCCGACTACGAGCAGCGCCTCGCGACGTGGGAGAAGTGGCAGCCCGTCGCGGACCTGGCGCAGGGCTGAGCATCCGCGGGAACGCCGGCGCGGGCCCACGCTCCCGCACACGGAACTGGGCCCGCACGCGAGGAAGGGGGCCGACCGGACTGCATCCGGTCGGCCCCCTTCCGGGATGGCGCTGTGCGGTCAGGAGCGGTGGCTCTGGTAGTACTCGCCGACCTGCTCGTGATAGCCGGCGTCGCCGACGTGCTTGTCCTTGTCGAACTCCGGAGAGTCCTTGATCTGGTCCTTGGTGAGCGCGACGAAGATCTTCCGCTCGGCCTGGTCGACCGTCTGGACGGTGCCGGCCGGAAGCAGCACGTGCTTGCCGAAGATCCACACGCCGGTGTCGACGACGAGGTACGAAGAGTTGACGTCGTCCGAGTGCTTGTCGACCTTGCCGATGCTGCCGTCGGTGGCCTCGACCTTGAATCCGATCAGGTCGGCACCCGCGGTGTAACCGGTGGTCGGCTGATAGCCCCAGATGTTGTCACTCATGAAACGGCTCCCTCATCAGAATTCCTCGACACTCCGCAGAAGAACTACGGAGTCGTACAAAGCGTCATACAAATTCGATGACGTTTCCTCGAAGCGTCGAGTGCCCAGGGTCCCCGACTCCACACACCCGCTCCGAGAATTTCGACATCTGCTCCTGAGCCTTGGCCGAGGGCGACACCCGCCGCCTGTTCCGGCAGGTCAGGTCATGTAACGGATCGATCCCCGCTCACCGATCTTCTTATTCAACCCCTACGAAACTCGATGTGACGAAGATTTCATTCATCATCTTCGACGGTTCCGTGTTTGAGGATCTGATGCCGGGTGACCCAGAGCATGAATCAATTCGCGAGAAGGACAGGGTGTGAGTGGTTGTGGCTGCGGACGAGAAGGCTCAGGCCAAGGGCGAGCAGGCCAAGGGCAAGACCAAGAAGGTCGTCGGCGGTGCGGTGGGCAACGAGTCCCTGAAGGCCGAGGGGCGCGCCGAGGAGTCCAAGGGCGACCTGCGGTCGGCCAAGGAGAAGGCCAAGGACGCCATCAAGCCCAAGTCCAAGTAGGGCCGACCGGAGCAGTACCGGCAGCGAAGATCCCGGCAGCCGCATCCTCATGGGCTGCCGGGATCTTCGCTGCCGCGGCCGGATACGGTTCGCCCGTGAGTGACGACGCGAACGTGGACGAGGTGCGGTGGGAGTCGGCGCATCGGGCCGCGTACGGATGCGGGGCCTGGGAACGGGCCCGGCATCAGGCGGACGTGTTGGTCGCCTGGCACACGGAGCGCAGCGCCGGTTTCGGGGAGCCGGTGCGACGGGCGCCGCGTGTGAAATGGCCCTGGGGGAGCGGCAGCAGCGAGAGCGCGATGGGCCTCGTGCTGTGGCGGCTCGCCCTGGAGACCGGGGTGCTGGTCGACCAGGTCCTGCTGACCGATGCCGTGCGGTTCTGTGAACCGGGGGCCACGTCCCTGCCCGCGGGTCCACTGCCCGACGAGGCATGGGCCGGCGGGATCGGCGTCGCCGGCGCCGAGTCGGTGGCAGGGGTGGGCCGGGTACTGCAGGCCCATGTCGCGGACGGGTCGGCGCAATCCCCCCGTGGCACGGCTGCGCAGGCGACGGTCGGTCGGCGCGTCCGTGAACTGCGGGCGACGCCGGACTGGGACGGCGGCGACTGGCCGGCGGCCCTGACCCTGGCACGTAGGGCCATGCGGCAGGCGGACGATCAGCGGGGACAGGGAACGTGGCGGCCCACCGCGCGGGAGCGGACGGTCGCCGCTCGGACCCGCCTGGATCGTGAACCGGCTCTCGAAGCAACGCGGTTGAGACACCCGGCTCCCCCCTGGCCGGCGCGGGCACGTCGCCTGCTCCGCCTCGCCGTCGTCCTGTCCACCGCCGCCGACGCGCTGCCGAGCGAGGACGGATCCGACCCGAGCCCGCCGGCGAGGGCGCTTTCCGCCACGGCCGACGCGTGCGCCCTGCTGCGGACCAGCATCGAGGAGATCGAGCACCTGTGGGCGGCTGAGCCGCGGGTGCCCGCGGATCCGGCCGACTGGGAGCTCTCTCACGTACCGGAGGCGCTGCGGACCCAGATCGAGGAGACGGAACACCTCGTACGGGCGGCCGAGACCTTCCTGTGGATGCTGGCGTGCAGTTGACCTGAAGAGGCGGTCCGCGCCGGGGCGGAGCGGGGCTCGTGCTCACGGTCCCCGCCGATGCGTGGGGTGTCAGTAGAAGTCACCGCGTCGTTCGGTGGGATTGACGGCGTCGCGCCGCTGCTGCTGGAGGCGGGCAGCCGCGGTCGCCGACATCTCCCGCAGATGTGCCTGACTCTGCAGCATCATCATCGACCCCAGCGCGTGCCGTCCGGTCAGCGGATTGGCCACGCAGGCCCGGTACAGCGCGGCGGCGCTTTCGGTGTCCTGGTACAGCGTGCGGTAGATCTCGGCGGCACGGTACTGGCCGTAGGGGTGGTCGCGTGCGGCGGCTGCGAGGAACTGCTCCAGGGCGTGTTCGGCCGGGGTCCGGGTCACCGGCAGCAGCCGTTCGAGATAGAGGTCGCCGAGGGCCAGCATGGCCTCGGGCTCACCCAGCTCCGAGGCGGCGCGATACCAACGGGCCGCCTCGTCGTAGGACTGCCCGACGCCCGCCTCGGGGCAACCCCGCTGGTGGAGCGCGGCGAGGTAGTAGGCGGCGCGCGGCGAGCCGCTGCTTCGCCGAAGCCGCGGCACGGCGCTCGCGTACCGGCCCTGCACGTAGTCGATGTGCCCCAGAAGTTCGACCGCGGCCTCGTGTCCGACGTCGGCCGCCGCCCCCAGGAAGTAGGCGGCGGCACCGCGGTACTGCTCGCCGTTCCAGCAGTTGAGGCCGATCCGGTAGTACTCCTCCGCGGTGGTCGGCTCACGCCCGTCCACGGTGAAGTTGTTCCCCTGCCACAGCACCATGCCGCCGCCCCCTCGTGTCACGGGTTGTGCCGCGGCGGTCGCCCGCCGAGCCATGAGCACGCGGTCATTGTGCCGCAGCTTCGCGCGGTGCAGGGCGGCTCGTGGATCAGGGGCCGGCCGGCCCCTGAGGCGCGAGGGAGCGGGCGGACGGGCTCGGGTGGCGCGGGGCGCGTGCCTGGCTTACAGTGTGATTGATCTTGAGCTGGTCGGCGGAAATCGCCTCCGCTCACGATGCGTTGGTGGTCCAAGGAAAGGCGTCCCGCTTCCTGCGGGGAGATGCAGGTGCAAGGCCTGCCCGGCGCTCTGTGAAGACCCCGTCCCGCTTGTGCGGGGCGGGGTCTTCTGCCGTGGCGGACGCGAACGGACGGTCGTACGCGTCAGACCCGTGTCTCCTCGCGGACCCTCCTGTGGCGAAGGCAGGAGGCCACGACCACGAACGGCCAGAGGGACTGAACGCCCGTCACGAAGCGCTCGGCGACGCCGAGGTCCCCGTGGCGCTGGGTCTCGATGAGGAACCATGCCGCTCCAGCGACCATGACCGCCGTCGCCGTGACCGACGGGACGCGTCTGAGGGCCCAGGGTGCGGTCTCGCTGCCGTCCGCGGACAGGACGGGCCACAGCGCCAGGAGTGCGAACCCGATGGCGGCCGCCGTCCCGTGGCGCAGCGAGCCTCCGCTGATCGGGGCGGGGAGCACGGCCAGCACCAGCGCCGCCACTCCGCCGCCGGCCAACGCCAGACGTCCGGGGGTGGCCACCGACCGCAGACCCCAGGCGGTGAGGAGGTGGCAGATGCCCAGCGCGAGCAGCGCGCCGGTCATCACCCAGAAGCCCGACTCGCCGTAGGCCGCGAGGACGCTGATCGTCTGCGTGACCGGGTTGTAGGCGGGCCCCACCAGATGGGCCGCGAGGACCCAGCCCGCAGTGAACAGAAGGGGGGCACACCCTGACGAGAGAAGAACCCATCTCGGTACATTTGGCACCGAGTAAAGATATAAGGCACAAACAGTCATAAAGCGCTTTGGCCGGGTTCGGTGTCGCGGCCGCCTGTCGCGGGGTGGCGTGTCCGTCGCGGTTGATGGCCCGCGTCGCCGAGGGTGGGTGGCGTGGGGAAGGTGTGTTCCGTCGCCCGGCGACCTGTCCGGACAAGTGGGGGCTCACGCCTTTACCTCCCGCTGGAGATATCGACGTGTACTGGTCATCTGTTCTTGGTCAACCAACCCCCATGGAACCTTATGTTCGCGGTCAAGCAATGGGCAAGAACAGTAACGGAGGACGTTGTGTCCCTGGACGCTCGTAGGGCTCGTCGGTTCGCCGCTCCCTCGGCCGCCGCAGTCGCGGCCGCTGTGGTGACGATGGTGGTCAACCCGACGCTGGGCGCGTCGGCTTCGGCTCCGCAGGCCAAGGCCAAGACCCCGACCGCGAAGAACGTCATCTTCATCAACGGTGACGGCATGGGTGCCGCCGCTCGCCAGGCCGCCCGGCTGCACCTCACCGGTCTGGGGGGTCAGCTCGCGATGGACAAGCTGCCCGTCTCGGGCCAGCTGACCACCGAGCCGGACGACCCGAAGGCGGTCGTCACCGACTCGGCCGCGGCGGCGACCGCGTGGGCCACGGGCGAGAAGACCTACAACGGCGCGATCAGCGTCGACGTGGACGGCAACCCGCTGGCCACGCTCGGCCAGCAGGCGAAGGCGGCCGGCAAGGCCACCGGCCTGGTCACCACCGCGCAGGTCACCGACGCGTCGCCGGCGGCGTTCTTCTCGAACACGGCCAACCGTTCGGCACAGGACGAGATCGCCCGTCAGTACATCGAGGTGTCCAAGCCCGACGTCATCCTCGGCGGTGGCGAGGACTGGTGGCTGCCCGCCGGCAGCGCGGGCGCCTTCAAGGACCAGCCCGCCGAGGACCCGTCCGAGGCCAGCAAGGGAACCAAGGGCGACCTCATCAAGAAGGCCAAGAAGGCCGGCTACTCGTACGTCAACAGCGCGGACCAGCTCAGCCGGGCCAAGAACGGCAAGCTCCTGGGCCTCTTCGCCAACGAGGAGATGTTCCAGCAGCGCTCCGAGGGCCAGGGCGACGTGTACAGCCCGGTGGTCGGTCTCTCGACCATGACGAGCAAGGCCCTGGGCACGCTGGACAAGAACAAGAAGGGCTTCTTCCTCATGGTCGAGGAGGAGGGTGTGGACGAGTTCGCCCACGCCAACAACGGCGCCCGCGTCCTGCAGTCCATGCAGGAGCTCGAGAAGGCCGTCGCCGTGGCCCGCGCCTACGTCGCCACGCACTCCGACACCCTGCTGGTCATCACCGGTGACCACGAGACCGGCGGTCTGGCCGTCGAGGAGTCGGACGCCGCAGACGAGTCCGGCACCGGCGTCTCCGCCGAGGACGGCCCGTTCAGCATCCGCGGCAGCGAGAAGAACTTCTACATCGACTGGACCACGTCCGGTCACACCGGGGTCGACGTACCGGTGACCGCGGTCGGTCCCCTGTCGGACCGCTTCACCGGCAAGCACCCCAACACCCACGTGTACGACGTGCTGCGCCAGTCCCTGACGCGCCGCTGAACGACACCGTGACATCCGGAGCCCCGTGGCCGTCCGGCCGCGGGGCTCCGGGATGGGCGGGTCCGCCGGGGGTGCTCGTCAGGCCGGGATGCGGCCGCAGAGCCAGTTGCCCGGTTCCTTCGGGTCGTCGCTGATCCAGAACTGGCGCCAGAGCGCCGCGAACTCCTCGCGGCTGAGGTGCCCGTCGCCGTTCAGGTCGAGGAGTTCGAAGACGCCCGTCATGTCGACGGGCAGCCCGTTCCAGGTCTCGACGAGGCGACGGTGCTCCTCCGGCGAGATCCGGCCGTCCCCATTGGCGTCGACGGCGTCGAAGACCGTGTCGGCGGTCGCGGTGACGGCGTCGGTCATCGCGGGCAACTGGTCGACGAGGGAGAGCAGTTCGCTCATGTCGACCGTGCCGTCGCCATTGGCGTCACCGGCTTGCAGCAAGGCCGCCCACCAGCCCATCAGGAGTGTCTCCACCCGCGTACGCAACTGGGTCCCGGGCTCCACTCCCGGCAGCCGGCTCCAGCGGCCGACGAGCGCGGCGAAGTCGTCCTCGCGCAGGTATCCGTCGCCGTCCGCGTCGAACGCGGCGAACATCCCCCTGAGCTTTCGCTCCTGAAACGCACTGGCCATGAGCGGCCTCCTTCGACGCCGAACCGAACCACGAACCGCCCGCCGCGACCGCCTCACCGGTGCCGACACCCGCCACCTGTCTGACGGCGCCTCAGACGTGTCCCCACGATAGGCCGCGGGTCGGCCGCGTCTCCACGAGCACATCTGCGCGAACGATCACCCGTCGGCCGGCCGCCGCTCGCGCCCCGCCGCGGCGGACCCGTTCAGCAGTGGACGACTGCCCGGTCAGGGATTGACCCAGGCGTCCGGGGTGGTGGTCAACGCCGACACCCTGGCGGGCAGTTGGGCCGACGCGACATCGGCGAGGGACACGCCCTCCAGGATCTCGCGCACGTTGGACCGCAGCGCGATCCACAGGGGCAGCAGTGACTCGGCGGGGCCGGTGTAGGACAGCTCCGGCGGGCGGACCCCGCGTACGGAGACCAGGGGCCCGTCCACCGTACGTATGACGTCGGCGATGCTGATGGACTCCGCCGCCTCGGCCAGCCGGTAGCCGCCGTTGCCGCCGCGCTGGCTCAGTACGAGACCGCCCCGGCGCATGTCGTTCAGGATGCCTTCGAGGAACTTGTGCGGGATGTCCTGGGCGTCCGCGATGGCCTCGGCCTTGAGCGGCCCGCCGTCCGGTGACGCGGCGAGCTGGAGCGCGGCACGGATCGCGTAGTCCGCCCTGGCTGAAATCCGCATGGGTGCATTATCCCGTACGGCCTCGGGGTCTGTCCCCGGGGCCTCAGTCGTCGGCCGTGCGCGTTCCGCCGGTCGGGCGGCGCCACAGGGTCTCTCGGTCAGAAGGGCAGGGCGAACGGAGGGTGCGCGCCGTTGAGGAAGTAGTCCCCGACGTCGCGGACCCGGTGGGCGACCGGCTCGTACAGCGTGTGGGTCCGCGCGTTGCGCCAGAAGCGGTCGAAGCCGAGCCGTGAGGAGGCCGCGCGGGGTCCGATGATGTCGAGGGCGCGGGCGGTGGACTCCTGCGCCGCTCTGGAGGCGGCGGCCTCGGCCATGGCCACCAGGACGGAGACCTCGGCGCACTCGTCGTAGGTGAGGTTCTCTCCGTGTGCCAGGCCGGCGTGCACGGCGTCCGACGCCTGGGCGGCCAGTGCGGACGCGGAGCGGACGAGGATGGTGAGCTCCCCGAAGACCGTCAGCACGTGCGGGTCCTGCGGCGAGCCGACCGGCCAGGCGGGGTGCCGGACGGAGCAGCCCGCTCTGCTGTACTCGCGGGCCTCGCCGAGCACGCCCTCGGCCATGCCGAGCAGCAGCTGGACGGAGAGGAGGCGCCCGACCGGAGCGGAGAGGGCTGTCAGGGGTGACAGGACGTCCTCCTCCGCGGACAGCGAGCCGAGCACGTCGCGGGTGGCGACCGGAACGCCGTCGAACTCCACGCTGCCACCGGCCGCGAGCCGCTGGCCGAAGGTGTCGGTGTCGGCGTCGATCCGAACGCCGTGATGGGCGGGGTCGACGGCGACGGCGAGTGGTTCGCCGGTGTCCGACCGCTCCGCCCGCACCGCCAGCCGGTCGGCGACGAGGACGCCGGTGGCGTACGTCTGCCGCCCGTTGAGCACGTAGTGGCCGCCCTTCCTGACCAGGGTCAGTGGCGGTTCCTGCCGGGCGAGGCCGCCGCCCCAACACCCCTGCTCGACGGCCGACCTGCGCCGTGCCGGGGTCCTGCGGTGCGGCTGGTCCTGCGTGGTGGCGGCCGACGGGGAGAAGTGCCGGGCGCTCCAGGACAGGAAGTAGTGACAGCCGAGCAGTTGACCGATCGCGCCGTCGGCGGCGGCGATCTCCCGGACCACGGCGTAGGCCGTCGACCAGTCCCCGCCTCCGCCCCCGGACTCCGCCGGCACGAGCAGCGACAGCAGTCCCGACTCACGCAGGCGGGACACCTCGTCGAACGGGATCTTCCCGGCCTGCTCCCTGGTCACCGCGTCCGTGGCCAGGTCGTCGGCCGTCTCGCGAGCGACCTGCAGCCAGTGGGCGCGATCGGGCCCGGTCCCGTCGGATTCCGGCTCGGGTCCGGACGGCGCGGTGGCGGGGCCCATGGCGATGGTCTCCTCAAGTTCGGCGTCACGATGTGGTGTTGGGGCACGTGCGGGTCGGGTGATGCGTGCGCGAGGCCCGGGCTGGACCGTGAGCGGCGATCCATCGCCCGGCCGCCGGGGCGGCCCCGGTGGGGACCTCGAACGGGGAGGGCGAGCATGCCCGCCCCTCCTTCCGAGGGGAGGCCGAGTTCGCATGCGTCCCCCTCGGAGACCGGCTGAGGGTGTGCCGGGCGGAGGCGCTGCGTCTCAGGGGTGCCGCGCGCGAGTCGAAGCGGTGAGGCGGGGTCCGTTCGGACCGGGGTCGCGGTGACGCGCGTCTTCCGGGTGCGGTTCCCTAGGCGCGACAGCAGGCGGCGCCGGCGACGCGGCCAAAGTCGATATGCCGACGACGAACGAGTCGTAGCTGCGTAGGGGGCATGTACATCATCCTGCGCAGTCGGCGGGCGGGCCGTCAATATATTCCTAGTAAATCGATAGGAAAAGTAGGGAAGGCAACACCGGCGGGCGCTCCGGCCCCGGGGGTGGCCTGCCCTGGCCTGGCCTGGGGCATTCTGGCCGCGGACACCGGGCGGCCCGCCGGCGGGACCGGCCGCGGCCTGCATCGTCGCCGCCGGCGTCTGCCTCACCGCGGCGAAGATCCGTCTGGCGCGGGTCCGGTGAACCCGGGAGCGGCGTCCTCACCCCCGTACAGGGCGAGGGATCGGCTCGGCTTCTGAGGCCACCCTCTCGCCGAGAAGTCGTCAACCGGCGCCGACGGAATACCAGTTGTGCCTGGTGCGTCGACGCGCGCCCGGGGCTCGATGCGGTGCAGCAGCGGTGCCGGCGAACCGGTGGCCGCAGCCCGCGTCGACGATCTCGTCCTCGGGCCGGGGAGCGATGTGCATGGACGGCAGGCCGGGCCACAGGCGTTCGCGCAGGAGGGAGGCCACCGGATCGTAGACCGCATGGGGCGAAGAGGCCCGCAGCGGAGGTGAAGGCTCGTTGGGGCATGCCGGCAGCCCCGTGCGGGCGCGGCCCCGCGGTCTTGAACAGACCGCTCGCCGGGGAGAGGGCGACCGGGCGGGGCGAGCCGGGCGCGGCGGGAAACTCGCGTGCCGAAGCGCTGGCGTGTCCGTTACCGTCACCTCATGAACGTCACCGGCCGAAGCATCACCGCAACCGCGCGAGCGACCAGCTCACCGGTTGCCGCCGTCTGACCTTCCCCCTTCCACCGGCGACCGGAAACGGCTCGTCGGTGGTTCCGTGGCGTTCAGACTCTCCCGCCCCGGTGTCGACCCGGCGGACCCGTTGTCCGGTGCCTCCCCGCGTTGACGCGAAGGAGACCCGTCATGAAGACGGAGCAGATCGTCCGCACGTTCGTCGAGTACTTCGAGGAGCGCGGTCATCGCCGTATCACCGGCTCGACACTGTTGCCGCCGAGCGGCGACCCGGTGCTGTTCACCACCTCGGGCATGCATCCGCTCACGCCGTACCTGCTGGGCCGGCCTCATCCGCTCGGCAGACGCCTGGTCAACGTGCAGCGCTGTCTGCGGACCACGGACCTGGAGGAGGTCGGCGACGACACCCACCTCACGGTCTTCGAGATGCTCGGCTCCTGGTCACTCGGCGACTACGAGGGCCCGCAGAGCCTCGACTGGGGCTACAGACTGCTCACCGAGGGACTGGGCGTCGATCCGGGCCTGCTGTACGTCACTGTCTTCGCCGGTGACGAGCAGACCGGGCCGGACACGGAGTCCCTGAGGCTGTGGCAGGAACGCGGGGTCCCCGTGGAACTCACCGTCGAGGACAACTGGTGGTCAAACGGACCGGTCGGGCCGTGCGGCCCCGACTCGGAGATCTTCCTGTGGAGCGGTGACACCCCTCCGCGGTCGACACCCACCCGCGACGACCGCTGGGTCGAGGTGTGGAACCACGTGATGATGCGCCACCGCCGGCTAGATGACGGATCCCTCGTGCCGCTTCCCCAGCGCGCCGTCGACACCGGACTCGGCCTGGAACGGCTCGCCTGCCTGCTCCAGGGCAAGTCGTCCGTCTTCGACTGCGACGTCTTCGAACCCTGGCGTCGCCTCGTGCCGCCCCTGTGGCCACTGGACGAACCCTCCCTCCGTCTCGTCCTCGACCATCTGCGCTCCTCCGTCGTGGTCGTCGGCGACGGCGTGCGCCCGTCCAACACGGGACAGGGCTACGTACTGCGCCGCCTCGTGCGACGCGTGCTCACCGTGCTCTGGCGGGACGAACCGTCCCGCACTCTCGGCGACCTGCCGGACGAGCTGGTGCGTCACACCCTCGATCACTTCCGGCAGGACGTCGGCCCCGGCGAGGTCCGCCGGGTGCTGCTGGATGAGGAGGGCCGGTTCGGCCGTCTCATGGAGCGGGGCCGGCACCTCCTGGCCCGACCCCGGTTCCAAGGCCCCTTGGGGGACGAGGACTTCCACTACCTGCACGACACCCACGGCCTGCCACGGGAGCTGGTCCTCAACCTGCGGGAGGAGTGAGGTATCGACACGGACCCTGCCGAGGTGGGCAGTTCACCGCGGCAGGCGGTCCTCGCGTCGCCTATCGCGGTGCGGACGTGATCTGCGCGCGGACCCACTCCGGGTCAGGGTTGACGTGCGGGCGGCCCGCGACGATGACTGTCGGAACGGTCTCGTTGCCGTCGTTGGCCGCCCGCACCACCTCCGCACCCGCGGGGTCGCGCCAGATGTCCACCCAGTGGAGCTGACGGGAACTACGGCCCAGCCGCATGCGCAGCCGCAGGCAGTACGAGCATCCCGCCCGCCAGAAGACGACCGGCCGACCGTCGACCGCGCTCCGGCGCTGCGCCTCGGCCGCATCGACCGATCGTGGGAAGACCAGCGGTGAATGCACCCCCGCGAGCAGCACGAACACCAGCAGCAGGACGGCTGCGGGGCCGGGACCACCGCGCAGGGCCAGCCCGGTGGCCACGAGCGAGCCGCAGAGCGTCAACAGCAGAGGCAGGATCCAGGCGCGCATCATGATGACGCAGGCTACCGCTGCGTCGCCCCGCCGGCACGGGAGTCGACCGGCGGAACCGCCGCCCCGTCCTTCAGGACATGGTCAGCACCATGCGGAAGCGGGCGTCACCGGACAGCATCCGCTGATAGGCGTCGCCCGCTCCTTCCAGCGGTACGGTCTCGATCATCGGCCGGATCCCGTAGAGCGCGCTGAAGCCCATCGCGTCCTCGACGTCCTGCGACGTGCCGGACGGATGGCCGCGAACGACTCTGCCCGGGATGAGGAGTTGGGTGGGAGTGACGTCCAGGGACGACATGTCCGCGCCCACCACGATGAGTTCGCCGCGGGGCAGCAGTCCGTCGATGACGGCCGAGGTCGCCTGGGAACTCGCGGCGGTGGCCAGCACGGCCTTGGCGCCGCCGAGAGCCTGCAACGCCTCGGAGGGCGAGCCGGCGGTGCTGTCGATGTAGTGGTGCGCCCCCAGCTGTTCGGCCAGCTCGGCCTTGGCGCCGCCGCGCGCGACGACCACGGTCTCGAAGCCCATGGCGACCGCGTACTGGACGCCCAGATGGCCGAGACCGCCGAGTCCGAGCACGGCGACCAGGTCACCGGGGCGGGCCGAGCTGCGCCGCAGACTGTTGTAGACGGTCACACCCGCGCACCCGAGAGGCGCCGCCTCCGTGAAGGACAGGCTGTCCGGGATCCGCGCCAGCGCGTCCTGCGGCACGATCACGGACTCGGCGAACCCGCCGTCGTAACTCCAGCCGGGCACCATGAGGTTCTCGCAGACGATGAAGTCGCCCTGACGGCACGGCCTGCAGTGGTGGCAGCTTCCGCCGAACCAGCCCACGCCGACGCGTTCGCCCGCCGTCCAGCCCTCGTGGACGCCCTCGCCGATCTCCTCGATGCGCCCGGCGATCTCGTGGCCGACGACCAGCGGGAAGGTCACGCCGGGCAGCCCGGCACTGACGAAGAAGGCGTCGCTGTGGCAGACCCCGCAGGCCTCCACCCGCACGCGCACGTGTCCGGGGCCCGGTTTGGGCACCTCGCGCTCGGCGATCTCGAACGGACCGTTCGCGACCTGGACCTCCGCGACTCGATAGGTGCTCATGGCATCTCCCTCGTGCATGCGTGAAACGCCCCGCTCTCCAGCGAACCAGCTCCCGCGGGATCACGCATGCCGAGACGGCTCCGCCGCCTGTTTCCGGGGGTGACGGACGCGCCCGGCGGGCATGGGCCGTGTTGGATCAGTCGACTCGGGGATGTTTGCGACCTCGGCCTCGCGGGGCAGGCGGCCCCCCATGATCCGTCTCAACACCCTTGTCAGGGCCCCGATGGAGGTTCTGTGGGGCCCAAGGCCCCTGTGCGGCAGTCCGGTTCCGCACAGGGCGGCGGCGCGCCTCCTACAGGGCCGTCAGGTCCCGGCTCTGCGGGCGGGTGAGGTGGGCGGTCAGGAGGTGGGCGTCGAGCAGGGAGACGTCGGCGGTGCGGGACGCCTGCGAGAAGCCGGTGAGCATGCGCTTCGTCAGGACGAGACTCTCGGGAGCGCGTCGGACGAGCGGCCTGGTCCAAGCGGCGACGGTCCGGTCGAGCTGGTCGGCCGGGGCGACTTTGTGGAGGAGGCCGAGCCGATGGGCGGTGGACGCGTCGAACACCTCGCAGGTGAGCATGAGTTCGCGGATCCTCGCGACACCGGCCTCGGAGACGAGTCGCCCCATGGCCCCTCCCCAGGCCGGGGGCAGGCCCAGGCCGACCTCCGGCATGCGGAACCGGCAGGTGTCGGCGCCGACGCGCAGATCACAGTACGCGGCGAGGGCGAGACCGGCCCCGACGACCTTGCCGTGCAGCCGGGCGACGGTGATGGCGTGGGTGTTCTCCAGTGCCTGGCAGAGGCGTTGGGCCTTGTCGGCGATCCGGCGCATGGTGGCGCCGGTCGGGTCCGCGTCGAGCGCGGCCAGGTATTCCGCCCGGTCGGCTCCGAGGCAGAAGTCCTCGCCCAGGGAGGAGAGGACCACCACGCGGACGTCGGGCCGTTCGTGCAGCCCGTCGAGCAGGGCGGTCAGGTCGTCGAGGACGCCGACGCCCAGCGTGTCGTCCAGGTGCGAGGGGTTGAGGCGCACGTGGAGGACGGGTCCGTCCTGCTCGGTGCCGATGGAGCCGGGGGAGTGCTCCGGGAGGGCGGGAAGTATGTCGTTCATGCGAGGGCGACGTCCAGGTTGAGGAGACGCCGGAAGGCGACACGGGGTGCCCTCTGCGGTCGTCGCACGAGGGTGAGGCGCGGCAGGCGTCTGACGAGTTGACGGAGAAGGATCTGGGCCTCGAGGCGAGCCAGCGGGGCGCCGAGGCAGTAGTGGATGCCTCCGCTGAAGGCGAGGTGGGCCGGTTTGCGTCGAGGGTCGAAGCGGTCGGGATCGGGGTGCTTGGCCGGATCCCGGTGGGCCGCTCCCACCATCAGGTGGACCATGTCGTTCGCGCGGATCTCGACACCGTCCAGGACGCAGTCCTGCGCCGCGACCCTGCTGATCACGTGGGTGGGTGAGTCGTAGCGCAGGGCCTCCTCCACGAACGCGGGCACGATGTCCGGGTCCGCGGCGACCATGTCCCACCGCTCGGGATGTTCGAGGAGCAGGAGCGTCATGGTGGACAACAGGGTGGAGGTCGTCTCCAGCGCGGCCAGCAGGATGAACAGGACCAGCAGGTAGACGGCTTCGTCCGCCTTCTCCTGGTCCGGCTCCATGCCGTCCCATGTGGTGATCCACCGGGACACCGGGTCCTCGCCCGGATGGCGGCGCCGGTGGCGCACCACCGCGGTGAGGTAGGAGCGCAGTTCGGCCATGGCCGCGTCGGACTGTGCCAACTGGCTCGCCGAGGGCAGCAGTTCCTGGGTGAAGACCTGGTCGTGGGTCAGTTCGCGCAGGCGCGGCCAGTCCGCGGGCGGCAGCCCCAGCCAGTCGCCGATGGCGGCGATCGGCAGTTCCTCGCTGACCAGGGCGGCGAAGTCCGCCTCACCGTGCCGCAGTTGCTCCTCGAGGGTGTCGATGAGCGTGTCGGTCACCCGGCTCACCGTGCGACCGATCTGCTCGATGGTTCCGCGGTCGAAGCTGCCTGCCGCGCGCCGCACCCTGGTGTGCTCCGGCGGATTGAGCGCCGGCAGGGTGCGGCCTATCTCGCGTGAGGAGGAGGCGCTCCAGCGGGTGCGCGGTCCCTGGCTCTCGCGCCAGTTCCTGTCCGGCTCCAGCCAGTTGGAGCTGCGGAGGATCTGGTCGCAGGTGGCGAAGGAGGTGACGAGGAAGCCTCCCCAGGGTGCGGGGCTGACTCCGCCTCTCGACCGGAGTTCCGTGTAGATCGGAAAGGGATCGGCTTGGCCCTCTGCTTTGCGCAGGCGGGAGAAGAGAGCGACGGCTGTCCGACGGTCGGTGGACGGTGTCGTGGCAATCCCCACGGTGGCGGCTCCTTTCTGAGCAAACGCCGCCATGCATACCCGCGGGGTGCTTGAAGCATCCAATAACACTCTGGTCTCTTAGGGTTACCTACGTCACTCGCCTCGCGTCCATGCGAGGAAGCGGGTGAAGAGTCCGCCCTTGTGCTGCGGCGCGGCGTGCGCCGCAGGACGGGCTCCGGGGGCCCCGGAGGTCTGCTGGGCCGACGCGGACCTCTGCGCCGCCTGAGCGGGCAGCGAGTGCGTCTGCTGGGCCGCGGCCGAGGGGACCTGGCGCGGGGTGAAGCGGATGGGGACGGTCACCAGGGAGCGGCTCCAGGGCGCGGGAACCCAGGCGAGATCCTTGAAGGGGACGCGCAGCTCGACGTCGGGGAGGCGGTTGAGCAGGGACTCCACGGCGGTGACCGCGATCATGAACGCCGGGTCCTTGGCGGGACAGGCGTGGGGTCCCGCGCCGAAGGCGAGGTGCGCCTTGCCGCTGAGCTGCTCGCGGTGCTCGGTCAGCTTCGGGTCGGTGTTGGCGGCCGCGAAGGAGATGAGGACCGGGTCGTTGGCGCGGAGCGTCCTGCCGCCCAGTTCGACGTCCTGCGTCGGGTAGTGGGCCGCGTAGTTGGCGATCGGCGCGTAGTTCCACAGGGTCTGGACGACGGCGTCCTCGATGGGCAGACCGGCCTGCCACTCCTCGCCGAGGTACAGCGCGCTGCTGGTCCCGATGGCGGCCGCCAGGGGTGCGGTGCCGCCGGAGAGCAGGGTGACGAGCTGGTGGAGCACCTCCTCGTCGGTCAGACCCGCGGGGTGCTTCATCAGACGGGTGGTCAGGTCCTCGCCGGGCTGCCGGTGCTTGAGGGCGATCAGCTCGGCGAGCGCGCCTCCCAGCACCTCGTCCGCGCCGGGAGTGCCCTCGAAGATGCCGCTGATCCCGACGATGACACGGTCACCGATCTCGGGCGGACAGCCGAACAGGTCGCTGAAGACCAGCAGCGGGAGCGGCTGGGCGTAGTCCGCCATCAGCTCGGCCTGGCCGCGGAGTTCGGTGCTGAACCGGCTGATGAGGTAGTCGGCGGACTGCTGCACCTGCCGGATGAGCTGGAGTTCGTTGACGGTGGCCAGACTGTCGGTGACGGCCTGCCGGAGACGGGCGTGCGCCGCGCCGTCGCTGAACAGGGCGTTGGGCCGGTGGCCCATCATCGGCAGCGCCGGGCTGTCCGCCGGTACCCGGCCCTCGTTCAGCGCGTTCCAGCGACGCGAGTCGCGGACGAACCAGGCCGGGTTCTGCAGGATGTACAGGCTCGCGTCGTAACTGGTGACCAGCTCGACCTCGACACCCGGCGCGATGTCGACGGGCGCGCTGGGGCCGGCCGCGCGCAGCTCGGCGTAGTGGGCCTCGGGGTTGGAGCCGAACTCCGGGCCGAACAGCTGGACGTTCCCGTGCGCGGGGCAACCGGGCGGTATGCCGGGCGCGTTGAAGGGCTGCTGCATGGTGTGTCTCCTAGCCGAGGACTGTCATGAGGTGGGTGACGAGGGCGATGAGCGCCTGCGCGGAGGAGTGCTCGTCGCGGACGTCGCAGTGCACGATGGGTGTTTCCTCGGAGAGGTTGAGTGCCTCGCGTACTTCGTCGAGCGGGTAGTCCGGTGTGTTGTCGAAGCGGTTGACGCCGACGGCGTACGTCAGGCCGAACCGCTCGACCAGGTCCAGGATGGCGAAGCTCTCGTGGAGCCGTGTGGGGTCGACCAGCACCAGGGCGCCCAGCGCGCCCCGGGACAGTTCCTCCCACATCTCCTTGAAGCGTTCCTGCCCGGGGGTCCCGAAGAGGTAGAGGACGAGCTCCTCGCTGAGGGTGAGCCGGCCGAAGTCCATGGCGACCGTGGTGGTCGTCTTGTCCGGGGTCCCCGACAGGTCGTCGAAGCCCTCGCTCGCCTCGGTGATCTCCTCCTCGGTCTGCAGCGGCTCGATCTCGGAGATGCTGCCGATGCAGGTGGTCTTGCCCACCCCGAAGTGCCCGACGATGAGTATCTTCACGGAGTTGGAGACGGCTGGATCCAGATACACGAGTCACGCTCCGAATCGGGTTCGCAGGCCGTCGAGCACGGCGCTGAGCAGTTCGCGGTCGACACGCTCGGCGCGGGGCACGGGCTTCCTCACGAGGATGAGGCCGTTCTCCTCCAACTGCGCCAGCAGGATGCGCACGATGCCGATCGGCAGGTGCGTGTGGCCCGACACCTCGGCCACGGACAGGAACCCGTCCGCGACGAGGTCCAGCACCCTGCGTGCCTCGGGGGACAGCACGGGTGCCGCGCCGGGCGCGTCCTCGTGGGCGGTGACCAGGGTGGTGTGCTCGTACTCGTGGTCCGCGGGAAGCTCACGTCCGCCCGTGATCACGAACAGGGGGACTAAGGGCGCCGTCAGTTCCAGTTCGTCGTCCGGTCCGTCATGCATCGTCGGCCCTCTCTCCCTGGGGTGCCCGCTTCGCGAGCAGTGTGGGAACGGCGTCCTCGAGACGTGCGGTGAACTCTTCGATGTCGCAGTCGTGATCGGCGGACGCGGCGAGGAACGCGCCGTCACCGGCCGCAATCAGGAAGATCCAGCCGTGCTGGAACTCGATGACCGTCTGACGCCACTCGGCGTCCTTCAGGCCACCCGCGAACTGCGAGGTGACACGGCTGTAGGCGTGAATGCCCGTCATGGCCGCGGAGATCGTGTCCGCGAGGTCCTTGCTCATCCCGGATGTCGCGCCCCGCGGGAGCCCGTCCGACCCGAGGAGTACGGCGTGCCGCGCGCCCGGCACGTCGGCGATGGCCTGGTCCAGCGCGGCGAGCACGAACCCCGAGGAGCCCGTCCCCTCGCGCACGGCCGCCGCGTCGTCGCTGCGGGGGTCACCGGCGCTCACCCGCGGTGGTGAGGTGAGGTTGTCGCCCAGCCGGGCGACGAGGCGGTGCATACGGAACGAGATCTGCTGCAGGTCGACGTCGGGTTCCGCGGCGGCGGCCAGGTAGGCACCCTGCCCCGCGCCGATGAGGAAGATCCATCCGTGGGAGAACTCGATGACCGTCTGGTTCCACCGACGCTCCTCGGCCGGACCGGCGAAGTGTGCGGTGGCCCGGCTCAGCGACTGCATGCCGGCCATGGCGGCGGAGATGGTCCGGACGTCCTTCGGGGTCAGGCCGTCCGTGGACCCGCGGGGAATGCCGTCCGCGGACAGCACCACGGCGTGCCGTGCCCGGGGGACGTTGTCCACGATGTCCCGGACCATCCACGACATGTCTGTGGTCATGCGTCTTCGGACCCTTCGGGCGAGGGAACTGCGAGGTCGCGGCCGGAGAGCGTGCCACGCTGGAGGGCACCGAGACCGCCGGAGCCGCGGGCGGTCCTCCGGGGCGTCCGGGCCGGCGGGGTGTCCTCGTCGTCGGTGAGGCTCGCGACGGGCTCCTGACGGTCGGCCCGCTTCGGCAGACCGTGCAACGTACGCGTCGCGGGCTGCTCCTCCCGGCTCTCGACCCGGCGGATCCTCGTGACGGGGGCCTCCTTCGGGGTCGGCGGGGTCTCCTCCACGGTCCACAACTCCTCGGGCAGCAGGACGACGGCCCGGACGCCGCCGTACCGGGAGACCCCGGTGACGTCCACCTTGAAGCCGTACTGACGGGCGATCAGGCCGACCACCGGGAAGCCGAACTTCGGCTGGGTGCCCAGCTCCGAAAGGCGCGGGACGGACTCGCCGGACAGCAGCGTGGTCGCCTTCTGCCGGTCCTCGTCGCTCATGCTGACGCCGGCGTCGTCGATGACGATGCACAGGTTGCTCTGGACCCGCTGGAACGTCACCTCGATCGGTGCGTCGTGCTGCGAGAAGCTGGCAGCGTTGTCAAGCAGCTCGGCCACGGCGAGCGCGACGGGCGCCACGGCGGACGCCTTCAGCGCGATGCCGCTCTGCTGCATGATCTGGACGCGGTGGAAGTTCCGGATCTGCCCCTGCGCGCTGCGCACGACGTCGTACACGCTGGCGGGCTGGTTGCGTCGGCCGAGCGGCGCACCGCACATGACCGCGATGCCCTGGGCCTTACGGGCCATCTGCGCGTTGGCGTGGTTGACGTCCAAGAGGTCGGAGAGGACCGCGTGTCCGCCGTACTTGCGCTGGATACTGTCCAGGAGGGTCGTCTGCTCGGCGGCGAGGCTCTGCAGGAAGCGGGCCGCGCCCTTGAGGACGGCCTTGGTGCTCTCCTCCGCCGATCGCTCGGCCTCCTGGATGACGGCGGCCTGTTCGTCGCTGAACTTCTGCAACTCCGCGCGCGAGTGCCCGAGTTTGCCCTCGGACTCGCTCAACTGCGCCGTGAGCGCCGCCTCGACCTGCTTCCTCCTGGCCCCGAGGGCCTTGTTGCGGATGACGAGGACCACGGCTGCGCCTACGGCGACCACCGCTGCCGCAGCCAGACACCATATGAGCGTGTCTTGATTCATGGAAACCTTTCCTGGTGCGTGGCATGCAGGCATCACCAGATACACCCCGAAAGGACCCGCGACACATCCGCTAACTGCATGACCGCTGTTACACGAAGAGCAGGCCGACCTCGGACCACCACGCGAGCCGAGTTGATCAAGGTCGAAGACGCGGGAATGCTATCACTGCGAGATGGCCTCCGGATCGCGACCCCTTTGACCGAATTCGACGCCAACGCGGCTGCTGGGTAGGCTTGTTGATACTTCTTCAGCCACCGCTGCGGCCGGTTCCGGTTCACCTTGCCGCAGGCCGCCGGATCATGCGCGGATCTCCGCACGCGCAGCGCGGAACCTCCACCCGCCGTGGCTCGTGACGGGCGCGAGGGACACAATGGATCGACACTCGTACCGTGCCGGTTCGGCACTCTTCGAGGATGAGGCAGCGGGCCGACGGGCGTCGGCCATGCGCCTGTTGAGGAGGCTCACGCCCGTCGCGGACGGCGAGGCTCACGCCCGTCGCAGCCGGCACGCCGGACCTCCGGCTCCCCCCGGCGGTATCGCCGTTCAGCCGCCGGCCCGTTCGTGGGCCCAGCGGAGCGAGGCGGCGAACACCTCCTCGACCTGGTCCTCGGGCAGGCCGTACCAGACGTGGTCGGCACCCGGCACCAGCCGCAGGTCGACCGGCGTCCCCACCTCCGAGAGTCGCGCGGCCAGCCGCGTCGCGTGCTCGGGGCCGACCATGGAGTCGTTCTCTCCGTGCGCGAGGAAGAAGGGTGGCGCCCCCGGACGCACCTGCTGGAGGGGACCGGCCAGGACCGCGCGGTCCGGAACCTCGGAGGGGGCGGCACCGAGCAGCAGCGCCTCCGGGCTGTGCGGGTTGTCCGCGTCCAGGGTGAGGTCCGTCGGCGCGTACCAGACGACGGCACCGACGATTCCCCGTACGTCGTCCGCCAGGGCGAGCAGCGCCGCGAGGTGTCCGCCGGCCGACTCGCCCCACACCACCGTCCGTTCCGTGTCGAGGGTGAGTTCGTCGGAACGCGCCGACAGCCAGTCGCAAGCGCCGCGCAGGTCGTCGAGTTGGGCCGGGAACACGGCCTCGCCGCTGAGCCGGTAGTCGGCCGAGGCGACCGCGAATCCCGAAGCGGCGATGCGGGCGAACGGGCTCGGCTCCCACGAGCGCATACGGAGCCCCATGTCCCCGCGGTGCCCCCTGCGCCAGGCGCCGCCGTGCACGAGGAGGACCAGGGGATGCGGCCCCGTACCCGCCGGGAGCCACAGGTCGAGTTCGAGAGGACGTGCTCCGGGAGCCTCCGCGTACGGGACGCCGCGGTACAGCCGCACCCCGTCGCCGACCGGTGCCGCGGGCGGGAGCGGCGCGACGTCGGGGTGCGGTGCCGCGATCACCGGGCGGAGGTCCGGGGCGGGCATCAGACCTGCCACTGGTGCTGGGGCAGGAACCGGACGTCGTACTGCTGGGGCACGGTGCCGAACTTCCGCGGCTCGGGGACGTGGGGCTGCTGGGGGAGTCCGAGCGACTCCGTGGGCGTGCCCAGGTTCTCGAAGAAGCGCTCGAAGGTGCCCGAGGGTCCGGAGGCGACACCGACGATGCGGCTGCCGTTGCGCTCGATGCGATAGGCGTGGGGGCAGTTCTTGGGGACGAAGCCGAAGTCCCCGCTGGTCAGCAGCTTCGTGTGCTGCGTGCCGTCCGGCTCCTCGACGTAGAGCCGGACCGCCCCGTCCGTCACGAAGAACACCTCGTAGGTGTCGGCGTGCATGTGGGCGGGGATGGTGTCGCCCTTGGGGCCCTCGCACGTGAAGAAGTTGAAGGTGTTCTCGGTCTGCTCGCCGCCCGCGTACACGGTGAACAGGTCGGTGAAGAGGTGGGCCCTGTCGCCCATGCCCTTCTCGATGAAGTAGGGCTTTCCGGGCTCCGGCGGGATGTGCGAGGCCGGGCGGTATCGGGTGGCGTACTCGAAGGTCATGCGATCTCCTCGGAGCCGACGGTGAATGTCAGGTTGCCTGACATGAATGTAAGGTACCCTGACATGTCGGTTCGGGAGGCGCAAGACCCGTGCCGGGGCCCGCGGGGAGACGAGGAACGTATGGGTGGCGGAGGCCGCAACCTGCCGCAGTTGCTGGGCGCCGCGCGTCGGTGGTTCGACGAGGGACTGCTCGCGGCGCTGGAGGCCGAGGACGTGGACCCCGTCACCGCGACGCAGCTGCACGTCTTCACCGTTCTCGACGAGCAGGGCACGACGGTGGCCGAACTGGCCCGGCGCATGGGTGTCACCCGGCAGACGGCTCACCAGGCGGTGCACAGCCTGATCGCCGTCGGCCTGCTGGACCAGACCCCGGACCCCGGCTCCGCGCGCCGGCGGCTGATCCGCCGGACGGCCAAGGGCCGGACCGCGCACGAGCGGGCGGAAGCCATGGTCGGACAGCTGGAGCGCACGCTCGCGGCCCGCATCGGCGAGGACGCCGTCACCGCGCTGAGGGCGACCCTCGAACAGCCCTGGGGGCTCCCGCCCGAAGGGCTGGGCTCCTAACCCTCGCGGACGGCTTCCCCGGTGCCGTCACCGTTCGTCGGCGCGGCGGCGGGAATCCGGCTGTGGATGTCCTCGATCAGGTTCCGCATGGCCATCCGGAAGATCTCGGCCTGGTGGTCACCGAGGAAGGCCGTGTGGCCGAAGACCTCCAGGACGACCTGGCCGTGCATGTGGCCCCACGCGCTCAGGACGAGGGCGGTCGCGGGAGGCGGCAGTTCGTCCCGGCCGGTCGGCGGCAACCGGTCGAGGTAGGCCAGCGCCGAGGGTGAGAGGCCGCCGGTGTCGGCGGCGGCGAGCTGCGCCGCGGTGAAGCCGGCGAACAGTTCCCGCTCGAAGATGGCGCTCATCCGGCGTGCCGCCCGCGTGGTCGTTCCCTCGGCGGGCGCCGCGTAGTACCGCAGCGGTGTCCCGTACAGGAGCTGGAACCGCTCGGGGTGGTCGATGGCCCAACGGCGGTAGCCCTCGGCAGCGATGACCACGCCCTCCCGGGCCGTGCCGCCCGTGGTGGCGTCGACCGCGCTCTGCACGGCCTCGGCCAGGGCGTCGTACGCCCTGACGATGAGGTCGGTGACGAGGTCGTCCCGGCTCGGAAAGTAGTGGTAGAGCGCCTGCACGGTCATGCCCAGACTCCGGGCCACCGCGCGCAGGGACAGGGCTGCGGGGCCGTGTTCGGCGATCTGGCGCTCGGCCGCCTCCAGGATCTCCCGGGTGGCCGCCGCCCGGCGCCGCTCGCGGAGGGAGGGCAGGGCTGCTGCGAGTTCGCCGACGGTCATGTCACGAACCGTACGACACCAACTGGGCGTCCGCGGAGTCAAGTTGCAAGCCGCCAGAAAAATCTGACACTGCCAAAATCTCCGCCGTCTCCCTAACGTCGTCAGGGCGACGACATCCGCGTCGTCGCATCCGCCCTGTCGGTGTGACGTGCTGCCGCGGGGCAGTGAGTCGATCCCTCCCGCCTCAATGCCGCCTGCCTGACGTCCTTTTGGCGTCAGGACACGAAGGAGACCGTCCGTGTTCGAACGCATAGCCGAACTGGTGATCCGCCGCTCCCGGCTCGTCCTTGTCGTCGCCGTCGTGGCGGTGGTCCTCATGGGGGTCGCGGGCGCCGGCGCGTTCGGGAAGCTGCTGGGCGGCGGATACGACGACCCGGCCTCCTCGTCCAGCCGCGCCGGACAGATCATCGACGAGAAGTTCGGCGGGGAGACCAACCTGGTCCTGCTGGTCCGGGCGTCCGTGGGAGGTGTCGACGCCCCGGCCGCGCTGCGAACCGGCCGGGCCCTGGTGGCCGACCTCAAGAAGGAACGCGATCTGGGGAACGTGGTCTCGTACTGGGACACGGACAGTCCCGGCCTCCGCTCCGAGGACGGCCGCGAGGCGATGGTCCTCGCCCATGTGACCGGAGACGGCACCGAGCGGGACGAGAACGCCAAGCGCGTCATCGACACCTACGCCGGACCGTACAAGGGTGCTCTGACGGTCAGGGCCGGCGGTGGCGCTGCCGTGACCAGTGAGATGGGCACACAGTCGGGTGAGGACCTCGTCCTGGCCGAGAGCATCGCCGTACCCCTCACCCTCCTCCTGCTCGTCGTCGTGTTCGGCAGCGTGGTCGCGGCCCTGCTGCCGCTGGTGATCGGCATCATCGCGATCGTGGGAACGTTCGCCTGGCTGTTCGTCCTCGGCAGCGTCACCGATGTCTCCGTCTTCGCGATCAACCTCACCACCGCCCTCGGGCTCGGCCTCGGCATCGACTACGCGCTGCTCATGGTCAGCCGCTTCCGCGAACAACTCGCCGCAGGCGCCGGCGTGGACGACGCCGTCCGGCGGACGGTGAGCACCGCCGGCCGGACGATCACGTTCTCCGCCGCGACCGTGGCCGCCGCCCTCGGCGCCCTCCTGGTGTTCCCGCAGTACTTCCTCCGCTCCTTCGGCTACGCCGGGGTCGGCGTCGTCGCCATCGCGGCGGTGAGCACCCTGTTCGTCATGCCCGCGCTCCTCGTCGTGCTGGGGCACCGCGTCAACAGCGGGCGGCTGCCCTGGGCGAGGACCCGGCCCACCGACGGCAGGCCGCCGCTGTGGGGCCGGCTCGCCCGCACCGTCATGCGGCGGCCGGCGCTGACCGCCCTGCCCGTGCTCGCCGTCCTGCTGCTGGCCGCGAGCCCGCTGCTCGGAATCTCCTTCGGCACACCGGACGAGCGCGTGCTGCCCGAGAGCGCCGAGAGCCGCCGGGTCGCGTCGGTGCTGACGGAGAAGTTCGGCGGCAACGACGACGCGGCCCTCCACGTGGTCATCGACGAGCCTCTGGGCAAGGGCCCGTTGGAGGCCTACGCGGTCGCGCTGTCCGGCCTCGAAGGCGTCGCCCGCGTCGAAGCGGGCACGGGTACCTACAGCGCCGGACGCTCGACGGCGACCGGCCCCGGCAACCCCGCGCTCGGCCGCCCGGACGCGCAGCGGATCGACGTGGTGACCGCGCTGCCGCCCAAGTCGGCGGAGGCACAGCGTCTGGTCGGTGAGGTGCGGGCGGTCGCGCCGCCCGAGGGGGCGCACCCTCTCGTGGGCGGGACCGACGCCGTGCTGGTCGACTCCAAGGCGTCCATCGCCGACAGGCTCCCGCTCGCGGTGGCCCTGGTCGCCCTCACCACCTTCGTACTGCTCTTCCTGTTCACCGGCAGCGTCGTGCAGCCGCTGCGGGCGCTGGTCCTCAACATGATCAGCCTGGGAGCGACCCTCGGGGTGATGACCTGGATCTTCCAGGACGGCCACCTGTCGTCCGTGCTCGGCTTCACGGCGCAGCCGATGGAGGTGTCGATGACGGTGCTGATGTTCTGCATCGCCTTCGGTCTCTCGATGGACTACGAGGTGTTCGTCACCAGCCGGATCAAGGAACTCCACGAGGCGGGCCACGACAACGAGTCCGCGGTCGCCGACGGACTCGGCCACACCGGACGGATCGTGAGCGCGGCGGCCTGTCTCCTCGCGGTGAGTTTCTTCGCCTTCGGTACGGCCCAGCTCAGCTTCATGCAGATGTTCGGCCTGGGCAGCGGACTGGCCATCCTCATCGACGCCGTCGCCGTGCGCGGCATCCTCGTACCTGCCGCGATGCGCCTGCTGGGCCGCTCGGCCTGGTACGCGCCGCCCTTCCTGCGCACACTGCACGGACGCTACGGCCTCAGCGAGGGAGGCCCCGAGCAGGTGGGCGCATCGGTGCGGCCGCTCACGCCGCCGTACGCGAAGGACTCGACCGAGGTCTGATTTCGCGGACCGCGGACCGCGGACCGCGGCCCGCCGCGACGGGCTCAACGCACGCTCTGTGCCCGCCTCTTCGAACGGAGGTGGGCACCGGCGCGTACGACGGCCGCCCGGCGCGGCGGCCGTCCGTCAGGCCGAGGTCTTGAGCGTGTCCGCCCATGCGCTCGTCGTCATGACCTCGCAGCGGCGGTCGAGGACCTGGGCGAGCAGGGTCGTGTGCAGGTCGGGGTCGCGGTCGGCGCAGGCGTCGGACAGGACCGTGACGCGGTAGTCGAGGTCGGCCGCCTCCAGGGCGGTGGACAGGACGATGCCGCTGGTGGCGATACCGGCCAGGACGAGGTGGTCGATGCCCTGCGCCGCGAGGATCTGGCGGAGGTCGTTGTCAGCGAAGGCGCTGACGCGGTTCTTGTGCACCACGATCTCGTCGCCGCGCGGCGCGGCGTCCGGGTGGATGGCGGTACCCGGGTCGTCGGCGGTGAACAGGTGGAACGGCAGCGCACCGAAGATCTTGTTGTCGGGGTGGACGTCGACGTGTCCCGGGCGGAGCCGCTGGGCGACGTGAACGACGGGGATCTCGGCGGCGCGGGCCGTCTCCAGCGCCCGGACCGCGGCCGGCAGATACCCGTCGGGGACGTGCGCGATGTGGTTGAGCTGGAGGTCCATGGAGAGAAGGGCGCTGCGGGACACGGTTTCTGCCTTTCACGACGGGTGCGTGGTTCGGGGACGCGGGCACGTGGACACGGCACTTGGGTGATCTCCGAGGGAGGCCTTCAGGCTCTTCCGCGCGGACGGCCGTGCGCCGCTACGAGGACGCGGGGGAGGGCGAGGAGTTGCCCGGGCCGGCCGAGAGTCGGCGCAGGCTCCGGTCGAGGACGGTGATCAGCAGATAGAGCACACCCGCACCGAGCATGATCCAGGCGAGGTGGTGCATTCCCTCGGTACTGGCGCGCTCTCCGAAGGACGCGGCGGTTGCCGAGGAGGCGATCATCGACCCGACGTACGCGAAGGTGCGCAGCAGGCCGGCGGAGGAGCCGGTGCGCTCGGGATCGGCCTGGAAGTACACGGAGTTCTGCAGGGCCAGGCTGTTGGACCCCTGGGGCACGCCGAAGACGACGGCGAGGAGGACCAGCGCCCATACCGGGCTCGCCGCGGTGAGCGTCAGCATCAGCGCGCAGGCGGCGATCTGGCCGACGCCGCCGAGCAGGAGCTTGCCGAGGACCCCGCCGCGCCGGCCGACCGTCACGGAGACACCGATCCCCACGAGGAACATCGGGATCTGCACCAGTCCCGCGTGGAACGGCGAGAGTCCGTAACTCTCCTCCGTCCACTGGGTGAATCCGTAGAGGAAGGCGTACGACACGATGTAGGCGACCAGGGCCCGCCCGTAGGTGGCCAGCAGTGGGGCGTTGCCGCCGAGGACGCGGAGGTCGATGAACGGTGTCCTCGCGCGCAGTTCCCGCACGGTGAAGCCGACGGCGGTGGCCACGGTGATCACCGGCAGGTACCAGTTGCCGGCGTGCAGGTTCATCAGGAACAGCAGCAGCGAGAAGAGCATGGCCGCGAACAGACCCATGCCCGGCAGGTCGACCTGCGAGGTCAGGCGACCTCGGCCGGCCGTCCGTTTGTGCGGCTGCTCGGGGAGCCGCAGCCGGCCGAGTACGACGGCCACCACCGCGAGAGGGATGTTGAGCGCGAAGGTGGAGCGCCAACCGCCCAGCCCGATCAGCAGACCGCCCAGCAGCGGGCCGACCACGGCGATGGTCTGGTTGGTGACGGCCAGGGTGGTCAGTACCCCCGCGGGACTGTCCTGCCCGGTCCGGTCGGCCTCGCTGCGCACCAGGGCCATGGCCGCCGGGTAGCCGGCACACGTGCCGAAGCCGAGCAGGACGCGTGCGGCGATGAGGACGCCGAGGTTCGGGGCGAGCGTACCGACGACGCCGGCGACGCCGACGAGGCTGGTACTGAGAAGGAAGAGGCGGCGGGGGCCGAAGATGTCGATGAGGCGACCGACGACCGGCTGACCGAGGGCGGTGGCCAGATAGAGGGCCGAGACCAGCCAGGCGGTCTGTGAGGCCGGGGCACCGAACGCGACGCCGATCGGGACGAGCGCCACGGCGACGATGGTGGAGTTGATCGGGTTCAGGACCGACCCCAGCATCATCGGGGGGAGGAGCCGGCGGTCGAAGCCTGCCGTCCTGGTGCCGCCGGGTACGGCGGTGCTCTGCTCAGTCACTGACGAGTCGCTCCAGCACGGCCATGGCCGCTATCACGGTCCGGCGTTCTTCCTCGGTGCACTTCTTCTGCAGCTCGGCGGCGAGCCATTCGCCGCGCGCCTGTCTGCCCGCCTCGGCCCGTCGGCGGCCCTCGGCGGTGAGCGCGATCAGCTGTCGGCGGCCGTCTCCGGGGTCGGGGCGGCGTTCCACCAGGCCCCGGCCCGCCAGGGCGCCGACCGTGGACGCCATCGACTGGTGGCGCATCCCTTCGGAGACCGCGAGGTCACTGGTCGTGAGCCCCTGGTCGTCCGTCAGGCGGGCCAGCACCGACGCCTGGGTCAGGCTGAGGTCCTCGGTGCTCCCGGCGTCGCGGATGCGGCGCCGCAGACGCCCGATGACACCTCTGACCAACTGCGAGGCGCGGACGGCTGAAGGCGACAGCACATGATCATCACTCATGGTTCCCAGCCTAGGATCGTCAGTTCAGATTGTCCAGGCTACCTGCGCAGTTTAGCTGGAGAATGGGGTGCGGTCACGAGGCCGGCGGTCGCGGTATGTCGAACGGGTTCCCGGAGCTCCGCTCCGCCCGCACGGAGCGGGTCATCAGTCGCACAGTGCCGAGCGTGGTGCCTGTGGACGACCCGACGGGTCCGCACCGCGACGGTGTCCCACGTGCCGAACGTCGGCCGGTGGAGGAGGATGCGCAGGAACGATCAGCTCAAGTGGAGGTGCGGTCCCGTGGGGGATGACTGGCTGTCGCAGCGGGCACGGGCGGCGGAGCAGGCGGTACCGGGCGGATTCGACCTGTCGGAGTGCGTCCGCGAGCCGATCCATCTCCTGGGCGGTGTCCAGTCGTACGGCACCCTGGTCGCCGTCGACACGGCGACCGGTGTGGTCGACACGGCGGCGGCGAACACGGGGCTGCTGCTCGGTGTGGCGGCCGAGGACCTCGTCGGCGCCCCCGTCACCCGGGTCGTGGAACCCGACGACTGGATCGAGGCACTGGAGGCGACGAGCGGTGACGAGGCGCCGTCCGCCGCGCTGCCCGTGACGGCCGGCGAGGGCTCCGCCCGCGGCACCTTCGACCTCTCCGTCCACCGCAGTGGCGAGCTGCTGGTGCTGGAGTTCGAGCCCCGCGACGAGCGGCAGGCGTTCCTCTTCTCCGGCTTCTACCAAGGCGTCCGCAGGGCGTTGGCCCGGCTCAGGTCGGCGTCGACGGTCACGGACGGCTGCCGCACCGCCGTGAAGGAGATCCGGACGCTGACGGGCTTCGACCGTGTGGTCGCCTACCGCTTCGACGGCCCGGACGGGCCCGGTGAGGTGGTGGCCGAGGAGGTCACGGAGGCCTGGGAGCCCTGGCTGGGACTCTGGTTCCCGGCCACCGACATCCCCCCGCAGGCACGCCGGCTCTACCAGGACAACTGGATCCGGGTCATCACCGACGTGGACGACCCGACCGTCCGCCTCCACCCCCAGGTCAGGCAGAGCACAGGACAGCCGCTGGACCTGTCGGGCGCCGCGCTGCGCACGGTGTCCGCATTCCATCTGGAGTACCTGCGCAACATCGACGTCCGCTCGTCCATGTCCGTCTCGGTCATGCGCGAAGGACGACTGTGGGGACTCATCGCCTGCCACGGAGCCGCCCCCAAGGTCCTGGCACCGGAGGTCCGCTCCGCCTGTGAACTGTTCGGCGCCGCGTTCTCCCTGCAACTGGCCGCGATCGAGGAGCGCGAGCGGGCCGACGGGTTCGCCCGCACCGGCGCCCGCGCGGGTGCCGTCGCCGAACTCCTCGACTCCGATGTCGAAGCGTCGCTGCTGCGCCACGAGGAGGCCTTCCGCGGGCTGACGAACGCCGACGGGGTGGCCCTCGCCCGCTCCGGCCGCGTGGTCAGCGCCGGACTGCCGCTCCCCGACCCGCTGGCATCCGAACTGAGCCGCCGTGCCGCCCTGATGACGCCCGGCACGGTGTGGGCCACGGACCGGCTGCCGGAACTCCTGGCCGCAGACGCAGACGCAGACGCGGACGCGGACGCACACGCAGAGAACGGGCCGGTCGCCGAACCGGACGGGCTCGCGGGCCTGCTGATGGTCTCGCTCGGCAGGTCGGGCGAGTTCCTCGCATGGACCCGCGCGGAGCGGCCGATGCCCCGCGAGTGGGCCGCCGACCCCGCGGTGCCCGTCCGCGTCGGCCCCCGCGGGGAACGACTCACGCCCCGTGGCTCGGGCGCGGTGTTCCGGTCCGTCATGCGCGGCCGCAGCCTGCCGTGGACCGCCCAGGACCGGTCGGCGGCACTGGAGATGTGGCGCATGCTCACCGGCCTCGTCCTGCGCCACGCGAACGAGCTGGGCCGCCTCAACGACGAACTCCGCATGATCAACGTGGACCTGGACTCCTTCGCCCACGCCGCGGCCCACGACCTCAAGGAACCGCTGCGCGGCATCTCGAACGCCGCCACCTTCACCCTGGAGGACGCGGCGGACGATCTGGACGCGACCAGCGTCCGGCGGTTGGAGACCATGCAGCGACTGGCCGGCCGCATGGACGAACTCCTCAACTCCCTCCTGCATTACGCCCGGTTGGGCCGGGGCGGCCTGCAACGCGACGAGGTGGCGCTGGACGACGTGGTCGACGGCGCCCTCGAGGTCGCCGGCCCGCGCCTCGCGGACGAAAACGTCACGGTCGTACGCCACGACCCCCTCGGCCTGGTCCGTGCCGATGCCGACCGGCTCTACGAGATCCTCGTCAACCTGCTGGTGAACGCGGCCAAGTACGCCGCCGACCGCCCCGACCGTACGGTCGAGATCGCCGTGGCGACCGTACCCACGCACGACGGCGCGGGAAGCGAACAGGCCGTCCTGGTACGGGACAACGGGATCGGCATCCCGCCCGGCCGGCAGAGCGAGGTCTTCGACCTGTTCCGGCGGCTGCACGGACCGGCCGAGTACGGCGGCGGAACCGGCGTGGGTCTCGCGGTCGTGAAACGGATCGTCGAACGCCACGGCGGACGCATCTGGTTGGAGAGCGAACCGGGGCAGGGGACGGCGTTCTACTTCACGCTCGGCGACCCGGGAACGGAGGTGTCCGGCCGCGACTGACCCTTCGTCTGCTGCCAGTAGTCGATCGCCCCCTTGAGGACCGTACGGAAGAGCGCGAAGTTCACCGGCTTGTAGATGTAACTGTCGGCGCCCGCCGCGTAACAGGCGTCGACCTCGGCGGGCGCCGTCGACGACGTGAACACGATCAGTGTGACCTCCGCGAGCTGCGGATGAGCGCGGATCGCACTGAGCACGGCATGCCCGCTCAGACCGGGCATGTTGAGGTCCAGCAGGACGAGACCCGGCAACTCGGCCGCTTCCAGGAGCCGTTCGGCGATTCCCTCGCCATGGTCGGTGAACTCCAGCCGCAGCTCCGGGTGCGTGCGGTTCAGCGCCCGCACGATGGCCTCGGCGTCTTCGGCGGAGTCCTCCACCACGAGGATCCACTGGTTGTCGACCCGCCGCCTGCCTTCGTCCGCGTGCCCCATGGTCATGCCCTCACCTCGGCGATCAGTACGGCCGTGTCGTCGTCGCCTGCCGCGCGGAACTCCGAGGCCAGGGAGATCAACCGGTCCGACGCGGATGGTCCCCCGCCGCTGCGGCGGACCGCGGCCGCGAGGTGCTCTTCGAAGAAGGTGCCGTCCGCACCGCGCGCTTCGAGGAGCCCGTCGGTGAACAGCACCAGCGACTCGCCCCGGCCCAGCCGCAGACGCAGGGGTTCGTACTCGGACCGGTCGAGCACACCGAGCAGTACGCCCCCCGCCTTGAGCTCCTCCACCACCTCGCCGTCGGCGCCGCGCACCAGTGGTCTCGGGTGTCCGGCGTTGGCCAGCTCGATCTCCCAGCCGTCCGACACGGGGGTCAGCACGGCCGCGAGCGCGGTGACGAACCGGGAGCTGCGCTCCGCGATGAGCGCGCGGTTCAACCGGGTCAGGGCCTGCCCGGGCGGAGTCCCGTCCTCCAGCAGCGTACGCAGGGTGTGCCGCGCCAGACCGGTCAGCGCCGCGGCCTCGGCGCCACGACCGCACACGTCCCCGATGATCAGGGCGAGCCGGCCGTCACCGGTGACGACCGCGTCGTAGAAGTCGCCGCCGACCTCCAGCGACTCGTCGGCCACCTCGTACGCACTGCTCAGGATCAGCCCCGGCACGTCGGGCAGGGCCCGGGGGAGCAGGTGCCGCTGCAGGATCTCCACATGGCGTCGCCGCTGCTCGTACAGGGTGCTCGTGTCGATGGCCAGAGCCGCCCGCCCGGCGAGGTCGCCGAGCATGCGCAGGTCCTCGACGCCGTCGGAGCTGTGGTGCAGGAACGTCAGGGTGCCCAGGGTGCGCCCCCTTGCACGCAGCGGACTGATGCTCAGGACGCGGACAGCGGCGCCGTACCCCTCGGAGCCGGGGCCGAACGGACCGCCGGACAGGTCCGGGCCGCGCAGCAGCGCGCCCTCGGCCTGCTCCGAAGCGCCGCGCAGCGCCTTGCCGAGCCACGCGTCGTTCAGCGACACCTCCGCCAGCCAGGCCTGGGCGGGTGCCGCCACGTGGGCCCACGCCACGGGCGCGAGCCGGCCGTCCGCTCCGAAGAGTTGGACGACGCAGCCCTCCGCCATCGCCGGGACGGCGAGCCGCGCGACCCGGCGCAGCGTCTCCTCGACGTCCAGACTGGAGTCCATCTGGAGGGACGCCTCGGCGAGGAACGCGTCCTCGACCTGGCGGCGCTCATGACCCCGGTGGACCAGCAGGCGCTGGTTGCTCACCATGAGGATCTCCGCGACCTGCTCCAGCCGTGCCCGCAGAACCTGGAGGTTCTCCGGCGGCGCGCCCAGGCCCACCCACAGAGCGGCCCGGTCGGTACCCAGCGGGAAGACGCACTCCAACACCGTGACGGCCTCGCCGAACGCACGCAGCGCGTCACCGGGCCAGTGGGCGGCGTCCGGCGTCAGAGCGCCTTGCTCGATCACCACCGGGCCCTCGACGCCGGCACCGCGCTCGTGGAACGTCTCGGAGACGGCCCAACGCTCACCGGCCGGCGGCCGACGTGTGTCGGGCTCGGCCATGGCCGTCGTGAGCGTCCGGGTGTAGATCAACTCCTGGGCGTCCCACCGCGCACCGGCCGCGACGACGGCGCCGGGCTGCGTCAGGAGGGCCCGGTACACCAGGTGGGCGAGATCGGTGACGTCCTGGACGCCGTTCGCCGCCAGCCAGAGGCTGTGCAGTTCCCTGGGCCAGCCGTCGACCTCCGGGGAGTCCGCCGCCTCAGTTATGCCGTGCTCCGCGTGCTCGGGTTCTTCAGGCATGGCCCCCGCTTCTTCCTCCGAGCCGCGTGTGGGCGAGCCTGAACCCGCCCCGGCTCCCATCAGTTGTCATGAGGAAACTACCTGTTCGGGGAACCATACGGCCTCCACCCTGTCCGGGACCGGGACCGCGAGCCCCGGCTCCCACTCCATCCTGAGGCGCGGCCGAGGTCCGTGCGAACCGCAGGACGACCGGGTCGTCCCTTCCGCCGTGCGCGCGGGCGCGCCGAACACCCTCATCCGTCCGCTGCTGGGCTGTCAGTGGGGTCGTACGCGCCACGCGGTCCGTGCGCCCGGGGAAGCTGGGCCCCGGCTGTTAACTTCCTGATCGTCAGTGGCCTCCCGGCCCACGGGTGAGGCCCGTGTCGGGGTGAACGTGGAGGCTGCGGTGACGGAGACGAGAAGATCCCCCGAGGAGACGGCGGCCACCGCGCTCGGGCGTCGCAGCTTCCTGGCATCCGCCGCTCTGGCGGCCACCGCGCCGGTGGCGGCTTCCGCGGTCGCCCACGCGTCCGAGCGGTCGGCACCAGGACGGCTTCCCACCCCCGAACGAGGGACCGCGGAACGGCTGCTCGCCGTACCGCTGAAGCACCGCCGCGACGACTGGCTCCAGGAGGCCCTTCAGGTCGCCGTGGCGGTCGAGTTCTCGACCATCCCGCCGTATCTGTGCGGCTGGTGGTCCATCGAGGACCGAAAGAGCGAGGCCGCCCAGCTGATCCGGCGCGTCGTGCTCGACGAGATGTACCACCTCGGAGTCGTCTGCAACCTGCTCGTGGCGGTGGGCGGCCGGCCCGACATCAAGGCGGCGGCGCCGGTCTATCCGGGCCCGCTGCCGGGCGGGGTGCACCCCGGGCTCACCGTGTACCTGTCGGGCCTGAACAAGCCGTTCGTGCACGACGTCATGATGGCCATCGAGGCTCCCGCGTCGCCCCTCACGGAGGGCGGTGACGACTCGCTCAGCATCGGCGTCTTCTACGAGGAACTGCTGAAGACGTTCCGGTCGGCCACCCCCGAACTGTCCACCGCCCGGCAGTTGCAGCAGCGTATCGGCGTGGACGATCTCAACCCCGTCAAGACGCTCGATGACGTGGAACATGCCATCGACATCATCCGCGAACAGGGCGAAGGCACCTCCGGCTCACCCGCGGACGCGCCCGGCGACGACCACGTGGCCCACTACTACGCGTTCGCCGAGATCTACCACGGCCGGCAGCTGCGCGAGGAGGAGGACGGCTGGCAGTACACCGGACCCGCGGTGCCCTTCCCCGACTCCCGGCCCATGGCCAGGGTGCCGGCAGGCGGCTGGGACAGCCCGCCCGACGAAGCCCAGCGACTCATCAGCGCCTTCGACAGCGCGTACGCCGGTGTGCTGGAGTCGCTCGACGCCGCGTGGGCCGACGGTGGCGTGAGCAGCCTGACCGCGGCGGTGCGGGGCATGGGCAGGCTGGAGTCGCCCGCCGTGGAACTCATGGAAATGCAGATCCCCGGCACCCAGGAGACGTACGGCCCGCAGTTCCGGCCGGTCTGACCGCTCGGTCCCCGTACGAGCCCGGGCACCGGGTGACGGCGGTGGGCGTCACTCCACCGGATTCTCGATCAGCGTGATCCGGTTGCCGTCGGGGTCGTGGAGCGCGGCGAACCGCACGGTCTGCGCTCCGGGCTGGACCGCCCCGGCCGTGAGACCGCGGGCCGCGAGGTCGGCGAGCGCCCGGTCGAGGTCGTCCACGTTCAGGTTGAGCAGTGTCGAACCGGCGTGTTCGGGGTCCTGGAACACCTGTATCCAGCCGGTGGGCGTCAGGTGCCAGTCCGCGAGCCCGGGCATCGGCCTCAGATCGGCGGCCCTGCCCAGCAGCCGTTCGTACCAGGCCACCGCCCGCTCGATGTCACTCACCGGGGCCACCGCGAGAACGCGTGTGATGGTCATGGGACGGTCTCTTCTCACTCTGGGTGGGGTGTCTTCGGAAAGCCGCGCCCTCAGGCCTCAGGGCCGCTGTCCCCAGGCCATCGCCATTCCCGGTCCGAACTCGGCGAGGCCGGGGGAGGCCAGGTAGGCGAGGGCTTCGTCGATGACGGCGGAGTCGACGAGCCCGGTCTCCTCCAGGGCGGGCCGCATCCGGTTCCACGTCTCGGACCAGAAGCGGGCCAGCGGACGGTCCGAGACCAACGGCGGGCAGACGAGTTCTCCGGCGACGTGCCGGAGACCCTCGTCGCGCAGGAACTGCGGATACGCGGGGACGGTGGACGTGTCGGTGCCGATGGTCGTCCTGAGCGCCTGCCACATGGCGTCCATGGTGCGGCGGTAGGCCGAATCCGTGTCCAGGGCGTTCGGCACCTCGACGGCGTCGCCGAGTACGAGCCAGCCGCCCGGGTTCAGCCATCGCGCGAGCCGTGCGATGAGCCGGCGGCGTTCGGGCAGGTGCATGAGCACGAACCGGGCGTGAATGAGGTCGAAGCCGCCCAGATCGAGGCCCTCGTCCCTGAGGTCCGCGGTGAGCACCCGCGCGCGCGAGTCGTCGAGGGAGCCGAGGCCGCTGGTGTCCCGGTCCAGGGCGACCACCTCGATGGCGCCCGCCTCGTCCAGCAGCCAGCGCAGGATGGTGCCGGTTCCGGCTCCCACTTCCAGGCAGCGGCCTCCTTGCGCCGCGCCCAGGGCGCGCAGCCGACGAATGGTGACCGGGTCGTACACGAGCGCGGCCGCGTCGATCCGTTCCGCTTCCTCGGGGTGCTCGGGCTCGAACAGGTCCTTGCCGTAGTCACCCTCGGAGATCGGGGTGCCGCTCACGACCGGAACTCCCGTCGCCGACCTCCCGTGGCTGCCCTGCCTGTCCGTGCCATGAGAACTCCCTGAGCGGTGAAGACCGGCCGTGTCCCAGGGTGGCAGCATTCCGTTCGCGTCGCAGGCCGTCGAGTGCCCGGAACGCCCCGCCCCCGCGTCGCGTGTGAGCGCCGAAACTCACTTGCACCGCTCCGATAACATCGTCGGACTCACGGTGATCGCCCTGATCGCCCGACCTTCACTAGAACACCATGCCGTCTAGCCAGAAGGGTGAGCCGGGATGACCAACACCTAACACATCGGCCAAACAGTTGATATCTGGAACATCGCGAAAGCCCTCGCGAACAGGCAGCAGCATCGCGTCCGCCGTACGGCGTCGGCCCCAGGTCGTTCTGTGGGCAGCGGCGGGGGTGGCGATCCTGGGATTCCTCATCGCGCTGGAGATCGTCGCGCGGAGGTACGGCGAGCCCGGGCCGATCACCAACCTGGGGCGGGAGTTCGTGTCGGCCCCGCGTTCGGGACCGCTGCTGTACGCCGGGCTGGCGCTGATGATGGTGGTGCTCACCTGGCGGGAACGGTTCGTCGCGGCCGGGACGGCGATCGGCATCGACGTCGTCCTCACGCTGGTGCGCTGGGCGGCCGGCACCGACCTGAACTTCGGCAGCGGCGCGCTGTGGGTGATGCTGGGCTGCGCGGGCGTCGCCGTCCTACGGCGTACCGGCCGGGAACGTGCCCTGCTGCTGAAGGGCGTCGGGCTGGGCCTGCTCCTCGTGGGCGGTCACAAGACGGGTGACACCTGGCTGCTCATCACGTCGAAGACGCGCCCTGCGGTGCTCGACCCGTACGTGGCGACCGCCGATCACGCGCTGGGCAACCCCTCATGGCTGGTGGGCCGCGCGGTCATGGCCACCGATCCGGTCGGCACCCACGTCCTGAACGCGGTCTACGGTCAGCTCCCGCTGGCCGCCGCCCTCTTCGGGCTGTACCAACTGCGCAACGTCGCCGCCGAACGCGGCTTCCCGGGCCATCACCTGGTGCGCACGTTCCTGGTCATCGGCCTGCTCGGACCGGCCATCTACATGATCTTCCCGGTGGTCGGGCCGGTCTTCGCCTACAGCGCCGAGGGCGGACGATGGGCGGTGGCCGACCTGTGGCCCAACACGGCGCCGCCGCTCGGATCGCTGCACGCGGTCCCGTTCGACGAGATCACCCCTCGCAACTGCATGCCCAGCCTGCACACGGCGTGGGCCACCACGCTCTTCATCCACTCGCGCAGAGCACCGCGTGTCCTGCGCTGGGTGGGCGCCTTCTGGCTGGTCGCCACGCTCACCGCGACGCTGGGGTTCGGCTATCACTACGGCGCGGATCTCCTGGCAGGTGCGGTGTTCGCGCTCACGATCGAGGCGGCGATGCGCTCGTTCGACCGAGGCTGGGAACGCGCCGGAGTCCACCTCGTCACCTACGGGGCGATCGTGTTCACCGCGCTCCTGGTGTCGTACCGCTTCCTGCCGCTGGACATGGCCCGGCACCCCTTCGTGTTCGGTCCCCTTCTCCTCCTGGCGACAGGCTCCGTGATCCACCTCTACGTCCGGACCACCAGCCTCTGGGACGCGACACCGGGTCCGAAGCCGGTCCTCCCGCGGCAGCTGGAGCCGGAGCCCGCACTCCAGCAGGCGTAGACCGCGGTGCGAGCGGGCTTCCCCAGCCGACGGCCCCGGCTCCTGCCGCACACGGCTCCCGCCGCCGCCCTGTCGGGGGTTGCCGGTCAGGCAGGGACGTCCGGTCGGTCCTCGTCGAGTTCGAACCACACCGTCTTGCCCTCCGGCTCGGGGCGGACGCTCCACTGGTGGGCCAGCAGGTCGAGGAGGACCAGGCCGCGGCCCGAGGAGGAGAGCTCGCCGGGTGCGCGCCGGTGAGGGACCTCGTCGCTGCGGTCGGTGACCTCCACGCGCAGCCGGCGGTGGTCCTGCGGACCGCTGATCTCGGCCCGCAGGACGGCGGCCTGCTCGGTGTGGACCAGCACGTTGCCGAGGAGCTCGGACGTGAGCAGGACCGCCGTGTCGACCTGGTCGGGACTCGCCCAGTCGTGGAGCAGGCCCTGGAGCTCCATCCGGGCTTCGGACAGGCCGCGCGCCTGGTCCTGTTCGAGGGTGAGGAAGAGCCGGCGCTCGGTCGGGGCGGCCTGCGGCTCGCCGGCGTCGCGGCGGAGCAGGAGCAGGGCGATGTCGTCCTCGGTGAGCGGCGTGTGCTGCGGGTGATCTCCCGGCTCCTGGGGGGCGACCACCGCGTTCAGCAGGCGGTCCGCCATTCCGTCGAGGTCCTCGGAGGAGCCGGGGGAGAGGGCGTTGCGCACGCGGAGCCAGCCGGAGTACATGTCGTGGCCGCCGGTCTCGATCAGACCGTCGGTGCACAGCATCAGGACCTCGCCCTCGTTCAGGGTGAGGACATTGACCGGATAGTCGTCCTCTCCGAGGTTCAGCCCCAGGGGAAGCCCGCCGCCCAGGTGCTTGAGCAGGCAGGTTCCGTCCGGGAGCCGCAGGACGGGGTGGGGATGCCCGGCGCGGGCGATGCGCAGGGTGCCGGTGGCCGGGTCGGCCTCCATGTAGATGCAGGTGGCGAAGCGGTCCTCGTCCAGCGCCGCGAGGAACTGGGAGGCCCTGACCAGGACGGCATCGGGTCCGTGCCCCTCGGCCGCGTAGGCGTGGATCGCCGTGCGTAGCTGGGACATCAGCCCGGCCGCGTGCACGTCGTGCCCCTGAACGTCACCGATCACCAGGCCCAGGCGCCCGTTGGGCAGGCTGAGGCTGTCGAACCAGTCGCCTCCGACCATCAGGCCGCCGCCGGTGGGCACGTACCGTGCGGCGACGGTCAGGCCGTCCACGCCCGGGCCGACACGGCTCATGCTGCTGCGCAGGCTCTGGGAGAGGGCCAGATCGGCCTCGTCGGTGTACGTGCGCTCGATGCTCTGGCCGAGCAGGCGGGCCACGGTGGCCAGGAGCGTGCGGACGCCGTCGGTCATCTCCATCGGGGCGTTGAAGCCGGCCACCCATACGCCGGTGACCTGTCCGTATGTGGTCAGCGGCAGGTAGGCCCAGGCCTCGTGCCCCTTCAGCTCACAGGACTGAGCGGCGACGGGGAAGCGGTTCCGGTACTCGTCCGCGGAGGACAGGAGTACGGGCCGCCCGGTACGGACGGCCTGGGCCCCCGGGTGATCGCTGCCGAGGGTGACGCGGAAGTCGTCGGCCCCGCAGTCGGTGAATCCGAGCTGGGCCACGCAGTGCAGCCGCTCACGGTCCGACCGCAGTACCAACTGGCTGCGCAGCGGCAGCGACGCGTCGGCCAGCCGGGGGACGAGCGCCAGCGCCTCGCGCAACGTCTCGGCCCGTGCGAGCGCGTGCCCCACCAGGAGATCGGCCTCGCGGCCGCGCAGACGGTCCGACGGATCGCCCGATCCGTCACCGACGGGGCCCGCCATCCGGTTGAGCGCCTCGACCTGGCGCACCTCCGCGGACTCCTCGGAGCTGCGGCGCTCACGCCCTCCACCCACCTGCACACTCCCGTCACTGCTCGGCGGTTTCCGTCCCCCCCATGCTCCGTCGGGCCCGAGCGAGCCGCCTCCTCAGCGCGCCGGTCGTCGACGACCGGCGCGCTGAGGAAGCCCGTCAGGCCTGGGCAACCGCCGTGGCGGTCGTGGGCGGGGGCCGAGGAATCCGGTTGTGCGACACGGGGCGCCCGCACTCGTTCGGCCCACTCGTTCGGCCCACCGAGCGCGCGGGCGCCGCCGCCCGGCGGCACGGTGGTGGTGCCGACGCGGAGCACCGCCGGCGGTGTCGTGGAGCCGCCGTACCGTCCGCCGCGCACCTCGGCCGACCGGCTCTCGGGAGCGTTCATCAGGAGGTCTCGTGCACGACAAGCCGCTCCTCAAGAGTGTCGGTGATCTTCTGCACCGGCGGCACGGCGTCTCGACACGCGCCGCCCGGGCCACGCCGGACGGGTTCGTCCTGGACAACACGAAGGTCGCCGCGTTCACGGCCGGCACGATCAGCGCCGAGGACGAGGCGGCACTCGCCGACGAAGTGGCCCGGTTGATCCCCCACCACTGGGACCTCCCCACCAAGTCCGTCGAGGCGCTGACCCCGCTCGTCGACCACCTAGGCGGCCAGCCGCAGCTGATGGCCTGGCTGGACCGTCAGCCCGGCCTGCCCCGGCTGACGGCGCGGATCTACGTCCTGCTGGGTCACCTCGACCAGTACAGCGAGGACCACGCCGTACTCGACGCCGTTCGGCACGCCAGGTCCCAGAATCCCTATCCCGCCGGACTCCGTGGCTACCTGACCCCGGAGACCAACGACGAGACCCTGGGCGGTCTCGCGTTCCGGATCGAGGAGCTTCTCGGCGACAACCGCCAGGAGGACGCCACCGCGCTGGCGCTGACGACCGCGGACTGGCTGCGCCGCGCCGCACAGGACGCCGAGAACCCCGACTCGGACGTCCGCGAGATGGGTGAGCTGATGGGCCACATGCACAAGGACATCAGCGAGGCCGCACCGCGTTCCTAGCGTGGAAGCACCTGTTCCACAGGCCTGTCCCCGTCCTCCGCATCCATCGGCGCCCCGCTGCGCGAAAAGGGTTAAATCGCGCCAAAGCGTGGCGTCGATCGGTGACGAGAGGAAACGCCATGATCGTCAAGAAGCTGCACGAGGCGGGCGTCCAGAGCGAGCACGCCTACGCGGCCGCCTTCGGCTCCATCGGTCTGTCAGTCGTCTCCTGGCTTGCGTCCAACAAGCAGGAGAACATCGAACGGGCCGACCGGTGGGGCATCTTCGTGGGGGAGTGGGCGCCGACCTTCTTCGCCCTCGGTCTGGCCCTGGCCAACTACGAGAAGGCGGACCTTTTCGCGGCCCACGGCTGAGGCACACGTGTGCCGGACTCCTCGCGGTCGGCCCGTCGACAAGTGACCGTCGACGAGGGCTTTCGGGCAGGATGACCTCATGACAAAGCTGCCCGTACGATCGGTCGCCCGGGGCTCCTCCGGTTCGGTGCTGTCGTTGTGGTCGCAGGACTCCGTCCTGTCGATCGGCTCGGTGGGTTCGGTGCTGTCCGTGGGGTCGGTCGGCTCGGCCCTGTCCGTGGGGTCGATCGGGAGTGCCCTGTCCTTCGGGTCGATCGGGTCGTCCCTGTCACTGATCTCGGCGGGTTCGTGGCTGAGCACGGGTTCCGTGCTCTCGGCGCAGTCCCGCTGGTCGGTCCTGTCCTGGCGTTCCTCGCGCGGCTTCCTGGCCGCCGGGGCCGTGGGGGCGGCGGCAGGAGGAGTGCTGCTGGCGGCCCAGTTGCTGCGCGCCCAGCGGGACTGAGCGACCGGCCCTCCTGACCTTCACCGGCTGACACGACAACGCCGTCCCCCGCGGGCTCCGCGAAGGGCGGCCGGCAGCAGCGGTGGGACAACTCCGCATCCGCGACGGCGGTGTTGGCGCCCTGCTCGGTGTTGCCTCCGCCTTCAGGCCGGCATGAACGCGCGCCGTTCGGTGCGGGACCACCACGTCGCCGGCGAGTCCCGGAGTCGCGTCGCCGACCTCAGGCCGCCAAGTCCTTGGCGGGGTCGATCGCCCAGTGGTTGGAATGGATGACCCGCCCGGCGAAGTCCACCTCGACCTGCGCGAGGAGGCGGAAGCCGACGGAGCGGCAGATGCCGTTCGAGGCCGCGTTCCGCGTCGCGGGAAAGGCATGCACGACGCCCCAGCGGTCCTGGTCCCGGGCCTGTTCCAAGAGGACGCGGACGGCGCGCTTGCCCAGACCCCGTCCCTGGAACTCGGGCAGGACCATCCAGCCGATCTCGGAGATCGGGCCGTCGTCGCTGTCGTGGGACCACAGGGCCACCGATCCCGCGACGACGCCGGGGTCGCCCGCATCGGGAACGATCATCCTGATCCACTCCAGATCGCCCGCCGCCTGTTCGGCATCCCGGCGGACCTTGTCGGCCATGCCGTGCGACGGGAGCGGCCCGCCGAGGTCGGCCATCATCGCGGGGTCGCACCGCATCCGGACATAGGCCTCGACGTCGTCCGGCGTGACGTTGCGCAGCTGCATCTGGTCCTCCTCGATTCCGTCCGGGACGCTGCTCCGATCGGTCCCGCGGCTCACGAACCCGTCACCCGTACGGGGGCCGGCACGGCCCACCACTGGTCCGGGCGGTCCACGACAGGAGAGTTCGGACCGGTCTCGATGAACCGGGCGAGGCGCAGCAGGTAGGCGGCGATGCCCGACGCACCCTGCATCCACGCGGTACCGGGGGGCAGCAGTGGTTCGTCGTCGCGGTGCTCCAGGAACTGCCAGCGGGCACCCGACCCGTCGCGGATCGCCCGCTCCACGAGGGCGTCGCCCATCGTGCGGGCTCCCCGCAGAAGGGTCTCCGACAGCTCCGTCCCCGCCCAGTCCTGCGCGGCGTCCAGGAGTACGTCGCCGACCCCCGCCGTTCCGCAGCAGCGGCCGTCGTTGTCCCAGAACCCGGGGCGGAGCCGTTCCGGCACGCCCGACGTGAGAAGGGAGTTCAGGCAACGCCGGCGCAGCTCGTCGACCCGGAAGCCGGCCACCTCCGTGACGCCCGCGTAGGAGAGGGCCGAGAACAGGTGCGAGGTGCCCGCCGGACCGTGGCACCAGGTGTAGGTGAGGGGCTCGACCTCCCGCTTCGACGGCGGGATCGTGTGCGGGACGACGAAGCCGTCGTTGTCGAGCAGGCCCACCGACAGGACGTGCCGGGCGCCTTCGGCCGCGGCCTCGACGAAGTCCGCCCGGCCGAGCGAAGCACCCGCAACGGCCAGCGCGGCGGCCACACCGGCGGTGCCGTGGGAGTAGTTCGGCGCCCGCCACGCTGACCTCGGCGAGATGCCCCAGTCCAGCCCCGCCTCCGTACGATCGGCCGTGCGCAGCAGGGCCTCGCCGCCCCTCGTCGCGATCGCGTCGGCGAACTCGCCCCTGGCCCAGACCGCCGTCATGACGACACCAGCGGTCCCCATGATGATGTCGTTCAGCGGTGCGTCGGAGCCCGGTTCGAAATCGGCGGTCGTCTTCCATCCGTCGGGCGTCGTCAGGTCGTCCAGCCGCCGGAGGGCGACGGATTCCTCGCCGGGGGCGAGCAGTTTCAGCGCCGTGGCGTCACCGGCCAGCCCGTCGTACAGGGACGGCTCGACGCGGCTCTTCGCCTCTGCCGACAGCCTCGTCACGATCCCGTCGGCCAGGGCCCGTTCCCGCGCGCTCAGCTCACGGTGCTGTGCGATCTCCGCCAGTACCGGCGCCAGGCCCGCGATCCCCGAGTACAGCGAGTCGCGGTCCTTCGCCGGTGTCACGTCCTGCCCGTCGCCGGACACCGTCTCCGGGAGCCACGGGCCCTCGTCCTCGCGCACCTGGTCCAGCACCCACGACCACGCCGCCTCGCCCAGCTGCTTGTATGCCTCGCTCGTCACCACCCGGCAACGTTACAACTACGCCCGTCCCGCCAGTAGGCCGCGGCTACCGGGACCGGGGCGGGGCGGAGCTGACCGCCGTTCGTCGCTGCATCCGGAGGAACAGCGTGACTCCACCGGCCAGGACGAGTGCGCCGACGGCCAGCAGTATCCGCGGGTCGAGCAGGCCCTCGGTGCAGCTGCCGCCGTATGCGGACGTGCTGCAGTAGGTGCCGGGACCGTGTCTGTTGAGGTAGGTGAGGAGGAACAGAGGCAGGCTCGCACTCGACACCAGACCCGGCAGGCCTCGCTGGGCGTCGTGGCGCGTGGCCAGCACGGCGGTGCCGATCAGCGGAATCGGCAGGATGAAGATCCCGATCGAGAGGATGCTCAGCAGCGCCAGCAGGTAGCCCGCCCCGGTCAGCGCCCATCCGGTGAAGAGCAGCCAGTCACGTCTCCTGCGGGTCATGTGTTCTTCCTTCCCCTGAACGCGCCGCTTCACCGCTCGATCCGCGCGGCCTTGCCGCAGGCCTCGGTCCCCTCGCACTTCTCCAGCGCTGTCAGCGTCGCGTGCAGCCGGTCGCGTTCGGACTCGGTGAGGGCGGGTGCCCGGTTGTGCAACTGGTCGGGGTCGTTCTTTATGTCGTAGTACTCGCGCTCACCGTCCGCGTACTCGACCCACAACGCTTCGCGCGTACGGATCGCCTCGTACGAGGGCGGGTTGCCGCTGGTGTCGGGGGCGGCGTCCGGGTCGTTCTTCTTGAACGCGGGACGGTGGTGTTCCACCAGGACGGCGTCACGCCAGTCCGGCACGGAGTCACCGTGGAGCAGAGGGACGAGGCTGCGGCCGTCGACCGTCGGGGCGGGCGTCGTTCCGGCGAGGTCCTGAAAGGTGGGGCTGAGGTCGATGTTCTCGGCGGGCTCCGCCACCTCCTTTCCGGCCGGAACGTGCGGGCCCGCCACGACGAGGGGGACCCGGATGTCGGTGTCGTACGCCGTCTGCTTGCCCGGACGCAGCCGGTGCTCACCCATGTGGAACCCGTTGTCGGAGCTGAACACGATGTACGTGTCGTCGTCGAGTCCCTTCTCCTTCAGCTCGCTCCGGACGCGCCCGATCATGTCGTCGACCGCCTGCACCGAGCGCACCCGCTCGGCGAACTTCTCGTCGATCGACCGCTGTTCCTCGGCGGAGAGGGGCTTGAGGCCGCTCTGCCATTCCGGGGTCGGGGCCGACGGCTTGTCGAACGCGGGCGTGCGGGGTGCCTCAAGGCCGGGGAACGAGTCGGCGTCGCGGGGGGCCGGTGTGGACGGGGAGTGCGGTGCGAACGTGGCCAGTTCGAGCATGAACGGCTTCTTGTCCGCCGCCGCGGAGTCGATGAACGACGTCGCCTTGCGCGCCACCACGTCGGTCAGATAGTCGTCGGGTCCCTGCCCGTACGGGACGACCTTGCCGTTCTCGTTCAGGTTGTAGCCGAACTCGGGATAGCCGTTTCCCGCGGTGTCCCACTCGTCCCAACCGGGCGGCACGTAGGGCGAGTCGGTGCCGTGCTCGTCGGCGGGCAGATAGCCGTTGAGATACTTGCCCATGAACCCGGTGCGGTACCCGGCCTTCCGCAGTGCGGGGGCGTAGCACCTGGCCTCGTCGCCGTTGCGGTTGAAGGCGCCGTATCCGCCGTCGCTGCCGTTGTTGGTGAACACGCCTGTGTTGTGCGGGAATTCACCGGTCAGGATCGACGAACGCGACGGGCAGCACAGCGAGTCGGTCACGAAGTACTGGGAGAACGAGGTTCCGTCCTTCTGCAGCTCCTTGACCTGCGGCATGTGAGGGAGGAGATTCGTGGAGAGATCGTCGGTGAGGACGAAGACGATATTGGGCTTGGCCGCCGCACCGCCGGCGCTGCTCGCCCGCGCGGACCCTCCATCCTGGGCCGGAGCGCCGGACAAGTTGGTACAGGCTCCGAGCGTGAGAGCCGCAACTGCCAGTCCCAGCGCGGCGCGCAGCGGGCGCCGATGTCGATGACGCTGCATGGGGCCTCATCCTCCAGTACTGGATGTCGCCCGGCGGTCGGTGGCCCGCCGGTCTCCCGTTTCGGGAACGGAACCCGGCAGACCGTAGGACCCGAGATTGTGGAAACTCTGTGGTGCGCAGGCGTACGCGCCATCTCCCGGACGCGGCCGGCTCGGCAGACGACAAATGCCGCGCGCCTGCTGCTCGCCGCGCGTTACGGTGACGTCGTCCAGGTGCGCAGGCAACGGCTACTTCTCCTCTCAAGAGAGAAACGCGGGTTCGAATCCCGTCGCCGGCCCCGCCGGTGTCGTCCAGTGGCCCAGGACACCATGTCGCCGTCGCCGACCTTGATCTCTGGACACGCGACACGTTCGGCCGTCACGGGGGAGCGGCGGCCGAATCGCGGATATCGATGTAATCGATGTAAACGGTCACGTCCGGAGGTGGCGCGCGCCCCGCGCGGACACCCTCAGCCGCCCGAACTCTCCCGCACGATCAGCTGATGCCCGGCGACGTGTTCCGCCGAGCCCGACCCCATGTCGGGCCGCTCGATGCGGTCGAGCAGCAGGTCGACCGCCGCCCGGGCGATGCCCTCCTTGTCGGGGGCCACTGTCGTGATCGTCGGGATGCTGTACCGCGAGGCCTCGATGTCGTCGAAACCGACCACGTCGATGTCGTCCGGCACCCGCAGCCCGCGATCGTGCAGTGCGCGCACCGCACCGAGGGCCAGGTGGTCGTTGAGACACAGGAGGGCGTCCGGCCGCTCGGGGCGCTCGACCAGGTGTGCCGCGGCGCGCGCTCCGTCGAGCCAGTGGAAGGCGTCCACCGGTGCGACGAGATCATCGTCGAAGGGCAGGCCGGCGGCTTCCAGGGCCTCGGTGTAACCGATGGTGCGCAGTCTGTCGGTGCCCTGCCTGCCGCGCAGTGATCCGCCGACGACGGCGATCCGCCGACGCCCTCGGGCCAGCAGGTGGGCGGTGGCCTCACGGGCGGCGGCGATGTTGTCGATGCCCACGTGGTCCAGGCTGCCGGGTGTGTGCCGCTCGCCGAGCAGGACGACGGGCAGGTGCTTCTCGTGGGTGTCCAGGTCACGCTGGCGCAGGGTCAGGGCGCTGAGGATGACGCCGTCGGTGAACTGGGCGTCGAAGCCGTTGAGGGCCGACAGCTCGCGGTCCCTGCGGCTGCCGGTCGCGTGGATGAGGACCGTGCAGCCCCTGCGGTCGGCCGCGGCCATCACGTGTTTGGCCAGTTCGGAGAAGTAGGCGACGTCCAGTTCCGGCACGGCCAGAGTGATCATGCCCGTACGGCCGCGCCGCAGTTGGCGGCCCGCGATGTTGACGCGGTATCCGAGGGCCTCGATCGACTCGCGTACGGCGGCCCGGGTCTCGGGGGAGACGTGTTCGAAGTCGTTGATCACGTTGGACACGGTCTTGGGTGAGACCCCCGCGTGTGCCGCGACGTCCTTGATCCTGACCCTTGCCGCCACCTGTGTCCTCCTCAGCCCCGGCGATCGTATCCGGCATCACGAACGGGGTCTCGTATCGGGGGCTCTCTCCGCCCAGGGTATTTACATCGATGTAATCGCATGGTGGCATAGGCGCCGCAACGGTCGCCAGCACGAAGCGAGACGCACATGAGTTCTCCCCAGCCCCAGGACGTTCCGCGTCCCGAGTACCCCCGGCCCCAGTTCGCCCGCACGGACTGGCTGAACCTCAACGGCAGGTGGCAGTTCGAGATCGACCGGTCGGACTCGGGCCTCGAACGCGGCCTGCGCGAGCGGGACCTGACGGACGCGATCACCGTGCCGTTCTGCCCCGAGTCGGAGCTGTCCGGTATCGGCGACACGGACTTCATGGAAGCCGTCTGGTACCGCCGCACCGTCCGGATACCCGAACGGTGGGGCGACGCCCGCGTGCTGCTGCACTTCCAGGCCGTCGACCACGACACCACGGTCTGGGTCAACGGCATCGAAGTGGCCCGCCACCGCGGCGGCTTCACCCCGTTCACCGCCGACCTCGACGGAGTCGCCGAGCCGGGAACCGAGGCCACGGTCGTGGTCCGGGCCCGCGACACCCGGCACGGCCCGCAGGCCCGCGGCAAGCAGGCGACCTGGTACGCCAACACGCACTGCCACTACACCCGCACCACCGGCATCTGGCAGACCGTGTGGATGGAGCCGGTGCCGCGTGCCGCCCGCCTCAAGCGGCCGCGCATCACCCCCGACCTCGGCTCGGGCTCCTTCCACCTGGAACTCCCCGTGACCGCCAACCTCCCGGGCCACCGCGTGCGGGCCGTGCTCACGAGCGCCGGGGACGAGGTCGTACGGGCCGAGGCGCGCGCCGACCTGGACCTGTGCCCGCGCCTCACGCTCGTCGTGCCGGCCGACGCCGTCCGCCCGTGGTCGCCGTCGGACCCGCATCTGTACGACCTGAGCCTCGAACTGGTCGACGCCGAGGGTGCCGTGGTGGACGCCGCCGACTCCTACGCCGGGCTGCGCTCCGTCGCGCTGCGGGGCAAGCAGGTGCTGATCAACGGGGAGCCCGTGTTCCAGCGGCTCGTCCTGGACCAGGGCTACTACCCCGACGGCCTGATGACCGCACCCTCCGACGCGGCTCTGGTCCGCGACATCGAACTCGGCCTGGCCGCCGGATTCAACGGGGCCCGCCTGCACCAGAAGGTCTTCGAGGAGCGCTTCCTCCACCACGCCGACCGCCTCGGCTACCTGGTCTGGGGCGAGTTCGGCGACTGGGGCTGCGAGGCGGGCGTACGCGACGACAACCAGCAGCCCACCGCCTCGTACACCGCCCAGTGGCTGGAAGCGCTCGAACGCGACTACTCGCACCCCTCGATCATCGGCTGGTGCCCCCTCAACGAGACCTACCAGCACCTGCACGACCGCATCACCCAACTCGACGACGTGACCCAGGCGATGTTCCTCGCCACCAAGGCGATGGACACCACCCGCCCCGTCGTCGACGCCTCCGGCTACGCCCACCGCGTCGCGGAGACGGACGTCTACGACTCCCACTGCTACGAGCAGGACCCGGAGTCCTTCGCCAAGATCATGGGTGGCCTCGCCGAGGACAAGCCCTACCTCAACACGGGTCCCGACCAGGCCACATGGTCCGTGCCGTACCGCGGACAGCCCTACTTCTGCAGCGAGTTCGGCGGCATCTGGTGGGACCCGCAGGCGGCCGCGACCGCGGCCGGCAACGAGATCGGCGACTCCTGGGGATACGGCGAACGACCGCGTACCGCAGCGGAGTTCACCACCCGCTTCACCGGACTCGTGGGCGTGCTGCTCGACGACCCGGACATGTTCGGTTACTGCTACACCCAGCTCACGGACGTCTTCCAGGAGCGCAACGGCGTATACGCCTTCGACCGCTCCGAGAAGGTCGACACCACACTTCTGCGTGACGCCCAGCGGCGTGCCGCGGCCTTCGAACGCCGCTGAACACCCTGTTTCCGGTCAGGCACCGGCCCTGACCACTCCCTGCTTTTACAACGATGTAAGGAGGGCTCATGAGCGATCTCCCCCCGAACCCCGGAAACGGCACCCGCCTCTCCCGGCGCCGTGTCCTCACCGCGTCTCTCGCCTCCGCGGGAGCGCTGCTCGCCGGCGGCGGGCTGAGCGGCTGCGGCACGGCGCTGGCCGCCGACGACACGACCGTCCGCCTCTGGGACCTGTTCAGCGGCGCCGACGGCGGCCTGTTCAACACCATGGTGGACGCCGGGAAGCCCGACATGCCCGGCACTCGCATCGACCGGACCGTCCTCGAGTGGGGATCGCCCTACTACACCAAACTGGCCATGGCCTCGGCCGGCGGCCGAGGCCCCGACGTCGCCATCGCGCACATGTCCCGGCTTTCCGGATACGCGCCCACCGGCCTCCTCGACCCGTGGGACCTGGACACCCTCGCCGAGTTCGGCGTGGGCGAGGACGACTTCGCCGAGGCGGTGTGGGCCCGCACCCAGTACCGGAACCGCACCTACGCGATCCCGCTCGACACCCACCCCTTCATCGTCTTCTACCACCCGGAACCGGCCAGGAAAGCCGGCCTCCTCACCGCCGCCGGCACCCTGGACATGGACGCCTTCTCCTCACCCGACCGCTTCCTGGCCGCCGGGCGCGAACTCGCCAAGGCCTCCGGCAAACAGGGCATCGCCTTCGGCTACGTCACCGACGCCTCACAGGGGTGGCGGCTGTTCTACGGCCTCTACAAGCAGACCGGCGGCCGCTTCGAGCTGCCCGAGGGCGGCCCCGCCGAGGTCGACGAGGACCGTATGGCCGAAGTCATCGCCTTCATGGCCAAGCTCGTCGACGGCACGACCAATCCGCACCGGCTCGACTACCCCTCGGCCATCGCGGCCTTCGCCAACCGGCAGACCGCGATGATCCTGTCCGGCGAATGGGAACTGGGCACCTTCCGCGCGGCCGACAAGAACGTCGACGCAGCCCCCTTCCCCACCGTGTTCGGCACCCCCGCGGTCTACGCCGACTCGCACTCCTTCGTCCTGCCCCGCCGCCCGCACGCCGACGCCGCCCACCGCAGGCGCACCCAGCGCGCCGTGGCCGCGCTCCTCAAGGCCTCCCGGGTCTGGGCCACCGCCGGCCACATCCCCGCGTACAGCCCCGTCACCCGCACCGCGGACTACGGCCGCCTGCGGCCGCAGTCCCACTACGTCGCCGCCCAGAACCACGTAGTCCTCGACCCGCCCGTCTGGTTCGCCGGCGCCGGATCCGACTTCCAGAACGCGATGTCGCAGGTCCTCCAGCAGGCCATGCTCGACGGCCTCGCGCCCGACCGCGCGGCCCGCGCGATGGTGCGCCGTCTCAACACCTTCCTCTCGAAGCCCAGCCCGGCCTGACACCGGCCGATCCGCCCGCGCAGGAGGCACAACGATGTCCTCTCCCACCGCTCCACCCCGCACCGCGGCCCGCCCCGCACGGCGTTCCGTTCCGCCGGGCCTGCTCTTCGCGCTCCCGTTCCTCGTGCTGTTCGGCCTCTTCATGGTCTGGCCGCTGGTGCAAGGGCTGTGGATGAGCCTGACCGACGCGTCCCTGTCGGCGCACAGCCCCTCCTTCACCGGCCTGGACAACTTCAGCGAGGCGCTCCAGGACGCCGAGATGTGGCGCTCGCTCGGCCACACCCTGCTGTTCACGCTGGTCTCGACCGTCCCGCTCGTCGCCGTGGCACTCGGCATGGCGCTGCTCGTGCACACCGGCCTGCCGGGCCAGTGGGTGTGGCGGCTGGCGTTCTTCGCCCCCTACCTCCTGCCGGTCGGCGTGGTGAGCCTGCTGTGGATGTGGCTCTACCAGCCCGACCTCGGGCTCTACAACCATCTCCTCGGCGTCCTTGGACTCGACGGCTACGCCTGGCTCAGCGACGAGTCCGTGGCTCTGTGGGCGATCGTCCTCACCACGCTCTGGTGGACGGTCGGCTTCAACTTCCTGCTCTACCTCGCCGCCCTGCAGTCCATTCCGGACCATCTCTACGAGGCCGCCGCCATCGACGGCGCCGGTGCCTGGCGGCGCCTGTGGTCGATCACGCTGCCCCAGCTCGGCCGTATCACCGGAGTGATCACCGTCCTCCAGATCCTGGCCTCGCTGAAGGTCTTCGACCAGATCTACCTGCTGACCAAGGGCGGCCCGAACAACTCCACCCGACCGGTCATCGAGTACATGTACGACGTCGGGTTCACCGGCTACCGGCTCGGCTACGCCTCGGCGATCAGCTACATCTTCTTCGCCCTCGTCCTGCTCGCCTCCGCAGCGCAGTTCGCTGCCCTCCGCCGCCGGGAGAAGTGATCATGGCCACCACCGAACTGCCCGCACGGCCACCGAGGACGACTACGGACACCGCCCGTCCCACCGCCCTCCGCAAGCGGCCGGCCAAGCGTCGGGCGGCACCCCGCGAGGGCCAGCCCCTCACGCTCGGCGAGAGCCGCACGGCCCGTGTCCTCGCCCTCGGCGTCCTCGGAGTGCTGGCCCTCGTATGGCTCCTGCCCATGACCTGGGCGCTTCTGACGGCCTTCAAGTCGGAACAGGACGCCAGCGACCCGGCCCACTGGTTCTGGCCCAGCTCCGGATTCACCCTGGGCCGCTTCACCGACGTGATCACCCGGGGCGACCTGCCGCTGTGGATGTTCAACAGCCTCTTCATCTCGGCGGCCGTCACCGTCATCACCGTCGCCGTGTCCGCGATGGCCGGGTACGCCTTCTCACGGACGCTGTTCAAGGGGCGCCGCGTCCTCTTCGCCGTGACCGTCGCCTCGATGCTGGTGCCGCCGCAGCTGCTGATCGTCCCCTGGTTCCAGCAGATGCTCACGCTGAACCTGACCGACACCTACGCCGCGGTGATCCTGCCCCAGACCGTGGCGCCGATCATGGTCTTCATCCTGAAGAAGCACTTCGACTCCCTCCCGAAGGAACTGGAGGAAGCGGCGCGTATCGACGGGGCGAGCCCCTGGCGCATCTTCTGGTCCGTGCTGCTGCCGCTGTCGCGGCCCATGCTCGCGGCGGTCTCGATCTTCGTGTTCATCGGCGCCTGGAACAACTTCCTGTGGCCGTTCATCTCCACCTCCGACCCGTCCCTGATGACGCTCCCGGTCGGCATCACCTCGGTGAAGAACGCCTACGGCCTCCAGTACGCCCAGACCATGGCGTCGGCCGTCGTCGCGGCGCTGCCTCTGGTGCTGGTCTTCCTCTTCTTCCAGCGGCAGATCGTCAAGTCCGTCGCCACCACGGGGCTGGGGGGACAGTAGGCACGGCCCCCGCCGCCGCGCCTCGGGGGCCCGGGCCGGCGGGGGAGTCCCGACGGCCGCGGGGCCCGTGGTCGATCAGACGGCGCGGTCGTGCTCCAGCTCGCGCTTCAGGTTGCGCAGCGTGATCTCGATGTTGCGCGCCTGGAAGGCGGCGAACGTCTTCCCCGACGTGGCGACCCAGTCGAAGGCACGGGCCGCGAACGTCGGCCACTTCCGGCGGTCGTCGGTCCACGTCTCCGTCACCCGGGTGCCGCCGTCGACCGCCTCGAAGCGGTACTCCCACGTCGCGATCGGAGCCCGCAGACGGGGGCGGCCGACACCGATCGCGCAGACGCGGAACGCGAAGCGGCTCCCCGGATCGGCGGCCGTCACCTCGCACCGGGTGACCCACCGGAACATCCCGCGCTTGTTGCGTCCCACGAAGGTGGTGCCCAGATCGGCCGGACCGGCCGGGGACCCGGCAGTCGTGCCCCGGTTCTCCGGGCTCCAGCGGCCCATGTCCGCCGGACAGCTCACCGCCCGGAAAGCGGCCTCGGGCGACACGTCGTCGACGATGATGCTGCTGCTCACGGTGAACACACGGGTCACTGCACGCCTCCCGACCGACCGGACACGAAACTACTGCCGAGTAGGGATCATGGCATGCAGGGCGCCCCGCGCCCAGGGCAGGGGTCGGCGCGCGATGACGGGATGCCCGCGATCCACAGGTCGATCTTGGAATGTGCCGCGGTTTGGCATTGCCGCACGTCCGGGGGCCTCACACTGTTGTCAGAGGTGCTCCGGGCAATGGTGCTCGGCACGACCGGACCCGGGAACCGTCGGCGATCTCCGTCCTGACCGCTCCCAGGTCCCCTGCCCGCTGTCCTCGAAAGGTTTTCCCGCACCATGCCCTTGGCTCTGCTGGCCCTGGCCGTCGTCGCATTCGGCATCGGCACGACCGAGTTCGCCACGATGGGGCTGCTGCCCCAGATCGCCGACGGGATCGACGTGTCCGTGCCCCAGGCCGGCAACGTCGTGTCGGCGTACGCGCTCGGTGTCGTCGTCGGCGCTCCGGTGCTGACGGGCATCGGCGCGCGCATCCCGCACAAGCGGCTGCTGCTGCTCCTGACCGGCCTGTTCGTGGTCGGCAACGTCGCCTCCGCGCTCGCTCCCACCTTCGGCACGCTCTTCGCCGCCCGCTTCCTGGCGGGCCTGCCGCACGGAGCGCTCTTCGGCGTCGGCGCCGTCGTCGCCTCACGTCTGGTCGCCCCCGAACGAGCGGCACGAGCGGTCTCGAAGATGTTCCTCGGCCTCACCGTCGCCAACATCGTCGGCGTGCCCGTCTGTACGGCGCTCGGCCAGCACCTGGGCTGGCGGGCCGCCTACGGAGCGGTCGCGGTCATCGGTCTCATAGCCCTGGCGGCCCTTGCCGCCTTCGTCCCGCACCAGCCCCGCAGCGGGCAGTCCGGAATCCGCCACGAACTACGGGCCATGGGCAACCGGCAGGTCGCGATGGGCCTGATCACCGCGGTCGTCGGCTTCGGCGGGTTCTTCGCCGTCTACAGCTACCTCGTGCCCATGCTCACGCACCTGACCGGCATCTCCGGCACGTCGATCACCTGGGTCCTCGCGCTCTACGGCGTCGGCATGACACTCGGCACCCTCATCGCCGGACCGCTCACCGACCGCGCCCTGCGCCCGACGCTCTACGCCGGGCTCATCCTGCTCACCGCGGGGCTGGTGACGTTCTACTTCACGGTCCACAGCACCGTTCCCGCGCTGCTGACGATCACGTTCATCGGCGCGATGGGATCCCTCATCACCACGCCCGTCCAGATGCTCCTCATGGCCAAGGCGAAGAACGCCCCCACCATGGCGGCGGCCTCCAACCACTCCGCCTTCAACCTGGCCAACGCCGGCGGTGCCTGGCTCGGCGGCCTGGTCATCTCCGCGGGCTGGGGCTGGGCGTCCCCCAACCTGGTCGGCGCGGCCCTCGCACTGGCCGGTCTCGGCCTCGCCTTCGCGGGCGGCCTCATGGACCGCGGGCAGCGACGCTCCGAGATCATCACGGAAGGTACGCCCGTGGCCGGACAGGAGACCCCCGTCCACAACGCGTGAGCCGCGGGACTACTCGGCCCCGGCCGCATCCTCAGCCGCCGGAGCGGCCGGCCGCGTCGCCTCGGCACCGCTCGTGACACCGGCTCGGTGCGCGGGGGTCGCGAGCCCGCACGGTGTGCAGCCGGACGCCTCGTCCGAACGCAGCGGCACACCGTTGCTGCGCAGCACGTCGCGGAGATCGAGGATGAGCGGGAACACCTCGTGGTTGCGGTCCTCGCCCTGCTCGTCCCAGGCGCGCTGTTCCGCCTCGACCGCCGTCCGGTCCTGGGCGAACACCCGCTCGGTGAAACGCCGGATGAGCGGCCAGGCGAGGTGCATCGCCCCCGGGACCGACGGCTTCGCGATCGTCAGCAGCCCGTAGGCGTGATTGCGGCGCTGCTCGGCGTCCTCGGGAACGTAGGCCGCCCACAGCGAGAACGCCGGGAGATCGGTGCCCTCGGGCACGCCCCGCAGCGTCTGGTACGGGTACTCGGTGCGGATGGTGATCACGTCGGGCGTGTCCCGCCCGCCGACCCCCTCGGCCGACAGCAGACCCGCGCCCCGGTCCTTGCGGCCCCCGGCGGGAACGAAGAGGTACCGGGCCTCGACGTGGCGGGGTCCCGTCTCGTAGCCGAGCAGTTCGGGGCGGATCCTGCCGAGGACGCTCCGGTGCAGGAACTGGTGGTTCATGTCGAGCAGGTTCTCGTGCATGAACGAGTAGTGGCAGCGCACCGTGCGCGAGAACGTCATCGTCCGGTGAGCGGGCGAGTGGTATTCCGGCAGCCGCGGGAACGCCGCCGCCTCGGCCAGGGCAGGGTCTCCCGGGAACACGAACACCAGGCCGTACGCCTCGCGCACGGGATAGGACCGCACACCGCGCGGCGGGCGTTCACTGCCCTTCGGCAGGTAGGGAATCTGGGAGATGCGGCCGTCGCCCCGGTAGGCCCAGGCGTGATAGCAGCACCGCAGGATGTCGCCCTCGACCACGCCCATGCTCAGCGGAACCTGACGGTGCGCGCAACGGTCCTCCAGCGCGTGGACGGCACCGCTGCGCCCGCGGTACAACGCGATCCGCTGACCGGCGAACGCCGTCGCGAACGTGCGGTTGCGCCGCACGCTCCGCGAGGTCGCCACGGGATACCAGTGGTCCGGCGCGATCCCGATCCGCCGCAGGTCCGGCACCGGCCCCGGAAGGCCTCCGAGACGGCCGTCCACACGATGCGGCGGGAACGCCCCGGGGGAGGCGGCGGACCGCCGGTCCTGCCGGTCTGCTCCGGGTCGGTCGGGTCGGGCCTCGGTCATGGGCTGTGGTCCCTTGCGCTCGGGCGGAAGGTCATGTCCTGCGACAACGGGAGCACCGAGCCTCAGGACGCGGGACTCCCACACACCCACGACGCCACCACGGCCACCCCCGCCACTCACGCGGTGCTCCGCTCGCCGCCCCGCGGGGCTCCACCTCCCTACCGTCGCCGGGGGCCCCGCGCCCGTCAACCGCGGAGGTGCGTTGGTGTGGCGTACGGGCACGCAGGTACGAGACCGACCGGACCGGAGACACTCCGGAGCCCTTCGGCCGCCCGGGTGTGGTCCTGGTCGGTCCGGCTGTTCGCGCGGCCGATGCTCCGACGGGCCACCGGGATGCGAAGGCCGCCTCGCTCCGGTGAGGCGGCCTTCGCGTGCCGCCTTCGCGTGCGGCCTCCGCTCGCTCTCGCCCCGCTCGTGTGAACGCCGCATTCCGCCGAACACCTCACCCGGTGTTGAAGGTGCGCAACCGTTTGCGTGTGGTCGACGCGGAAATCGACCCCTCGGACGCCGTACGGTTACGCAAGAAATTGCGCTACTTGCGCTCGCTTGCAGGACCGTCCAGGCGTCCTGCGGCGGCTCGTACACGGGTGGGCGCCCGGGGAGGGGAGTTCGGGGAATGCCCGCCCCCATGCCTGTCCGAATTGCTGGCGACAGGTCATGTAGGCCACCCCGTGGGCGAGTTGGGGTTACCGCTCCGCTCCACCCTCGGCTTCTCCCGGTCGGTCGACTGTCGTGCACTCGCCTTTAGGGCCGGTCACAGCTCCACACCTCCCGCCTTCATCGCTGAGGTGCCGGTGTGTCCGGTGAAACTTGTGCCGTACGGACCGTAGACGGACTCGCATTGCTCTGCAATATTGCGATGAAACATTGCAAGAACCTGCGTGCACGTCCTCTTTCGGGGTCGTGCACCGCTCCAGGGACGACAGCTTCAGCCGTCCTGCCTGTCGTACCGCGCCATCGCTCTGCCCAGGAACGAGCCGACCTCGCCGCCCCTCCGGCGCGCGAACCTCCGCAGGGAGTGACCCCGCATGACTCGATACAAGCCGAGATCGTGGAGACGACGCGCAGCGACCGCTGTGCTCGCCTCGACGGTCATGGTTCTAGGCCTGCCCGCCGTCGGCGCCACCGCGGCCGGCGGTCCCAACACCGCCGCGGACGCCGCGACCAAGGCGGGCAGTGCCCGTGACGCGCACGCGGCCGTCAACGTCACCGACGGCGACCTCGACACCTACTGGCAGGCCGGAAAGAAGTCCGCCCAGTGGGTGCAGACAGACCTCGGGCGCACCCGGCGCGTCCGCCAGGTCGTGCTGCGGCTGCCCGAGCACTGGCAGACCCGCAAGCAGACGCTGGCGCTGCAGGGCAGCGCCGACGGGAAGAGCTTCGCCACCCTCAAGTCGTCGGCGCGGTACGTCTTCAGCCCCGGCAACGACAACACCGTGAAGGTCTCCTTCCCCGCGACCCTCGCCCGCTACGTACGCGCGGACTTCAGCGACAACTCGGTCGCCTCCACCGCCCAGCTCGCCGAGATGCAGGTCCTCACCGCCGCCGCGTCGACCCCCAACCTCGCCCAGGGCAAGCCCTTCACCGAGAGTGGGCACGCCGACGTCTACGGCGCGGCCAACGCGGGTGACGGCAACCGGGCCACCTACTGGGAGAGCAAGAACAACGCCTTCCCGCAGTGGATCCAGGTCGACCTCGGCTCCTCGGTCAAGGTGAACCAGGTGGCCCTGCGGCTGCCCAGCGGATGGCCGAGCCGCAGCCAGACGCTCAAGATCCAGGGCTCCACCGACAACCAGAACTTCACCGACCTGACGGCCTCGAAGGCCTACACCTTCGACAGCAGCACCGACCAGTCGGCGACCATCAGCCTCGACACCACCACGACGCGGTACGTACGCGTGCTGCTCACCGCCAACACCGCGTGGCCCGCCGGGCAGTTGTCCGAGCTAGAGGTCTACGGACCCGCGACCGGCGACACCCAGGCCCCCACCGCGCCGTCGAACCTGGCCTACACCGAGCCGGCCACCGGCCAGATCAAGCTCAACTGGAGCGCGGCGACAGACGACACGGCCGTCACCGGGTACGACGTCTACGCCAACGGCCAGCTCCGCGCGAGCGTCGCCGGGAACGTCCTGACGTACACGGACACACAGCCGGCCGGCACCGACATCACCTACTTCGTGCGGGCCAAGGACGCCGCGGGCAACGTCTCCGCCAACAGCAACAGCGTCACCCGCAAGGGATCGGGCGGCGACACCCAGGCGCCCACCGCGCCGGGCAACCTCGCCTACACGCAGTCCGGCAGCGACGTGAAGCTCACCTGGCAGGCCTCGAGCGACAACGTCAAGGTCACCGGTTACGACGTCTACGCCAACGACCAGGTCGTCAAGTCCGTGGCGGGTGACGTCCTGACGTACACCGACACCCCGTCCGCTGCGGCCACCGTCACCTACTACGTGAAGGCGAAGGACGCCGCCGGGAACACGTCCACGGCGAGCAACAGCGTCACTCGGACCGGCTCGACCGGCGGCGGGTCCAACCTCGCCCAGGGCAAGCCCATCGACGCCTCCTCGTCCACCTTCACCTTCGTCGCGGCCAACGCCAACGACGGCTCGACGAGCACCTACTGGGAGAGCGGCGGCGGCGCCTACCCGGCCACCCTCACCACCAAGCTGGGTGCCAACGCCGACCTGAGCCAGGTCGTCGTCAAGCTCAGCCCGGACGCCGCGTGGGCGACGCGGACGCAGAACATCCAGGTCCTCGGCCGCGACCAGGACGCGACGGCCTTCACCAGCCTCGCCGCGGCGAAGGACTACACCTTCTCGCCCGCGAGCGGCAACACCGTGACCATCCCGGTCTCCGGCTCCGCCGCCGACATCCAGCTCAAGGTCACCTCCAACAGCGGCGCTCCGGGCGCGCAGGTCGCCGAGTTCCAGGTCATCGGCACCCCCGCCGCCAACCCGGACCTCAAGGTCACCGGCATCACGAACACGCCGGCGGCTCCGGTCGAGTCGGACGCGATCAGCCTCACCGCGACCGTCACCAACAGCGGAACCAAGGCATCCAAGGCAACCGACCTGAACTTCACCCTCGGGGGAACGAAGGTCGCCACGGTGGACGTCCCCGCCCTCGCGGCGGGCGAGACGAAGACGGTCACCGCGAGCATCGGCGCCCGGGACGCGGGCAGTTACTCCGTCGGCGCCGAGGTGGACCCGTCGAACAAGGTCATCGAGCAGAACGACGCGAACAACGTCTTCACCCGCTCCGACGCGCTCGTCGTCAAGCCCGTCTCCAGCTCCGACCTGGTCGCCGCCCCCGTCGCCTGGAGCCCGTCCAGCGCCTCGGCCGGTGACGACGTCAAGTTCACCGTCGCGATCAAGAACCAGGGGAGCATCGCCTCCGCGTCGGGCGCCCACGGCGTCACCCTGACGGTCCAGGACTCCAAGGGCGCCACCGTCAAGACGCTCACCGGCTCCTACGGCGGTGCCATCGCCGCGGGCCAGACGACCGCACCGGTCAGCCTCGGCTCGTGGACGGCCGTCAACGGCAAGTACACCGTGAAGACCGTCATCGCCGACGACGCCAACGAACTGCCCGTCAAGCGGACCAACAACACCACCAACCAAGCCCTGTTCGTCGGCCGCGGGGCCGACATGCCGTACGACATGTACGAGGCGGAGGACGGCACGGTCGGAGGCGGCGCCAAGGTCGTCGGCCCGAACCGGACCGTCGGTGACATCGCCGGTGAGGCGAGCGGCCGCAAGGCGGTGACCCTCAGCGGGACCGGCCAGTACGTCGAGTGGACCACCCGCGCGGCCACCAACACCCTGGTGACGCGCTTCTCGGTCCCGGACGGCACCAACACCACGCTCAACGTCTACGTGGACGGCCAGTTCCTGAAGGCCGTCGACCTCACCTCGCAGTACGCCTGGCTGTACGGCAGTGAGACCGCGCCCGGCAACTCGCCCGGCTCCGGCGCCCCGCGCCACATCTACGACGAGGCGAACCTGCTGCTCGGCAAGACCGTGCCGGCCGGTTCCACGATCCGGCTGCAGAAGGACGCGGCCAACACCTCCACCTACGCCATCGACTTCGTCAACACCGAGCAGGCGACCGCCGCCGCGAACCCGGACCCGGCCGCCTACGCCGTCCCGGCCGGCTTCACGCACCAGGACGTGCAGAACGCGCTCGACAAGGTGCGTATGGACACCACCGGCAAGCTCGTCGGTGTCTACCTGCCCGCCGGTGACTACGAGACCGCCAGCAAGTTCCAGGTCTACGGCAAGGCGGTCAAGGTCGTCGGAGCGGGGCCGTGGTTCACCCGCTTCCACGCCCCCTCCTCCCAGGAGAACACCGACATCGGCTTCCGGGCCGAGGCGACCGCCAAGGGATCGACGTTCGCCGGCTTCACCTATTTCGGCAACTACACGTCCCGGATCGACGGCCCGGGCAAGGTGTTCGACTTCTCCAACGTCTCCGACATCACCATCGACAACGTCTGGGTCGAACACATGGTGTGCCTCTACTGGGGCGCCAACACCGACAACATGACCATCAAGAACTCCCGCATCCGTGACACGTTCGCCGACGGCATCAACATGACGAACGGCTCCACGGACAACCACGTCGTCAACAACGACGCCCGGGCCACGGGCGACGACAGCTTCGCGCTCTTCTCGGCGATCGACTCCGGTGGCGCGGACGAGAAGAACAACCTCTACGAGAACCTCACCTCGACCCTCACCTGGCGAGCGGCCGGCATCGCCGTCTACGGCGGATACAACAACACCTTCCGCAACATCCGTGTGGCGGACACCCTGGTGTACTCCGGCATCACGATCTCCTCGCTGGACTTCGGCTACCCGATGAACGGCTTCGGGACCGATCCCACGACGATCGAGAACGTCTCCCTGGAGAGAACGGGCGGCCACTTCTGGGGCTCGCAGGTCTTCCCCGCCATCTGGGCGTTCTCCGCCTCGAAGGTGTTCCAGGGCATCCGGGTCAACGACGTCGACATCGACGACTCCACCTACGGAGGCGTCATGTTCCAGACCAACTACGTCGGCGGCCAGCCGCAGTTCCCGGTCAAGGACACCATCTTCACCGACATCTCCATCACCAACTCCAAGAAGAGCGGAGACGCGTTCGACGCCAAGTCCGGCTTCGGTATCTGGGCCAACGAGCTTCCCGAGCCCGGCCAGGGCCCCGCAGTGGGCGAAGCCACCTTCCGCAATCTGCGGATGAGCGGTAACGCTCAGGACATCCGCAACACCACGAGCACGTTCAAGGTCAACGTCGAGTAGATCCGCACGGCACCGGACAGCACGGGGTTCGCCCTTAGAGGGGGCGGCCCCGTGCTGCCGTGTTCCCGACCGGGCCTCGCCTCGGATGCCGCGTACGTCGGCGGGGCGCCTGCCGGGAGAGGTCAGCCGCTGACGTCGATGTGCTTGGCGAGCGCGGTGACGCTCAGGTTGCCGTTGTCGACCCATTCGGGGAAGGCGAGGGTCTTGTGCCGGGTGGCGGCGGGCGGCGTGATCTCGAGGTAGGCCGCGTGGACCGCCTGGGACGTGCCGGTGTTGGCGTGCGTCCAGGAGACGACGGCCTCGGCACTCTCGCCGTCCTTCAGCGTGAGGGTCTTGGTTCCCGGGTTGCCGGCGTACCAGGTGTCGCCCCAGTGGGTGTGGGACGAGAGCGACTTGTGCGCCGAGTTCTCCAGTCCCAGCCCCGGGAACCCGCGCAGCGCACATGTGGTGCCACTGAGGTTGCGAAGCTTCACGACGACGCCCTGGTGGTTCATGCCACCGGCCAGCTTCTCGCCGAAGGTCGCCTTGAGCGCGGAGGCGGCGCAGGTCGGCGTGGACTTCGCCGAACGGGCGCCGTCGGCGCCGGCCGCCTGCGCGACTCCCGCTCCGGTGAGCCCGAGGGCGGCGGCCGCGGCCACCGCGAGAGCGGTACGGCGCAGCCGGCGGTCCGGGCGGCTGTCACCCGTGGAACCGGAGACGGCGGTCTGGTCGGCGGTGCTGTGGCGATCGCTCATGACAATGCTCTCCACTCGTGTTCATCGACGCGGGCCGTGCCCCGCACCCGCGCCGTCGTTTGGTGCCGTACACGAGGTCCGATGAGCGACTGAACGGAAAAGTTCGCGGGAGAGCGAGAAAAGTTCAGAACCGCCCGAGTGGCGCCGGCTCAGGTCACCGCGGCGGGTCCGCCTGAGCGAGGTCGACGTCGCCGAAGAGCTCCAGCATCCGGCCCAGTACATGGAGGCACGCGTCCACATCGGCGCCGGTGAGGTCGCCTCCGGTCTCGCGCAGCAGCGCGTGCTCGCGGGCGGTCACTTCGGTGATCGCGGTGTGGCCGCCCTCGGTCAGCCGGATCAGCGAGGAGCGTTGGTGCGCGGGATTCGGGATGGTCTCGACGAGGTGACGTGCGGTGGCTTCGTTGACCATCCGCTGGACGAACTGGCGGCTGAGCGACTGGGCCCGGCCCATCTGGGGGACGGTCATGGGCCCGTGCTCACGGAGGAGATCCAGCACGGCGCGGATACCGGCGGACAGATCCGGCGCGGCGTCCTGCTCGATCTTGCGCTGGACGCGCCGGTAGAGCGGCCCGACCAGGGCGAAGACCTCCATGAGCCGTTCGGGGAGTTCATCGGGGGCGAGGGGGCGGGAAGCGTCGGTCACGCTCCCATCATGACACTCAGGTTGTCATGATGCCGTCGATATGACACCTTGGTTGTCATGAATGCCATGGCGAACCCCTCCCGGGCGACACCGCCCACGCCCGAGTTCGACACCTTCGCGTCCGAGGACGGTCTGCTCGCCTACCGCGACGAAGGGCCCCGTTCCGGGCGGCCGCTGGTCCTGCTGCACGCGGGGTTCGCGGACCACACCGAGTTCGACAACCTGGTTCCCCGTCTCGTCGAGCACGGTCACCGGGTCGTCGCCCCCGACGCGCGTGGCCACGGCTGGTCCGCGAACGCGAGCCGGCCGTTCCGTCAGACCGACGACCTCGCCGCCCTGCTGGGTCATCTCGACCTGGCGGCTCCGGCCGTGCTCATCGGTGTCTCGATGGGTGCGCTCATCGCCATCGACACCGCTCTCGAACACCCCGCTCTCGTGGGGGCGTTGGTGGTGAGCGGCCGAGGTCTGGGTGAGCCCGACGTCAGTGACCCCTGGTCGGCGGCCCGGCAGGAAGCCCAGGCGAAAGCACTGGCCGACGGCGACGTTTCCGGCTGGCTGGACGGGCTGACCCGTTGGGTGGCGGGTCCCTCCCGCACCCTTGAGGATCTCGACCCCGAACTGGTGCGACATCTGCGGGAGATGGCGACGCGCACGCTGGTCAAGCACACCCCCGACGAGCCGGACCGCACCATCGCGGTGACCGACGTACCCTCGCGCGCCAAGGGCATCTCCGTACCTGTCCTCGCTGTCAACGGCACCCTGGACGCGCCCGCCTGCCTGGACACCGTCACCGCCCTGATGGAAACCGTCCCGCGCGGGCGGACCGTCGACATCGAGGGAGCCGGGCATCACGCGTCGCTCGAGAGGCCGGAACAGTTCGCCGAGGTTCTCGTTGACTTCCTGTGCGAGGTGTACGGAGGGGCGGGCCGCCCTTGAGGCGGAACAATGCCGGGCTGCGTGCCTCTCCAGCATTCCTGGGGTCGGCGTACCCGTAGTTGGCTCCGCGCGGGGCGGCTGATACCGTTGATCTTGAGCTGAACGGCGGAAGCCCGCAGGCTCAACGCGTCGGTGGTCCAAGGAAAGACGCCCCACTTCCTGTGGGGAGATGCAGGTGCAAGGCCTGCCCGGCGCTCCGTGAAGACCCTGCCCCCCGGATTGTGGGGGCAGGGTCTTTTGCTGTCCGCGGTGATCCGGGCCGCCTCGTTACGGTGGCTGTTACCCACTTTCGGGTGACGGCGAGATACCTGCTGGGGTGGCGGCCCGTGGCGAATGAGGGCCCGTGACCAGCGTTGGCAACGGATTGTCGGACGCGCGGGCGTCAACATCGTGCCTACACGACCTAGATGGACGCTGCAATCAAGCGTCACTGAAATGTAGTTGAACGGAAACGCGATCCACGTCTCGTTCACATCGCGGCGATGTGGTGGGCAAGGTGTGAATGTGCGGCCGACCGGCCGCCACCCGCACGCCGCACAACCGGCCAGTATTCCTGCCGGCTGTGCACGCACGATGCAGGGGGAACCTGTGACCGTATCCGTGACTGCCCGCCGTCTGACCGCTGCCGCGCTGACCACCGCGGCCATGACCGCGGCGATCGCGGTGCCGGCGTCCGCCGCCGACCACCGCCCGCACCGGCAGAGTGTCGAGATCAGCAGTGTGCAGTACGACTCCCCGGGTCGTGAGGACCGCTCCAACCGCTCCCTGAACCAGGAGTGGGTGGAGATCACCAACAACACCCGACACGCCGTCAACCTGGATGACTGGACCCTCTCCGCCAGGGACGGCCGCACCTACACCTTCCACCACTACCGCCTCGACGGCCGCTCAACGGTCCGCGTCCACACCGGAGTCGGCCAGGACTCCCGCCGCGACGTGTTCCAGGACCGGCGGAACTACGTGTGGGACAACTACGCCGACACCGCAACCCTGCGCAACGACCACCGCCGCTTCGTCGACGACGCCTCGTGGGGGCGCCACCACCACCAGTCGCGCCGCTAACCGGATCTGATCCGTCGCCGGAGGCCGTGGAATCCCCACGGCCGCGGTCGGCGGGGACATGGCACGCAGTACGTGACGGGCGGTGGAGTGGTCCGGGGTCGGCAATGACCTCGGGGCGCTCCACCGCCTGCTGCGTGACGCGACCTGAACCGGCCCTTTCCACTGACCGAGCCACGGCTGCGGGGGAACGACGAGAACCCACCCGAGGACGACGACGATTTGCTTGGCCGGGTCTGCGACCACGGTTCGCTCGTGCTCGGAACCGACGGGTGGGCGCTGAACTGGCATCTTGTCGTCACCGGACCGCATCGCGGGCGCATGTGGCAGATCGGCGACGTCGGCGCCACGCCCTCCGGCACGCCGTTCGGCTTCACGAGCGCGCGACCCGGCTTCGCGGGCCGGCTCGGACGCTGGGCGGCGAACAAGCCCTGGCATGACGTCACGAGATCTCAACCGTCGGCACAGCGGGCGGCGTCGTGGCGAGGGGCCGCGTGTCTACGAGGCGGCCTCGGGGGCACTTGAGGGGGGTAGTTCGTCGACGGGAGGCGCGCATGCCGGAGCGTTCACATAGCCGAACCGCGCCCGCGTGGGCGCGGCCTGGTGCCCGGTGGGGGCCGTGGGTGTACTGGCCGCTGCTCTGCGTCAGTGTCGGACTCCTGGTGTGGCGGATCGCCGACGGTGCCGGCGGCGCGAGCATCGTGTGGGGCTCGTTCCAGGTGCTGCTGTGGGTCTGGCTGTTGGTCAGCAACCACTCGGCTCGGCGCAAGTCCCGAGAGGCGTGAGTTCCCCGAGCCCCCGATCTCCCGGATGCGGGGAAGGCGCGGGGGACGGCGGAAGCCGATGTCAGAGGCGGGTGCGAGACTGGCCGCCATGATGGATCACGACGCCAAAGCCGATCTGCTCCGCTACTTGCAGGAGGCCCGGGACTCCCTGGTGTGGAAGGTGGGCGGGCTGGGGGAGTACGACATCCGGCGTCCCCTCACACCGACGGGGACGAACCTGCTGGGGCTGGTCAAACACCTCAGCGGCGTGGAGTTGGGGTACTTCGGGGACACCTTCGGGCGGCCGTTCTTCGGCAAGGAGCCGCCGGCCTGGTGGTACACGGAGGACGCCGAGCTCAACGCCGACATGTGGGCCACCCCGCAGGAGTCGCGCGAGCAGATCGTCGACCTGTACCGGAAAGCGTGGGAGCACGCGAACGCCACGATCGACTCGCTGACGCTCGACGCGGTCGGCCGGATCCCCTGGTGGCCCGAGGAACGGCGCGAGGTGACGTTGCATCACGTCATCGTGCGGGTCCTGGCCGAGACCCAACGGCACGCAGGGCACGCCGACATCGTGCGCGAACTCGTGGACGGGGCCGTCGGTGACAAGAAGGGCGGCGGCAACATTCCGGAAGGCGACCGAGCGGAGTGGGAGCGGTACCGGGACCGACTGGAGCAGGCGGCGCGGGAGGCGGACGGCGTGTGAGATCCAGGGCCGGTCCGAAACTGTGCCGGCACCCGCCCGCGTTCACCGATGAGCGGCCAGCACGGCTGCGAGGCCCTCTTGCAGGTCTTCGACGAAATACTCGGGAACCTCCAACGACGGGAAGTGGCCCCCGATCTCGGGCTCCCTCCATCGGACGATCTGTCGGTACCGCTGCTGTGCCCAGGTGCGCGGACACTTCTCGATGTCGCGGGGATACATGGTGATTGCCGACGGGACGTCGACCCGAAGGTCGGGATCGAGAGACTTGTGACTTTCGTAGTAGATGCGGGCCGCCGACGCGCCGGTCCGGGTCAGCCAGTACAGGGTGACGTCATCAAGAACGCTGTCTATGGAAATCGTCTCGAACGGGCTGTCTTCGGTGTCTGACCACTCGGCGAACTTGTCGAGGATCCAGGCAAGAAGCCCGACCGGTGAGTCGACGAGCGAGTAGCCGATGGTCTGCGGTCGGGTCGCCTGCTGCTTCGCGTACGCCGCGTGGTGGCCCCAGAATTCGCGGGTATTCTCGGTCCACTCGCGCTCGACCGCCGTCAGCCCGTCCGTGGTCCACCCGGGTGGTGCCTCCGCGAACGTCGTGTGGATGCCGAGGACGTGTTCCGGGAACCGGCCGCCGAGGACCGTGGTGATCACACCTCCCCAGTCACCGCCGTGGGCCACGAACTTGGTGTAGCCGAGCCGTCCCATCAGCTCCACCCAAGCGGCCGCGATCTTTTCGATTCCCCACCCGGTGGTGGCCGGCTTGTCGCTGTGACCAAAGCCCGGCAGTGACGGGACCACGACGTGGAAGGCCGGCGCGTCCGCGTCCTTCGGATCTGCCAGCTCGTCCACCACATCGATGAACTCGGCGATGCTGCCTGGCCAGCCGTGCGTCAAGACCAGCGGAGTGGCGTCTGCGCGCGCGGATCGGCGGTGCAGAAAGTGGATTCCCAGACCGTCGATGGTTGTGCGGAACTGGCCGATCCGGTCGAGGCGCGCTTCGAACGACCGCCAGTCGTACCCGGTGCGCCAGTAGTTCACGACATCGACGAGGTCGGCGAGAGGAACGCCCTGCTCCCATCGGCGAGGGTCGGGCGCCGCGTGATGGACCGTCTCGGCTTCCGGCAGTCGCGCGGCGGCCAGTCGCGCGCGCAGATCGTCGAGGTCGGCGTCGGTTGCGTGCACTTCACATGCTTGCACGTCGCTGGTTGGACGGGGCATGAGACCTCCTGGCCATCGTGGACCGGGCGCGAGCTGGTGTGAACCGTCTAAGACGGTTCTAACAGTTCTCCGAGCCGCGCCGCAACCCGCTAAGGTGGTTCCATGCGTGTTGCGTTCCCTGAATTCCGCCTCGGTAGTGTGCTGGCGACCAGCTTCACGGGGACTCTGTCGGAGCGTCACGGCGACGCTGTGGAGCGCATTCCCGCGCCGCACCGACTCGTCGACTGGCTGGCGGTGAGCGGCCTCGCCGTGGACTCCTGCACCACTGCCCAGCTCGACCTCGCTCGGGAGCTGAGGGAGTCGATTCATGCCGCCGCGACAGCGGCCGCGATCCAGGACGCTCTCCCCGCGTCCGCTGTCCAGGTCATCAATGACCGCAGTGCTCAGGGGCGGGCCGCAGCGATTCTGACACCCGAGGGCAAGCGGCAATGGCGGCTCAGCTCGGGTTCCTGCGTGGAAGATGCCCTCAGCGTGATCGCCGCCGACGCGATCAGCATCATCGCGGGCGAACGAGACGGAAGATTGGCCTTGTGCGCATCACCGACCTGCCAAGCCGCCTTCTTCGACACCAGCCAAAGTCGCACCCGTAAATGGTGCGACATGAACACGTGCGGAAATCGTCAGAAGAAGGCGCGCTTCAACGCCAATCAGCGCAGAAAGCCCGGATCGGCGGAGTGATCGTTTCCCTCGGTACATCCCCGGCGCGGCGGAAGGCGAGGGACGCTCTCCGAAGGTGGCAGGCGCCCCGATCCGTCCGGTCCAACGCCGCGTAAGGCGTGGCTTCGCCGTGACCGCGCTGCTTCAGCACGCCCTATGAACTCCGGGTGAAGCCCAGCACAACCCCAGCCCCCTCTCGGCTGTCACACGAGTGCCCCCTTGTCTGCGAACCGAGTTGGAGCCCCCGTGCGCATACGGACGTACGCCGTCGCAGTGTCGGTCGCTGCTGCGGCCACCGCTGGTCTGGCCCTTGCCCCGCCCGCGACCGCGGCTGTCCCGAAGGTGTTCGTCAGTGACTTCGACGGCGACGGTTTCGCGGACCTCGTCGTAGGAGTACCGGACGGTGCCGTCGACGGAGAGGCCAAGGCCGGATACGTCGACGTCGTCTGGGGCGGACCGAAGGGGCTCGGGTCGAGCGGCAACACCCGGGTCACCCAGGCGAGACCCGGTATCCCCGGCACACCCGAGAAGGGTGACCGGTTCGGTGCGGCGGTCTCCGCGGCCGACGTGAACGGTGACGGCAGGGCGGACGTGGTCATCGGCGTTCCCGGCGAGGACGTCAACGGAGCCGGCGCCGACGCGGGCACTGTCGCCGTCCTGTACGGCGTCCGAGGCGGCCTGGGCACCGGCGCCACCATCCTGAACGGCCCGGCGTCCTCCGCTGCGTACGGAAAGTCCCTGGTGGCGGCCGACTTCACCGGCGACGGCAGCACGGATGTCGCCATCGGCGCGACGGACACGGTCGTGCTGAAGCAGGGCGGCGGTCCCGCGACCACCGTGTTCACCGGCGCGATGGGTGGACGCGCGCCCGTCCTGGCGACCGGCGACCTGGACGGCAGCGACGACGGAACGGCCGACCTGGCCGTCGGCTACTGGTCCACGGCCCCCTTCACCCAGTCCCACGTACGCCTGTGGAGCTGGTCCCCCGAGGAGAAGTCGCTCGCGAACTTCTGGAACACCGACAACGCCGGCGTCTCGGCGCTGGCCGCGGGCGACTTCGACGGGGACGGCCACGACGACCTCGCCCTCGGCGAGTGCCGGGAGATCGCCGACGAGAACATCGACGACCCCTGCGGCCCCGAAGAACTCGCCAAGGGCGGCGGCATCCACATCCACTACGGCGCCGGCATCCCCTGGAACTTCGGCTACCGCCAGCAGACCCTCAACCAGGACACCGTCGGCGTGAGGGGCGTCGCGGAGGCCGACGACCACTTCGGCGCGGCCCTCGCCGCGGGCGACGTCAACGGCGACGGCCGCGACGACCTGATCGCGGGTGCCCCCGGCGAGGCCATCGGCAGCCGCGCGCGGGCGGGCGCCGCGACACTGCTCCTGGGCGGCCCGACCGGCCTCGTCGACGCGCACGGCGAGGCCCGCTCGGTGGCCGACCAGCAGGACACCCCGGGCGTTCCCGGCGCGGCGGAAGCAGGCGACGCGTTCGGCGCCGCGGTCGCGACGGGCGACTACGACCACGACGGCACGACGGACGTCGCGGTCGGCTCACCCGGCGAGAACACCGGATCGGGCGGAGTCTGGGTGCTACCGGCGGCGTCTGCCGACGGCTCGTACGTGTTCACCCCCGGCAGGCTCGGCCTGCCCTCCCCGTCGAGCGCGCTGAAGTACGGCGGAACGCTGACCAGCGACTGAGGCACGGGGTCTCACGCCCTGCCCAGGAAGATAAGACACCGCTCCGGGACGCGTGCCGGGCCCGATGCCACGGGCCCGGCACATGTCTCCGGCGGATGTGGTGCAGCCGTAGCGGCTCTTGCTGCGGCCCGGGGTGGTCAGCCGACCGAGCCGAGGTCGGCGCCCGTCCAGTGCGTCGGACGCATACGGACCACCACGTGGTCGTCGAGTTGTGACTCGGCCCATGCCGTGTACCGGTCCAGTGCCTCACCGGAGAGGTAGCGCGCGGCGAGTTCACGGTGCACGCCCGCGGCGGGTTCGGTGACCTCCGCGAGGGGCCCCTCGACGGAGACGTACCGCGGCGTGGGTTCGACACGCTGCACGAGCAGACTGAAGGAGCCGGCCGCCTTGATCAGCTTCATCTTGCGGGAGTCCGCGCCGGTGAGGATCCAGGGCATGCCGCCGGGCTCGTAGTCGTACCAGATCGGTACCAGCAACGGTCCACGGTCCTCCCCGGCGGCGACGCCGAGCGTGGCGACGTGCGGCTGGGCCAGGAAGGCTTCGCGTTCTTCACGTGAGAGTGCCATGCATTCGACTGTAAGGCGGGGCTCTGACCATGTCTCCGTGAACGGCCGGACGCCCGAGGCCGCCGTCGGGGCGAGGGCGCACCCTCGGACCGGACGCGGTCCTCGCTCCGGGCCGACGGGCTACGGGCCGGGCAGGGGCAGGCGAATGATGCGCGCGATCGTCGCGGCGCCGCCCAGGCGAAGGAGCAGGCCGGATTCGTCGTGCCGCGCGGTGGCGGTGATGGTGGAGGGGCTGCCCAGGGCGTCGCCCATGTCGACGGCGATGTCGGTGTCGCCCCGACGGGCCAGATGAGCGGCGAGGCAGGCGGTGCTGTTGGCGTTGGCGATGTCTTCCGCGACACCGATCGACGGGGCGAACATGCGTGCCGCGACGCGGCCGGTGGGGGTAGGCACCGTATAGGCGTAGCAGCCGAGAAGGCCGAGCCGGTCGCAGGCGGTGCGCAGCCGATCGAAGTCCGGGCTGAGGGCGGCGAGAGCGGACCGCGTGGCAACGGGAACCAGCAGGCGCGACCGCCCCACCGAGGCGACGCACGTGCCGGGAGCCAGAGTGCCCGAGGTGACACCGAGTGCGGGCAGGACAAGGTCGCACTCGATCGCCGTGGGCTCGCGCAGGTCGACGGCACCGGGGTCGAAGGTGGCCTCGACCTGCGTCGTCCCGCGTACGGACCAGCCGGAGAAGACACGCCCTCCCGCGTGGACGGTTGCCCGGCACTCCCCGTCGTCGGCGCGCCCGGTCAGGAAGGCAAGAGCGGCAACCGTCCCGTGTCCGCACGCGGGCAGCTCGCCCTCGGCGGTGAAGAAGCGAAGGGACACCACGGAACCACGGGGCCGGCTGTCGTGCACCGAGACGAAGACGGCGTGCGACGTTCCCGCCAGGGCCGGCACTCGGCGCCGCTCGTCGTCACTCAGCGGCGCCTCGGTCAGCACCGCGGTGGGGCTTCCGCCTCGGCCGTCGCGCAGACAGGCGCTCACGATCGTCACCGGCAGACCGCGCCCGTCCATCAGCGGCTGTCCTCGCCCCGGCCGTCGGTGTCCGCCCTACGGCGGATTGTCCGCGCCCGGAGCCCGAGGACCAGCGCGGCAGCAACGAGAAACGCGCCGAGCCCCAGGGCCACCATGAGGTGGGAGCCGTCGTCGCCATCCCGCTCGGCGGCGGCCGCGAGCGGTTGCGGGTTCGGTTCGGACGGCTCGACCAGCGGGCCCCCCGTGGAACGCACGGCGATGGGTGCCGTGTTGTCCGCCTTCCTGGGGTCGTTCGCGGGACGCTCCGTGTCCTGCACCGCTTCGAGGAGCCCCTCGGCCCCGCGTACGCGCCGGTCGATGCGGAACTCGAGCGTCGTCTGCCAGGTGTCGCCGGGCTCCAAGGGGTTCGGAGGGGTGCATGTGTAGACGCGCTTGTCGGAAGAGGCGCATTCCCACTGCCACTCCGACTCGTTGTCGGGGTCCGGCGGCGGCGTGGGCTCGACCGCGCTCAGGCCTTCCGGGACAGTGATGCGCAGCACCGTGCCCGAGATTCGGCCCGGTCCGGCGTTGTCGAGACGGAACGTGGCCTTGGAGGTGCTTCCCGTCGTACCGACCACGGCGTCGGCGGTCACCCGCAGGTCGGCGGTCTGTGAGGTGTGGAGCCGGACCTCGCCGAGGGTGTACTTGTCGACGAACGTGCCGACCTCGGCGTCGATGGGGCGCACCTTCAACTCGGGTCCCGGGCCCTGCCGTAGAGCGGGGTCCGTACCGGTGGCGCCGGGATCCTCCTCCGCGTTTCCCGTCATGCCCTGGAGGTACGGGACGTAGCTGAAGCTGCCGTTCACCATCGAGTCCGGTACGTCGACGGTGATGGGCTCGGTGAACTCGTACGCCTGCCCGGGTGCGAGCTGTTCGTCGAACCAGCAGTCCGCGAAGAGCCCGGGCCCTTCGGTCGCGTACCGGCAATTGCTGTACTGCGCCGGGAAGGTGACGTGCGGGGCGGCGAACTTCACGCCGAATCCCCGCGCCGGGAACCTGCCCGCGTTGCGGATCCGTGGCGTGAAGCCGAAGCTCTCGCCCGCCGTGTCGCCCGTGCGAGGTTTCTCCACGCGCGCGCGAAGATCGGGGCCCTCGATTCGCACGTCCGTCTCGAAGACGGCGTCGTCGGTGCCGGGGGCACTGAAGGTGTAGCGGATCGTGCCGTGCCTGCCGCGGCTGACACCCGCGACGGCTTCGATGTAGATCCCGTCCGGGTAGTTCTCCTTGCCGCGGGTGAGGGTGCCGAGAGTGCACCGGACGACCATGCTCGTACCGAAGGCGTGGTCTCCGCAGTCACGGCGGGTACGAAGACGGGCGATGCCCTCCAAGTCCGACGCGTCGACTGTCAAGGTCACGTCGGCCTGTGCCGCCCGGCCCGCCCCCGGCTGCGGGGAGAGCCAGAGGCGGATGCCTCCGCTGGGACTGACACCTCGTTTGGACAGGTACGCGGTGTCGGGCGCCCTCAACTCGACGGCGGAGGTGGCGGCTTGAGCCCCCACCGTCGGCAGGAGAAGTGCCGCGAGCAGGAGAACGATCAGAGCCGCGCCGCGGCGACGTATGCGATACAACACCCGCAGATCTTCGCAGGGGCACGGTGAGTGCGCGAGATGTTTCACCAGCTCACGAGGTTCCCCTCACCGAAGGCGCCCCGTGAACAGCGGGAGTTCAGCTGCCCGGTCTCCCCGTCCTCCCGGTCCCGCCCGTCCGGCGCCGCACGCTCAGTCGACCAGAACGCCCGGATTGAGGATGTGGTGCGGGTCCAACGCCTCTTTGGCGGCGCGGAGCACCTTCGCGAAGGGTTCCGGGCGCTGGAGGTCGTAGGAAGCGCGGTGGTCGCGGCCGACGGCGTGATGGTGGGTGATGGTCGCGCGGTGGCGGTGCAGTACATCGCCGGCGACCGCCTTGATGTCGTCCCAGACCTCGATCTCCTCGCCGGGCCGACCGGCCACGGCCACGGAGAAGTAGGGGGCCGCACCATCCGGATAGACGTGGGTCAGACGGCAGTTGATGGTGGCGGGATGTCCGGTCGCCTTGACGGCGGCGGCGCCGACCTCGGTGCGGACGGCGTCGATCAGCCCGGGAATCCTGTCCCAGGTGGCTGCGGTCTCGAAGGTCTCGACGACGGCGCCCATCCGGGCCAGTCCGTCGCGGAGGTAGGGCATGCGCAGGAACGCCGACCGCCAGTGGCCCACGGCCGAATCGGCCGTCGTGGCGCGGTCCGTGGTCGCTGTGCCGCCCCGGCCTCCGTGGGCGTGGGCCATGGCGAGAGCGGCGCCGAGGCGGTCGTCGACGGGGGCGGTCGCGGACTCGAAACCGAGGACGAGGACGGCCGAGCCGTCGTGTGAGGCGCCGGACAGAAGCGCCTCACCGGAGTCGAGCAGACGGCAGTTGGCCGGGGCGAGGTCGGACTGGGCGATGGCGCGTACCGCGTCCAGGGCCTCGTGGAACTCGGCGAAGGCCACAGAGGTGGAGGCCTTGTGCCGCGGGCGCTCCTGCAGCCTCATCCATGCCTCGGTGATGACACCGAGCGCACCCTCCGAGCCGAGGAACAGGCGGTCGGGCGACGGTCCTGCGCCGGACGCGGGCAGCCGCCACGAGGTGCTGACGCCCGCGGGCGTGACGACGTTCATCGACTGTACGAAGTCGTCGATGTGGGTGCGGCCGGTGGCGTAGTGGCCGCCCGCCCTGGTGGCGAGCCAGCCGCCGAGTGTGGAGAACTCGAAGCTCTGCGGGAAGTGCCGCAGAGTGAGCCCGTGCGGTCGCAACTGGCCTTCCAGTACGGGCCCGAGCGCGCCGGCCTGGATCCGCGCCGAGCGGCCGGCGGTGTCGATCTCCAGGACCCGGTCCATCGAGGTCAGGTCGAGCGAGAGCACGGCGCGATGCGTGTCGCCGCGGTACTCCACGCCGCCGACCACCGAGGAGCCGCCGCCGAAGGGGACGACGGCCACGCCCTGCTCGCCGGCCCAGTCCAGCAGGTCGGCGACCTCCTGGTCGTCGGTCGGCCGGGCGACCAGGTCGGGGATCCTCCCGGGACGGCCGCGAAGGGCCCGGATCACGTCGCGGTAGGCCTTGCCCATCGCGTGCGCGGCGCGTACGTCCGGATCGGCGCCGACCAGGTGTGCGAGCGAGGCCGGCGGCGTCACGGCGGGGCGCCCGATGGCCAGGTCGGCGACTTGCGGTATCGGGAGGGGATGGGGCCGGGTGCCGGGGAGCAAGGCGCCCATGGCCACGCATTCGGCGTCGCCGGGGTGGGCGTCGGCGTAGCCCCAGCCCCACCAGGAGCGCGAGCGGGACGGACCGGGGTCGGACGGAGTGGCAGACATACGTGTGCTCCCAGCGAGGTCCAGAGAATTGACCCAACGGAAAATTACCCTAGGGTAATATCGAGACCATGACAACGCTCCCTTCTAGGGCCGGCACCAAGGGCGTGCCGAGGGCCACGCGTGAACGCCAGGTCCTGGCCGTGGCCACCGAGGAGTTCGGCCTCCGTGGGTACGAGGCCACCACCGTGGCGGCGGTCGCCGCCCGCGTGGGGGTAACCAAGCCGCTGCTGCACCACTACTTCGGGAGCAAGGAGGACCTCTATCTCGCGTGCCTGAACCCGGTCGGCGACGGTCTGCTGGACGCCATCCGCGATGCGATGGCCGATCACGCCACAGATGCGGCGCCCACTCCCTTGCGCGTCATGGGCGCTCTGTTCGCCGCTCTCGACGGGCGGCGCGAGGCGTGGTTCGTGCTGTACGACGGCACGCTGCCGCCCGGCAGTGCCGCCGCCCGGCGCGCGGCGTACTACCGAGGAGCCATCGACGACCTCGCCGCGGTCGGCACGGCCGGGCTCCTCCAGGAGGCCGGGGCCGGCGACCCGCTCGACGCCGACGCGCTCAAGTACGCCTGGCGCGGCCTGTGTACGGCGTTGGTCCGCTGGTGGGCCAACCATCCGGAGCAGTCGCCCGAAGCGATGACGCGACGCTGCGCTCGGCTCTTCGCGGCGAGCCGCACCATCCTCGCCGTGGACGACGAGAACGCGTAGACCTGACGCATTCCTTCTCGCTGCCGTGTCCGGTCCCGGGACTCAACAGGGTGGTGAACGGGGGGCGTTGGATGGCGGGATCTGCAACTGGCGCGCCGGGCAACGCCGTCGGGTGCCGTGGGCGTCCGGTGCGCGGCCGACGAGCGCCGCGGGGCCCGTACCGCACGCGAACCGGCCACGAGCGGTTGCCCGCCCGGGGCCGGCTCGGTCGTGCGGCAGCCGGGATCCGGGTCAGCCCGCGGTGACGGCGTCGAGCTCGGCGAGGGCCGAGGCGTCGAGCTCGACGGCGCCCGCGGCGACGTTGGCTTCGAGGTGGGAGGCGTCGGCCGTGCCGGCGATGAGGAGGGTGTTGGGGGTGTGGTGGAGGAGCCAGGCCAGCCCGACCTGGGCGGGGGTGGCGTCGAGAGACGCGGCGATGTCCTTGACCACGGGGTGCTCGGACACCTTGGGGAGGTCGGGGAACGCGCTGCCGAGAGGGAAGTAGGGAACCCAGGCGATGTCCTGGGCGGCGCAGGTCCGCAGCAGCTCCTCGTCCTCGCGGGCCAGCAGGCTGTACGCGTTCTGCACGCAGGCGATCCGAGCCGGCAGGGCCCGGTTCAGATCGTCGAGGCCGACGGTGCTCAGACCGATGGCGCCGATCTTGCCCTCGTCCCGCAGTTCGGTCATCACGGCGAGCTGGTCGTCGAGGTCGACGACCTGGTCGGGTGTGACCGTGAGGCCGAAGCCGCTGGTGGTCGGGCGGCGCAGGTTGACGAGGGGGATCGTGTCGAGGCCGAGGCTCTTGAGGTTGGCCTCGACGTCGGCGCGCAGCTCGTCGGGGTGCTGGGCGTACCGCAGGGGGATCGGGCCGTCCGAGTGGGGCGTGGCTCCCACCTTGCTGACCACGGTGACGCCGTCCTCGGGGCGGATCGCCTCGCGGATCAGGTCGTTGGCGTAGCCGTCGCCGTAGAACTGCGCGGTGTCGATGTGGTCGACGCCGAGCTCGACCACGCGGCGCAGGATCGCGAGAGCGCCCGCGCGGTCGTCGCGCAGCCGCGGGAGCTGCATCGCTCCGAAGCCGACGCGGGAGACGACGCGGTCGCCGAGCCGGCCCGGGCCGCCGGCCCGCGGAGCGCCGGTGGCCGTGGTGAGGGACGAGGGGATCGGGGCGGGAGAGGTCATGGGATGTCCGTCCTCGGAGAGGCGTGAGAGCATGGTCTAAGTGGAGGAATCCTCCGCCATGTCGACCGTAACACATACGGAGGGATCCTCCACTTTGTCTGCGCATGCTTCTCCCGCCGACGGAAATCCCGGCACGCCGGAACCGAGGGCGCCGCGTGCACCCCGTGCCGACGCGCGCCGCAACCGCGACAAGATCATCGAGGCCGCCCGCGCCGCGTTCACCTCTGCGACGGAACCGGTGGCCCTGGAGACCGTCGCCAAGCAGGCGGGTGTGGGCATCGCCACGCTCTACCGCAACTTCCCCACCCGCGACGCGCTGGTGGAGGCCGTCTACGCCAACGAACTCGACCAGGTCGCCGCCCGTGCGGCCCAGCTTCTGGAGGAGCTGCCCCCGCCGGCCGCGCTGCGGGCATGGATGGACCGCTACATCGCCTTCGCCGCGACCAAGCACGCCATGTACCGGGACCCGCGCACCGGTCCCACCGCGGGGAGGATGCCGGTGATCCCCACTCGCGAACGCATCGTCGAGGCGGTGGAGACGCTGCTGCTGGCCGGCGTGCGGGACGGCTCACTCCGCGCCGACGTCACGCCCGACGACCTCACCACGCTGCTGCTCGGCGTCTCGCTGGCCGCCGTCTCGGGCATCCAGCCCGAACAGACCGCACGCCACCTCGACCTCGTCGCCGACGGACTGCGAGCGGCGCGCCGTCCTTGAGTGTCGGTCGACTCCGTTTCCGGTCGAGGTCGGCGGCGCTCGATGCCTGTGGCTCCTTCGCCCCACCGGTGACCCGACCGGCCGAGGCAAGCAGGTCCGGTCTCCCGACAAGCCCTAGTCGCCCACGAGTGGCAGCGGCGAGAACGTGTGGTCCTGCCAGATCCGGCGGGAGGGCTCCTCCGGGTAGGCGCTGACGGTCGACTCCGTGTCGAAGCATTGGACGAGGCGCTGATCCGCGTCGTACGCCGGCCAGCCGGGATCGCCGTGGGTGGCGAACGAGGTCCACGCGGTGCGCATGAGTGCGGACAGGGCCTCGGCCTCGGGGGAGGGCGCTTCGCCCATCAGCAAGGCGGTCCGTCCCCGGTCCAGGTTGCCGAAGACGAGGGGCACGTCCAGGCCGTGGCAGGCACCGAGGGCGCCTCCCATGCCAGGAGCGGGCCAGGTCAACTCGTAGACGTGCGCCTGCCCGTCGGCGGTCGTCCTCGCCTCGGCGAGGTGGAGCGACGGCATGCGGAACAGCCAGTCGGAATGGACCAGTTCGTAGAGTTCGTCGGGGCGGGCCGTCGGGAAGGCCTCGCGATAGCGGTGCGCGCCGTCGGCTCCGGGGGCGAGGATGTCGAGGGCGGTCGCCGCCTGTTCCTCGCCCACCTCGCCGAGGAGACCGCTGATGGCGGTGAACAGGCGCTGCTCGTCACGGGTGTGGCCGACGAGGAGTTCGATGTCGCGTCCGGCACCGTCGGCGAGTGCCTGCCACGGTGTGGCGGTCAGGACCTCGCCGTCGATGACGGGTGAGAACGTGATCGACCGGTACGCCGCCCGGCCCCAGCGCCGGGCCCACCTGTCCATCGTGGCGCCGACCGTGTCGGCGGCGACGGACAGTCGGCGTGGGTCGACGGCGGACAGGTCGGCGGTCGTGGGCCGCAGTCCCAGCTCCGCCGCGCAGGCGGCGCTGATGTCGGCCGCGAGTTCCGGCGTGAAGAGGGTGCCCGTCGCGCTCTGCACGACCGCCCGGCGGAAGAGCCCGGCCGCGCGGTCCATCGCCAGCAGCGCGGCGACGGATCCCGCGCCCGCGGACTGACCGAACACCGTGACCTGGTCCGGGTCGCCGCCGAAGGCCCGGATGTTGTCGCGTACCCATGCGAGAGCGGCGACCTGGTCGAGCAGTCCCCGGTTGGGAGGAGCCCCCTCGATCTGCGCGAAACCCTCGACCCCCACCCGGTAGTTGAACGTCACCACGACGACACCGTCGCCCGCGAGCCGGCCACCGTCGTACTCGGGGAGGCCGGACGTGCCGATCACATAGCCGCCGCCGTGGATCCACACCATCACCGGGAGTCCCACGCCCGGCGCGGGATGGGGCGACCAGACGTTGACCGTCAGCCAGTCGTCACCCGGCGCGTCCCGCGAGGACGCGTCCATGCCGAAGTGCCCGCCCTGCGGGGGCGGCGGACCGTACGCCAGTGCCTCGCGCACGCCGCTCCAGTCCCGTACGGGTCGTGGGGCGGCGAAGCGCAGGCTGCCGACGGGAGGCTCGGCGAACGGGAGGCCACGAAAGACCGCCGCACCGGATTCCCAGACGCCACGCAGCCTTCCCGCCACGGCGCGGACCTCGGGCCGGGACCCGGACGCCTCCGGTTCGGCAACGGTCATCACGACCACCTGTCAAGCAAGGGTGAGGGCTCGCAGCCGCCCCGGACCCTCGGGATCCTCCACCGCGGCGGGATGCCGCGCCAGCGATTTACGGTTGCCCGCACGGCCCGAGCCGCCGTCCGCCGTCCTGACCGCACCGTGCTCGGACCTTCGGTGGCACACGTGCACGCGAGGACGGGAGGAGCGGGACGAGCGGAAGCAGCGGAAGGGCCGCGGGGTCCGTCCCGTGTCAGCGCCGCCAGAACAGGTGGTGCACAACCCCGCTCGGACTGGGCACGACGTCGAGGTGGAACCGGTCGAGAAGGTCGTCGGGCGAATCCCAGAGGCGAAGCCCGGATCCGAGCTTCACCGGCGAGACCGCCACGTGCAGGGTGTCGACGAGGCCGGCGTCGAGGAACTGCCGGACTGTGGTGACCCCGCCGCCGAGCCGGACGTCCCTGCCCTGGGCCGCTTCCCGTGCCCGTTCGAGAACGGTGACCGGGTCGCCGTCGACAAAGTGGAATGTCGTGTCGGAGAGCGTGATCGAAGGACGCTCGTGGTGGGTCATGACGAACACCGGTGTGTGGAACGGGGGTTCGTCACCCCACCAGCCTTGCCAGTCGTGGTCCTGCCAGGGCCCGCGCTGGGGGCCGAACTTGTTGCGGCCCATGATCTCGGCACCGATGTTGTGCGCGAAATCCCGTGTGAAGTAGTCGTCGAGGCCGCGGCTGCCGCCGGGGTCGGAGCGCATGGGCCAGCTCGCCGTGGCGCCGGCCCAGGCGAACAGCCTCTCGGGATGGGGGAGGCCGAACGGGCTCTCCAGAGTCTGGTGCTCACCGGCACCGATTCCGTCACTCGAGACGTTGAAGTTCATGACTTTCAGCAGCTGATCCACGTGCTCTCCTCGTCAGGTCCGGACGCATCCTCAGGGGCGGTGTTGCCCCACATCAGGACGTCGAACGGAACATGCTCCGATCGACACGGGCCCCGTGCTTTCTTTCCACAGTGGCCGCAGGGCAGCTCACGTGCGGGATTCGGGCGGCACTCGGCCGCAGCGCCAGCGGCACCGCGCCTACGCCGTCTCAGCGCTAGCAGCGTTCGTCGGGGCCGAGAGAAGCGCTCTGCGCGGTGCGGGCGACCCGCATGAGCAGGGCGCGCAGGGAGGCGGCGTCCGACTCGTCGAGGTCTGCCGGCAGGCGTCCCTCGGCCGTTGCCAGGCCACGCCGGGCGAGGGCCAGCTCGTCGCGCCCCTTGTCGGTGATCACGACCTGGCGTGCTCGTCGGTCGCGCGGATCGGGCCGGCGCTCGATGAGTTCCTGGGCTTCCAGATCGTCCAGGAGATACGTCATCACGGTGCGGTCCAGGCTGACCTGCTGGGCCGGGGCCAGCTCCGTAGGGGGCTCCCCCGCGGCCAGGGCGACGAGGACCAAGTACCCGAGCGGCCCTCCCGGGAGGGTGGCCACCGACTCGGTGGCCACTCGGCGAAAGGCCGACGAGACCATGCGGATGGCCCAGCGGGGACACGGGTCGGTCGTGACGGTCAGCTCCAGCGCGGCACCTATGCCGGCGCCTGTCGGAGGCGCCTACGCGGCGTCCAAGGCGGGCGTCGAGATCCTCACCCGCTACTGAGCGACCGAATTCGGCCCACACGGCGTGCGCGTCAACGCCGTCTCGCCGGGACCCGTCCGGACGGAGGGCACCGAGGCCATGCTCGGCGACCAGATGGGAGTGCTGGATCGGGTCGACGCGCGAGGCCGGGCCGGTGAGCCGCGTGAGATCGCCGAGATCGTGAGGTTCCCGGTGAGCCCCGCCAGCGGCTACATCAATGGCGCCACCCTCTTCGCCGACGGCGGCGAGATCAGCGCTCTGCCCAGCTGAAGCGTTCCGGCCCACGAGCGGCCGGTGCTTCGGAAATCACCGCGACCGGGACACACCTCGACCTCGTGACCGCCCGAGGGCCACTCGCCTCCGACCGGCGGCAAGTGGTCCTCGTGTGTGCGGGCCCGGTGTGCCCGTACGGCGGTGTCAGGCGGGCACCACTTGCTCGGCCTGCGGCCCCTTGGGGCCCTGATTGACGTCGTACTTGACCTTGGCGCCCTCGGCCAGCTCCTTGAAGCCGGTCGCCTGGATCGCGGAGAAGTGCACGAACACGTCGGGACCGCCGTCATCCTGCTGGATGAAGCCGAAGCCCTTCTCCGAGTTGAACCACTTCACGACACCTGTTGCCATCTGTGCATCCTCTTTGACTACGTGCAGACGGCCGTGCCTTGCACACGGCCTGATCGATCTTGCCCCGTGGAGGCGGAAAACTAACTCACTGCATCGAGTGAACGACACGTCGTGACGTGACTGCGGGTTCGGCTCGCGCGGCTCGGTGGAGGGAGGTGACAGCCGTGGCGGTGTCAGCGGGCAGGACTCCACCGCGACGACCTTTCGCGCACGCCATCGGCGCACTGCCCGAGACCGCCCCGACTCGTCCTGGGAACAGCGCTGTTCAGCCGGTGTGTGCGTCCAAGGCGTCGAGGAGGTCGGGCCACAGTTCGTGGGGGCGGTCGTGGCCCATGTCCGGGATCAGCAGGAGTTTCGCTCCGGGGACGAGGTCGGCGGTGCGCTTTCCGCCGCTGGGGTCGATCAGGGTGTCGTCCAGGCCGTGCATCACCAAAGTCGGCAGATCGAGGACGCGGAGGCCGTCGGCGCGGGAGCCGCCCAGGATCATCGCCCCGAGTTGTCGCCCGACGCCGGCCGGATAGTAGGAGCGGTCGAAGCTCCGGGCGGCCGGCTCACGCAGCGAGGCCGCGTCGCCGTACCGCTTGGAGGCCCAGACCAGTTCCCGCTCCGCCGCCGCGATGTATCCCTCGCGGTCCGACGGCTTCGGGCTGAAGAGCACGGCCTGGGCTTCGGCACTCGGCCGGCCGTACTCCGACTCACCCGTCGAGGACATCATCGACGTCAGGCTCAGCACGCGCGCCGGTCGGCCGATGGCCATGGTCTGGGCGATCATGCCGCCCATCGGCGACCCGACGACGTGCGCTCGTTCGATGCCGAGCGCGGTGAGCAGGCCGAGACCGTCGTCGGCCATGTCCTGCAGCGTGTACGGCACCATCGCGAGGGCGGCCGCGATGTCACCGGAGCTCACGGCACCGATGAACCGGCCCCTGTCGACGGGGTGATCGTCGAACTTCGTGGACAGCCCGCAGTCACGGTTGTCGTAACGGATCACCTACCGTCCACGCTCGGCGAGGGCACGGCAGAAGTTCTCGTCCCAGGCGATCATCTGGGCGCTGAAACCCATCACGAGCAGGACGGCCGGATCGGTGGGATCACCGAACGTCTCGTAGGCGATGGACACCGCTGGTGAGACGTCGATGATCGGCATGGCGGAAGTTTGTCAGGACGGGCCGGCAGCCCGCACCCGGGTGATCGTCACGCTCGGCGCGGGGCGGGGAGGCCGTGCTCGCGCGAGCCGTCGGAGAACGGGCGGGGGCTACCCACCCGCGCCGACGAGAGGCCATGCCTCGATGTCGCGATAGTGGATCGCCCCGCGGCTGCGGCCCGCGTTGCTGCCGACCAGGTGGAGCCGCTCGGCGGACCATCGGCGGCCGGTGAAGCCGGAGATTCCGCGGGCGATCTCAGCCGCCGAGGCATGGTCTCCCCTGCGGGCACGGGCCAGCGTCAGGTGAGGGCGGAGCGGACGCTCCTCGAAGGAGATCCCGCAGTTCCGTACGGCGGTACGGACGTCGGCGGCGAGTTCGTGCAGCTCGGAGAGGTCACCGTCGATTCCGCTCCACAGCACGCGGTCGTCGAACGTTCCGCTGCCGTGCAGGGCCACAGAGGGTGATGGGCGCTTCGCCGCCAGGGCGGCGAGGGGTGGCCGCAGAAGGGGGACCGTGCCGGCGGGCAGCTCTCCCAGGAACGCCAGGGTGATGTGCCAGTCCTCGATGCGGTTCCACCGCATCTCCGGGTGCGACGCGTAGGCGGGGCCGAGCGCTGCGGCCAGCTCCTCTTTCGCCTGGTCGGGCGGGGCGAGCGCGATGAACACACGGACGGTCGAGGGCTGGGTCTGATCCTTCACTCCGTCTTCGTACCGCACCCGGGTCACGGAAGCGAAATGGCGTACAGGCGGGACCGCGAACAGCCGGCCCCGCCCTGAACCTCTCGCTCAGCCGCGCAGTGCCGACGCGAAGATCGACGGCAGGCGGCTCCATCCGGGGTCCGTCGTGTAGGCGGTGAGGCGCTGCATGGTGGTGCGTCCGGTGCGGTTGGTGACGTAGTACGGCGGTCGAGGGGAGAGGGAAGGGGAGCCGGTGAACAGGCCGCGGGGCGCGGGGGCGAAGGGGGCGCGCAGCACGGTCTTCTCGATGTCTTCGAGCATGAACGTGTTGTGCACGAAGCCGATGCCGCTGCCGATGTCCTGGGGAGTGTGGCCGGGGTGGGCACCCCAGGGCGTGTGGCCGAGGAGGAATCCGAAGGCCGACCAGCAGTTGATGCCGAGGGTGCCGTACCGCAGTGCGGTGACGGCGTCGTCCACCGCGGCGCGGTGCGCGCGCTCGGTCCTGGGGTGGACGAGGAGGGTGGCGCCCAGGGTGCCCGGCAGCTTCTCGTTGGCGAACTCCGTTGCCGCCGTCAGGAATTGGGGAGCGTCGGCGCCGGGAAGACGTACGACGCCCAGGGCGCTGGCGAACACCTCGTCCGTGAGCATCGGGTCGTCGGGGTCGGTGACGTCCGGGACCAGCACGCGGCAGGCGCCGTCGCCGTACGTCTCGGCCTCGGGGTGAGCCTGCATGACCGTGTCGAGGCGGGTCTCGGCGCCCGGGTAGTAGTCCCCGCGCGGCGGGAGCCGGCGCAGGACCCGACGGATCTCGGCCAGCAGGCGATCGGTGCCGTCCCAGTCGCGGGGGACGAGCAGGATCTGGCTGGCGACGCAGTTGTGACCGGAGTTGTTGAGCTTGCTGGTGACGATGTGTTCGGCCTGGAAGCGGAAGTCGGCTGCGCTCCAAGGTCCCGGCGTCACGATGCAGGGGCTGATACCGCCCAACTCACTGGTGAACGGCTTGGTGTTGAGCGGCGTGTTCGCACGCCGCCGTTCCGCTGCCTGCTCGTCGGTGCCCCACACGATGGCGTCGTGAGTGTGTTCGCTGCCGGTGACGTGGATGGCGTCGATGCCGTCGTGCCGGGTCAGGTAGGCGCCCTCCGCCTGGCCTCCGTCGACGAAGCGGACCAGGCCTCGCTCCACGAACTCGCCGAACACCGCCTCGAAGTGGGGACGAAGATAGGCGTTGACCGGGTTCATCTTGGCGATGACGACCTGCCCCTCCGCGTAGAGCTTGTGCAGGATGTCGAGCGGAGTGATGGCCGCGATGTTGCCTGCGCCGAGCACGAGAGCGACGGCGGGGCGACCGGGACGTCCGCGGTATTCGCCCGCGGCCCGCTCCAGGACCTTTTCACGGGAGGTGCCCGGCAGCGTCCACACGTCGGCGGTGAACCCGTTGAGCAGAAGGCGGTCGCCGGCGGTGGCCGGGAAGACACGTACCACCACGCGGCCCTCGCGCGTGCGTGCCTGTCCGGCGGTGACCGGGGCCTTTCCTGCGTCCAGGCGCCGCAGCACGTGCAGGTAAGCGCTCACGGTCTGAGCGAGCGCCCAGGGGGCCGAGGCCCAGTCCTCGGTGGCCCATTCCGACCGGTCGTCGTAGCCCTTGGCACGGGCCGCGGCGGCGACCATCCCCGAGGCCTCGTCACCGATGCGCGGCAACATCCGCTCCAGCAGGCCGATCCGTTCCGCAAGGGAGGTGGCTGTCCAGGAGTCGGCGTGCGCGCGCAGTTCGCCGACCGCGAGGTCGAGGTGGGCGCTGTCGAGGGTGGGTGCGGTGCTCAAGGGGGCAACTCCTTCGGTGGGGGGTGCGGGAACAGGTGCGATGAGATCGGCCGGGCCCGCTCAGTCGTTCATACGGGCAGTGTCCCGCACGGGGTCGACGAGCAGGAAGGACGCCGCTGCGCCGAGTGCGAGGAGCAGTCCGGACAGGACCATGGCGGTCTGGTAGCCGCCGGTTCCCCGGGCGTCGACGAGGGCACCGACGACGGCGGGTGCGGCGAGACCCGCCGTCGTCACCACGGCGTTCATGCCGCCCAGGGCGCCGCCGGCGCGGGACGGCGGGGCGAGTTCGGCGACGGTGGTCGCGGCGACGGTGGCGTACGAGCCGCCGAGACCGAAGCCGAGAGCGACCAGTGCGGTCTTGGCGCCCGCCCCGTCGACCAGGGGGAGCGCCAGGCAGCAGAGCGCACCGAGTCCGAGCAGGGTTCCGCCGACCCAGCCCCGGGCGCGTCGACTTGGAACACCGCGACGCATCAGGCGCCCGGTGATGCCGGCCTGCGCGAGCAGGGCCACGGCTCCGATCGTCCACGGGGCGACGACGAGGGTGCCGGCCTCACCGGCCGAGTAGCCGAGGGCGTTGCGCAGGTATGACGGCAACCAGACCAGCATCAGTGCCACGGTCCAATAGCTGCTGAAATAGGCACTCGTGACGCCGATCCAGGTACGGCTGGCGAAGATCCGCCGGTACGGAACCGCAGCTCGGGCGTCTGTCGCGGGCTGCGCGGACGCCGTGTCACCACGGTTGCCGCCATCCGCTCCGAGTGCCTTCCACGCGGCGGCCCAGACGAGGCCGGCGCCGGCGAGCACCCACAACGCGGCCCGCCACCCGTGATGTTGGATCATCCAGGACAGTCCGGGCGCCGAGGCGATCACACCGAGCGTCACGCCGAGGGTGATCAGCGCGCCCGGCAGATTGCGCCGGTGGTCCGGGAACCAGGCCAGGGTGGCCTGTTGGGCGACGGGGAAGGCGGGGCCCTCCGCCGCGCCGAGGAGGACACGGGAGGCCACCAGGACGCCGAGGCCGCCGCCGAGCGCCGCCGGCACCTGGGCCACGGACCACAGCAGGGCCATCACCAGGAGCAGCAGCTTCGGCGACACCCGGTCGGCGGCGAGCCCGACAGCGATCGCCGCCACGGAGAACAGCAGGAAGAACGTGCCGTTGGCCAGCCCGAACTGAGTGGCACTCAGGTGGAGATCGGCGCGGATCTCGTCGGCGGCCAGGCCGAGGACGGACTTGTCCGCGAAGTTGACCATCATGAAGACCACGAGCAGCGCGGTCACCGTCCAGGCGCGCCGGCTGCCGTCGCCGGTGGACTGGCCGACTTCCGTGGGGAGTTGGGGCAGGGTCGGTACCGCGGTCATGGCGACTCCGTGAGGTGATGATCGGCCCGGAGGCCTCAGGACAGCGGGACACCGGCGATGGCGATGCGCTCCATCACCCGGCGCTGCGGGAAGTAGTCGTTGACCGCGTAGTGCTGGGTGGCGATGTTGTCCCAGACCGCGATGGAGTCGGGTTCCCAGTGGAAGCGGACCTGGAACTCGGGGATGCGTGCCTGGAGGACGAGGATGTCGAGCAGTTCGCGGTTCTCCGCCTCGGACAGGCCCTTGATGTGGCGCGTGAACGGCTCGTTGACGTAGAGGGTCCTGCGGCCGCTGCGCGGGTGCCGCGCCACGACCGGGTGCTCGACCTGCGGCCAGGTGGCCCGGAACGCGGCCTTCTGCTCGTCGTTCATGAGGGCACCCCAGCTCGCCTCCCAGTCGTGGACGGCGGTGAGGTCCTCGATCCGCGCCTTCAGGCCGACGGGGAGGTTGTCGTACGCGGCTGCCATGTCGGCCCACATGGTGTCGCCGCCCGCGGCGGGCACCTCCACGGCGCGCAGGACGGCACCCAGTGACGGGTTGGCCATGAACGAGTGATCGCTGTGCCAGATGTTCTTGTTCCCGGCGGCCTTCGCGTCCTTGGCGAGGCGTGAGATGCCCGCGGTCCCGGTCCTGGCGAAGAAGGGGTTGATCTCGGGCCGGCCCCAGACGGCGGAGAGCGCGAGCTGGTGCTCGGGGGTGAAGCCGAGCTGGTCGCGGAAGAAGACCACCTTCCATTCGAGCAGCGCCTGACGCAGTTCCGCGGCGAGTCGGTCCGTGATCGGCCGCGTCAGGTCGACCCCGCCGAGGACGGCGCCGAAGTGCGGGGTGAGCGGCTCGACGCGGAGCAGCTCGTACGCGGTCGGTTCGGCACCGGGGGCGAGCCGCTCCAGGGTCCGGCGTCCGTAGTGCATCAGGGGCTTGTCCAGGACCGGCTTGGGCTGGGCCACCAGGGCCGTGGCGACGTCCTGCATGGGAGTCCTCCTCGCAGCGATCGTTATTACGTAACCGGCAGTATCGTTATTGGGGTGCGGCAGGACAAGGGGGCTGGACGTGTGGATTCGTGCATGGGTCCCGGAGCGCGGATGTCGTGCCCGCGAGGGGGAGGGTGCGGAGAGGCGGACCGTCAAGGGCGCGTGGGCCGACACCGGTCGCACGCGGAGAGGTGGACTCACGGCTCGGGCGCACACGGCCTGCCGGCCCGGGCCCAGGTCTCTTCAGGCAGGTGTGAGGACGTACCTCAAGCCTGGACGCAGACCGCCCGGCCGATCAGCTCCACCACCGACTCGACGAACGCCCCGTCCGGCAGCCGCATTTCGCCGATCATCCGGAAGAGCAGCGACGACGCCACCAACGTCGTGGCGGCCGCCACATCCACATCGGCCCGCACGTCACCGCGAGCGACCCCGCGCTCCAGCAGGTGACGCGTCTCGCTGGTCACGCGGGCCGTGTACGCGCGATAGGCGCTGGGCTCGGCGCCCTCCTCCGCGGCCGACCCGATCACCCCGGCCACCAGACGGGCGATCCCCGGCTGCCGGTAGGCCTCCATCCGTGCCGTCAGCACGGCACGCAACTCGGCGCGGAAATCCCCCATGTCGGGCACGATCAGCGATCCGATGCGCGACTCCGTCGCCGCGATGACAAGGGCCTGCTTCGTGGGCCAGCGCCGGTACATGGCGGGCTTGCTCACCCCGGCACGCGTCGCCACGGCATCCATCGTGAGGGCGCCCATGCCCTCAGCCGCCACCAGCTCGACCACAGCGTCGAGGGCGGCCCGGGTGACGTGCTCCTGGCGAGGTCGACCCGGCCCTCTCCTCGTGCCCTGCACCTGTTCGTCGGCCATACCGCGAGCCTACGTGGATCACGCCGCCACACGCGCCGGTCAGGGCGGGGTATCGCCACTGTCCCTTGCCTGCCGCAGCAGTTGGTCCAGGTCGCCGAGCCGGTCGAGCCCGCGGACCGCCTGGCTCATCCGGTTGTTGCCGGACAGCCGTTGCCGATGCCGGTGCAGAAAGGCCCAGTACCCCGTGGTGAAAGGACAGGCCCGTTCCCCCACGCGTTCCGTCGGACGGTAGGCGCAGCCCGCGCACAGGTCGCTCATGCGGTGCACGTACGCGCCGCCCGAGGTGTAGGGCTTGGTGGTCATCCGCCCGCCGTCGGCGTACTGCGACATCCCGACGACGTTGGGCAGCATGACCCAGTCGTAGCCGTCGACGAAGCAGCGGTGGAACCAGTCCGTGACCGCCCGCGGATCCCAGCCGCGCTGCAGGGCGTGACTGCCGAGCAGCATCAGCCGCGGGATGTGGTGGGTCCACCCGGTGTCGCGGACCTGGGCCAGGGTCGTGGCCAGGCAACGGGCGGTCACGGCGTCGGCGTCGAGATCGAGGAACCAGTCGGGGAGCGGCGTGTGGTGCCGCAGTGCGTTGCTGTCCCGGTAGTCGTCACCGAAGTGCCAGTAGAGCTGCCAGACGTACTCGCGCCAGCCGGCGATCTGCCGGACGAATCCCTCCACGCTGTTGATCGGCGCCAGTCCGGACCGCCAGGCGTCCTCCGCCGCCTCGACGCACTCGGCGGGATGCAGCAGGCCGAGGTTCAGCGACGACGACAGGAGGCTGTGGCTCATCACCGGATCCGCCGCCAGCATCGCGTCCTCGTACGCGCCGAAGCCGGGGAGGCGGTGCTCCACGAACCGCCGTAGCGCCGCCAGCGCCTCACGTCGCGAGGCGGGGAACCGCCGGGGGCCGTCCCGTCCGACGAAGCTCACCTCCCCCTTGCGCTCCCACCGGTCCAGGTCGCGCCGGACCTCTTCGTCGATCGCGTCCTCCCGGGGACGGTAGGGCGCCGGCACGTCGAGGGTCCGGGCGTTTTTCGGAGGAGGTTCGCGGTTGTCGTGGTCGTGGTTCCAGCGCCCGCCGGCCGGGGCGTCGCCGTCCATGAGCAGGTCGTGTCCGCGTCGCACCCACCGATAGAAGTCCTCCTGCCGCAGTCGCCGGCCACCGAGGCCGTCCGCCCAGGCGCCGAAGTCCGTCTGGGGCACCAGGAATCCGCGGGCCGGCAGGACGGTGACGGCGTCGAGCGACCGCACCAGTCGAAGGGCCGCGTGCGAGGTCGGGTGGTGCACCGTCGCGCCGTTGTCGCCGACGTCGCGGAGCGCCTCGCGGAGTCCCTCCCGGTAGGTGTCGGCGCGGATGTAGCGGGCCCTGTCGCCCAGTTCGGCGGCCCGGTGCCGCATCGCCGACAGGACCAGGTGTGCCTTCGCGCGATGGAAGCGTCGACGGCGGAGAACCGAACGCGCCTCGATGATCAGCACCGGCGCGTCGCGGTCGGGCCCGCCCTCGCCGGGAGCGAGGAAGTGGGGCCCCAACTGGTCGCCGAAGAGCCAGTGGACAGTGGTCATAGGCGCGCTCGGCCTCCATCACCTCGGGCGGACGTTCGGGAACCCGGGCAGCCGACGCGATGACCGGCCCCTGTCGAAGCCTCGCCGCCTCCGCACCGACGGCGGAAGGGCCCGTACGGGGTCCTCTCTACACGTCCGCCCACCGACCGTTCGGCCTTCCGCGCGCGCGTCATCCCGCACCGACCCGGACGGGTGACGGAAGAGCCGACGTATCCGTCGGCTCCGCAGGGTCCGATGCCCGCGCACCATGTGCGGTTCAGAACCTTCACCTGACGAATCCTGGTCTCGGCCATCTCCTTCACCACCGCCGTGACACCGGCCGTCGTCGTGCTCCCCGGCGCGGCCATGGCGGCCGCACCCTAGGGGACGGGCTTCGGCACGGCCGTCGCCTCCGCGGACCTGGACAGCGACGACTACGCCGACCAGCTGGTCGGCACCCCCGACGAGGCCGTGGGCACCATGGGGGCGTCGGCTCGCTCGTCGAGGTGTGGGGAGGTTCGGCCGGCCTCAAGATCGCGGCGACCAGCTCAGCGCCGACCGGCCCGGACGAAGGGTGCGGCTCCGCGGCCGGCCTCGCCGTCGGAGACGTGTCCACGGTCTGGCGGAGCGGATGTCGTACATCCGGAGCTGAAGGCACCGGCCCGGGACTGCCGCACTTCGCCGCAGGCGGCATGCCCGGGCACGGCAGGGGGCTTTCCGCCGCGCCGACCGGGGAAGGGATGGGACCGTGACCGGCTCCGCGCACCAACCACTCGCCGTCGACGACCGCGGCACCGCGTTGCTCTCCTTCACCCCAGGAGAGGAGACGGCGCCGCCGAACGACGCACCCGTGGCAGCCTCGTTGGTGGCACTCTGGCGCGAGGACCGGATCCTGTTGGTCTTCGACCGGTACCGCCAGTCCTGGGAACTTCCCGGCGGGGGCGTCGAAGAGGGTGAATCCGTGCGGCAGGCGGCGGTTCGTGAGCTGCGGGAGGAGAGCGGACAGGAACCCGACGGAGCGTTGCGGTTCGCCGGCTTCGCGAAGTTCGTCGTGGCGCCCGACCGGCGAACCGAATATCTGGCCCTGTTCGCAGGCCACGGTTCCGAAGTCCGTGACTTCCGGGCCAACGAGGAGATCTCGGCGATCCGTTGGTGGGATCGGACCGAGCCTCTTCCGGGCCGGGTCCAGACGCTGGACCTGTATCTCGCCGAACTGACCCGCTGGTCGAGCGCATCAGGGGACGGGCGAGGGTTCCCGAAGGAACCCGCCTCACTCAGGCCGCCGCTTCGTCGAACGGAATCTCCAGCCGGGCGGCCACCGTGGTGAGGGCGGCTCCGAGGGGGAGCGCGACCCGCGCGAGGGCGTGCTGATCGCCTCGGGTCGGGTCCCGGTTGACGATCAGCACAGGCTTCCCGTCCTGGGCGGCCTGGCGCACGAACCGCAGACCGGACATCACCGTCAGTGACGAGCCAAGCACCAGCAGCGAGGCCGCCTCGCGGACCAGCCGGCGGCACTCCTCGACGCGGAGCGTGGGGACGGATTCGCCGAAGAACACGACGTCCGGTTTGAGGATTCCGCCGCAGACCGTGCAGGGCACGACGTGGAAGTCGCCGACCTGCTCGTCCGTGAGGTCGGCGTCACCGTCGGGGTTGATCGCGGCGGCCAACGGCTCGAAGCCCGGATTGGCCTCCTCCAGCCGCCGGGCGAGTTCGCGGCGCGGGCTGACGTCGTGGCAGGACAGGCACACGACTCTGTCCAGGCCTCCGTGAAGTTCCACGACGCCCTCACTGCCCGCGGCCTGGTGCAGACCGTCGACGTTCTGGGTGATCAGCCCTGTGAGGAGTCCATGTCGCTCGAACGCGGCGACGGCGCGGTGTCCGTCGTTGGGACGAGCCCGGCCGAAGGTCCGCCAGCCGAGGTGACTGCGCGCCCAGTACCGTCGTCGGGCCTGGGCACTCCCGGCGAATTCCTGGTAGGTCATCGGGGTGTGCCGGCTCAGGCTCCCGTGTTCGCCCCGGTAGTCCGGGATGCCGGACTCCGTGGAGATGCCCGCCCCGCTGAGCACCAGCACCCCACCGGTGCCCAGGGCGTCGGTCACCGGCTCCAGGTCCGTGGTGCCGGGCGGCAGGTCCTCGGTGGGGGTCCAGCTCAGTGTGGGGCGCATGCGCATGGTGCCAGGGTACGGACCCGGCGCGGCAGTCCGCCGAACAGCGCCGACACCTGTGCCGGACGACCTCGGATCGGGTCCCGGTGAGACGTCACCCGGGCCTCACGGCAGAAGCAGGGAACGGGCGTGGGTCAGGAAGCCGGTCAGAGCCAGTTCGAAGGCCGCGTCGGCGCGGCCCTTGCCCATCGCCGCCAGGGCCGCGGCCAGGTGCGGCGTCGCCGTTTCGTCGGTCAGCTCCCACATCATCTCCGGCGCGGCCATGTCCAGGGCCGACCCCAGCACGACGTTCTCCAGGCCGATGATCACGGGCATCACGTCCGGCAGGCGGAAGCCGGCGTCCAGCAGGAGAGCGGCCGCCAGGTCGTACTGCTCCAGAACGCGCGGCGCTCGTACGGGAGACGTGGTGAGCAGGGGAATCGCCTTCGGATGTGCGGCGAAGGCCGCCCTGTAGGAACGCGCCCAGTCCGCCATCCGCCGGTCCCACGGCAGCGCGTCGGCCGTCAGCGGAGCCGGGTCGATCGCCACGGCCACCCGCTCGCGCAGCAGTTCCACGATGCCGTCCCGGCCGTCCACGTGGTGATACACCGATCCCGTCTGGACGCCGAGCAGCCTGGCGATCTTCGGAACGCTGAAATCGCCCTCCGTGTCCACGAGTTCGAGCGCGGTCGTGGTGATCCGCTCTCTGTCCAGCAGCGGCTTGCTCGGCCGGCCCATCGCGCTCTCCCGAAAATGTGGTCTTCCCGAATCCCCAGAGGGAGGCTACATTGCCGAAACCGAAAGCCTTTAGATTTAGCTTCCGGTCCCGGGACGGATGCCCTCGGGACCCCGTTTCCCCGCCGCCAGAAGGGCTTCCTTCCGCATGCCCGCAACCCCACCGCAGACACAGCCCCACACCGACAGCAGCGTCGGCGCCGCGCCCACCCTGCGCACCGGAACCCTGGGTACCGCCGACATCGCCTTCTTCGTCGTGTCCGCGGCCGCCCCGCTCACCGTCATGGCGGGAGTCGCGCCGTTCGCCATCGCGCTGGGCGGCATCGGCGCGCCGGTCGGCTATCTCGTCGCAGGCGTGACGCTCGCCGTGTTCGCCGTCGGTTTCACCACCATGAGCCGCCATGTACGCAGCGCCGGAGCCTTCTACGCGTTCATCACCCGAGGCCTCGGTCGCTCCGTGGGCATCGGCGCCGCTCTGCTCGCCATGGTCGGCTACAACGGCATGGAGATCGGCGTCTACGGGCTCCTCGGTACGTCCACGCAGGACACCCTCCACGCCCTGTTCGGCGTCGACATCCCCTGGCTGCCGGTCTCCCTGGCCGGGCTCGTGCTCATCTGGTACGGCGGCTTCCGGTCCATCGACTTCGGGGCCAAACTCCTCGGCGTCCTGCTCTGCGCCGAGACCGGCATCCTCGTCCTGCTGGCGGGCGGCGTCCTGTTCACGGGAGGCGCGCACGGCCTGTCCGCGGCATCCTTCGCCCCGCACAACGTGTTCGTCCCCGGCACCGCTGCCGTACTCGCCTTCGCGTTCGCCGCCTTCACCGGGTTCGAGTCGACCGTCATCTACCGCCGCGAGGCCCGCGACCCCGGGCGCACCGTGCGTCGCGCGACGTACATCGCGGTGGCCTTCCTCGGGCTGTTCTACGCGTTCATCGTCTGGACCGTGATCCAGGCGTTCGGCGACGCCGGAGTCGTCGCCGCGGCGGGCAGCGACCCGGCCGGACTGTTCTTCTCGGCCATCAGCACCTTCGTCGGGGGCTGGGCGGCCGACCTGATGCACATCCTGATCGTGACGAGCGTCCTCGCCTCGCTGCTGGCCTTCCACAACGCGATCAACCGCTACGGTCTCGCACTCGCGGAGGAAGGCGTGGTGCCGAAGGCCTTCGGCCGCGTCCACGCCCGGCACCGGTCGCCGTACGTCGCAGGCATCGCGCAGACGGTGCTGGGCGCGGTCGTCGTCCTCGCCTTCTGGGCCGCGGGTGCCGACCCGTACGCCCAGCTTCTGCTCTGGGTCAACACCCCCGGAATGGTCGGCCTCATGCTGCTCCAGCTCCTTGCCGCGATCGCCGTTCCCTTCTACTTCCGCCGCATCACCCACCAGGAGGGTGTGCTGCGCACGGTCGTCGCGCCGGTCGTGGCCACCGTGCTCCTCGGAGTGGCGATCGTGCTCGTCTGCACCCACCTCGACCTGTTCACCGGAGCGTCCTCGCTGGTCAACACGATCCTTGCGTCCGTCGCCCCCGTGGTCTTCGTCCTCGGCCTGGCGCTCAGCCGGCGACTGCGGCGCAGCAAGCCCGACGTCTTCTATCGCTTCGCGGCGGAGCCGGCCGAAACGGACGCCGACCACTCCGGAGCCGTACGGGCCTGACCCGACGCTTCGCCTGCCCCCACCTCAGACACACCCGAACGGAGCTCACTCGTGTCCGAAGCCGACCTGCTGCTCACCGGCGCCCACGTCCGCACCCTCGACCCCGCCCTGCCGGAGGCTACGGCCGTGGCCGTCCGGGACGGTCTGATCGCGGCCGTCGGCGACACCGAGGACATCGTCCGCGAGTGGAGCGGTCCGGCGACGGAGCGCGTCGACCTCACCGGCGCCACCCTCGTCCCCGGCCTGGTCGACGCGCACAGCCACCCGGTGTGGGGACTCGAGATGGCGACCGGTACCGACCTGTCGGGCGTGCGCACGCTCGACGAACTCCGGGCGGCCCTGCGCGACTCCCCACGGGTCGACGGCTGGGTCGTCGCCTGGGGGCTCGACCACAACGTGTTCGCAGGCCGGAGGATCGACCGCGTCCTCATCGAGGACGAACTGGGCGGCGCCCCCGCCTTCGTCCGCTTCTACGACGGGCACTCCGCTCTGGCCAGCACGACCGCCCTGAAGGCCGCGGGGATCACGGGGCCGCGCACCTTCGCACAGCGCGCGGAGATCGTCTGCGACGCGGACGGCCGTCCCACAGGTCACCTGGTCGAGCACGCCGCCATGGATCTGATGCTCGAGGCCGTCCCCAGGCCCTCCTTCGACGAGCGCCGCACCGGACTGCTCGCGCTGCTGTCACAGATGGCGGCCACAGGACTGACCGGCGCGCACGTCATGGACCTGGGGCACGGCGACGTACCGCGACTGCTCGCATCGGTGGAGGACGAGGCGGTGCTGCCCCTGCGACTGCGCCTCGCGCCCTGGTGCATGCCGGGTACGGACAAGGACGGTCTTGACGAGCTGATCGCCCTCCAGAGCGAGGCCGGCCGGCACTGGCGGGTCGGAGGGGTCAAGTTCTTCATGGACGGCACCGTCGAGGGCGGCACCGCGTGGCTGGAGCACGCCGACTGCCACGGGCAGGGCACGGACGCCTTCTGGCCCGACCCCCAGGCCTACTCCGACGCCGTGCGCCATCTGCACACCGCCGGCGTCGGAACCGCCACCCATGCCATCGGCGACGCGGCCGTACGGCACGTCCTGGACACGGTCGAGTCCCTCGGCGCGAGCGGTGCGGGCAGGCACCGGATCGAGCACATCGAGACGGTGCCCGACGACACGATCCCGCGCTTCGCGGCCCTCGGCGTCGCGGCGTCGATGCAGCCGCCCCACACCGCCTACACCCGAGGTGACCATGCGGACGAGTGGTCCAGGCGTCTCGGCTCCGACCGGGCGTCCCGCGCGTGGCGCATCCGGGACCTGCGGGACGCGGGCGCGGTGCTCGCGCTCGGTTCGGACTGGCCGATCGCGCACTACGACGTACGCCGGGTCCTGGCCATGGCGCAGGCGCCCGAGGGCGCCGCAGGTTCCCGGCAGGGGCTCACCGGGCTGATGGCCCTGGAGGGCTGCACCTCGCACGCGGCACGCGCCGCCGGTGAGGACGCCGGACGGATCGCACCTGGGCTGAGGGCGGACCTCACGGCCCTCGGTGTGGATCCCGCCTGCGCTCCCGCGGACGAGACCGCCGAGGCGCCGGTCCGCCTCACGGCCGTCGGCGGTCACATCACACACCGCGCGGACTGAGCACATCGCGGACGGCGGGGGGCGGGAACCTGGCACAGGACCGTCCGTGGACGTCATGAGGTGATCCTGCCGTCGCGGTCAGCGGTCAGCGAGCGGCACCGGCGACGAGGTGTCGGACCAGGTGATGCGGAGCATGTGGGGTGACCCGTTGAGCCGAGCAGGGACACCGCCGGGAGCCGACACCACCGCCTTCTCGACGCAGGTGCCGCCGAGGGCCCGGTAGAACTGCCGGGCCGCGGTGTTCTGCTCCAGCACCCACAGGTACATGGACGGGCCCGCGGCCCTCTCGGTGACGGCCTCGGCGGCCCGGGCGAGGAGCGCGGCACCCATGCCGGTGCGCTGACGGCCGTGGACGACGTGCAGATTGTCGACGAGGCTGCCCCAGCGCTCATCGGCGTCGAAGACGACGTGCACGAATCCCGCCAGTTCGGTGTCGTACTCGGCGACAACCGTCAGGCTGTCGCCCGGTGCGGCGAGCCGCGACGACCACACGGACCGGCGGTCGGCGACGACATCCCCGTCCAGGAACGAGTCGGCGTAGGCACCGCGGTAGTGCCTGCGCCAACTGTCGGCATGCAGCGATGCCACCTTCGCGGCATCGTCGGCACCCCCCACACGGAACCGCAACGACGTCATGCCGCCCCCTCCCCATCTCATGACCCACGGCTTCGCGGGCCGGAACATGCCCGCCTGCCTTCGGCTCACGGCACGTCAGGCCCGCAGGCCACCCGCCGTCCACGCGGTTCCCCGCTGCCCGGCGGCCGTCGCCGTGCTCACATGACTCGCAGTCTCAGGAGCGCGCGGGTCAGTCGCAGGACAGCAAGCCCGCCTTCTGCTTGGCGTTCAGGACGCGGTGCACGCTCAGGTCCACCTGGTCGCGGAAGGTCGAGCTCTGTGTCATGCGACTCTGTACGGCCTTGGTCATGGCAGGGATCAGGTTCGGTTCGACCGTGAGGACCACGTCGCCGCCGGCCGACAGGAACTTGACCGCGCGGTCGCCCGGGGACACGGACTTCACCGCCACCGCGTTCCCGAGGTCGTCCGAGATGACCACGCCCTTGAAGCCCAGGTCCTTGCGGAGCAGTCCCTGGATCACCGTGGAGGAGAACGCGGCCCGGTTCTTCGAGTCGATCTTGCTGTAGGTGGCGGAGGAGATCATGACGAACGGCGCCCCGGCCTTGATACCGGAGTCGAACGCCGAGATGCTCGCGCTGTTGCTCGTCGTCACGCTGTCCACCACGCCGGCCGTGGTGTCGGTGTTGCCTCGTACGTAGCCGAGTCCCGGGAAGTGCTTGAGCGTGGGCAACACCCCGGACTGGGCGGAGCCCTCGAGGAACGCGTCACTGTGCGGGGCGACCGTCGCAGCGGTGTGGCCGAACTCGCGGTCGTAGTGACCGATCGGGGCGTTGTCCCTGCCCAGGCTCTCCGGCACCACGTCCGCGACGGGGGCGAGGTTCAGGTTCACGCCGGCCGCCTTGAGCTCCTTGGCCCAGACCGCGGCTTCGCTGCGCAGCTTCGCCGTGGTCCAGGTCCCCTGCGTCAGCGCGGTCGGGATGGTCGAGAACCCGGGGCCGGACAGCACCTGTACGTGTCCACCCTCCTGGTCGGTCGAGACCAGCAGGCCCACACGATGGCCCGCCGCGGTGTCCGCCTTCGCCTGCAGAGGGTCGACTACGGCCTTGGTCGCCTTCGTCCCGGCCGTGCTCCGGCCGGCCAGGAACACCGAGCCGACGTGGTACTGCTGCATGAGGGCGATCCGCTTGCCGTCGGGTGCGGACGGCGTGACCGATCCCATGAAGAGCTGACCGACGCGCTGCGGACCCGTCATCGCCCTGAAGGTCGTGTCGGCGCACGTGTTCGCCGCGAACTTCGGGGCCTTCCCGGTCGGGTCGATGATGGCGGCCTGCGAGATCTGTACGCCTGCCACTCCTGCCAACGCCAGCGCCAGGGCCAGCGAGGACGCGAGCCGGACACGGCGCTTGACGGGGGAGCGGTGGGCCGGCGACTGGTGGGATGCCATGAATACTCCGACGGTGCCTGATGCGGGCCGCCCGGACGTCGGGCGGATAGTCAGATGCCATGCTCATGGTATCAACGTGCGGATGTGCCGCCAGTGCGCGCATGGCAGGTGACCTGCGCATGGCGGCCTCCTGCACCGCCCGGCGCCCGCGGTCACTCGGCGAGGCGTGCGGGGCTCGCCCTGGGGACGAGGGAGAGCCTGTCCCGAGGGAGTTGACCTACCTCCGGGTCGGCGTGCCGGCCGCCGGAATCGCGATCCGGAGCGGGTTCGACGACGGAAGTCCTGGGGTGTCGGGGCCCACTGGAGCCGTGATCACGTAGGGAAAAAGGAGTGGGCGGGATCGCGGTCGAGCTGTTAACTTTCCGTCGACCGCGGCACCGTCCCGAGGAGGTGAGACCCATGAACGCTGTATCCATGTGGGTGCTCCCTCTCTCGTCACGGTCGGGCGATTGACACAGGTGTCGCCGGGAGCGCCTCGACAACAAGGCACTCCCGAAAGGCACCACGTATGCGTTCTCCGCAGTTCACCGCCGAGTCCTCATCCAACGGCGTGCTCGAGCGCGACTTCACCGTGCGTGACGTCCCCGGCGTCCTCTGGTCGCCCGCCGCCGATGCGGCCGAGCGCGCGCCCCTGATCCTCATGGCTCACGGCGGCGGCAACCACAAGAAGCACCCGGCGATGTCCGGCCGCGCTCATCGCCTCGTGACCGGTTGCGGCTTCCACGTCGCCGTCATCGACGCGCCCGGTCACGGCGACCGGCCGCGGACGGCACACGACGACGCGGAAATCGCCGAGCTGTTCCGGGCGAGGGCGGCCGGCGAGCCGGAAGGCCCGATCGTCGTGCGCTACAACGAACACCTGACGCAGCGCGCCGTGCCCGAGTACCAGGCAACCTTGGACGCTCTCCAGGAACTTCCGGAGATCGGTGCCGACGGCCTCGTCGGGTTCTGGGGCATCAACATGGGCACCGCGATCGGCGTGCCGCTGGTGGCGGTCGAACCCAGGATCACGGCCGCCGTCTTCGGTCAGCACTGGCCCGATGCCCTTGCCGAGAAGGCGAAGCGGATCACCGTCCCGATCGAGTTCGACCTGCAGTGGGACGACGAACACATCTCGCGCGAGGAAGGCCTCGCGCTGTTCGACGCCTTCGCCTCGAAGGAGAAGTCGCTGCACGTGAACGCGGGCAGGCACAAGGAGTTGCCCCGGTTCGAGGCCGACAGTGCGGTCCGCTTCTTCGCCCGGCACCTCGGCGGAGCAGATTCGCCATCCGTCTGACCTGACCTGACCTGACCTGAGCGGTCGCGGCGCCCAGCCGGCCTGGTGCCGCGACCGCGTGCCCGGAGGACGAACGCACCGACCGACGGGGCTCGGCCGGAGGAGATGGTCAAGGGGCGTGCGGCTCATCGTTGAGTTCCACAACGAGAGCGGTGGCCGCGGGGAGTCTGCTGTACGCGGCCCGGGCGTGGGCGAGGCGGGCCAGTGTCGTCCCGATGAGGGCGGCGGACAGCAGGCAGGCGAGCCAGAAGGTGTCACGGTGCCCGATCCAGCTGAAGGTGCCCGCGGGCGGTACGGCGAAGCCGTTGAGGAACAGCCAGCACAGTAGGGCTGTTCCCGGGGCCGCGGTGAAGCTGGCGGGGAAGCCGAGGACGACAGCGAGCAGGGACAGCGCGGTGAGGGCGAGGCCGGGCCGGTCGGTTCCCACGGTGGTGTTGAGCACGGCCACCAGAACCAGCGCGCCGACGAAGGCCGTTGCCCACACCAGCGACGTGGACGCGGGCCGGGGCACGGGTCGGCTGCCGTTGCTGAGGGACACCCACTCGATCACGGGTCACGTCTCCTTCCGGTTGGCGCCGGCGCCAAGGGGAGGGGAACGCCGGTGGGTTCGACTGCTGTGGTGCGAGGACCCCCGAGGACGAATTGTTCCACTGGCGGAAGGAGGCCGCGACGGCCTGCGTCGAACTGCCGCTGGAGAACCGGGCCCTAAGGTCTGGCCACGCCGGCCCGGCATGCGCCGGCCGTCACACGCGCGCGCTCGGAAGCATGCTTCACGCCTCTTTCCTGGTAGACGTGACCAGTACGGCGGGGGAGCGGCTCAGCGAAGAGAACGAGGAGCGATGGCATCACGGGCACACAGCGTGGGCGTCCTTGTGTTCGACGGCATGAAGATGCTGGACCTGTCCGGGCCGGCGGAGGTCTTCAGCGAAGCCAACCGGTACGGCGCCCGGTACCGGCTGAGCATCGTCTCGGTGGGCGGAACGCCGGTGCGGTCCTCCATCGGCATGAGCGTGCCCGTCGATGTGGAGGCAGCGGTCGCGGACCCCTTCGACACGCTGCTCGTGGTGGGTGGGGATGTGCTCCCGGCCTCTCCTGTCGACCCGGTGCTGAGCGCCACGGCCAAAGACCTGGCGGACAAGGCCGAGCGGGTCGCGTCGGTCTGCACCGGGGCCTTCGTCCTGGGCGCCGCGGGGCTGCTGGAGGGCAAGCGGGCGACCACGCACTGGCAGCACACCGCCGCGCTGGCCCGTAGCTGTCCGCAGACGCGGGTGGAGCCGGACGCGATCTTCGTCAGGGATGGCAGCACCTACACCTCCGCAGGCGTCACCGCGGGTATCGACCTCGCTCTCGCCCTGGTGGAGCAGGACCACGGACCGGACCTGTCGCGCAAGATCGCCCGTTCGCTGGTGGTGTACATGCAGAGGGCCGGCGGACAGTCCCAGTTCTCCGCCTCGCTCCAGGGCCCGGCACCCCGAACTCCCGTGCTACGGATGATCCAGGACGCGGTCCAGGCCGATCCGACAGCCGACCACGGCCTGGAGTCTCTCGCGGCGCGGGTCCGGGTGAGCCCACGGCACCTGACCCGGATGTTCCGCGCCGAACTGGACACCACGCCCATGAAGTACGTGGAACTGATCCGGTTCGACCGGGCCAAGGCCCTGCTCGATGCCGGACACAACGCGACCGAGGCGGCTTCCCTCTCGGGCTTCCCCAGTTACGAGAGCCTGCGGCGCGCCTTCGCACGTCATCTCGGGCTTTCCCCCACTCAGTACCAGCATCGCTTCGCCACCACGACACCGACCCCGCCCGCACGCACCGCCAGATGAGCCGGCCGCCTGAGCCATGACCGTTTTCGAGGGCTTCTCGGCCATCTCGACGCGGACGCGGCGGCCCAGCGCGGCGGATGCTGGGGACAGGAACCCCCCGCCCGCCCAGGGAAGGCTGCCATGACCGAGTACATCGCCGACGTCGCGATCCCCGACAGCAAGCTCGCGCAGGACGCCACCGACCTCATCCGCGACACGACCCCGGCCCTGATCTTCCACCACTCCCGCCGGGTCTACCTGTTCGGCAGCCTCCAGGCGGCCGCGCTGGGGCTCAGCCCCGACCCGGAACTGCTGTACGTGGCGGCACTGTTCCACGACACGGGCCTGGTAGCGCCCTACCGCAGCGACGATCAGCGCTTCGAAATGGACGGGGCCGACCAGGCGCGCGCCTTCCTGCTGGCCCACGGTCTGTCCGAGGGCGACGCGGACACCGTCTGGACGGCCGTCGCCCTGCACACCACGCCAGAGGTGCCGTACAAGATGGCGCCCGAGATCGCGGCGACCACCGCGGGTGTCGAGACGGACGTGCTGGGCCTGCGCCTCGCCAACATCACGCGAGCGCAGATCGACGCTGTCACGGCTGTCCATCCGAGGCCGGACTTCAAGCGGCAGATCCTCGAGGCGTTCACGGACGGCTTCAAGCATCGCCCCGACACCACCTTCGGCACGGTGAACGCGGATGTTCTCGCGCATTTCGTACCGGGCTTCCGGCGTACCGACTTCGTCGACGTCATCGAGAACTCCGCCTGGCCGGAGTGACCGCACCGCAGGACCGACGCGGAGCCCCTTGGCGCATCACACGGAAAGCCACGAACATTCATGACCGAGACCATTTCCGGAGTGGAAATTCCTCAGACGGCGGCAATTGCGGCTGCCGCCGAACTCATTCGAGAGACGACGAATCCGCTCATCTTCCATCACTCCCGCCGCGTCTTCCTCTTCGGTTCCCTGCACGCGCGCAGGCTCGGCCTCCGGCCCGATCCCGAGCTGCTGTACGTGTCCGCCATGTTCCACGACGCAGGACTGCTGTCCCCTTACTCCGACAACGAACAGCGCTTCGAGCTCGACGGAGCCGACCATGCCCGCAGGTTCCTGCTCGACCACGGGTTCCCGCAGAGCGCCGCCGAGGTGGTGTGGATGGCGATCGCCCTGCACACGACGCCGGGGATTCCCGGTCGCCTGGGCGCGGAGATCGCAGCCACGAACTACGGTGTACTGACCGACGCCGTCGGATGGGGCCTGAAGGAACTGGACAATGGTCGGGCCGACGAAATCGTCGCCGCCCACCCGCGCGGAGAATTCAAGAGGGATTTCCTGCAGGAATTCGTCGACGGTCTGAGGAATCGCCCGGACACCACGTACGGGACGGTCAACGCAGACGTGCTGGAGCACTTCATCCCGGGATTTCGGCGTACCAGCATGGTCGAACGCATCATCGACGCGCCGTGGTCGAGCTGACGCGGACGAAGGAGGGAATGACATGCGAGCCATCACCGCCGGGGACCGCGACGCCGGTGTCAGGGGGCTGACCTTGACGGACCTCCCCTATCCCCACGCGGCGGAGAACGACGTCATCGTGCGGGTCCACGCCGCGGGGTTCACCCGAGGCGAACTCGACTGGCCCGCGACATGGAGGGATCGTGCGGGCCACGACCGCACGCCGAGCGTGCCCGGCCACGAGGTCTCAGGAGTCGTCGCGGAACTCGGCTACGGAACGACCGGTCTCACGGTCGGCCAGCGGGTCTTCGGACTCACCGACTGGACGCGCGACGGCTCGCTCGCCGAGTACGTGGCTGTGGAGGCCCGCAATCTCGCCCCGCTGCCCGCGGACGTCAGCCACACGGTGGCGGCCGCGCTGCCGGTCTCGGGACTGACCGCCTGGCAGGGCCTCTTCGATCACGCGCAGATCAGGACCGGCCAGACCATCCTCATCCACGGCGCGGCGGGGGCTGTCGGTTCGATGGCGGTGCAACTCGCCGGGGAGGCCGGAGCCCGGGTGGTCGGAACCGGCCGAGCGGCCGACCGGGAGACCGCTCTGGGACTCGGCGCGCACGCGTTCCTCGACCTGGAGAACGACCGGCTGGAGGACGCCGGAGAAGTCGATGTGGTGTTCGACGTGATCGGCGGTGACGTCCTCGACCGCTCGGCACAGCTCGTGCGCCCCGGGGGCACACTCGTCACGATTGCCCGGCCGCCCACCGTTCGGCCCAAGGACGGGCGAGCACTGTTCTTCGTCGTCGAACCCGACCGCGCGCGTCTGACGCTCCTCGTGCAGCGGATCAGCGACGGACGCCTTGACGCCCGGGTGGCCGCGGTGCGTCCGCTCAACGAAGCGGCCGCCGCCTTCGTACCCGGTCACCGTGTCTCCGGCAGGACGATCATTCAGGTCGCCGAGGACTGAGGACGGCCGGTCGTCACCAACTCCCGTCACGGATCACCGCTCGGCGGACGGGACGGTGAGTCCCGGAACGGCGGTCGCGATCTTCGTCCGCATGCCGTGACGTTCCCGGGCGAGTGCGTCGACCATCCCGGACAGCATCGGGCCGGTGGGCCGAGGCGATGTCCTCACCCGGTCGCACGGGGCCGTCCGGAGCGGCGATCTCTCTTCCATTCGTACGGGGCATTCAGGTGATTTCGGTGTGATCAAGGATTTCGGTCTCCTTAGTATCTGTTTCCGTGACAGACGGAAAGAGTTGTCGGCAACCGGACGACCACGCGACCGACGTGCTCGTCCTCGGGGCCGGGCCGGCCGGGCTCGTGCTCGGCAACATCCTCGTCGACCGGGGAATCGACTGCGTCATCCTGGAACGGGCCGAGCGCGCGCACGTGCAGACGCGAGCCCGTTCCGGATACCTGGCCGCCAACACCGTGCGAATCCTGGAACGGCACGGTCTCGCCGAAGGACTGCACCGGCACGGGCAGACCCACAGCACCTGCGAGTTCCGTACCGAGGACGGCCGGTTCCGGCTGGACTACAGCGGGCTCGGGCAGGGCGAGCGGCACACCGTCTACCCCCAACAGGATCTGGTCACCGACCTGTTGACGCGGTTCCTGGAACGCGGCGGGCAGATCCGCTTCGGCACCGAGGCCGTGACCGTGCTCGGCGCGGACAGTGAGCGGCCCGAGGTGTCGGTGCGCGAGGCCGACGGGCGGCCCGGCCTGTGGCGGGCGCGGTACGTGGCCGGCTGCGACGGACGACACGGTGCGGCCCGGCGTTCACTGCCGGCCGGAACGGTTCGCCACCATCGCGACCACGGTGTGACCTGGCTCGGTCTGCTCGCCGAGGCGCCGCCCAGTCTCGACGCCGTCGGGTACGCGGTGCACGAGCAGGGGTTCGCCGGGCACATGGCCCGCACCAGCGAGGTCACCCGCTACTACCTGCAGTGCGAGCGTGGAACCCCGGCCGACGGCTGGTCCGAGGAACGGATCTGGGACGAGCTCGAACTGCGGATGCGGGCGCGGGAGTACGGCCCCCTGAGCCGCGGGCCCATCGTGCAGCGGGCCGTCGTCGACCTGGAGTCCGACGTGCTCGAACCGCTGCGCCACGGCGCGCTGTTCCTTGTGGGCGACGCCGCCGGCCTGATCAGCCCCTCCGCCGCCAAGGGCGCCAATCTCGCCGTCCTCGAAGCGGCGGTCCTGGCACCCGCCCTGATCGACGACCTCACCGTCGGGAACTCCGAGGGACTCGACCTCTACTCGGCGCGGTGTCTGACACACATCTGGCGTGCGCAGGAGTTCTCCCACTGGATGATCGGGCTGCTGCACGGCCCCTCCGGCGCGGACGGCGAGTCCCGGTTCCACAACTCCCTGCGCCGCTCCCGCCTCACCTCGCTGCGCACCTCGCGGAGCCATCAGGACTGGTTCGCCGAGCACTACGTCGGCGTATAGCCCGCCGCCCCCAAGCTCCACACCCGCGTACATCGGTACGCACACGACCGAACCCCGGAATGAGGAACCTCCCGTAATGATCACGGCACTGTCGGGCGACACGTCCCGCCTGCGCGCGACGGTCGACTTCGTCAAGGAACAGGACACCGCCACCCTGCTCCCGCTCCTGCTCCCCGGTCTCGACGGTCCGGAGTTGCGGACCCTGGCCGAGCGCTGCGAGTTCTCGCACGCGGCCCTCCTCGTCTTCCCGCCCGACGCGGCGGCGCTGAACGCCCTGCTCGTCGACTGCGGGCTCGCCGCGGACGCGCCGCCGCGGCCGAGCGTCGTCGTCCGCGAACGCCTGGCCGCACGGCACAAGCGGTCCGCGGCACACCTCGACGTCGGCATTCTGCGACCCGCGGTGGAGTGCCGGGACGGGGTGCGGCGCATGGTCGAGGTGTTCACGCTGGCCGTGCCGCCGGGTTCCGACCTCGACACCGTCGCCGCGCAGGAGAGGGAGCAACAGTACGAGGCACACGTCGCCTTCGAGGTCGAGGCACCGGACCCGTTGGTGCTGCGCGGCCTGTGCGCGACCTTCGGCCGGTACGGCGCCACCCCAGGAGGCGGCGGCTACAACCCCCACGAGAACGGCACGGTGTTCTATTTCACCGCGCCCGCAGAGGCGAAGGCCGGTTACCGGCGCGTGGAACTGTACGTCCCCGGCGACCACCGGGACATCCTCGCCGCCCACCTCGACGAACACCGCAAGCGGCAGCCCGCCGAGGCCCTGCTGCGCCTGCTGACCGGGGCGTGGACGACCCAGGCCCTGACCGCGTTCGCACGGCTGGAGGTGGCCGACGCGATGCACGAGGAGCGGGCCACCGGCGTGGCCGAACTGGCGCAGGAAGTCGGAGCCTTCGCGCCCAACCTGACCACCCTGCTGCGCTACCTCACCATGCTCGGCGTGGTGAGCGAAGGCCGCGACGGCTTCCGACTCACGGACACCGGCAGGCTGCTGCGCACGGACGTCGAAGGGTCGATGCGGTCGCTGGCGCTGATGTACGGCGGACCGTTCTACGAGTCCTTCGCCGGGCTGGGGCACACCGTGCGCACCGGACAGGTGGCGTTCGAAGAGCGCTTCGGCGAGAACCACTTCGACCACTTCGCCCGCGATCCCGAACTCGCCGAACTCTTCGACCGGTCGATGGCCGCCGGCTCACGGATGTTCGACCCGCTGCCCGCCCACCCCGTACTCACCGCGGCCCCCGAAGGGGCCACCGTGGTCGACATCGCCGGCGGCAACGGCGAGCTGCTCGGCCGAATCCTTTCCGCACACCCCCGCCTGCACGGCCTCCTGTTGGAGCGCCCGCACACCGTTGAGACCGCCCGCCGCCTCCTCGGCGCGGCAGGCCATGCGACGCGGTGCACCTTCCGAGCGGGCGACTTCGCCGACGTCCCGGCGGGCGGCGACGTCTACGTGCTGTCCCGCGTCCTGCACGACTGGGACGACGACCGCTGCCTCGACATCCTGCGCCACTGCGCCCGCGCGATGCCCGACACCGCCGATCTGCTCGTCGTCGAACGCGTCCTGCCCACCGATGGATCGGCCTCGCTGGCCACGGCCTGGGACCTGCACATGATGTGCAACGTCGGCGGGCGCGAACGACGCGCCGACCACTACGCCCAGCTGTTCGCCGACGCGGGCCTCACTCTGGTGGGCCAGGCACCTCTGCCCCTGGACGGCAACGTGCTGCACGCCCGCAGAACCGGTACGGCGAACACCCCACCCAGGCCCTAGAAATCCTCGGCGCAGGGCACGCCCACCGGCAGTCGACGAGCCTGCCGGTGACCGTGCTCCACTGCCGCGTCAGGCATCCGACGCTCTGAACGTGCGTCGGCCGCGCTCAGCCTTGTCCCATCCGTTCGAGTGCCAGGGCGAAGTGGCTGTACCCGGGCTTTGGCGATCCACCGGCCTTCTCGTAACGGACGGCCTGTGCGAGCCCGAGCTTCTCACCGGTGGCCAAGGTCCGGTTCGCTGTCAACAGCAGCATTCTGAGCTCCTCGTTCTCGACCGTGAGGAGCGGTGCCGACGACTCGAGCTGAAGCCCGGTGAGAGCGCACCAGCCTGCCACCGCGGACCAGAATCCGGTCAAGCCGTCCCAACAGACCGCTGCTCGTGGCCCGAGCAGCCCGTGTATCTCGTCCGGAGAACGGAACGCGTCGAGACCGTGCGACACGAGGTTCTGGATGCCTTCCAGAACGGAGACGACGAACTCGTATTCCCGTTCGTCTCGCAGCATCCCTTCAACGACCCGCAGAATATCGGCGGTTGTGAGTTGATCCCGGCGGGCGGCCCGCCAGGCAACCTCCCGGGACACGGTCAACTCGGCCGACTCATCGACGGATCCGGGCTTGATCCCCGCCGCGACAAGCAGCGGTCCGAAGCGTCCGGCCGACCGCCGGCGCCATGGCATTCGCATCGTGACTTCCTCCGAGCATGCCGTCGCCGACGGCGTCGGCCCTGGTGGCCGCTCAGCATCGCATGGCGCTCTGACCAGGCTGCCCTCCAGGGGCAAGGTGGGTTGTCCCAGTCACAGCGGATCACTATCCGATGCTCCATCAGATCGGCTCTCACTGCCATGTGTTGAGCACGAGAGCAGGCCCCTTTGAGTACGGGTACTCAAGGCACGGGGATCCCCGACGGCGAGGCTGGGTACACACCAAGCGACTGGAGATCATCATGAACGTGCCCCGGACGAACCGACCCGCCACCGTCTTCCGCGCCGGAAGGATTCCCGTCGTCGTCGCTGCCCTCACGGCCGCGGCCGCAGCCATGGTCCTCACCGGATGCGCCGGCTTCGGGTACGAGGAGAACATCTGCGGCAACGGCGAGTACCCCGCCTTGTCGGTGGGCAGCACCGGATCGGCCTGCTTCTCGGACAAGGAAGAGCCTTCGGCGGGCTATGCGCGATATCCGGCGGGCAAGGTGCCGCGGCAGGTCGACGACAAGTGGGACGTGTACTGGCGTACTCACACACTCGACAAGGACGGAAACATCATCGCTGCCCCGGACGCGGGCTGAACCGGAAAGCCCGCATCGCTACTGGCGGACCCGTGGCTCGGGATGCCGGCGCGGAGCCTCGGGTCCTACGGAGTGCCGGGCGGGATGCGAAGGGTGAGCAGGGCGACGTCGTCGTCGTTGTCGGTCGGACGGGTGCGTTCGAGCAGTTGGTCGGTGAAGGAGTTCAGGGGCCGGTGGGAGAGCGCTGCCGCGTTCCGGCGCAGGCGTTCCAGGCCGGTGTCCAGGAGTTCTCGGCGGGTCTCGATGAGTCCGTCCGTGTAGAAGACGAGCGTCGATCCCGGCGGCAGCGTCGCCTGTGCGTCGTGACGCGGGCGGTCGGTGCCCGTACCGAGTAGGAGCCCGTTGCCCTCGTGGAGGTAGCGGGTCACGCCGTCGTGGTCGACGAGCAGGGGTGGCGGGTGTCCCGCACTGGTCCAGCGCAGGATCCATCGTCCGGCGGCGTCGCAGGCGAGACGGGCCAGGATGAGGGTTGCCATGCGGACATCGGTGATGTGCCTCATCGCCTGGTCGAGGTCCTGAACGGTGCGGTGCGGGGGGTTGTCCTGTGACCAGGTGTAGGCGCGGAGCATGTTGCGCAGTTGTGCCATGCCGGCGGCCGCGTCCAGGTCGTGGCCGACCACGTCTCCGATGACCAGGGCCGTGTCCCCGGCCGGGAGGGTGAAGGCGTCGTACCAGTCGCCGCCGACGTGCGAGGCGTCCGGGGCGGGCAGGTAGCGGGTGGTCATCTCCACTCCCGACAACTGCGGGAGTTGGGGCAGCAGATAGCGCTGCATGGTGGCGGCGATCTGCCGCTGACGCTGGTAGTGGCGCGCGTTCTCCAGAGCGATGCCGATCCGGCGCGCTATGTCCTCCACGAGTGCCAGGTCGCCCGTCGTGAACGCTTCGTCGCGTCGGGTGCGCCCCAGGGTGAGGGCACCGACGACCTCGTGGGGGCCGCGGATGGGAGCGATGGCCGCGGTCTGGATCCCGGTCGCCTGGAACAGCTTGCGCTGTTCCACGGCGATCCCGGTATCGGGTGGCCCGTCGTAGGTCTCCGGGCTCGCGAGAGCCGATGCCGCACCTCGCAGGGCCTTGGACAGGGGCATGGGGGAGGAAGCGGGAATCGGGGGCATGGGACCCTGCAGATCCTCGCGGATCCGCAGCACGGAGTCCTGTGCCTGGACGACCAGCGATCGCGTGACCTCGTCCCCCTCGGCGATCAGGTCGATGACGGCCCAGTCCGCGAGCCGCGGCAGCATCAGTTCCACCACGCGGCGCAGGGCCCCGTGCACGTCGACGTTGGAGATCAGTTGAGCGGTCGTGTCGGCCAGCAGGGCCAGACGCTCACCTTCCGACAGGGCGCGGGGCGACGTCGGCCGGGCCACGTCCGGCTCGGGTGCCTCGACGGGTTGGAAGGCTACGAGGGCGACCACGCCCTGCTCGTCGGCTTCGCAGGGCAGGGAGAACCATCGCCCTGGCAGGAGGGTTCCGTCGCCGCGGGGATACCAGTTGAGGCCGGTCCGAAACTCCTGTCGGGCAGGCTGTTGGCGTCGTCCGCCGCTCTTCCTCGGGACCGGACGTCCGTGTGCGTCGCGGTGCAGCAGATCGTGGGCGTCGTGCCCGATCACGTCGTCGGCGCCGAGGATGAGGAGATCGAGCGCGTGCGCGTTCGCCCAGACGATCCGCCCCGAGTCCGCGACGGCGTAGACACCCGCACTGGCGTGCGCGAGAGCGGCGCTCACCGCCAGCTGATCGATGACCGTCGGCGGTGCGGTTGAGCGGTCCGTCATCATGGCTCCTCGCATGACAGGAAGTTTGCCCGCCCATCCGGTCGAGTCCCGGACAGATCCTGGGCAGGCAGCGTGGTCAGGAGAAACCGCTCCGCGGATTCCCTGAGGAGGCTGCTCTTGTCCGAACCGCCGATCGCCCGTCGGCCACGAGAGCCGAAGTCCTCCTTTTCTAGCACGCGCTTACGGACTGTACGCGCCCGGAAACGAGCAAGTTGTGTCCGGGCCTGCGCCATGGATCAGGTTCTGGCCGCAGGGGCCGGGGCACGCCGCACGCTCCCGGGTCGTCCCCTCCGGAGAACGGTCCCAGCCCGTGTCGGTGGGCCGTGACACGATCGTCGGCATGGCATACGTCGACGAGCGCAACGTGACCAGGCTGGCGGGGCAGCACGGCGTTCCCGCGCACGTGGCCGGGGAGTTGGCGGGACTGCTGCGACCGTGTGTCCTCCTGGTGAGGCGGGCTGATCTGCCCGAGGCCGGCCGGGAGGATCTCCGTCCGGCGGGAAGGACCGGCGGGCTTCCTCCCCTGGCCGAGGGTGATGAAGAGAGCCGACAGGCGGATCCCTTCGTGCTGGCCGTCGACTGCGCGGCCCTGCCCCGCGACTACCTCGACATCGAACTTCCCCCGGATGGGCAGCTGTTGTTCTTCACCACGTTCGAGTACGAGCCGGAGGACTCCGCCGTTCTCCACGTCCCCGCCGGTGTCCCGACCGGGGAACGTCCGTCGCGTGAGGACGTGGACGTTTCAAAGACCGTTGCCTACGAATCGCGTGTGCTGTACCCCGTGCCGGGGCTGACCATCGACCACGACTGGCACAGTTGCCCGCAGGTACAGACCTTCCTGGACGGTGACGGCGACGGCGACGGCGAAGGCCAGGACGCGGAGGTGTTGGACCGTTTCGTAGAGGCGCTGGTGAACAGCGTCCACGCCGGAACCGCGCCCCACTCCGTCGCGCAGATCGGCGGATTCTCCGACCAGTGGCAGGTTCCACCGGACCAGGACGGCCTGGTGCTGCTGGCCCAGATATCCGGGAACGGCGTTGACCACGGCCTGTTCACCTTGAACCTGATGGTGGGGACCCGCGAGGACATCGCCGCCGGACGCTGGGAGAACCTTCACTTCGAGCAGCAGTGCTGAGGTGCTCGGCGTCGGCGGTCCTCGCCACCCCGCCGTCGCTGGACGACTCGACCAGGCCTCATGGGGGCAACCGCGGGCAGCTCAGGTGGCAGGCTCCTGTGTATCGCTGTCAAGCGTCCTTCTCGGAGACTTCCGGCGCCTCTTCGGCCGCAATCTGGGCCCGTTCTTCCTTGATCTCGCGACCGAGGAAGTAGTTGAGCGCTGTCCGAATGGCCGCGATCGCGGCCAGCTGGCCGATCTCTCGAAAGGTCGGGGAGATGGCCGTGCGCAAAATATCGGAGGCGAGCTGGAACTCCAGACCAAGAAGCAGGAAGCGACCCAGCGTGAGCCGCACGGACACGAAGATCTCGGGCCGCCGTTCCCGCAGCCCAACCGTGACAAAGCGGGTGAAAGAGACGACCGCGCCCACGAAAATGATGATGGCGCCGCCGGCCTCCACCAGGCGCACCAACAAATCGACTCCGGTACGCAGGCTCGACTCGGGCAGCAGGTCACCGATGCTGAAGATCACGGCTATCGACTCGTCCTCCCTGGCTCCTTTGCCAGGCTAGGCGCTCACCCTCTCCCGCGCCCCGGCGCGAACGGAGGGCCGTGGAACGCCTCGACATCGACCCATTGCTTTGCGACAGCAAAATGACTGTCGAGGGGTGCCCACGCAACGGAGAAGTCCGTGCGAGAGACCATGGACCCCGCCACTGATGCCAGTGGATCGAACGATGCGGCAGCGGGATCTCTCCTGCTGACGGCGAAGAGCCGGATGGGTGACCAGGTTCACCGCCGCTCGGGTGGGTCTCGCGGCGGGGCGGCTCAGCGGGCCATGTCGAGGGACGCCGTTCCTGTGGCCCGGGCTGCGAGGACCGCACGGCCGTGCTCCGTCGTCGGGAAGCGGTCCAGCATGGCCCGCAGCTCGAGGGCCGCGACGTTGGCGCCGAACGGTTCCGTGCCCGGTTGCAGTCGTACGCCCTCGATGAGTGGACCGGCGTCCACGGGGTCGAAGCCGAGGGCGTTCACCAGGTGCGCGACGGTGGTCAGGTCGTGCGCGTCGTCGCCGGCGAGGGCGATCGCCTTGCGGCCGGGAAGGCCGGGCGGCAGGGCTCCGTCCTCGAGGTCGTGGTAGCCCATGTGGTTGAGCGCCTTGACCACGCGCGAGTCGGGCAGGAACCCCTGGACGATCTCGCTGGTGGAGACGGCGGGGTCGGTGAAGTCCTGCCGCAGACCATCGACTTCCCACCAGTAGTTCATCGCGTCGATGACCAGCTTCCCCCGCAGGGCTTCGACAGGGAGCCTGCGATATTTGCCGAGGGGGAGCGCCAGGACCACGACATCCGCTCCGGCCGCCGCTTCCTCCGCGGTGACAGCGACCGCACCGGGGGCGAGCACCTCGACGGTGAGAGCGATGTTCTCGACCGCGCCCGAACCTGCGATCAGCACGCGGTAGTCGGCGGCGAGTGCCAGCCGGGCCAGTACGGTCCCTACTTTTCCGGCGCCCAGAATGCCGATCGTGGGCGCTTCGTCGATGTTCATCGTTCTCCCTCTCCTTCGGTCAGTCGGCCAGGATGTCGCGGACCATGGGAATCACCTTCGTGCCGTACAGCTCCACGGCACGCAGCCGGGCGCTGATCGGCTGCGCCCCAGCGGTGTAGATGAGGTCGAAGCGGCCCACCCCGAGCTCGCTCACGGCGCGGGCGATCTTGCGCGCGACCGTCTCCGGCGAACCGATGTACAGCGAGCCGTGCTCGATCTCGGCGTCGAACTCCTCGCGGCGTATCGGCGGCCAGCCGCGTAGCGCGCCGATCCGGTCGCGGATGGTCCGGTAGCTGGGCCAGTACACCTCGCGGGCCTCCTCGTCGGTGTCGGCCACGAACCCCGGCGAGTGCATCCCCACAGGGTGCGCGGTGGTGCCGAACTGTGCCGTGGCCCGCCGGTAGAGGTCGATGTAGGGCGCGAAGCGTGCGGGGGAGCCGCCGATGACGGCGAGCATCAGGGGCAGGCCGTAGCGGGCGGTCCGGACGACCGACGGGGGTGAACCGCCGACGCCCACCCAGGTGGTCAGGTGACCGGACTCGGTGGGAGGGAAGACCTCGGCCTCTTCGAGGGGGGCCCGGACACTGCCCTTCCACGTGACGGGCTTCTCGTCGAGGAGACGCACGAAGAGCTCGATCTTCTCCTCGAACAACTTGTCGTAGTCGCTGAGGTCGTAGCCGAAGAGAGGGAACGACTCCGTGAAGGACCCTCGCCCCAGGATCACCTCGGCTCGACCGTTGGAGAGGGCGTCGACGGTCGCGAAGCGCTGGAAGACCCGGACAGGGTCGTCGGAGCTGAGGACCGTCACACCGGAGGACAACCGCAGGCGCTTGGTGCGCGTGGCGATGCCGGCGAGCACGGTTTCCGGCGTGGAGACCGAGTACTCGGGGCGATGGTGCTCGCCCACCGCGAGGACGTCGATGCCGATGTCGTCGGCGAGAACGGCTTCGTCGACGAGCTGACGGATCGCCCTGGCATGGGAGACCTGTGCACCGGAGTCGTCCACCGGCACGTCGCCGAACGTGTCGAGGCCGAAGTCGAGATCAGACATGACGGGACTCCTTCGTGAGCAATTCCCGCACGCGGGGGGCGACTTCGCGGCCCAGCAGTTCGATGCTGCGGGCGCGGGCCTCGCGAGGGAGGTGCATGATGTCGTATTTGAGGTCGAAGCGGCTCAGGCTCAGATCACGCGCAGCCGTGGCGATCTTGCGGGCGACGGTGTCCGGAGAGCCCACGAAGAGCGCACCGTGGTCGATCTCGTCGCGGTAGGTGTCCCAGGTCGGCGGATAGAAGCCGCGTTCCTGCGCAAGGCCGGTCACCACCGGCTTCCAGTACGTCCACCAGGTCTCCGCGGCCTCCTCGTCGGTGTCCGCCACGAAGCCCAGGGAGTGCTGGCCGATCGGCTGGGGGCCGTGTCCGGCCTGCTGCAGGGCGCGCTGGTAGAGATCGACATGACGGGCGAAACGCTTCGGGCGTCCACCGATGATGGCCAGCATCAGAGGGAGGCCGTAACGGGCCGCGCGCAGAACCGAGTTGGGGCTGCCTCCCACGCCGATCCACGTGGGGATTCCGTCCGGACGCATCCGGGGACGCAGCCGCTGCTCCGACAGCGGCGCACGAAAGGCGCCGGACCACGTCACCGAGTCCTCGCGCTGGAGCCGCATGAGGAGTTCGAGCTTCTCCTCGAAGAGCTCTTCGTAGTCGCTCATGTCGTAACCGAACAGCGGGAACGAGTCCGTCGCCGAGGCGCGTCCCACGACGAGCTGCGCGCGGCCGTTCGAGACCGCGTCGAGCGTGGAGAAGTCGTGGTACAGCCGCACGGGGTCGTTGGTGCTGAGCACGGTCACCGAGGTCCCGAGGCGAATGCGCCGGGTCGCGGTGGCGATGGCCGAGAGCAGCACCGGAGCCGCGGTGTCGACGTGGCCGGGACGGTAGTGCTCGCCGATGCTGAAGACATCCAGCCCCGCGGCCTCGGCATGTCGCGCCTCCTCGACGAGCAGCCGAACGGTCTCGGCATCGTCAAGGACGCGTCCGGCGTCCGTCGCGACCTCCCCGAACGAGTTCAGGCCGAATTCGAATGTCGCGGCCGTCATGGCGTCCTCCTTCGATGGTTCCCGGATGGGGGGCCACCTGAAAAATGCGGGAGTAACATGTGCTTGATGCGGCAAGTATCACTCGATATGATTGACACGTCAAACAATGAAGGGACCACTGGTGAGCGAACGACGCGGCCTGTATCCCGACGCCGAGGAGCTACGGGTCTGGCGCGACTTCGTCGAAACCGCCCAGGCGCTCCATGACGAGCTGGCCGCCCGGCTGCAGCGGGATTCCTCCCTGTCGCCGGGCGACTACGCGGTGCTCCTGGCGCTCAGCGAAGCGACAGGTCACACGCTGCGGTCCTCGGAGCTGGCCGGGGTCGTGGGGTGGGAGCGCAGCAGGCTGTCGCATCACCTGGGGCGGATGGAGCGCCGCGGGCTGATTCGGCGGGACAAGTGTGCGACCGACAGTCGGGGCGCGGAGGTGGTGCTCACCGACGAGGGGGCCCACGCCTTCCGGGCGGCCCTGCTGCCGCACTTGCGGGCGATCCGCGAAGTGTTCGTCGATTCGCTGAGTCCGGAGCGGATCGCGGCCGTCGGTGATGCGATGGCGGCGTTGCGCACCGCGCGGGGAATCCACCGGCACTGACATGCAACGGCCTTGGTCGAGTCCGCGGCGCGTGGCCGTGCGTGTCCGGGTCTCAGCGGGTCGGCGTGCGGACGTCGTCGAACTCGAAGCAGCGGCCGTGATGGACGGACTCGATCGCCCGACGCGCCGCTCTTCAGCTGGAGGCCGGCGCGGTTTCCTTCTTGCGGGCGCGGTACGCGGCCGCCTTGATCTTGTTGCCGCACGACTCCATCCCGCACCACTGCCGACGCATCCCGCGCGAGCGATCGATGTAGGTACGGGTGCACTCGGGGTTTCCGCACTCCTTGAGCAGGGGCACGTCCGACCCGCTCAACAGCTCGATCGCGAGCCTCGCCACCGTGGACAGAGCCTCGTCGGGTGTCGCCGCCGTCCAGCGCCCGGAAGGCGTGAGCTGCGGCACGGCCGGTGGTCTACGCGCGGCGCTGTTGACCACGGCAAGGGCCCCGTGCCCGAAGTCCTCGCCGAGGCGACGTGCCGTGACCAGTTCGTAGATCGCCTCACGCACGGCCTTCGCCTGCTCCACGTCGGCACTCCGACAAGGGGATACGGCGTCCACGATGCCGCACTCCGTGTACCAGGCGTCCAGTCTGTCCGGCGTCGCGAACATCTCGAACCGTACCGAGCGCCGGGCGCGCAGCGTCGCGGCGAAGTCGAGGGCCGGAGTCCCGCAGACGAAGACGTGGTCGAGATTCACATCACTAGTCTGGCAGGTGACTGTGGTGACTGCCAAGGCACGTCTGTGGAGGCCGACGCGCGGAAGGGCGCATCGGCCTCACAGCTCACATCCGGTCAGCCGAGAGGTGGCCGTCCGGGTCGGTCAGGCGGTACGCAGGGGAGCGAGGGCGTCAGCCCACGCCACGACCTGGTCCAGGGTGGTGGCGAGTGTGTCCCGCTGGATGTCGGCCGGCGTGAAGGTGGAGAAGTTCTCGAAGTCGGTGAACAGCGAGAGGGCCACCTGGGAGCGGACGTCGGCCAGCTGAAGCTCGCCCGCTATGCCGCGCAGGTGCTCCACGGCGCGGGTGCCGCCGACGCCGCCGTAGCTGACGAAGCCCACGGACTTGTTGTTCCACTCGGCGTAGAGGAAGTCGATGGCGTTCTTCAGGGCGCCCGGCACCGCGCGGTTGTACTCGGGGGTGACGATGACGTACCCGTCGAAGGACGCGATCTTCTCGGCCCATGCCTGGGTGTGGGGCTGGGTGTAGTTGCCCATGGACGGCGGGTAGGCCTCGTCCAGAAGCGGCAGCTTGTAGTCCAGCAGGTCGACGAGCTCGAACTCGGCGTCGGTGCGCTCGGTGGCGACCTCGTGCACCCAGCGGGCCACGGCCTCGGCGTTGCGGCCCGGCCGCGTGCTGCCGATGATGATTCCGATCTTGGTCACGGGTAGACCCTTTCGTGCGGACAGCAGCGGCTGTGAACACGCCGCTCTAAGTACTTGCCTTGCGAAGTATGCGTCGAGATGATTGATGAGTCAAATATATGAAGGCAGGAAGGCCTTGCCTCTGCTGCGGCGCCTGCGCGGGGGCGCTGTCGCACGGCCTTGGCGCTCGGACGGCTCGGTGTGTGCCCGGCCGGAGCGGTCACTTCTCGACGGCTCCGTCCCTGGTGGTGCCGTCGAGTCGTACGTATCCGGGGTGATGTATTCGGAAGGAAGAATTTTCGGGCGAGCCGACAGTGCCGGCGCGAAGCCTCCGCGTGGCGGCGTGTGGTTCTCCGTTCCGTCTCGGTCGACGGCAGAATGCCGCTCGTGCTCCGGGTGCACGACGGCACCCGGCACGGCGTCAGCGCTGGGCGGCCGCCTCGGCTGCCGCGGCCGACACCTGGGCGGCGGCACGAGAGGCTTGTCCCGTGAGACGCCAGCCGAGCATGCGCAGCAGGCGTGCCGGTTTCGGGGGGAACACCTCAAGCTGTCCGAGCATGGTGACGTCGTCGCGCACCGCCTCGTGAGAGATGACCTTGCCGTCGCTCAGTCCGAGCACGTGGATCTGCTCGAAGTCGATCTCGTGCCCCGTGGGAGGAACGGCCTGGTCGAGCGCGCCGTCATTGAAGCGGACGAAGGGTCCCGTGTGACGGCCCTGCATGCGAAGTCTTACCCAGACATGGTCGTCCTCGTGGGCGATCCCGGTGACGGCAAAGCGCAGACCGCTGAAAGCGGAGCGCATCCACGCGCCCGAGGCGAGAACGCCGGCGGGGCCGGGAAGCGAGCAGGCCGTCGGTGACACCGCGGCTTCCCGGTTCCGGAAGTCCTCGTGCACCACCTCGACGGCCAACTCCCGATCGCCTGTCTCGAGGACACGGAAGAGCCCGCGGCCCAACTCCGAAGAATCCAGTCCCATGGTGACGCCTTTCGTCGAGGTTGCGACATGTGCTGTGGGGGTGTGAGGACCGGCGGGCGGTGCGCCGCCGTCGATCCGGACGTGGGACGGTCCTCGACCCTTTCGGGTAACAGCGTACCTAATCAATTCACGATGCTAGTGTCCGTTGCGTGTCGCTCAAACGCCCATATGTATCGCCCTTGCGGGAGCAGGGAGCCTCCCGTACGCGAGAAGTGATTCTCCGTCAGGCCACCGAGTTGTTCGCCGCGAACGGATACGGGCGGGTGACCGTGGCCGACATCGCCTCGGCGGCGGGAGTGGCGCCGAAGACCGTGTTCGCGAGTGTCGGGAGCAAGGGCGACATCCTCAACCGCATCGTCGACCGGGGGGTGGCTGCCTCGGGCTACGCGCAGGCCATGGAGGGTCTGCTGGCGCTGGGAACGCGGGAGTCGGTGCTCAGGGCGCTGGCCCACGGGACGCGGGAGGGGAACGAGAGCCAGTTCGCCGTGCACGAGGCGATCAGGAAGGCGTTGCCCGTCCATGAGGACGGCGAGATGCTGTGGGAGCGCGCGACCGCGGCGTATCGGAACGCTCTTCAGGTCGCTGCCCGACATCTGCACACTCTGGAGCCCGCGCCCGCCTTCCCGGTCGAGCGGACAGCCGACCTGCTCTGGTGCTGGTTCGGCCCCTCCGGCTGGCGTGTGTTGGTGGGCGAGAGCGGCTGGTCCTGGGACGACGCCGAGGAGGCCCTCTATCGGACTGCTGTCGGCGCGCTGAGGTGACCCCGGTACCTTGTGGCGCCCTCGGTCGCCGGCCCCCATGTTCTAGATGTTCTAGAGGTGATCCACGTCGACGACGGCCTGTGAGAAGGCGGCCGGCGCCTCCTGCGGCACGTTGTGGCCGATGCCCGTCAGGATGCGGTGGTCGTACGGGCCCGTGAAACGGTCGCGGTACGCGGCGCCGTTCCCCGGTGCGGTGAACGGATCCCGCTCGGGGTCGATGGTGATGGTCGGCACGGCAATGACGGGACGTGTGGCGAGGACCTTCTCGTAGCGGTCGTATCGGTTCTCGCCTTCGGCGAGACCGAGCCGCCAGCGGTAGTTGTGGATCACGATGGCCGCGTAGTCCGGGTTCTCGAAGGCGGTGGCCGTCCGCTCGAACGTGGCGTCGTCGAAGTCCCAGGTCGGAGACACGGTGTCCCAGACGAGGCGGCAGAGGTCGTGCCGGTCGGCTTTGTCCTCCATGGCCAGGCGGCCCCGCTCGGTGCTGAAGTAGTACTGGTACCACCAGGCGTACTCCGCCTGGGGAGCGAGCGGCTTCTTCTGCGCCTCGACGTTCGTGACGAGGTAACCGCTCACGGACACAAGGGCTTTGACGCGCTCGGGCCACAGGGCCGCGATGATGTCGGCGGTGCGCGAGCCCCAGTCGAATCCGGCGAGCACGGCACGTTCGATCTTGAGGGCGTCCATCAAGGCGATGATGTCCAGGGCCACGGCCGACTGCTGGGCGTTGCGGAACGTGCGGGAGGACAGGAACCGCGTCGTGCCGTGTCCGCGCAGGTAGGGGACGATGACCCGATATCCCTGGGCCGCGAGCAGGGGAGCGACGTCCACGAAGCTGTGGATGTCGTACGGCCAGCCGTGCAGGCAGACGACGACGGGGCCGTGCGCGGGGCCGGCCTCGGCGTAACCGACGTCCAGCAGGCCCGCCTTGACCTGCTTCAGAGGTGCGAAAGAGGTGTGCGTCCTCGGGGTGGTCGCGGGCGCGATCGGCGTCGAGGTGCCGACCCCGTTGCGTTCGACGGTCGCGGCGTTCGCGGTGCCCGAGAAGGCGGCCAGTGAAGCCGCGGTGGCGCCGGTGCCGATGCCGAGCACCTTGTTGAACGTACGCCTGTTGAGCATGGGAAGTCCTCCGTCGTGCGGTTCCTGAGTTCGACGAGCTGGTCGCAGGGGCTGCTGCCGGTGGGTCGTCGCGGGCTGCCGGTGCGAGTGTGACCTGACCGTGTCACAGGTGCCGTCACCGGTCAAGCAGGTGACGTCACTCTCCAGTCCCTGCCGGACGCGCTCGGGCCGCACTGTCGACCCCGATCGTGTCCGACCGTCACGTCGACCCTGGTCGGACACTTCGGAAGAGGCGGAGATGTCTTTTCGCTCCCTGCGCCAAGGGGGCCGCCTTCCGCCCGTGCGGACAACACCCCTCGACTGCGGACAAGTTGAGTGGAGACGCGGCGAAACGATTTCATGCGGCAACAGCGATTTCACGCTGAGTGTGCGGATTCGGGGCCTCGTCCACATGCGCCGGACCATGGCCGTACCTAGGCTGGGATGCGGCTAAATCCTTCGGGCAAAGCGCCTGGGGGTGAGGAGGCGGACAGCGATGGCGAAGGTACTTTTCATCGTGAGCGGCGCGACGTACTGGGTGTTGAAGGACGGAACTCGGTACGCGACCGGCTACTGGGCCGAGGAATTCGCGATGCCGTACAAAGCGATCACGGAAGCCGGCCACGAGGTCGTCGTCGCGACACCCGGCGGCGTGACGCCGAATGTCGACATGATGAGTCTCCGGCCCTCGATGGCCGGCGGTGTGGACGGCGCTCTGGAACTTGAGGAGATCATCCGTTCGGCGGAGGTGATGCGCCGGCCGCTGAAGTTGTCGGACGTCCGCCTAGAGGACTACGACGCGGTGTACCTGCCCGGTGGGCACGGGCCGATGTCGGACTTGGCGTACGACGCTGACGCCGGCCGGCTGCTGACAGCGCAACTCGCTTCGGGCGACCCTCTGGCGATCGTGTGCCACGCCCCCGCGTCCCTCCTGTCCACCCGGATCCACGGTGTGTCCCCCTTCAAGGGCTACCGGGTCACCGGGTTCACCAACGAAGAGGAAGAGGGAGTCGGACTGGCTTCCAGGGCGCCGTGGCTGCTGGAGGACGAGCTGAAGGAAAAGGTGGGCGTCGAGTACAGCCGCGGCCCGATCTGGGAGCCGTACATGGTCGAGGACCGCAACCTCGTCACCGGACAGAATCCGCACTCTGCGGCCGTCCTGGGGGACAGGCTGCTCGAAATCCTCAAGTGAGCACGTCGTAGGGTTGCGCGCGGCGCGTCGGGGCCTGGTCCGGATCTGGGGTCAACTGCCTCGATCGGCGCGGCTGTACGCTACGGACGGCTCCCTCTACTGCGGCGCGATGCGCTGCAGCACCTCCGTGGCGGCGGCGATGTCACAACCGTCCAGGCGTGAGAACACATGGCGTCGCACACTCGCTAGGTTGGTCGGCCACGCGGCCTTGAGCTGCGTCCAGCCGGCCTCGGTGAGGGCGGCTAGCCAGGACCTGCCGTCGTCGGGCGATTTCTCGCGCACGACCAGGGACCGGGCTTGCAGCCGGTTCACCACCCTCGTCATGCCACTGAGCGACATGCCGCACGTGTTGGCGAGTTCGCTCATCCGCATCTGGTTGTGCGGCGCCTCGGAGAGGTGCACCAGGACGAGGTACTCGGTGCTCGAAATAGGGTGCTCGTCCAGCATGTCGGCATCGACGACCCGGGGCAGCAGCGCCATCACACGGCCCAGGGCCCGCAGGAACGCCTCCTCGTCGCGGTCGAGGGGCTCGATATGCATCACGTCTGGCATGGCCACAGTCTAAATCGCCGGTGCGAAAGACCCGCGCGGCGCCCGCGACGCGGTGAGGGGCCCGGCCGGTGGGTCCGGCCGGGCCCCTCACCGCGTCGGCGGGTTGGTCAGTTCCCGTCCTCCCAGTGGTGGGACACCGGGGTCGCCGTCACGTCGTTCGCGTAGACGAGTACGACACGGTGGTTGTACTGGATGGTGTACATCTTCTTGCCGCCGAAGACGACGGTCCCGCTGCTCTTGAAGTAGTCGTCGGTCACGGCGGGAGGCTGGGTCGCGACGTACGCCTGGCCGACCGGGACGGTGTACATGCTCAGCGCGGACTGTGTCGACGGGCTCAGGCCCGCCGGGTACTCGGAGGCGTCCGGGTAGCTCTGCCCGTACACGGCCACCGAGGTGGAGCCTGCGGGACGGATCAGCTTCACGCCGTAGGTGATCTTGGCGTTCTTGCCGGCCGGGTTGTAGAACCACACCTGGGCACCGCTGTACCAGATCGCGGTCCAGTCGCCCTGTACGTCGGCGACGACGAACTGCTGCCCGGACTGGGCGGTGCTGCCCCAGTCGCTGATGCGGTTCGTGCCGTCGCCGCTCCCGTGGACCGCCTGGTCGCCGAAGAGCGGCGCGCTCGCGTCCGGGGCCTTGCGGAGCTGGACGAAGTTCGACGCCTGCTGCTTGTCCGTGCAAGGGGTCGAGGGGTCCAGCGGATCGTCACCGGGGCAGACCCGCACGGTCTGTACGTTGTCCGCGAACGTCGGGTCGACGGTCACGACCTGGCCCACTTCGGGAACGCGGTGCGCGCCACTGTACGGGTGGCCGAGCAGCGTCATGAAGTGGTCCCAGTCCCAGGCGTTGCCCGGGTCCCAGTGCATGCCGGACACGTAGGCGTCGGCCGGTCCGGCAACGTTGTCATGACCGATGATGTGCTGACGGTCCAGGGGGATGTCGAACCGTGCGGCCAGGTACGTGACCAGAGCGGCCGTGGACTCGTACTGGGCCTCGGTGTACCAGGTGGCGCCGTTCGCGGCGTACCCCTCGTGCTCGATGCCGAGGGAGTGCATGTTCGTGGAGTAGTTGCCCGCGTGGAAGGCGATGTCCTTGGTGGGGACCATCTGGGTCACCGCGCCGTCGGACGACCGCATCACGTAGTTGGTCGCGGCGTTCTTGGTGGGGGAGGCCAGGTCCTTGACGCCTGCGTCGTAGGTCGACTCCAGGTCGTGGATGACGATGGTGTCGATCCGGATGCCGTTGGCGGGCCGGTTGGACACCTGGAGACCCACCGAGGAGCCGGGCACGAACGTGCACACCACGCTCGACGGGCACTCGGTGTCCGCCGTGTCGGCCGTCTTCAGATCCAGGCGGTCCACCTGTGCGGCCGCGGGACGAACCGAGGGAGTGGCGCCGAGGCGGACGCGCTGGCCGTCCTGCGTCACGCGGGAGGCGCCCTTATGGATGGTGCCGAAGACACGGTCCGCGAAGATCACCGCGCCCTGTCGCTGCGTCGCCTGGCTGTAACGGGCCACGGCGCCGTACCACTTGGCCGGATCCGCCGAGGTGCCGCCGGCCACCGCCTTCTCGTACGACGCGAGGAGGGCAGCGCCGCCACGGATGTTCGCACCGGAGTCCGTACGCAGGGCTTCCGGGGACAGTCCGGTCAGCTTCGCTGCGGCCTGCAGGGTGTGCAGGGCGGGCTTCCCGGCCAGGGCGGCAAGGTCCTCGCGACCGGCCGCGCCGGCGTCGCCGCCGGCCATCATGGCCGGGGTCACGTCGGTGAGGTGCATGGGTCCGAAACCACCGTCGGTGCTGTGCCGCGCGCCGTGGGAGTCCCATGCCGACTCCTGGTAGGCGACGCCGAGCAGAACGTCGACGGGGACGTCGTACTCCGCGGCGGCGGAGGCGAAGTCCTGCTGCCGAACGGTGCCGGCGGAGTCGTCCGGGCTGTCGGCGAACGCGGTGAACTGCAACGTGGCCAGGCCGCCTGCGGCCAGCGCGCCGGCCGCCACCAGGGCGGGGAGCCGCAGCCGTCTGTTCCTCTTGTGCAAGACGAAGATCCTTACGTGGGGTTCGAGTGACAGGTCACCGGGTGAGCCGCAGCCGGATTGCCGAACAGCACGGCCGACAGCACGAGTTGATCGATACGAGGTCGGGGCGGCAGGCCGCTCCGACCCCGTGAAGAGGTCGGACACCGGCCGGCCCGGTGTGTACTCGCATTCCGATTCCCGCTGTCTTGACCGGCAGACCGACGGTGTCGGGCTGCCGGTCAAGACTCATGCCGTGCGGTGCGCGTCCGGGTCACGTTCGTGATCGGACCAGTGCTGATGCGCCGTGAAGCCCAGTGACGAGGTGAACCGACTGCGGCAGCACACCTCGCCGTAGCGGGCGGCGTTCCGCAGTCGGCCTCCGGATTCACAGGTACCTTAAAGGAATCGGTCCGCACGATCACACCCACCCCGTGGTTCCGCCTCGGCAACCGGCGTCAACTGGCAGGTGCGTACGGCATCGCACCGGGCGACAGGCCGAATCGCCCCCAGAAGTTCAGCAGATGAAAACCTGTCCGACGTCTCCGACGATCAGCGCGGGTCGAGATCTGTTCCTCCCCTGTGTGTCGACTCCTCCCCTGTGCGTCGACGCGCAGGCGTCGGAGAACTGCTCGGCGCGGCTGGTTCGGGAGTCGGCAGGGTCGTTCGAGGTCCTCGGTATCGGCCTGACCGTCGTACGCCGAGCGGCCGCGCCCCGTGGGGGGAGGACCACAGTCCAGGTCCACCTGCCCGCATGCGTCAGGCCGGACTGGTACCTAAGCTGGGAAGGGCGGGCGTCCGGTAAGCGAGCTTGCTCCGTTCACGAGCGATGTCTCCGGCGCGAACTGCCCTCGGGGCCAAGGCGCTTGGCGTCGACGCCCGTCGGTTCGGGTGTGTCTGCGGGCCATTCCGGTTCTGGAGAATCTCCACCGCGACGGTGTACGGCCTGTCCCGAGTCGCGCCCGTTCCTTCCGGTCAGCAGCTCGGAATGCGAGGAGTAGGGCCATGGGCACACTCGACGGCAAGGTAGTCCTCATCACCGGCACCGCGGTGGGCATGGGGCGTACGGCCGCGACGATCTTCGCGAGGGAAGGAGCGAAGATCGTCGGAGTCGACGTGCAGGCGGATGCCAACGAGGAGACCGCCGAACTCGTACGGCGCGCCGGAGGCGAGATGACGGGCATCGCGCCGGTCGACCTCACCGACCCGGACCAGGTGCGGCAGATGGCTGACCATGCGGCGGCCGTCTACGGCGGACTCGACGTGGTGTACAACAACGCCGCGTTGCAGCGATTCGGGCCCATGCCCGGGTTCTCCGCGGAGGACTGGCGCGTGACGCAGGCCGGTGAACTCGACATTCCCTTCTTCGTCTCGAAATTCACGTGGCCGCACCTGGTCCAGCGAGGCGGTGGCGTCATCATCAATGTGGCCTCGGTGGCAGGTCTCATAGCGGGCTCGACCCCTCCGATGGTCGCGCACACCGCGGCCAACGCCGGCGTCGTCGGGATGACGCGACAACTCGCGCTCGAAGGTGCCCCGCACGGGATCCGGGCAGTGGCGGTCAGCCCCGGCCCGGTGCTGACCCCGGCCAGTGACCGCGACCTGGGCGACGACCAGGAGGCTCGGGCCGCCATCGTGAGCAAGACGCTGCTCAAGCGCTTCGCGCAGCCCGAGGAGATCGTGGAACTATCCGCCTTCCTCGCCTCCGATCGGGCGTCGTACATCACGGGTGCCAACTTCGCCGTGGACGGCGGCGCGAGCTCCTGGTGATCCACGACGCGTCACTGTCTTGACAGGTGACGTGCGAGGGTTCAGCCTTGTTCCTATCCGGGACGCCGAAGTGATCAGATCGTCGGCCGAACCGTGCGGCAGCAGGGGAGAGGAAGTCATCATGGACACTGAGGGTGCAACGGATGCGGCGGCGGCGCGGCAGGCTCGATTCGGCAAGCTCCCTGAGCGCATCGGCTTCGACCGGATGGTCCAGGAGCAGGCGGCGAACGGCCCGAGTGTCGCCTCCTACAACCCTGAAGCCTCCTGGAACCAGTTCTCCTGTCTCGCCCTCGACCTTGGGCTGTGACCTGAGCCGAGTCGATCGCGTCTCATCGCACCGAACGAGTTCGCGCCGAAGCAAGACCCTGGTCAGGACGGTGCAATGCGCTCCAGCACCTTGGCGGCCGCAGCGATGTCGCAGCCTTCCAGCAGGGAGAAGACGTGGCGACGCGCGCTCGCCAGGTTGGTGGGCCACGCCTGCCTCAGCTGTGCCCACCCGGAGTCGGTGAGAACGGCCAGCCACGCCCGTCCGTCGTCCGGACATTTCTCCCGGAGGACGAGCGACTGTGCGGTGAGCCTGCCCACCACTCGGGTCATGCCGCTCAGCGACAGCCCGCACATCCCGGCGAGCTCGCTCATCCGCATCTGCTGGTGGGGCGCCTCGGAGAGGTGTACCAGGACCATGTACTCGGTACCGGAAATGGGATGGTCCTCGACCATGTCGGCGTCGACGGTTCGAGGCAGCAGCGCCATGACCCTGCCCAGAGCCCGGAGGAACGCCTCCTCATCACGATGGAGAGGCTCGATGTTCGTCACGTCTGACATGGCCGCAGTCTAAGTGCCGCTGACGGACGCCGGTGAAACGTATGAACTCCGAACTCCGCCCGCGGGTCAGTCGAAGTTCTTCGACGCGGAGGAGACGCGAAGTTCCGGGCGCTTCGCGAGGCTGTACATCACGGCTCGCTGTTGCTTGTGCCGCTGGACGCGCCCCTTCGCCACCAACGACTCGAGAGTGTTGCGCACGACTTGGGGCGTCGGGCTGCGGTCCGGGTGCTTCACCAGGAGTTCTTCCCGCACTTCTTTGGCCAGACGCGGCTCGTCGTGGCCGGCGAGCAGTTCCAGCAGAACGCTCCCGAGCAGCGACCGCCGCGACGCCCCCTTCGCACCGGGCACCGTCGCGTGAGTCTGCTCGGGCACCCGTGACGGATCCGGCGAGACTTCGTACCGCTCGGCCAGGCTCAGGATGTCCAGCAACATCGCTTCTTCCTGCCGCAACGCCGAGATCTTGTCGGTCAGTTCCCTCTGGCGACGGCGGTTCTCCTCCAGATCCGACGCGGCCTGCTCGACGTACCGCGACCGGAGGGTGGCGGCTGGCTGGCTGGTCACAACCGGTCACTCCTTCGAACCGTCATGGATAGCGTTGCGCATATTACCCATGTACTCAGGGCTCCGGCGAAACACCCTGTCACGTCATTCTCCCCGTCGGATATGTGCGGGAATCGCGCGTGCGATGGTTCGATATAACTTGACTGAACAATTACATCCGAGATTCGACCCGAGTGGCAAGAATCGACCCGAGTGGCGATCCGTGAGGGCATGGCTAGGGTTGTCGTATGGCCAGGAACGATGGGAATCAGGGCGAGGCGGACGGCTGGGAGGACCGGGTTCGTACAGCTTCCACGTCGTCCGACCCCGAGGTGGTCCGAAGCCTGGTGCGTGACGTCTACCGCACCGCACAGGACGAACTGGACGCGCAGCGAGCCCAGGCGGAGTTCGAGCGCGAGGAGTGAACCGGCCCGAACGCCGGAGGTGGGCGGGCCCCGGGTCGCGGGCGTTCAGAGACTGATCCTCGGTGGATCGAGTCGAGGCTCTACTCCGTGGCTTCGTGCGGTCGTTCGGTGTCCCGGTTCAGCAGGTAGCCGGCGACCGTGTTGACCACGGCCACCAGAGGCACGGCCACCACCGCACCCCCGATGCCGGCGATGAGACCCCCGGCGGCCACCGAGAGAATGACGCCGAGTGGATGGACCCGCACCGCGCGGCCCAGGATGAACGGCTGCAGGACGTGACCTTCGAGTTGCTGTACGCCGAGGACGATGAGCAGGACCAGGAGGGCGGTGAACACGCCCTGGGTGACGAAGGCGACGATCACGGCCAAGGCTCCTGAGGCGACCGCACCGACCAGGGGGACGAACGCGGCGGCGAAGATGACGACCGCCAGCGGCAGCGCCAGAGGGACGTCGAGGATGTAGATCCCCAACCCGATGCAGACAGCGTCGATGAAGGCGACGATGACGGTGCCGTGCACGTACGCGGTGAGGGTGTGCCAGGCAAGGGGGCCGGCGCCGTCGATGGCGGAACGGGCGGGAGCCGGGGCGAACTTGAGGGTCCACTTCCAGATACGCGGTCCGTCGTAGAGCAGGAACAGCGTCGAGAACACCGTCAGAAGGACGCCGGTCAGGAGTTCCGCGAGGACCGTGACGCCGTGGAGGCCGGCGGCGGTGAGCTGATCGCTGCTGGATCCGATGCTGTCGCCCAGCCTGTCGGAGATGTGGTTGAGCCGGGCTTCCGTGATGTGGAACGGACTCTTGAGAAGCCAGCGTTTGAGGTCGTCGACCCCGTTCTGGAGCTGATCCGTGAGGTCGTCCAGGTTGTCCATCACCTGCCAGACGACGAACCAGCCGACCAGGCCCAGGAGAACGAACCCGCACAGGGCCGTCGCGGCGGTCGCGAGGCCTTTCGGTACCCGATGGCGTTGGAGACGGGTCACGGTGGGCTGAAGAAGTGCGGTGATCAGGAGGGCTGCCGCGAAGGACAGCACGATCAGGTGCACGACGCTGATGACGCGGATCAGCACCCACAGGATGGCCGCAAGGACGAGCAGGCGCCATCCCACTTCCGCTCCGACCCGGATTCCCCACGGAACGACGGAGACGGGCTCGGGGCGGCCGGATGCGGACGGCACACCCACGGAGGGCGGAGAGGACGCCGGGGGAGGGGCGGCCGGCCGGCCGCCTGCTCCCTCGTGACGGGCGTCGGGATTCTCCGGCCTCTTTCTGAACCGCACGGGCCGCACCTGTCTGTCGGAAGGGACACGGCATACCCGCAGGAGTGCCGCCCCTGCGGGCAGAGTGCCATGGCTGCAGGCACAGATAGGAATTCAATACCAATGATCAGCTGAATCACTTCATCCCGGAGTGCGCAGGCAGCGGGATCACCTTGATGGGCCAAGTGCGCTCGCCGCGTCGCGGCCACCCGATCGCATCCGGCAGCCGGAGTACGCCAGAGCGCTTCCGACAGCGGGAACAGTTAGCCTTTCCTCTGTGACTGACGAGCATCAGAATGTGTTCGAGCGCGGCACGGATGGGCCGAGGGTCGTTCTCGCGGGCGTCGACGGATCCGAATCCTCATGGCGGGCCGCAGCCTATGCCGCGGGCCTCGCGCGCAGGCAGAACTCGGCTCTCGCTCTCGTCTACGTCCAGCCGTACATGGCGGCGAGTGTTGCCGCCGGCGTGAATGCCACATTGTTGACCGAAGAACTGGCAAAAGAGGTCGCGGGCGAAATCAAGTCGGCGACCGAGAATCTGCAGGCCCTCGGAGGGGTTCGATGGTCCTTCCACACATTCCGGGACGATCCGTACAACGGGCTCGTGACAGCAGCGCGTGATCTGAAGGCGGACACGGTCGTGGTCGGCGCCTCCGAGTCCGCTGGACACAGACTCATCGGTTCAATGGCCGTCCGCCTGGTCAAGCGTGGCCTCTGGCCTGTCACCGTGGTTCCGTGACATTCGCCCACCTCGCCGTCCGAATGCCACGGAGAAGGGCCGCGTGGAGCGCATCAGGCCCGTGCGCCGTCAGGCGGGTGAAGGGGGCTGCCGGCGGGCATGGAGGGCGACGGGCCGAGGAAGGACCGCATGGTGACGAACCTCGGTCTGCCCACCGACATCCAGGCGTGCCTGTTTGATCTCGACGGTGTGATCACGCGTACTGCCGGTCTGCACGCCACGGCGTGGAAGGACATGTTCGACGAATTCCTGAGGACCCGATTCGGTCAGGATTTTCGTCCCTTCGACCAGACCGACTACGACAGATACGTCGACGGTCGACCCCGAACGGACGGTGTTCGGACCTTCCTCGCCTCGCGCGACGTGGAACTGCCCGAGGGCAGCCCGAGCGACCCAGCGGATCTGGACACGGTCCGGCGGCTGGCGGAACGCAAGAACGAGCTGCTTCTCGCACGGATCCGCGAGGACGGCGTCGAAGCCTACGACGATTCCCTCGCCTACGTCAGGGCCGTCCGCACGGCCGCCCTGCGGACCGCGGTCGTCTCCTCCAGCAAGAACTGCCGCGCGATGCTGCGGGCGATCGGTGCGGAGGAACTGTTCGACGTGCGCATCGACGGGGTGGTCGCCGAGGCCCGGGGCCTGCCGGGAAAGCCCGCGCCCGACACCTTCCTGGCCGCGGCCCACGAACTGGAGGTCGCTCCCGCGGCCTGCGCGGTGTTCGAGGACGCGCTCGCGGGGATGGAGGCCGGTCGGTCGGGCCACTTCGGTTACGTCGTCGGAGTAGACCGTGCCGGGCAGGCGGACGCCCTGCGGTCGCACGGCGCCGACATCGTGGTTCAAGGACTCGGCGCCCTCCAGGAGACGCGATGATCACCCACCCCGCGTACAGCGTCGATCCCTGGTCCCTCCACGAGAGCGGACTGCAGCTCGACATGCTCGCGCAGAGCGAGTCCGTCTTCGCCCTGTCGAACGGCCACATCGGATGGCGCGGCAATCTCGACGAAGGAGAGCCGCACGGCCTGCCCGGTTCCTATCTGAACGGGGTCCACGAGTTGCGGCCCCTGCCGTACGCGGAGGCCGGATACGGGTATCCGGAGTCCGGTCAGTCGGTCATCAATGTCACCAACGGGAAGATCATCCGCCTGCTGGTCGACGACGAACCCTTCGACCTGCGCTACGGCACCCTGCGCTCCCACGAGCGCACGCTCGACCTGCGCTCCGGACTCCTGCACCGCGTCTGCGAGTGGACCTCTCCATCGGGACACACGGTCCGGGTCAGGTCCACGCGGCTGGTGGCCTTCTCCGAGCGGGCCATCGCAGCCATCCGCTTCGAGGTGGAAGCCGTGGACGCCGACGTACGCCTCGTCGTCCAGTCCGAACTCGTGGCCAACGAGGCGCTGCCACAGGGCTCCGGCGACCCCAGGGCCACCGCGGCGATCACCTCGCCCCTCGTCGCGGAGGAGGACTACGCCGCCGAGATGCGGCTGCGCCTCATCCACACGACGGAGGGCAGCCGCCTGCGGGTCGCCGCCGCGGCCGACCACCTGGTCGAAGGACCCGCCGAGACGCAGACGTCGAGCGAGAGCGACGCCGACGTCAGCCGACTCACCGTCACCTCGCAGGTCGCCCCCGGCCAGTCGCTGCGGCTGACCAAATTCGTCTCCTACGGATGGTCGGCGGAGCGGTCGCTGCCGAGCGTGCGCGATCAGGTGGACGCCGCGCTCGCCGGCGCGCGGAGTACGGGCTGGGAGCAACTGCTCGCGCAACAGCGTTCGTACCTCGACGACTTCTGGGAACACGCGGACGTCGAGGTCGACGGAGACCCACAGATCCAGCAAGCCGTCCGCTTCGGGCTCTTCCACGCGCTCCAGGCGGGAGCCAGGGTCGAGGGCCGCGCCATCCCGGCGAAGGGCCTGACCGGCTCCGGCTACGACGGGCACTGCTTCTGGGACACCGAAGCGTTCGTCCTGCCCGTGCTCACCTACACGCACCCCGAAGCCGTGGCCGGCGTCCTGCGCTGGCGACAGAACACCCTCCCCGCCGCGCGTGAACGCGCCCTTCAACTCGGCCTGAAAGGCGCCACGTTCCCCTGGAGGACCGTCACCGGCTCCGAATGTTCGGCCTACTGGCCCGCCGGCACTGCCGCGTTCCACATCAACGCAGACATCGCCGATGCGGTGACCACCTACGTCGCCGCCACCGGCGACGAGGACTTCGCGCGCGACACCGGAGTCGAGATCCTGGTGGAGACCGCCCGCCTGTGGGCCTCGCTCGGCCAGACCGACGCCGGCGGGACCTTCCACATCGACGGCGTCACCGGACCCGACGAGTACAGCGCCCTGGTCGACGACAACGTCTTCACCAACCTGATGGCACGCTCAAATCTGAGTACCGCCGTCACCGCCGTCCAGCGCTACCCGGAGCAGGCCGCCGCCCTCGGCGTCAGCGCGGAGGAAGCGACTTCCTGGCGTCTGGCGGCAGAGCGGACGCACATCCCGTACAACGACGACCTCGACGTCCATGAGCAACATGCCGGGTTCACCAGACACGAGAAGTGGGACTTCGCGGAAACAGGGGCCGACCAGTACCCGCTCCTCCTCCACTATCCCTACTTCGATCTCTATCGCAAACAAGTGGTGAAACAGGCAGACCTGGTCCTCGCCATGTACAAGTGCGGTGACCTGTTCAGCGACCGGCAGAAGAGGCGCAACTTCGCCTACTACGAGGCGCTCACCGTCCGCGACTCATCCCTCTCGGCCTGCTGCCAGGCGATCATGGCGGCCGAAGTGGGACACATGGACCTCGCCTATGCCTATCTCGGCGAAGCAGCCCTCATGGATCTCGACGACCTTGAGAACAACACGCGCGACGGGCTCCACATCGCCTCACTCGCCGGCTCCTGGCTCGCCCTGGTCGCCGGCTTCGGAGGCATGCGGCAGAAGGGGGCGACGCTCACCTTCGCACCGCGCCTGCCCGGTCGGCTGAGCCGTCTGGCGTTCAAGGTCCAGACACGAGGGCGCTGCCTTCGCGTGGAGATCGACTCCTCCGCCGCCACCTACACCCTCACGGCGGGGGAGCCGTTGACCATCGTCCATGAGGGAACGCAGCTCACGGTCTCCACCACTCCCTCCCGGCCCATGCCCCTCCTGGCCCACGCCCCGGAGTCCGCCCCGGAGCAACCGCACGGCCGCCGCCCCGCACAACGCCCATGACGACATGCCGACAGGATCAGTCGGCTCGGCTTCGAGGAGTGGTCGCGTTCCGGCGGTCGCAGGTCGGCGCGGCTACTTCGCCTGCAGCAGGTCCTCCACCTGGCGGCGGATGTCGTCCGTGGCCAGGCCGCGGATGGTGAGTGTCGTGCGGCGGCGCAGCACGTCGTCCGCCGTCTGGGCCCACTCGTTGTCGCGGGCGTAGACGACCTGTGCCCAGATCTCCGGGGCGTCCGGGTGGACGCGCTCGGCGAGTTCGGGGTTCTCGTTCGCCAGGCGGGCGATGTCGAAGGCCAGCGAGCCGTAGTGGGTGGACAGGTGCCGGGCGGTGTCGGCGGCCATGCGGGGGCCGGGCGCCGGGTTGTCGATGAGCAGCCGGTGTGCGACGGCGCGCGGGTTGGCGATGCCGGGGAGCGGCATCTTCTTCGGCAGCTCGGAGATCGGCTCGATGTCCTCACCCAGCGGGTGCCCGGGCAGTGTCTCCAGCTTCTTCAGCACGGTGCGGCCGATGTGCCGGAAGGTGGTCCACTTGCCGCCCGCGACGGACAGCATGCCGCCGCGGCCCTCGGTGACGACCGTCTCCCGCTTGGCCTTGGAGGTGTCGCCGGGGCCGCCCGGCAGCACCCGCAGACCGGCGTAGGAGTACGTGATGAGGTCTCGGGACAGTTGTTGATCCCGCACGGACAGAGCCGCTTCGTCCAGGATCTGAGCCGTGTCCTTCTCGGTCACCCCGACCGCGCCCGGGTCGCCCTCGTACTCCTCGTCGGTGGTGCCGAGCAGGAGCATGTCCTCCCAGGGGAGGGCGAAGGTGATGCGGTACTTGTCGATGGGGGTCGCGAGGGCGGCCTTCCACGGTGCGGTCCGCTTCAGGACCAGGTGGGCGCCCTTGGACAGCCGGATCGACGGGGCCGCGTTCGGGTCCTCCAGCTTGCGCAGGTGGTCGACCCATGGCCCGGTCGCGTTCAGCACCAGACGGGCGTCCACGCCGAACTCGTCACCGGAGCGCTGATCTCTGAGTTCGGCTCCCGTCACCCGACCGTTCGTGAAGCGCAGCCCGGTGACCTCGGCGTAGTTGAGGACGGAGGCGCCGGACTCGACGGCGGCGCGGAGGGTCATCAGCGCGAGCCGGGAGTCGTTCATCTGGTCGTCGCCGTAGACGGCGACGGCCTTGAGGTTGTCGGTGCGCAGCTCGGGCACGCTCTCCGCTGCCTTGGCGGGGCTGAGCAGGTGGCCCACGCCGTCGCCGAAGGCGGAGAGGGCGGAGTAGGCGAAGACGCCCGCTCCGAGCTTCGCCGCGCCGTGCGGCCCGCCCTTGTACACGGGGAGGTAGAACGTGAGCGGATTCGCCAGGTGGGGAGCGACCTGACGGGAGACCGCACGGCGCTCGAAGTGGTTCTCCGCCACCAGCTTCACCGCGCCGGTCTGCAGATAACGCAGACCGCCGTGCAGAAGCTTGGAGGAGGCGGAGGAGGTGGCGCCGGCGAAGTCACCGGCGTCGACCAGAGCCACCCGCAACCCGGACTGCGCGGCGTGCCAGGCGGTCGAGATGCCCAGGATGCCACCACCGATCACGAGAAGGTCGTACGTCGCCTTGGAAAGCTGCTCCCGGGTCTCGGCACGGCTCGGATTGGGGGCGTAGGTCAGGTGTGTCCCCAGGGCGGGCAGACGTGCTTCGGACGCGTCGTTCACCGATATCTCCTTCTGCCGCTTGGCAACCCACATTGCTGGGAGACGCCTATGAGAAAACGAGATGTCGAATAGGCTGAAAGAAATCCACCGTTCAAACTTCATTGTAATTGGACCTTCACACGGCTGCCTGTACAGGAAAGCTACCTCCTTGCCCGCGGGTGGCGGCCCGAACGGCTGTGTCCTGATCCGAGGGCCTCCCGTCCAGTGATGTGGCCATCGCTGCGGGAGGCGGCGGGGTTATGGCTTCGGGTCGCGGTTTCGGCGACCGACGGGTCGACTCTCGGGAACGCCATGACTGACAGGACTTCGCCGGACATCACGGGGCGGGACGATTCCCGCACTCTGCGGGCCCTGGGCCATTTGCACGGCGAGTTGCGCACGCGGCACGGTCTGTCGCTCCTCGACTACCTCACGCTCGGGTTCCTCGCCGAGGAAGCCGGAGGGTCCGCGCCGGTGACTGAGCTGAAGGTCTTTCTCGGAGAGTCGGGAGACCGGGTCTCTTACCTCCTGAGAGGCCTGCAGCGCCTGGGGCTGGTCGAACGCAGTCGATTCGACCGGGATCGACGCATGGTGCGGGTCACGTTGACTCCGGCCGGACGGGCCCGGTTCGCCGATGTGGAGGGGACGGCGAACTCGATCGTCCGTGCACACCTGGTCGCGGACCCGGCCGGGGTCCGTCAGGTGGTGTCGGCTGCCGATGACGTCGGCTGAGAGGCTGAGCCTTCCAGCAGGGAGCGAACCGGTCATGGTCGCGGTCCGGGTTACGGGCGCATAGTTGATGTGTGGCTCTTGGCCGACGCGGCGGCGCCGCGCTGCCCTCGGTCCGTGATCGCCGAGATCTCCGTGGCGGAGTGGCGATCATTGGTGAGCATGCTGCCATCGACCACGTAGCGATCTAGTGTTCACGCCGCGGACCGCCGGGAGGCATTCGATGCACCGCAAGCGCCCTGGAGCGGATCCGATCACGGTGACGGTGTTCGTGTTTCCGGGGGTGCGGCTGCTCGACGTCACGGGCCCCGTAGAGGTGTTCACGACGGCCAACGAGTTCGGCGGGCGCTACCGGGTGCGGATCGCCTCGGAGGACGGATCGGCGGTGATGACTTCCGCCGGGACCCGCCTCGGCGCCGACCTCTCCGTCGACGAAGTGCGCGAACCCCTGGATGTGCTGGTCGTGCCGGGCGGTCCGGAATGGGAATCGCTGATCAAGGACGATGCGGTTCTGGATGTCGTCCGGAGACTGAACGAGAAGAGCCACTGCACGGCATCGGTGTGCACGGGAGCGTTCCTGCTGGCCGCCGCCGGGCTGCTGAACGGCCGTCGCGCCGCGACGCACTGGCGGTATTCGCGTCAGCTGGCGACTCGTTACCCGTCCGTGCGGGTCGACCCGGACGCCATCTTCGTGCGGGACGGCAAGATGATGACGTCAGCCGGTGTCAGCACCGGCATCGACCTGTCCTTGGCGCTCGTGGAGGAGCACTACGGGGCGGAGGTCGCTCGATCGGTCGCCAAGGACATGGTCGTGTTCATGCAACGGCCGGGTGGCCAGTCCCAGTTCAGCGTCCGCTCGCGAACCTCGCACACCACCCAGGACGTGCTCCGCCGGCTCCTGGATGCCGTCGCCGAGAATCCGGGGGCCAATCACACGCTGGCGGCCATGGCCTCCAGAGCGGGCATCAGCGTCCGTCACGTGACCAGGCTCTTCCACGAAGAGGTCGGAACCACCCCGGCGCGCTATGTCGAGCAGGTCAGACTCGAAGCGGCCCAGGCGCTGGTGGAGACGAGTGACGACTCCATGCCGGTCATAGCCCGGCGCACGGGGTTCGGCTCACCCGAGTCGCTTCGCAGGTCGTTCGTGCGCAACCTGGGTGTGACGCCCGCTGCTTTCCGGGCCGGTTTCCGGACGACTCACGCGGCTGGGAAGGACTTGGTGCCCGCCGTGCTGCCCCCGTTGCCGGTGCACGATCGACCGGTGACGGAGACGGCGGCGGACTGAGCCGTCACCGCGGGCACTGCTGCTCGGCAGTACGGCGCACGATGTGCCGCCTTCCGCACCGGGCATTCCTCGTAAGCGGTCCGAGGAATGCCCGAGAGCACGGTTCTGCGTACGCTGCGGCTGCTGTCCTCCGCGTCGGGAGCGGTCGTGCGGTCAGTTGAACGCTGACAGCACGAGATCCCTCTGTTCGCCGGAATGCCGTCGGGCAGACCCTACGGCGGGGGCCGGCGCATCCGGTCGGCTGATGCACGCGACGGGCTGGTCCGCCAGCCGTTCCAGACGGGGCCCGACGAAAGACCACGCCCCCTGGTTCTGGGCTTCCTCCTGCACCCATCGCACCTCGGCGCCGGCGGGGAAGCGGGCAAGCTCCGCGGTGATCTCCTCCTCCGGAAAGGGGTAGAGACGCTCCAGGCGAACGATCGCCGTGTCCGTCTGGTCCGCCTTCCGCCGGTGGGCGTCCAGGTCGAAGAAGACCTTGCCCGAACAGACCAGCACGCGCTTGATCCGGTCGGCGTCCACGGTGTCATCGGGGATGACCGCACGGAACGCACCGTCGGTGAGTTCGGCCAGGCCCGAGGTGGCCGCCTTCGATCGCAGCATCGACTTCGGAGTGAAGACGACCAGCGGCTTCTTGCGATCGCCGAGCGCCTGCCGACGAAGCAGGTGGAAGTAGTTGCCCGGCAGGGAGGGCATGGCGACGGTCATGTTGTCCTGCGCGCACAGTTGGAGGAATCGTTCGATCCTGCCGGAGGAGTGGTCGGGTCCCTGTCCTTCCAGACCGTGCGGCAGCAAAAGCGTCAGCCCCGAGCGCTGACCCCACTTCTGTTCGGATGACGAGATGTACTCGTCGACGACCGTCTGTGCTCCGTTGGCGAAGTCGCCGAACTGGGCCTCCCACAGCACCAGGGCGTCGGGCCGCGCCAGCGAGTAGCCGTACTCGAAGGCCAGCGCCCCCATCTCGGACAACGAAGAGTCGTAGATGGCGAGTTCGGCGGCACCGGAACCGAGGGAGTTCAGCGGTGTGTGCTCCACGCCGTTGTGCCGGTCGGTGAGCACGGCGTGCCGCTGGCCGAACGTGCCACGCCGGGAATCCTGCCCGGCGAGTCGCACCGGCACCCCGTCCATCAACAGGGAGCCGATGGCCAGTGATTCCGCGGTGGCCCAGTCGATCGTGCCCGCGTCCAACATCGTTGCACGCCGCAGGAGTTGCGGAGCGACGCGCGCGTGGACGGTGAACCCTTCCGGCGGATCGGTCTGCACAGCGACGACGTGCCGGGCCGTGGCCTCCGTGATGGCGGTGGACACCGCGGAGGGTGCCGCTTTCTGGACGTCCGCAAAGTGCTGCGGCACGGGGGAGGGGGCGACCGGCAGCGCCCGGGTCTCGGTGAAGGCCCGCTCCAGGTGACCCTGGTAATCCCGCAACGCGCCGTCCACCTGGCGCTCACCGATGTCCCCTCGGCGTATCAGCGCCTCGGCGTACAGCTTGCGTACCGAAGGCCTGTCGTTGATCCGGTCGTACATCGCCGGCTGCGTGATGGACGGGTCGTCGACCTCGCTGTGCCCGTGGCGCCGGTAGCAGATCAGATCGACGACCACGTCCTTGTGGAAGGTCTCTCGGTAGTCGAACGCCAGGCGCGCGACCCGTACGACTGCTTCGGGGTCGTCTCCGTTGACGTGGAAGATCGGCGCGTCGACCGAGCGGGCGACGTCCGTGGCGTAGGTGCTGGAACGGCCGTTGGCGGGCGAGGTCGTGAAGCCGAGCTGGTTGTTGATGACGACGTGAACGGTCCCGCCGGTGCGGTACCCGGGCAGCTGCGACATGTTCAGCGTCTCGGAGACCACGCCCTGACCGGCGAAGGCGGAGTCGCCGTGGATGACGATCGGCAGGATGGGGTCGGTCTGCGCACCGCCCACGGCCTGGTCCTGCTTGGCGCGCACCACGCCCTGTGCCACAGGTCCTACGACCTCCAGATGCGAGGGGTTCGCCACGACGGAGACGGCGAGCGCGTGGCCGTCCAGGGCGCGGTAGGTTCCCTCAGCGCCGAGGTGGTACTTCACGTCGCCCGATCCCTGGACCGACCGGACGTCAGCGGCATCCTCGAACTCGTGAAAGATGTCCGAGTAGGACTTGCCGATGATGTTGGCCAGTACGTTGAGGCGGCCTCGGTGGGCCATGCCGATGACGGCTTCGCTCATGCCCTGCCTGATGCAGCGGAGGAGCAGGGCATCGAGCAGCACGATCGCCGACTCCCCGCCTTCGAGCGAATACCGTTTCTGGCCCACGTACTTCGTCTGCAAGAACGTCTCGAAAGCTTCTGCCGCGCCCAACCGGTAGAGAATCTGCAGTTGTTCGGCGACATCCGGCCGGGGGGAAGTCGCTTCCGTGCGCTGCTGGATCCAGAGGCGTTCCTGGGAACTGCGGATGTGCGTGTACTCGGTGCCGACCGTACGGCAGTAGGACTCCTGCAGAGCGTTCAGCACACTGTGGAGCGTCATGGTGGTCCGGCCGGTGAACCCGTCGACGGCGAACTCTTCCGGCAGGTCGTCGTCTCGGAGTCCGAACGCCGTGATGTCGAGATCCGGCTGCGTGTCCCCGCGCCCGTTCGTGAGCGGGTCGGTGTCGGCCGCCAGGTGGCCGCGCGCCCGGTAGGCGTCGATGAGTGCGGCAACGCGGACCGCCTTGATCGCAGCCTCGTCCGACCCGGCATGAGCAGTTGTCGCGCGACGTCCCGCCCGCTGAGCCGGAAGGGAGACCGGGGAGGTGAAGAACTCCCTCCAGGTCCGGCCCACCGAGTCGGGGTCGTGCAGGAAGCGCTCGTACTGTTCGTCCACGAGCCATTCGTTGATGCCGAAGTCCAGCCCCTTCAGGGCCGGCTCTGCGGCACGGGATTGCGACGCCACGGTGTGGATCGCCTTCCTTCCTCATTCGGAACAACCGACGGCCGGCACTGCCGGAATCCGGTTCGTCACTCGTGGTGATCGCGAGCTTCGTCTTCGCCGGACATCCGTTGTGGGAGCTGGGCATTCGCCCGTGTCGGGTCACCGACAATATGCCTCCGGCGCAGCCTGGATAGATAGTCTTGAATGCCATATCAGCGGCAGATCAGGACATCGCGTCTAATGCGGGCGAGTGGGCGCATCGTCCCGACGGCCGGTCCTGGCGTAGGGGCCGACCGCGGAAGCGGCCATGGCGACGATCACGACGGCCCAGACTCCGGTGGCGACCCAGATTTCCCCACGACCCATCGAGGTCATCCATGATGTCCCGGTCGTGCGTCCCAGTTCGTGGGTGGCGACCCCGTACATGCCGATCGGGAAGACGAGGTTCCACCAGCCGAACTCGTAACGCAGCGGAATCTTCTGCACCCCGTGGCGCCATACGCCCAGAGCCAGCAGCAGGGGGATCAGCCAGCTGGCGAACGACCACAGGACGACGGACCAGCCGGTGAGCACCGCGTGAGGAATGAGCAGGCTGTCCGGTGGGAGTTCGAGCAGCCTCGTCCCGGCGAGGACACTGATGGCCGCCGCACCCATGAAGATCCACAACGACGTCATGAGATCCCCGGGTGCGACCGGTCGCACGAGCAGCCTGGCCAGGACGATCCCCGCGACCAGCAGGTACTGCACCAGGGCGATGGCCCAGCACACCACGGCCACCACCGGCAAGAGGTCGCCCGTGGTCACATGAGCCAGGGAGGCCGCCCCGACGGCTATGGAGTCGGAGCCCACCGACCAGAGGAACCAGGTTCCGTTCACCTGGTCGATCGAGGGGCGTCGCCGTGTGGTGGTGATCAGTCCGAGGGGAATCGCGTAACCCAGGAGCAGCCACATCGCCGCTCCGAACGCCAGGAACGCCCCGGCCACCGCTGTGTGTCCGCTCGGGACCAGTCGTGCGGCCAGGACGTTGGAGGCGATGGCGATGGTGAGAAAGGCGAACGAGCGAGGGCCGAGCAGGCCCGCGACGAACCGCTCCCGCCGGCGCAGCAGTTGCCAACCGTAAGCGGGCAGCAGCACCGCGAAACCCGCAAGTCCCACCCAGAGCAGTGCCGCGGAAGCGGTGCCGGCGCCGTTGACGTACAGCGCGGTGGACACGATCCCCGTGCCCATGACGAACGAGAGCGCGCCCGGGTTGAGGTTCGCCACGGCGGAGGAGAGCGTCGCCCGGTTTCCCTGGGGGCGCGCATCAGGCTTGATGGTGGACACCTGAAGGCCATTCGCCGAGGACGGCTGTCTCACCGTCATGTAGCTCATTCCACGTGAACACAGGGTTCCTCGATTCGCCGGGGCGGTCGCACCGCGCGTACCGGTGCCCACCGGAGCCTCGGCCACCGGAATGCCGACGGGCAGCGCACAGGGCCCGAGTGCTCCGAGGACGTCGGGCTGTCAGACGGTCGGGGCCACGTAGGGGAAGGACGCCGTGGTCGGCGCGTCTACCGCTTCCTTGCCCAGTCCGACGCTCAGGGCGCTGTCGGTCGCGAGAGAGAACATGACCTCGCCCGCGTTGTCGGTGAGTGCCCGGCCGTTGAATTTCGCGAAGCCGAAGACGGCGGGAGTGCCCACCGTGTACGGAAGGACGTCGGGGAGGATCCGCTCGGCCACTTCCTGGCCGTAGACATGGGGATCCGCCGTGGTGCCGCGGGCGCCGACGACCGCGGCGACGCGGCCGGTGATCTCCCGGCTCAGGACGCGGGTGTCGTCGGCCGGTCGGGTCTGGTTCAGCAGTTCCGCGAGCTCGTCGTCGAACTGCGCGAAGATCGGCGACACCATCGGAAGTCCGCACCTGTTGATGCGGTGCCATCCGCCGGCATCGGTCGCCAGTGCCGTCACACCCCATACGCCGATATCCCGGCCGTCCGTGTGAGCCAGCAGTTCGGAGTCGGGCACCTCCAGCACGATGGAACGCACCTTCATGCCGGAGAACAGGCTTTTGACCTCGGAGGAATCCGGCTCGGGCAGTTCGACGTCGGTGCCGTGCTGGAAGGCCTGGCCGACGGCCTCCACGACGGCCGGGTTCATCCAGAACGGATCGCTGGCCCGACCGGTCCAGACCCGCAGACCCGCATCGGTGCTGAGCTCTCGCCCCGTCCGGCCGGCGAGCAGTACGGTGCCGGCCGCCGAGTCGTCGGCCGCGTCCGCACCGGCGATGCGGCTCAGCTCGACCGTCTGCGAGCCGTCGGCATCCGACTCCCCGAAGGTGAAGCGGAAGGCGAGATCCTCGACCGCGTCGCCTGTGCTGTCGATCTTGAATTCATATCGAGCCTCGGGGTGAAACCCCTTCGGCGCGTCAGGACCCGCGGAGTCGGAGCAGACGTTCATCACCAGGACGGTTCCGCGGTCACCTCGGAACACGTACGTGTCGGAGATGTTCAGCCGGGCATCGGCCCTGGCCGCTGGCGAATCGAGATGATGGGACATGCGATGACTCCAGATGCAGTTTCGACGGCGCATGGGCGACGCCGTGATCCCTCCGCGGCACGAGACGCCTGCGGGCTCGATGACCCTGGACGCATGACCTGGGCCCGTACTCAACTGCCCGCAAAAAGAAGGGATCTGGACCGCGGGACGACAGTAAGTCCCCCGTTGGGCGGTATGCCGCTTTCTTCAGCGTACCGCTCCTGCCGATAGATGCACGGTGAACTCGGACTGCGCAGGACCTGTTCCCGGAGCACCGGGGGGAAGGGGCGGCGCAGGTGGTTGGCATTCGGATCCGATGCCCCGCGCCCGTCGCCGAACCGATCGCACGGAGCCGGTGCCGTGACCCCGCCGGTCCACCCGGCCGCCGAGTGTCGCGACACGCACGGCGACGCGCGCACCGGCAGGACCCTGCCGGGCGAGAATCCCTCATGGACAACACGCACAAAGTCGCCGTCGTCACCGGCGCCTCGCGAGGCATCGGGGCAGGCGTGGTCGCGGCCTACCGGCAGCTCGGCTACATGGTCACCGCGGTCGCCCGCTCGATTCAGCCGTCGGACGATCCGGATGTGCTCTCCGTGGCCGACGATGTGGCCGCGCCCGGGGCAGGCGCGAGGATCGTCGAGGCGACGATGGATCGGTTCGGCCGCCTCGACACGCTGATCAACTGCGCGGGAGTGTTCGTCGCGAAGCCGTTCACCGACTACACCGACGAGGACTACGACTCGGTCGTCGGCGTGAACGTGCGCGGCTTCTTCGAGGTCTCCCGGAGTGCGATCGACGCGATGCTGTCCCGCGAAGGTGGCGGCCATGTCGTGAACATCTCCACCAGCCTGGTCGACAACGCCGACGCCCGGGTCACGGGAGCGCTAGCGTCCCTGACCAAGGGGGGACTGAACGCCGTCACCAAGTCGCTGGCGATCGAGTACGCCACCCGGGACATTCGCGTGAACGCCGTCTCGCTCGGGGTCATCCGGACCTCGATGCACCCGACCGATCCCGGCGGCGAACAGGCGGCGCTGCACCCGGTCCGCCGGATGGGCGAAGTGGACGATGTGGTGCGGGCCATCCTCTACCTGGAGCAGGCCCCGTTCGTCACCGGCGAGATCTCGCATGTCGACGGCGGGCAGAGCGCGGGGCACTGAGGTCGTCCGAGCGCGGGCCCGACGGCTCGCGCTCACCAGCGTGTCTGCTTGCACCGGCATCTGATGCTCCATGTGCCGACGGCTGTCTCTTGTTCCGGAGCGGTTGGCTGGACAGCCCATGGGGCCGGCTGTTCCATGACCCAGCCTCAGATCGACGGACTGCGGCGAACAGGGCATTCCGAACCTGTGCGGGCGAGGCGCCAGTCATATGCGGCTAATGTCCACTTATGCTGTGAATGTTCTTTGCTTTTTTCACCCCTGACGTTCCTGCGTGGGGGCGGAGGAGGAAGCCGTGCCCAACGTTTTCGTCCAGGTCGTCCGCACGCCCGACTTGCGTAAGAAGCTCTACTTCACGCTCGGCATCATTGTTCTGTACCGCGTGGGATCGCACGTGCCGATCCCCGGCGTGGACTATCAGAATGTCCAGACGTGCGTGAGTGCCGTGTCCAAGGGGACCGGACTGCTGGGCCTGGTGAATCAGTTCAGCGGTGGGGCTCTGCTGCAGATCACGGTATTCGCCCTGGGAATCCTGCCGTACATCACGGCAAGCATCATCCTGCAGCTGCTCACGGTGGTGATTCCCCGGCTGGAAGCCCTGAAGAAGGAGGGCGCGGCCGGACAGGGGAAGATCACGCAGTACACCCGATACCTGGCGGTCGGGCTTGCCCTCCTCCAGAGCACAGGTCTGGTCGCCACGGCCCGGAGCGGTGCTCTTTTCCCCAACTGCCCGACAGCCGGCAACATCGTCCCCGACCAGTCGATCTTCACCACCATCGTCATGGTGCTCACGATCACCTCGGGGACCGCCTGCGTGATGTGGTTCGGCGAGCTCATCACGGAACGCGGTATCGGCAACGGAATGTCGATGCTCATCTTCATCTCGATCGCCTCCACCTTCCCCGGCGCGTTGTGGACCGTGAAGGAAGAGGGCACCATCGCCGGCGGATGGGTCAACTTCGGGCTGGTCCTTCTCATCGGGTTCGTGATGGTGGGGCTGGTCGTCTTCGTGGAGCAGGCGCAACGCCGTATTCCGGTTCAGTACGCGAAGCGGATGATCGGCCGTAAGTCCTACGGCGGAACAGCCACCTACATCCCGCTGAAAATCAATCAGGCGGGTGTGGTCCCGGTCATCTTCGCCTCGTCGCTCCTCTATATCCCGGCACTGATCGCGCAGTTCGCCGACTCGTCCGCCGGGTGGACGACCTGGATCAACCGCAACTTCACCCGCGGGGACCACCCCTTCTACATCGCCGCCTATTTCCTCCTGATCGTGTTCTTCGCGTTCTTCTACGTGGCGATCACGTTCAACCCGGAGGAAGTGGCCGACAACATCAAGAAGGCCGGTGGGTTCATCCCCGGGATCCGGGCGGGCCGGGCCACGTCCGAGTACCTGGGCTACGTACTCAACCGGCTCACCTGGCCGGGATCGCTCTACCTCGGCCTGATCGCCCTGGTCCCGACTGTGGCCTTCGCCAGCTTCGGCGGCGCCAACCAGCTGACGGGCACGAGCGTCCTGATCATCGTGAGTGTCGGTCTGGAGACGGTCAAACAGATCAACAGCCAGGTGGAGCAGCACAACTACACGGGCTTCCTCCGTAAGTAGCCACACGGGGACCGCGTTCGAGGCCGGCTCGTAGGGCAGTCGATCGGTGGCGCGCCCCTTGAACTGGGCCCGCTCCTCGTCGAGTCGCGGGATCGCTGTCGGGCGTGAACTCAGTCGGACGGTGTGAGCGGGGTCCGCATGCCCAGCCACTGCTCGGCGCCCCAGGCCTCGAACCGCTCCACCTCGGTGAACCCCAGCTTCGCCGCGAGACGCATGGAGGCGGCGTTGGCGGTCTGGGTGGCGAGCACCACCGGTTCGCCGGGAAGCGCGTCGGCGAGCCAGCCGAGTGCCGCCGCGCATGCCTCGGTGGCGTACCCGAATCCCCACGCCCGCGGCAGGAACAGGTAGCCGAGATCCGCCTTCCCCATGGCGGCCGCGCGACGGTGCTCCGTCGCCCTCCTGAGCAGGATCTGGCCGATCATCGACCCGTCGAGCTCCGCGACGAAGCTCCCGGGCCACCGCTCGGGCACCCGTGGCAACTCGCGTTCAAGGTCGTGACGCGGCCGGGGCCCGCCGAGGTAGGTGTGCGCCTCCGGGGACGCGAGCAGTTCGACGAACGTCGCACGGTCCCGGGCCTCGGGCGCGCGGAGTACGAGCCGCCCGGTCTTGATCGGGGCAGGTGGCCAGGAGACGGGTCCGAGATCGGTCATGCCGACCAATCAATCAGCGGGACCGGCAACGATCAAGACGGCTGGACCGATCGGCCGGGCTTCACGCCGCGCGCAGTTGGCGACCGGGACGAGTGCCGCGGCCGGCAGGAGGGTAAACGTCGGCAATATTGTCCGACGGATCGCTAGGCATATTGTTAACAATCTTGTAGCGTCCCTCACGCCTTGGCCCCAAGGCATCGGCGGAGCACTTGGTGCTCAACGAGGGGAGACCTCCCATGCAGCGGCCCTCCGCGTCCTTCGGACGCGATGGAGTGACCCGAGCGACGGCCAGAAGCGAAGGACACCCCGCGATCCGTAGAGACTTCCTGAGAGTCGTGGCGATCACCGGCACCCTCGCCCTCGCTGCCGGCCCCGTGCCTGCCTCCTTCGCGGCGGCCGGCACCGGAGCGGGCCACTCGCGGGAAAGCGTCAAGGGCACGGACCCGCAGGACGCCGCGCTCGCGTTCGACTCCACCGCCTACACGACGATCACCGTCTCGGTCGACGGCCGGCCGATGAACGTGCGCTGGTACAAGGAGATCTGCTACGTCGCGAGCCCGGTCGCCGCGGCCGCGCAGCAACCCAGCGGTCCCGGTGGCGGAAGCACCACGATCCCCAACACCGCGTGCGGCTACGAGAGTATGAACGTGTTCGTCCCCGAGAGCGCCTTCCGCAACCAGCAGGCCCCGATCTACTTCGCGGTGAACAACAGCGGCTGGATGGCCAGTTACCTCAAGGCGAGCGTGACCAACGGCGCTTCTTACACCAGCGCGACGAGCAACGTCGGCGCCGCTCTGAAGGCCGGCTATGTCTTCGCCGACGTCGCCAACCGCAGCCGCGGACTGATCGGCGCCGACGGCACCTCTCCCGGAAAAGCCCCTGCCCCGGTGGTCGACGCCAAGGCCGCCGTCCGCTACCTCCGCCTCAACGACGCGGCGATGTCCGGCAGCGCCGAGCGGATCGTCGTGAACGGCACCAGCGGTGGCGGGGCACTGTCCTCGATCCTGGGCGCGTCCGGCAACAGCGATGAGTACAACCCCTACCTTGCCGCGATCGGCGCGGCCGGCATCGACGCGAAGGACCGAAGCACCCTGCGCGATGACGTGTTCGCCGTCAACGCGTACTGCCCGATCACCGACCTGGGCAACGCCGACAGCGCCTATGAGTGGCTGTACAACATCCTCGGCACCCGCGACACCACCAGTGAGAACCCCTCGCCCGTGGACGCTGCCGCCATCGCGGCCCAGTTTCCCGCGTACGAGAAGAACCTCGGGCTGCGCAACCCCGACGGCTCCCGGCTCACCGCCGCCAACATGCTCGACACCATCAGGCAAGAGGTCATCCGCTCGGCGGAGACCTACCTGAAGGCTGATCCCGCCAACACGATCCCGCCCCTGGGCGGCACGTTCGAAATCCAGTCCGGCGGCCCCGGCGGCCCGCCCACCACCAAGTCGTACGTCAACGACTGGATCGACGCGGACAACACCACCGGCAAGGTGCTCTCCGTCGACATGGCGAAGTACCTCGCCTTCGTCGCCACCCAGGCCACCCTCAAGACGACTCCGGCCTTCGACGCCGTGGGCGTCAACGGCAACACCACCAGCGGCACCGAGACCAACCTCTTCGGCCCGCCGACGCAGAAGTACATGAACTACACCGAGTACAGCTGGAATCACAACAACGTCGCCGGCGACGGAAGCGGCATCGACGACACCGGGCTGACGTGGGACCAGTACACCAGCAAGAAGAGCACCACGGTCGACGACCAGGTCCACCTGATCGACCCGATGGACTTCGTCGGCACGGGCGCCGACACCGCGCCGAACTGGTATGTGCGCAACGGCACCCGCGACCGGGACACCGCGTTCATCATCTCGCTCAATCTCGACCGGGCGCTCGAAGCGGACAAGCAGGTCAAGAACGTGAACTACCAGCTCGCCTGGAACCAGCCGCACGCCGGCAACTACGACGTGCCCGAGGCCATGGCCTGGATCGCCGACGTCGTCCGCAAGGCCGGCACCCCGCTTGCCCCCGGGCACCACGGATAGGCCGACTGCGGCAACGGACCCCGTGGGCGCGGTTCCCGGAGGAACCGCGCCCTGGGCAGAATGACCTAGACCGGCACCGGTTCGAGCACGGTGACCGGATGCCGGACCACCGCGTCGAAAAGGTAGCCCTGGGTGTTGGGGGGTGTGGTGGCGGGCTGGGTACGGCCCGCGGTGTCGGTGGCGCGGGCCAGCAGGGCGGTCGCGCCGGGTGAGGTGGGGCGCCAGTCCAGGGACCAGCGGGACCAGGTCCCGGTCCGGGGGCGGTCGTGGAGGTCGGCTCGCCTCCACGTCACACCCGCGTCCGTACTGACGTCGACGTGCCGGATGCCCCCGGCGCCCGACCAGGAACGTCCGGTCAGGCGATGGCGTACCCCCGCCGCGAACGTAGCGCCGCCGCTCGTCTCGAACGCGCTCTTGAGGGTCTGTCCGGTGAGCGGGGCGCTGCCCTCGGCCGGGTAGGCGGGCCCGAACAGCCGGTAGAAGTCCGTGTTCCAGGGCGAGTAGAGCGGCTGGTCGGACACCTCGATGTCGCCGACCCACTTGATGTTGGAGATGCCCACCCAGGAGGGGGCGATGATCCGGACCGGATGGCCATGGTCGTACGGCAGCGGCTCGCCGTTCATCTCGTACGCGAGGATCACGTCGTCCAGGGCCTTGGCCACCGGCAGCGGCCGACGGACTCGGCCGAGGTTGATCCCGCCGGTCACGTACTCGTCGTCCAGACCACGGGGTTGGAGGTCCACTGCGTGCCGGGTCAGCCCGGCGAGCCGTAGGACATGGGAGAGCGGGACGCCTCGCCAGCGTGCTGTGCCGACCGCACCGAGAGTCCAGGCGGTCCCGGTCACGGTGTCCCCCTGCTGGGTGGCGAAGTAGCTCCGGCCGTTGCCGGCGCATTCCACGAACGCGTCGATCGTCACCGAGGGCAGCCGCCTGAGATCGTGGAGATCGAACTCGACCGACTTGTCGAGGCCCGGCGCGCCGCGCAGCCCGCCGCCCCATACCTTGAGCCGCCAGCCGGCCGCGTCCAGGCGTGGTGTCGAGGTGTGGTTGCGGACGAAGAACCGGTCCACGGGCGTGTGGAAACCCGTTCCTCGCAGCGCGGACCAGTTCGTCTCCGCGTTGGTGCCCCGGATCGTGAACAGCTCCGGTGGCAGAGGCTTGACGATCCCTGGCGCCGGTACCGGGGTGTCGGCGGCGGCGACGGCGGGGTTGGGCTGGGCCGCGAGCGTCGTCAGTACGCCGGCCGCGGCGGCCAGGCGCAGCAGATCACGCCGGGACACTCCCTCGGCCCTGGCCTCACCGGCCAGCCATTGGCCCAGGCGGCGCCGGTCGTACGCGGACTCGTCGATAGGCATGAGGTATCTGCTCCCTGGGGGGATGGAAAGGACAGCGCGGGCGCGCCGCGGCGCCGTACGAGGGCGCACGGGTGCGGCCGGCAGGAGGGTTCCGAGGGACGCGTGCCGAAGCTCGCGAGAAGGAGGGGATCGGACGCTCAGGGGGACCGCTCGGTCAGCGACGCGGAATGTCGACCAGGCCTGTCACCGAAAGGGAGGACGTCAGATCGAAGAGCCCGGACAACAACAGGAGTTGCTGCGCGAGGGGCGGCAACAGGCGTCGAACGCGAAGTTGTTGGTGGCCACGCATCGATCGTAGGGCGGGGCCGGCCGCCGCGTCAGCCGGATGGGCATCTCGCGACACCGCGGCTTCGTCATCCGGCCGGGCTGGATGAGGGTGCCTGTCCGCGCCGACGGACGACTGGCGCGGGCGTCGGACGACCCGCCGGAGCCGCCACGCGACTGATCGCCACCCGGGTCGTCCGGCCTCCAGCCGTTCCAGGCGGGGAAGTTCGGGTACTCGGCTGGGACGACAACCGACGGACGAGTATGGAGAGCGCCATGGCGAAGACGAAGGCATCCGGCACTACGCACCCGAAGGCCGCCTCGGCGGCAGGCCGGGCCGCCAAGGGTGGCAAGTCGAAGAGCAGCAGGACCGCCGCTGCGAGCGCGCTGTCGCAGACCTCCGGCAAGGCGGGCACGGCCGACGCCAAGACGACCAAGTCCGGGTCGGCCTCGGCGGCGGGCAGGACCGTGCGGGCCAAGAAGCGATCGAAGTCCGAGAAGAGCGCCGCGGCCAGCGCCCTCGCCCAGTCTCCGGGCACCTCGACGCGGAGGCCCGGCAAGAAGGTTCTCACCGCTGCCGCCAAGGTGCTGGCCGACAAGAAGTCGACCAAGGCGGCGCGTTCCGACGCCGCGAGCACCCTCGCACAGGCTGCGGCGCACGCGCTGAAGTAGCGCGCGCGATCGTGTCGTCGAAGCGGCCTGCCGAATCCCGGCGAGTGAAGCGGAGACCGCCGACGCCGCCCCCTTCACCTGTGAGGCCTCATCAGCTGCCGTTGGTGAGGCCTCAGTAGCGTTTCATGGCGGTTGGCGACGTCCATCGACGGACCGAGGGTCCGTCTGCGTAGCAGCGCTTCGCCACCGCCGGGATCGTCGGCTTGGCCGACGCCATCGTCGGGGAGCCGCATCTGCGGCGAAGTCGACTTGCGCGTCGGTCCGCGGTCGGCCCGCGCCTCGATGGCGCTCGTGGGATCAGCCGCCGTTCGGCTTGCCGCCGTTGACGGCGGCGTTCAGGTCCAGCGGTGTGGAGGTCGGGTTGGGCGGCGGGTTGAGGACGACTTGGGGCTGGCCGGGTGCCGGGGCCGGTGGGGTCATGTCGGACTTCGGCAGTTTGGGCGGGGTGGTCTGGTTGAAGACCGTCGTGTCGAAGTCGATGAGGCCCGTCTTCTCCATCACGGTGATGTGGTCGAGGACCGTGTTGTTCGCCTGATCGGCCAGAGCGCGGATCAGCGTGTTCTTCGTCGTCGAGCGGACTTTGGCGATCGTGTTGAAGATGGAGCCGTGGGTCATCCGCAGGATGTTGGCGAAGTCGACGTCGAACTGCTGCCCCGACTCCCCCTTGAGCTGGGTGACGAACCCTTCCTGCTGGGGGCTCGCCACGTTGGGCAGCGTGATGTTCAGCATCGGCGCGATCTTGCGGCAACTGGTGTCCAGGGCCGCGTGCCCGTCGACGAGGTGCTGGCTCGCGATCTTTACGGCCTTGCTCTGCCCCTTCTGCAGTCCGATCTGACCGAGGGGGTGCTCCCACAGGCCGGCCGCGCGCACCTTGACCACGAAGTCCCGCTCGCCTTCCGTGAGCGGGCCCCATTGCGTGTTGGCGATGATCCGGTCGTTCGAGGTCGACACGGTGTCGAGGCCGAGCATCGCTGGGTACGCGAGGGCGGCGAGTGTCAGGGTGAGAGCGCCGCCCACAAAGAGGGTTCCGATCACGTTCCGCGAGCGCTGCACCGTTTCTCCTACCCGTTGGCTTGTCCGCCGCTCTGCTGTCGTCCCTGGTGGGGGCGGACGTCGAGGAGTACGCATGGGGAGCGGCTCTGACTCATCGGAGCGGCAAGGAATTCATGGGCGGCACACAGGGGAAGGTCGGAGCGGTGTCGGCTCGCGGGCGGTCCGGCCGAGGCGGCGGCGCCAGGGCCGACGGCTCCGCCGGGAACTGATGGAGTTACTCAGGCGCGATGTTGTGAGCCGCGGCGATGGAGCACCGTCCAAGGGAGCGACCCGTATGTCGCCGGTGAGGCGGACCGGCGGCGAGCCGGAAGGCGGGCCGCGGGGGCGCGCCCTGCCATCCCGTGGGCAGCAGTGCGGGAGATGGTGATCGCGGGGCGGGAACATGGGAAGCTGCGGTGATGGCGGCTGTCGGCCGGAGGGTCAGCTGTCGGGACGGGTTGATGAAGGGGTGTGTCTGCATGGCGCCACGGGTGACCATGAACGATGTGGCGCGTGCGGCCGGAGTGTCGTCGGCGACCGTCTCGTACGTGTTGAGTGGCAAGCGTCCGGTCGCCGAGGAGACGCGCAAGTCGGTGGAATCGGCCATCCAGCGTCTCGGCTTCACCCTCAATCCTGTGGCGCGCAGTCTCCGTACGGGCCGTTCCACGATGGTTGCTCTCGTGGTTCCTGACCTGGCCAACCCTTTCTACGCGTTGCTCGCCCGCTCGATACAGGACGAACTGCGCGGCTGCGGCTATCACGTGGTGGTGTCCAATACCGGAGCACAGCGGGGTGAGGAGGAAGCACTGCTCGAGGAGGTCCTCCATCAGCGCTTCGCCGGCGTGGTCATGACGCCCTTCCGACTTGCCACTGACGCCTTCGAAGGGATTCGCGGAGCGGGGATCCCCGTGGTGGTGAGCGCTGACACGCCGTTCGGGGACGTCGACCTGGTGACTCCCGACTCGGACGGAGCCGTCGTCGACGCCATGACCCATGTCGCGGCCTCCGGCCGCCGCAGTGTCGGCGTCCTCGCCGGGCCCAGCGATGCCACCGGCGGCGATCCCAGGCTCGATCGCATCACCAGGCACGGGGCTGCTCTGGGCCTGACGGTGTCGCCTGAGCACATCGTTCATGGGGAACACACGCGTGAGGCCGGAGCGAAAGGCTTCGAGAGGCTGATGCTCTCGCCTGATCGCCCCGAAGCCGTGCTGTGCGTCAACGACGTGACGGCGGTCGGCGCGCTGGATGCGGCGGAGCGCCTCGGTCTGGACATCCCCGGCGACGTTGCGCTGCTCGGGCACGATGACATCGATATCGCGGCTCTCGTGCGGCCTCGGCTCAGCACGATCCGCTACCCGGCTCGGGAGGTCGGCGCCGCCGCGGCTCGCCTGCTGCTGGAGCAGATCGACGGGCGGACGGAGAGCCGCACGGTTCGTGTCGCTGCCCATTTCGTGTCGCGGGCGAGTGTCTGACGCCGGTCTGTGCCGAGGTCTCCCTCAGCCTCCCGGCCCGCGGGATCCCGTGGGGAATCGATCACCTCTGATGCTGGCGTAATCGATTACGTTGCGCGAGACTGATGCCGCGGAACGGCCGTGACGCCTCCGTCGGGGCTGCCGTGCGTCAATTTTGACGGCCTATGGGATGACGTGAGCGCCTTGTTGGTCTATCGCAGAGGGGCCCCTGCGTGCGTTTAGATTTGATCGACCCTGTTCGTTTCCTGGCTCCTTGACGTCATTGCTCATGTGACCCGCGGTGGTGGCCGCGTTCGAACGGCCTCAACTCGGTGGGTGGTCGAGCGCTGTCACGCCGCGTCAGTTCGCAGCCGTTCGGTGCCACTTCCCCCCTTCGGCTGCCACCGTGCGCCGTCAGATAAGCATCCTTGCAGGTCAGCCAAGTGTCGCAGTGCGACGAGCTGTTGGCTGAAACGACGGTCCACGTCTCGGTCACGTTTCGAACAAGTGCCAGTCCACGTCTTGACGTGCGGGGGCGGGTCCCGCTCTTATTGCCGCCACGATGTTTGAACGAGTTTGTTTCTGATCGCTTTCGGCGGACCTTCTCTGTCGCCGTCCTGCCAACTCCAACCCTCAGGAGCCGTCATGAACCTTCACTTCCCGGGCCATTCCGCCCCGACTCCCAGTCGCCGCACGCTGCTGCGAGGAATCGGCGGCGCGGCAGCGCTCGGCGTGGGCATACCCCTGCTCAGCGCGTGCGGCGGCAGCGGCAGCGCCGCGGACCCGAAGACGGTCAGCGTCGGTTCCAACGCCTCCGACGCGGTGCCGAAGAAGGCCTTCGCCGACATCTACACGGCGTTCAAGAAGCAGTCCGGCGTCACGGTCGACGTGAACACGAAGGACCACAACACCTTCCAGGAGCAGATCAACTCCTACCTCCAGGGCACCCCGGACGACGTGTTCAACTGGTTCGCCGGCTACCGCATGCAGTTCTTCGCGTCCAAGAAGCTCGCCTCGCCCATCGACGACGTGTGGGACAAGATCGGCGGCAACTTCCCGGACGCCATGAAGGCGCTCAGCAAGGGCGAGGACGGCAAGTATTACTTCGTGCCGCTCTACACGTACCCCTGGGCGATCTTCTACCGCAAGAGCGTCTTCCGGCAGCACGGCTACGAAGTCCCCACCACCTGGGACCAGTTCGTCGACCTGTGCAAGCAGATGAAGAAGGACGGCCTGGTCCCGATCGCCTTCGGTGACAAGGACGCCTGGCCCGCTCTCGGCACGTTCGACCAGATCAACTTCCGCACCAACGGCTACGACTTCCACGTCGATCTCATGGCCGGCAAGGCCGCCTGGACCGACGCCAAGGTGCGCACCGCCTTCGACCACTGGGCCGAGATTCTTCCCTACCACCAAGAGGGCGCGGTCGGACGCACCTGGCAGGACGCCGCACAGAGCCTCGCGGCGAAGAAGTCCGGCATGTATCTGCTGGGCACCTTCGTGGGCCAGCAGTTCACCAACGAGGCCGACCGCGAGGACCTCGATTTCTTCGCCTTCCCGGAGATCGACTCCGCGTACGGACAGGACACCGTGGAGGCGCCCACCGACGGCTTCCTGCTCTCCAAGGCGCCGAAGAACCGCTCCGGCGCCGTCAAGCTCCTGGAGTACCTCGGCAGCCCGGCCGCGGAGCAGATCTACCTCACGTCCGACCCGAACGTCGTCGCCGCCTCCACGAAGGCGGACACCTCCTCGTACAGCGCCCTTCAGAAGAAGGCCTACGAGATGATCAGCGGCGCCAAGCACCTCACCCAGTTCATGGACCGCGACAGCCGACCGGACTTCACCGCGACGGTCATGCAGCCCGCCCTCCAGAAGTTCATCCGCGATCCCAAGGGCATCGACAGTCTGCTGTCATCGATCGAGCGCCAGAAGAAGACGATCTTCGCCTCCTCATGATCACTGACACTCCGACCAAGGACCATGAGGACGAGGCGACCGCGCTCCCGGGCGTCGAACCCGCCAAGGGGCGGACCGTGCAGGGCCATCGCCGCCTTCTGACCCGGCGTGACCGCATCACGCTGGGTCTGATGGCGGCCCTGCCCACCTTCCTGCATGTCGCGCTCGTCTGGGTCACCGCCCTCGCCTCGATCGCTCTGGCCTTCACGACCTGGAACGGCATCGGCTTCGACTCCATCCACTGGGTCGGCCTCCAGAACTTCCGTGAACTCTTCACCCAGAACCCGCAGTTCTGGCCGGCCCTTGAACACAACGTCATCTGGTTCGGCGTCCTCATCCTCATCCCCACGCCGCTCGGCCTGTTCCTGGCCGTGCAGTTGGACAAGAAGATCCGCTTCAGCCGGGTCTACCAGACCGCGTTCTTTCTGCCGGTCGTCCTGTCCATGGCGGTCATCGGGTTCATCTGGCAGCTCGTCTACAACCCCGACACCGGCCTGATCAACAGCGTCATCGGGGCCAACAGGCCCGGTCACTACATCGACTGGATCGGGGACCCCGACCTCAACCTCTGGGCGATCCTCATCGCCGCCTCCTGGCGCCACACCGGCTACATGATGATCCTGTACCTGGCCGGCCTGAAGGGCGTCGACCCGTCGCTGCGCGAGGCGTCGGCGCTGGACGGTGCCAACGAGTGGCAGGCGTTCAGGAATGTCACCTTCCCGGTGCTGCGACCGACCAACACGATCGTGCTGGTCGTCACGATCATCGAGGCGCTGCGTGCCTTCGACCTCGTGTACGTCTTCAACGGCGGCGCCGAGGGCACCGAGCTGCTGTCCATCCTGGTGACCAACAACATCATCGGGGAGTCCAGCAGGATCGGCTACGGATCGGCGATCGCCGTCGTCCTGCTGGTGGTCTCGCTCGTCGTGATCATTCCGTACCTGGTGGCCACCTTCCGGAAGGAGCGGCGATCGTGAGCGCCTCCACCCTCGCGTTCAAGAAGCGCGCACCCGTGCGTCCGGCCCGGCTCCTGCTCCACCTCTTCCTCGCCGGAGCATCCCTTGCCTGGATCACGCCGCTGCTCTGGGCCGTCTACGCCGCCCTGCGCCCGTACTCCGAGACCAGCGACAAGGGATACGTGTCCTGGCCGGACAAGCTAAGCTTCGACAATTTCACCCACGCGTTCCAGCAGTCGGAGATGACCCGCTACTTCGGCAACACCCTGCTGATCGCGGTCCCCGCCGTCCTGCTGACGCTGTTCCTCTCGTCCTGCGTCGCCTTCTACGTCAGCCGCTTCGACTTCCGCATCAACCTGTCGCTGCTGCTGGTGTTCACCGCGGGCAACCTGCTGCCGCAGCAGGTCATCATCACCCCGCTCTACCGCCTGTACCTCCTGATCGATCTGCCCGGCATCACGGAGAGCGGCAAGCTCTACGACTCCGCGCTCGGCCTGGTCGTCATCCACGTGGCGTTCCAGTCCGGCTTCTGCGCCTTCGTCCTCAGCAACTACATGCGCTCACTGCCCCACGAACTCACCGAGGCCGCGCTCGTCGACGGCGCCTCGGTGTGGCGCATGTACTGGCAGATCGTGCTGCCGCTGTGCAAGCCGGCGATGGCCGCCCTGGGCACCTTGCTGTCCATCTGGATCTACAACGACTTCTTCTGGGCCATCGTCCTCATATCGACCGGTGAGAACATGCCGATCACCTCGGCCCTGAACAACCTCTCCGGGCAGTACTTCACCGACCCCAACCTGGTGGCCGCCGGTGCCCTGCTCACCGCGATCCCGACGCTGATCGTGTACTTCGCGCTCCAGCGCCAGTTCGTCAGCGGACTGACCCTCGGCGCCAACAAGGGCTGACCGACTCTTCCTGAACCTGTCCTGGACCCATGGGAAAGACAACCACCGTGTCTCACACCTTCACCCCGCTGGCCTCCGTACGAGTGGATCCGCGCACCGCGCGGGTCCACGAGGAGGGCTGGCAGTCCTGGAGCCCCAGCGGCAGCTACGGACTCGACGCCGCTCCCCACCGTCCGACGAACCAAAACTGGGCGACGGTCTGCTACCGCCCGGGCAGAAGCGTTCCCGCCGCAACCTTCCAGGGAGAGGGACTGCTCGCCCTGGACGCCGGCGACGGCTCGCCGGTCCGGCTGTGGGCCGCCGCGGACCCGCTGCTCGCCGTCCCCTCGATACGGCTGAAGTCGGTGGGCGGTCACGCCGAGGTCAGCGCCGACGGACCGGTCAAGGAGTTCTCCTATGCCGGCGGCCACGGCATTCAAGGTGCCCTCGCCGGCTGGGCGGAGAGCCTCGACCTGGTCGCCCCCCGCCCCGCCCCGACCGTGTGGTGCTCCTGGTACGAGTACTTCACCGCCGTCACCGAGGACGACATCCACGAGAACCTCGACGCCATGGACACCCTCGACCTGCCCGTCGACGTCGTCCAGATCGACGACGGCTACCAGAGCGCCCTCGGCGACTGGCTCACGCTCTCCGAACGCTTCCGCTCACGCGGGAGCATCGCCGAAGCCATCCGGTCGCACGGCCGCCGCCCCGGAATCTGGACAGCCCCCTACCTCGTGGCCCCGCACAGCGACCTGGCGGACCGGCACCCCGACTGGCTCGTGCGCGACGGCGACGGCGCGCCCCTGCACGCGGGCCGCAACTGGAACCACGACCTGTACGTCCTCGACACCACGCACCCGGACGCGGCCGCCTACCTGACGGACGTCTATGCCACCCTGCGCGCGGAGGGATACGACTACTTCAAGATCGACTTCCTCTACGCCGGAGCCCTGGACGGCGCGCGGCACACCGACGGCGACGCCCTGTCCGCGTACCGGGCCGGCATCTCTCTCATCCGGGAGGCCATCGGCGACGACGCGTACCTGCTCGGCTGCGGCGCGCCGACGCTGCCCTCCACAGGGCTCTTCGACGCCATGCGCGTCAGCCCCGACACGGCCCCGCACCGGCGATCCGAGGCGGACGACTACAGCCAACCCGGCCAGGACCCGGCCGAGTTCACCGGCGTCGGCCGGCAATGGCAGCACGGTCGGCTATGGATCAACGACCCCGACTGCCTCATGGCCCGCCCCCAGGTCGAGACACGGGAACGCTGGGCCGCCCACGTGGAGGCCACCGGAGGGCTGATGGCCTCAAGCGACCGCCTGCTGTCGCTCGACCCATGGGGCGTGGACACCACGCGCCGCCTGCTGTCCTCCGGAGGGGCCGCATGACCACCGAACGCACCCTGTCCGTCCCCGGCCTCGCCTATGGCGGGGACTACAACCCCGAGCAGTGGCCCGAAGAGGTCTGGGCCGAAGACATGCGCCTGATGCGCGAAGCCGGTGTGACCATGGTCAGCGTCGGCATCTTCTCCTGGGCCCTTCTGGAACCTGCCGAGGGGACCTACGACTTCTCACGCATGGACCGCCTCCTGGACCTCCTGCGGGAGAACGGCATCGCCGCCGATCTGGCCACTCCGACGGCCGCACCGCCGGCCTGGTTCTTCCGGTCCCATCCGGAGGCACTCCCCGTGGACCGGGACGGTCGCCGACTGTCCTACGGCAGCAGGCAGACGTTCTGTGCGAGCAGCCCGGCCTACCGGGAAGCCGCCCTGCGCATCACCCGCACGCTCGGCGAGCGGTACGCCGAGCATCCCGCCGTGGTGATGTGGCACGTCCACAACGAATACGGCTGTCACAACGCGGCCTGCTACTGCGACACCAGCGCCGAGACCTTCCGCCGCTGGCTGCGCGAGCGCTACGAGGACCTGAGCGACCTCAACCACGCCTGGGGCACCACCTTCTGGAGCCAGTGGTACTACGACTGGGACGAGATCCTGCCGCCCCGCGCCACCGGCGCGGTCCCCAACCCGACGCACCAACTGGACTGGCGCCGCTTCTGCTCCGACGAACTGCTCTCGCTGTACACGGCGGAGCGGGACGCGCTGCGCGTCGCGGCACCGTCGACACCGGTCACCACCAACTTCATGGTGATGGAGAACTTCGACGCGTTGGACTACTGGCGTTGGGCCCCCGAGCTGGACATCGTGTCCAACGACCACTACCTGATGTCGGCCGACCCGGCGTCGGAGATCGACGTCGCGCTCAGCGGCGACCTGACGCGATCGCTCGCGGGCGGCCCCTGGCTGCTCATGGAACACTCCACCGGCGCCGTGAACTGGCAGCCCGTCAACCGCGCCAAGCGCCCCGGCGAACTCCGGCGCAACGCCTTGGCCCACGTGGCGCACGGCGCGGACGGAATCGCCTACTTCCAGTGGCGGGCCGCCGAAGCGGGTGCCGAGCAGTGGCACTCGGCCATGCTCCCGCACGCCGGAACGGAAAGCCGCATCTGGCACGATGTGGTCCGCCTCGGCGGCGACCTGAAAGCCCTGGCCGAGGTCCGCGACAGCATCGGGACGGCAGAAGTCGCCGTCGTCTGGGACTGGAATGCCCGCTGGGCACTCGAACTGCCCTCCCAACCCAGCAGCGACCTGAGGTACTTGGATCTCGTGCGGTCCTGGTACGAGCCGCTCTGGAGGTCCAACCACGCGGTCGACTTCGTACGCCCGGACGCGGATCTGTCTCACTACCGGCTGGTCCTTGTGCCGAGCCTCTATCTGGTGGACGACGCCGGTGCCGCGAATCTCACCGGGTATGCCGAGCGGGGCGGCACGCTCGCCGTCGGCTTCCACAGCGGTGCGGTCGACGAGAACTGTCACGTCAGGCTGGGGGGCTATCCCGGCGCCTTCCGTGAGGCGCTCGGCGTCCGCAGTGACGAACTCTTCCCTCTTCTCCCCGGCGAAACAGCCGCGTTGGGCGGGCAGGTTCCTCCGGGTGCTACGGGCACGCTGTGGTCGGAGCGGCTGTATCTGAAGGGTGCCGAGGCCATCGCCGGCTACACGGACGGACCGCTCGGCGGCTGTGCGGCGGTGACGCGGCACGCATACGGGACGGGCAGCGCCTGGTACCTGGCTACGCACCCCGACGCGGACACGCTCGCCACGCTGCTCGATCGGATGTGCTCGGAGGCAGGTGTCGTGGCACCGCTCGCGGGCCCGCCCGGAGTCGAGATCGTGCGACGGCGTGGAGAGGACGCCGACTACGTCTTCCTGATCGATCACGCAGGCGACGGCGCCGAGTTGCCCGTTCCACCGGGGACGACGGAACTCCTGACAGGCAAGCGGATCCAGGGTTCCGTCAGCGTGCCCGCTGGTGACGTAGCCGTGGTTCGCGTACCGCGTCCGGACGAAGCAGGCGCTGCTTGACACGAGCGTGACCGGCTCCTGTCCGGGCTGCGCCGTGGCCGCGTCGTCAGTGGAACAGAGGTCCTGGCATATGCCGATTTCCGCATCATGGCGTGAACTGACTGAAGGCCGACCGTTTGGGACAGTCACCGTTTACAGTCCTCCTGTGGCCGGTGCCGTAATCGATTACGGCACCGGGGGAGTGCGTGTAGCCGGAGCGCCTCGACCCTCCCGGCAGGCGTGAGCCGTGCCGGGGGGTGGTCGGTCGCGCCGCTTATGCCGGAGGCGGGTCGTGCCTGCACACTTGCGCAGCGTCCACCGGTGCGAGCCGTGGCCGGAGCCCGAGGGTCGGGCGTGCTACTCGAATGGAGCTGGAACGGTGACGTCGCCAGGTGGAGACCAGTACGGCACGTACCATCACCCGCCGGGACCGTCGAACGGGCCGCCGCCTCAGGCCGCCTCGGGCCGCGGTGGGAAGAAGCCTTCCGCGCTGGTGCGGCCCTATGCGATGACCGGTGGTCGTACCCGGCCGAGTCACCAGCTGGCGATCGAGGCCCTGGTGAGCACCGCGGTCGACCTGTCCCAGGCGCAGGGTCAACCGCCGGAGGCCTACCGGATCTGCGTGCTGTGCCGAGAGGTCAAGTCGGTCGCCGAGATTTCGGCACTCCTCGCGGTCCCGCTCGGCGTCGCCCGCATCCTCGTGGCGGATCTCGCGGAGACGGGTCTCGTGGTCGTGCAGCAGTCCCAGGGAGACGAAGCCAGTGGGGGCAGGCCTCACGTGACTCTGCTCGAGAAGGTACTCAGCGGACTGCGACGACTCGACTAACGGAATGTCAGGTTCATGACTGGCGCGTCGCCCTGGCCCGCGGGGTTCGGGCCGGTGTGGCGGTCGCGGCACCGTTGACCTGTCCGGCGGGGGTGTGTGGCGGCCCTCCGGGGGTCTGCGAGATGCGGTGCGGCGGGCTCGGCGACAGGTGCATACCAATCGGTCGGTCAAATTTCAGCCAGCCTCACCGTAACCATGTTCCGGCACGAGGGCGGCACCTATGGTGTTGGCCCATGACCCACGTAATCGATTACCTCCAGCCTGGTCCGTTGACCGGGGTGGACGCCGCTCATGCATGGGTGATGCAGGAACTACCGGCCGACCCCGCGGACATATGCGCCATCGCGCGAGCGCTGGTCGTGTCGCCCGTGGATGCCCAAGCGCTGGGCCTGCCCGCGCACCGGATCGAGGAGCAGGGCGTCAGGCCAGTGCGAGGGCTCATCGCGGTTCTGGCCCAGCTCTACCCGGAACGCTTGCACCGCCCTCGTCCGCCCGGCGCCCGTGTCGTGGGAACGAGCCGGCATGCGGCCGTTCTCGCCTGCACGCTGCTGCGGGCGAGAGGCTTTCCCGCACGGGTGAGAGCCGGGTTCGTCGTTCACGCCGGCCACCTGACAGGTGAGGATCTGTGGATCACGGAGTATTGGTCCGGCGCCGAGCAGCGCTGGATACGAACACACCCGCACATGCCGCGCGATGGAGCCGGCGCCATCGACTCGGGTCCGGCGAAATTCCTGTCCGCCGGTGAGGCATGGCAGCAGTATCGCGGGGGGCTGCTCACGCGGAAGCCACCCAAGAGCGCCGGTTCCGGGCGGAGTTGGGGGCCGGTCGAGATCAGCTGCGCCACGGTCCGAGACCTGGCGGCTCTCTGCCAGGTGGAGATGTTGCCCGACGACGTGTGGGGCCGGATGGCGCAGGTCCACGAGGGCCGTATGCCGGCCGCCTACGACAACCTGATCGACGTCACCGCCTCCGCGTGCTCACGAGGCGACACCGCCGATCTGGCTCGCCTCTTCTCGACCAATGACCTTGCCGTGCCCCGACACATGCTCCGTTGACCGCCGTGGAGGTCTTGGTGAAGCACGTGAGCCCCCGCCAGGAGCATCGCAGGCGTCCGCATTCGACGGTCCCGTTCGGCGAGTCGAGCGGCGCTCGTCCGGAGTGAGGAAACCCGCAGAACTCGTCGGCCGTGTCTCCTCGGAGAGCCGCCGCACTGTTGCGTCCCCCTGCCGCGCTTGCCGCGGAATCTCTGAAGAAAGGAACATCTCCGGCGTGTCCATGGGCGGACAGGGTGCGTTCACCATCGGACTGAAACACCCTGAACTGTTCAGCTCCATCGCCAGTCACATGGGCGCGCTCAGTCTGCCACCGCTGGCCGGCACGGCCGAGGAGCAGGCCGGCCATGCCTCACTGGAGCCACTCACCCTGGTCCATTCCATGAGCGCCCGCCAACTGCGCCGTCACAGCTACTACTTCGACGGGGGCTCGTCGGACGACTTCGGGTTCGGCCAGGCCGCGATCCAGATGGGCGCCGAGCTGGCGGCCAAAGGCATCGCCTACGACTACCAGGGTGGCCCCGGTCGCCACGAGGATGCGTACTGGGTGCCCAAGCTCGACCGGTCCTTCGCGCTGCACAGCATGCAGTTCCGAGCCCATCCCATACACCGGCCGCACGAGCCGCGCAGGCGGAGCCCCGCGTACACCTGGCCGTAGCCTGCTCGCGCTCGGACTCCCCGCGGTGGAGAGGGGTGTCGTACCGGGTCGGGCTGGACGTTCGGGGTCGATGTGCCCTTCCGGCAGCGGGCGTTGGGCCACGTCGTCCGATGCGGGAGGACGGGTGCACCGGGGCTCAGTGGGCCGCGCGCTTCCCCGCTCGTGCAGCCCCTCGTGTGCGCTCCCTCGCCAGTTCCCTCGTGTACGCGCGCGCGTCCACCTGGATCGTGTGCCGGGGAGACGCGACATAGCGGCGCCCGACTCGGCCTTTGTAGGAGGTGATCTCGCTGAGCATTTCCTCCAGCGGGGGCAGGGTGCAACTGCCGAGCAGCAGGTCGGCGACCCAGTGCGCCTGCGCTTCCGCCAGCGGCATGATCGCTCCGAGCGGCTGTATGAGACCGATGAAGTAGAGGCCGGTCTGATCAGGAGCGACGACCCGGTGGTACAGGTTCAGATCGTTGCCACCGGGGTCGATCAGCTCGGCCTTGAGGAACGGAAAGGAGATGTCGTAGCCCGTGGCGTAGACGATCGCGTCGATGTCCTCCGCCGTGCCGTCCTCGAAGACCACGCGGTGAGCTTCCAGGCGTAGCGGGGCCGGTCGCACGACGATGTCTCCGTGCCCGAGGCGCGTCAGGAGGTCGTCGGAGATGGTGGGGTGAGCGGCCATGACGCGATGGCTCGGTGTGGGAAGCCCGTAGTCGCTCAGGCGGCCCCGGCTCAGGCGCAACAGGAGCTCCAGGCCGAGGCCCTGCACGCGATGGGGCGCCCTGGCCAGCCATGAGTTGGTGAGATGGTCGGTAGGCCGCCCGAACAGGTACTTCGGGATGATGTGCGCACCGCGACGCATCGCCAGGACCGTCCGTCGTGACACGCGGGACGTCTCCACGGCTATGTCGCAGGCGGAGTTTCCGACACCGAGGACCAGGACACGCTGATCGGTGAAGGACTCGGGTGTCCGGTAGTCGTGCGCATGTGTCTGAGTGCCAGTGAACGTCTCCGTTCCCGGCAGCGACGGACACGGCCAACGGGCCTTCCAGTGATGTCCGTTGGCGACAAGGACGGCGTCGTAGGTTCCCGCGGTCTCCCGCTGCGTGTCACGGTGACGGCACCGGACCGTCCACCGGCCGGCCGTACCGGGTGCGACGTCGATGACCTCCGTGCGAAAGGCGATGGACTCGCGCAGCCCGAAGTGGTCCACGAACGCGTCGAAGTAGCGGGCGATGTGCGCGTGGCCGGGGTAGTCGGGAGAGTCCTGCGGCATCGGGTAGGAGGCGTACTCCATGACCTGACGTGAGGTGTTGATGTGCAGCGAACGGTAGGCGGACGAGAGGCCGTTGTCGTTCAGGTACCTCCAGTTCCCGCCCACCTGGGACCCGAGTTCGAAGCAGTCGTACGGGATGCCGCGTGCGGCGAGCACTTGGCACGCGGCGATCCCGGAAGAGCCCGCCCCGAGCACACACACCCTGCGCATGTCCCTGCACCTCCCGTGTGCGTCCGGCCGTATGACCAGGTGGTCACAGGCTGAGGCCCGCGATGTGCCGTGTCAATGGGTGATACACGGTCTGCGGCCCGTCGGAGATTCCCAACAACCCTTTCTGTCATACGCGTTGACACTCCCTGACGGTCGCTCCACGATGACCGGGCGGTCACATGACCGTCCGGTCATCAGGGAGTGCCCATGCCCACATCCACCTGGACCCGGCTCTCACCGGCCCGACGCGAGAGCGTGCTCGTCGCTGCCATGGACGAGTTCGGCACCCACGGCTACTCCACGGGCAGCCTCAACGTCATAGCCCGCGAGGCCGGCGTCGCCAAGGGCTCACTGTTCCAGTACTTCTCCGGCAAACTCGACCTGTTCACCTACGTCGCCGAGCAGACCTCACTGCGCATCTACGCCCACATGCAGCCCTGGCTCGACGGCTATGACCGAACCCGGTTCTTCGGCGCCCACCTCGGCGACGCTCTGGAAGCCTGGCTGGACTACTTCGCGACGCACCCGCTCGAACGAGGCGTCACCGTCGCCACCAACAGGGAGATGAACCAGGCCGTGCGCGACGCGGTCCTGGCCCCGGTCAACGAGATATACGAGACCGGCCTGCGCCCGCTGCTGGAACGCGCCGTCGACGCCGGCGACCTGCGCAAGGACGCCGACCTGGACGCCCTCCTCTCCATCCTGCTCGTCATGCTCCCGCACCTCGCCCTGGTCACCCACTCCCCAGGACTCGACGGCCCCGTCGCGCTCACCATCAAGAATCCCCGGACCCGCCGCGAGAACCTCGACCGACTCGTCACACCCCTGCTGGCCGGCTTCGTCACGAGGGACGACCAGTGACCGGCTTCGACTACGACGTCCTGGTCGTCGGTTCGGGCTTCGGCGGCAGCGTCACCGCCCTTCGCCTGACGGAGAAGAACTACCGCGTGGCGGTGCTCGAGGCCGGATGCCGCTTCACCGACACCGACTTCCCCAAAACCTCCTGGCACATCAGGGACTACCTCTTCGCACCCCGCCTCGGCTGCAACGGAATCCTGCGCATGTCCCTGCTCGGCGACGTGATCGTCCTGAGCGGAGCAGGCGTCGGCGGCGGTTCCCTCGGCTACGCCAACACCCTCTACGAGCCACCCGCCGCCTTCTACGAGGGATCGGCGTGGGCCGCGATCACCGACTGGCGCGGTGAACTCGCCCCGTATCTGGTGCAGGCGCGCAGGATGCTCGGTGTCACGACGAACCCCGTGTTCACCGAGGCCGACCGGTTACTCAAGGACACGGCTGCGGAGATGGGCTGCGCGGACACCTTTCGGCCCACCCCGGTCGGTGTCCACTTCGGCCCACCCGGCACGGATCCGGGCGACGCCGTTGCCGACCCGTACTTCGGCGGTGCCGGGCCGGAGCGCAATGCATGCCTCAACTGCGGCGCCTGCATGACCGGATGCCGTCACAACGCCAAGAACACCCTCCCCAAGAACTACCTCGGGCTGGCCGAGCGGGCCGGAGCCACCGTGCTGGCACGCCGTACGGTCACCCGGCTCGCCCGACACGGACAGGGCTGGGCCGTCACCCATACGCGCACGGGCGTCATCCCGGGACGCCGTCGGCGCACCCTGACCGCGCGCCATGTCGTCCTCGCCGCAGGCGCCTTGGGCACACAACAACTGCTGCACAGGATGCGGGACGACGGTCACCTTCCCGACGTCTCACCCCGTCTGGGGCGGCTGACCCGCACCAACTCGGAGGCGATCCTCGGCGTTCGCTCCAAGAGCCGCGACGCGGACTACACACACGGCGTCGCCATCACGTCCTCCGTTCACCTCGACGCGACAACCCATGTCGAACCGGTCCGGTACGGGCCCGGCAGCAATCTGCTCGCCCTGCTCGGCGCGCTGTTGATCGACCCGGTCCCCGGGCGGTCCCGTCTCCTGGTGGGACTCGCCGCCATGGCGCGCGCCGCGCGCGATCTGCCGGCTCTGCACAATCCGAGGCGTTGGTCCCATCAGTCGGTGGTTCTGCTCGTCATGCAGACCGTCGACAACTCGGTGACGACCTACCTCCGGCGCACTCGGACCGGCCGGCGCCGCCTGACCAGCCGCCCGGGCGAGGGCGCTCCCAGCCCGGCCTGGATTCCCGCCGGACACCGCGCGGCCCGCATCGCGGCATCCCGCATCGGAGGTCGGCCCTGCGGAACGTGGGGAGACCTCCTCAACGTGCCGACGACGGGCCACCTCCTCGGAGGCTGCACCATGGGCGAGGACGCACAGACCGGAGTGGTCGACCCGTACCACCGGGTGCACGGATATCCGGGGCTGCACATCGTGGACGGCTCAACCGTCTCCGCCAACCTGGGCGTCAACCCCTCGCTGACGATCACGGCGCTCGCCGAACGCGCGACCGCCCTGTGGCCCAACAAGGGCGACCCCGACCCCCGTCCAGCCCCAGGTCAGCGCTACCGCTCGCTCGAACCCGTCCCGCCGCTACGGCCCGTGGTCCCGGCCGGTGCACCTGGGGCCCTGCACCTTTCGCCCCCCACCGGTAAGGACGCGCGATGACTCCGTACCCCGAACAGCCCTGGCACCTGGCCGGTCAGATGTATCTGTCGCTCTGGCTCGCGCCGCGCGGTGACCTGCCCGCGGTCGCCGCCGGCACACAGCCCGTCGTCGCCTTCGGCCGAGGCGTCGTCGGCGCCGCCTGGGTGGTCTACGAGCAGGACAGCGACCTGCACTACAACGAACTCCTCCGCGCCGTGCTGGTACGCGACGGCAGCCGGCCTCGCGCATGCATCACGGACATCTGGGTGGACAGCGAAGCCTCGTTGTCCGGAGGCCGCGCACTGTGGGGCATCCCGAAGGAAATGGCCGACTTCGAGGTCGGACGAGCCGACGTCGTCGAGGCGACCGCCAGCAGCGGGCGGCGCGCCTTGGCCGCGACCCGCTTCAGCCAGAGCTGGCGGTTGCCCGGCCAATGGCCGTTGACGTACAAGGTGGCACAGACGTTGGACGGCAGGCTCAAGACGAGCAGGGCCAGTAGCAAGGCCACCCTCAGGTTCGCCCGCGCCACTTGGACGGCACCGACGCACAGTCCACTCCGTTCGCTCGGACGCCGCCCTCCGCTGGTCAGCGTGGCCCTGCGGGACTTCAGTCTGCGCTTCGGCGCCTGACGAGCGCGCGCAGCCGGGCAACCGCCCCCAGGGGCTCCTGAGCGCGCCCGGACCGTCCGGCGCCACCCGGAACGCGGCAGTCCAAGACGGTCCGCCTCTGCGGCCGTCCGCACTCCGAAGACGTTTCGCTCCACCACGTAGCGCCGAGCGGCGGACACCGGCGTCATGCCGCCGTGCCTCGGCCACGCGTGCTCGTCCCACAACGGACGAAGGCTCTGCCCCGTTGGCAGCCACCGACCCCCCAAGAAGGAGAAGGTGATCTTGTGTTGCGTCACCCCCTGCGCGTAGTGATGTCCCTGCTGCTGACCGCGGCAGCCGTCTTCACCGTGGCACCGGCAGCCGGAGCGCTCCCGACCGCGAACACCCCAGCGGCAACGGACCCGTCCACCACCGGCCCCTACGCGGTGGCCTACTCCGATGTGACCGTGTCGGCCTCCGGCCGGTCATTCGGCGCCCGTGTCTGGTACCCGGGCGGCACGACCGGGTCCAACGCGCCCGTCGCCCCGGGTGCCCACCCCGGCCTCGCCTTCGGCCACGGCTTCTTCCAGGGCATCACCCAGTACGAAAGCCTGCCCAAGCACTAGCGTCCTGGGGCCTGATCACCGTCACACCCACATCGCAGGGCGGCCTCTTCCCCAGCCACTCCGCCTTCGCCGACGACCTCAATGCCGCCCTCACCTGGCTGACCAACCAGAACACCACGAGCGGGTCCCGCTTCGCCCGCGCGGTCGACACCGATCGCCTCGGCCTCTCCGGCCACTCCATGGGCGGCGGGGCGGCACTGCTCGCCGCCGGCCGCAACCGGCCGTCAAGAGCGTCTCCACCCTCGCAGCGGCGGAGACCAACCCCTCGGCGGTCGCCGCCTCGGCAGCCCTCACGGTGCCGGCTCAGTACGTGGGCGGCAGCGCCGACACGATCGCGGGAGTCGCCGACAACCAGCGCAAAATGTTCGCCGCCAAGCCGGCCCCCACCCAACTACGTGTCATCACGGGCGGATTCCACTGCGGCTTCGAGGACAGCTCCGGATTCGGGTGTGACAGCGGCACCATCACCCGCGCCGCACAGCAGAGACTGACCCAGGGCGTCACCACCTCCTACCTTCTCTACACACTCGGCGGCGACACATCGCTGTACGACCAGGTGTGGGGCTCTGCGGCCCTAACCTCACGGGTGTCGTGTACTCCGCCAAGCCCTGAACGGAGCCGACCCGGGCCGTTCGGCACGAGGCGGTCACCGAGGTGTGTGGTGTGCCCCCGGTCACCGAGGTGTGTGGTGTGCCACCAGTCACCGAGGTGTGTGGTGTGCCACCAGTCACCGAGGTGTCTGGTGTGCCACCACGCCCCGGACATGCGATGAGCATGTCCGGGGCGCTCCGCCGCGGTGGCCGCTTTCTTACACCGCGGCGATGCCCTCCATGCCGGAATCGGCGAAGGCGGGCAGCCTGGTTACCGCCGTGACTCCGGTGCGGGCGCCATCGCGTCCGATCCGGAAGTCATCGTCGGTGCCGTTCCACCGCCGAGGGCGTGTGCCCTCCTCCGCGGCCGCGACCTGCGCCTGTTGTGTCTGCTCCTCGACTCCTCACGTCCGGGGACTTGAGTGAACAGAGTGACGCCTGTTGTGGCGACTGTGGGTGCTGTCACGTGTCGCGTCAGACTCTCGTAATGCTCCAACTCACGCAGCGAGTCGCCGAATTGCGGGTGTGCACACACCCATGCGGTCAATGTCTACGGGGGTTCGAAGGTCGCCGTCGATCGTGGCGACGGCGCGCCGGACCAGCGAGAACCACCGCTCGCAAGCCGTGAGGAAACGTCGGTGCGTGCTCGGTCCGTGGCGGCGCGCCGACGAGCTGTCGGACGGGCACGAACATCACCGGCGAGCGAGCGATATGTGTTTGAACGGCCCGCCGCGAATTCGCGTACGTATCCCCGAGCGCCGGCACAGGAATCAACGCACCGTGCCGTCCCACCCCTTGCGAGACGGGACGGCTCTGTACCCCGACCCGAGTGAGGCGTCTGCATGTCCAGGGCACTTCCGAAGTACAACAAGGGCCGTGTCGTCGTGATTGGCGGCGCTGCCGCATTGGTGGTGTCGGGCGCGGTCATCGCCGGCTCGGCCTTGGCGGGCGAGACGCCCGACAAGGGCCAGTCCGCATCCACGTACGCCTCCCCGGGAGCGATCAGTTGCCCTGCGGTCGAGGGGAGTCTGCCGGCTGTTCCCGCTTCCGCGCAGGCGGAGGTGGCGCGCAATCTTGAGCTGCTGGATACGCAGGTCGGGGAGGCGAACAAGCGGTTGGTGGACACGGTGGGTCAGGGTGGGGCGAATTTCGTTCAGAACGCGATCCTTGGCCCGCTCGAGGATAAGCGGGTCGCCACGCTGAACCGTATCGAGACGGCGATCGGCCGCACCGCGGCGAAGCCTGAGGGTCTGGAGGCACTCGCACCCTGCACCCTCAACGAGTAACAGCACCCGCGCACGCCCCGCGTCGATGGCAGGGGCCATCGGCGGGGCGAGTGGCGGTTCCCTGTCTCTCGGCGGACGCAGTCCGCCGCTGGCCGAGTGTCTCGCGCGCCGCTTGCCACGAGCGGACGGCGAGGGCAGCAGGGCCCTCTCGGTGAGACCCGCTATGGCCAGAGCACGCGGACCGGGCCGTGAGCGGCAAAGTGAGCTTCTCGGAGCCACGACTGGTAAGCCCCTCACATCGGTTGGCCCGCGGCCGGACGGCCTGGTGAGAATGGACGCATGATCGCCACCTCGCCCCAGGGACCTGTCGAGCCTCCTCGTGCGGTCACCGTGCTCGCGGCGGGTCGGCCGGTGCGGGCTGTCTGGGAGAACGAGGTCGGCGGGCTGACGTTCCAGGTCGGAGTGGGTGATGCGCGGCAGTTCGTGAAGTGGACCCCGACCGACGGCGGTATCGACCTCGCGGCTGAGGTGGCACGGCTGCGATGGGCGGTGCGTTACACCACGGTGCCGCTGGTGCTCGGCGAGGGGGCTGACGAGACCGGGTCCTGGATCGTCACCCGTGGGCTGCCCGGACGTATGGCGGTGGATGACCACTGGAAGCGCGATCCGGGCACCGCGGTACGCGCGATCGGCGCCGGATTGCGGGCGCTTCATGAGACGTTGCCCGTCGAGGACTGTCCGTTCGACTGGTCGGCCGCGCAGCGACTGGAGGGCGCCCGGTCGAGAGCGGCGGAGGGACGGCTCCATCCGACGGACTGGCATCAAGATCTTCAGCACTTGGGCACGGTCGAGCGCGCCCTCGGCAAACTCGCCGACATTCCGCCCGTCGACCGGCTCGTCGTCTGCCATGGCGACGCCTGCGCTCCCAACACCCTGGTCGGTGACGACGGCACGTGCACCGGACACGTCGACCTCGGCACGCTCGGAGTCGCCGACCGTTGGGCCGACCTCGCCGTGGCCACCTGGAGCACGCGGTGGAACTACGGTCCGGGATGGGAAGAGCCGCTGCTCGAAGCGTACGGAGTCGAGCCCGACCGGGAACGGATCCTCTACTACCGACTGCTGTGGGAGCTTTCGGGCTGAGCACCGCATGGCGCCGTGAGGCGGTCGGTTGTGAGGCGGTCGGCTGCGAGGCGAGGGATCCGCCCGCATCGCGTACGACCGGCACCCCCAAGGTTCGCGAGTCCTGGCGCGCGGAGGTCGTGAAGCCCTCCTGCAGCGGGTCGAGCGCGTCACCGCGGTCGCGGGCGCCCGCCGTACATCCGGATCTGCCGGACAAGCCGCCCACCACCCAAGCCCCGCCGCACACGCGCACCCAAGAAGTCCCACCCAGTGTCTTGACCCCTGCCGGCCAGAGGTTCACAGTGTCGTTAATGCGCATTACTAATACGCATTAACGATCGAAGGAGCACGGTGGAGGAACCCAGGAAGCGCGCCCGGCCGGGGCGGGCGCCCGCACCCGCGGGGCGTACGTCGCGGCCGCGTCAGGCCGAGGTCGCCCGGCTCGCCGGCGTCTCGCAGGCCACGGTCTCGCTGGTGCTGGGGGGCTCGAAGCAGGGCGCCTCGATTTCGGAGGAGACGCGGCAGAAGGTCCTCGACGCGGTACGCAGCCTCGGCTACGTCCCTGATCCGGCGGCCAGCCGGCTGGCCGCGGCGCGCAACAACCTGCTCGGGGTGTTCAGCTTCACCTCGACGTTTCCGACGGACGTGCAGCACTCCTACTACCCCTTCCTCGTCGGCGTGGAGCAGGAAGCGGCCGCACGTGGTTATGACCTGGTGCTGTTCACCGGCTCCAGCTCCGGCGGGGCGGGAGCGGCGGGACCGAACGCGCTGAACCGGGTTCGTCTCGCCGACGGCTGCCTCTTCCTGGGCCGTCACGCGCCGGCCGAGGAGCTTCAGCGGCTGGTCGCCGACGGCTTTCCCGTGGTCCACCTCGGCCGCAGGGACGAACTGGAGGGGTTGGCCTGGGTGGGAGCCGACTACATCAGCGCCAGCAAGGAGGTCGTCGCCCACCTCGCGGGCCTCGGCCACCGGCGGATCGTCCTCGTACGCGAGGACGACGAGGCACCCGCCTCCAGCGACCGCGAGCACGGTTTCCTCAAAGGCCTGGAGGAAGCGGGTCTGCCGGGCGGACCCGATGCCGTCCTTCGATCGGCCGACCTGCAGCGTGACTTGACCGCCGATCGGCTGCGGGGCTGGCTCCAGGACGACGTGACCGCGTTCGTCGCCGAGGAGACCGACACCGGCGACGCGTGGCGCGTGCTGCGAGGCGCGGCACACGCCGTCGGACTCGACTGCCCCCGCGATGCCTCGCTCGCGCTGCTCGGCAGCCCGCCGCCGGACCTGTCGGAGGGCCCCGCGCCCACCGGATTCGACATCCCCCGGCCGCAGTTGGGCGCCGCCGCCGTGCGGATGCTCGCCGCGCTCGTGGCGGGGGAGCAGGCGACGGAACCGCTGGTGGCCTGCACGTTCCGGCCCGGCACATCGGCAGGAGCACCGCCCGCGCACCCCTGAGCTGCACCTGATCGCCTTTCGCAGACGTGGCGCCGGGCGCCCAACGCGTCCCGCACGCACAGCACTTCAAGGAGACCCGTGACATCCGCACCCGACATCCTCATCGTGGGCTCCGGGCTCGGCGGCGTCGCCGCCGCCCTGGCCGCCTGCAGGGCCGGACGCACCGTCGTCCTCACCGAGGAGACGGACTGGATCGGCGGCCAACTCACCTCCCAGGCCGTCCCGCCCGACGAGCACCCATGGGTCGAGCAGTTCGGCACCACCGCCTCGTACCGCACCCTGCGCGAGTCCATCAGGGACTACTACCGACGCTGGTATCCGCTGCGGTCCCAGGCCCTGGCGCTGACCGACCTCAACCCGGGCGCTGGCCGCGTCAGCAAGCTCTGCCACGAGCCCCGCGTCGCCCTGGCCGTTCTCGAAGCGATGCTCGCACCGCACCGCGCCTCGGGCCGGCTCACCTTGCTGACCGAGCACCGCCCGGTCGCCGCCGACGCGGGAGACGACGACACCGTTCGGTCCGTCACCCTGACAAGTCTGCGTGACGGCAGCAGCCGTACGATCCACGCCCGGTACGTCATCGACGCCACCGAGACCGGCGAACTGCTCGAACTCGCCGGTGTCGAGCACGCGATCGGCGCCGAGGCGCGCGGCGAGTTCGACGAACCGCACGCGCCCGACGAGGCGCAGCCCCTCAACCAGCAGGGCATCACCGTGTGCTTCGCGCTCTCCCACCACGAGGGCGAGGACCACACCATCGAGCGGCCCGCCGACTACGACTTCTGGCGCGCGTACCGGCCCGACTTCTGGCCCGGACCGCTCCTCGGCTTCCTCGCGCCCGACCCCCGCACCCTGGAGGCCGTGCCCCGCACCTTCGTCCCCAACCCGGACCTCGACCCGCTGGACGTGACCGCCGACCAGTCCGCCGACGCGGGCGACAAGGAACTGTTCGGGTTCCGCCGGATCCTGGCCCGCAAGCTGCACCGGCCCGGGGCGTTCGACTCCGACATCACCCTGGTCAACTGGCCGCTCAACGACTACTGGCTCAAGCCCCTGATCGGCGCCGGACAGGAGACGTCGGACGCCGCGCTCGCCGAGGCGAGGCAGCTGTCCCTCTCGGTTCTGTACTGGCTGCAGACCGAGGCGCCGCGTGCCGACGGGGGCACCGGATTCCCCGGACTACGGCTGCGTCCCGACGTCACCGGTACGCCCGACGGCCTCGCCAAGGCGCCCTACATCCGCGAGTCGCGCCGTATCAAGGCGGTCACCACCATCACCGAGCACGACGTCGCCATCGACATCGTCGGCCCCCAAGGCGGCACCCGCTACCGGGACTCCGTGGGCGTCGGCAACTACCGCATCGACCTGCACCCCTCGACCGGTGGCGACAACTACGTCGACATCGGCTCGGTGCCCTTCGAGATCCCGCTCGGCGCGCTGATCCCGCGCCGCGTCCGCAATCTTCTGCCCGCGGGAAAGAACATCGGCACCACCCACATCACCAACGGCTGCTATCGGCTCCACCCGGTGGAGTGGAACATCGGCGAGGTCGCGGGCGCACTGGCCGCGCACTGCGTCGCCGAGGGGGTCGAACCGCGGCAAGTCCAGGCCGAGGACAAGCGGTTCGACCAGTTCGCCCGGCTCCTCGACCGCGAAGGAGTCCAACGCCACTGGCCCGACGTCCGCGGCTACTGACACCGGCGGACAGCGAGAACACCGAGAACACCGAGAACGGCGGACGGCCGGGCGGGTGCAGCTCCACCTGCCCCGCCCGGCCCACCGCCCGCGCCCTGCCCACCCTGCACAAGGAGGTGCCCAAGCCATGAACACCCACCGCATCCGCGTCGGCATCGACGTGGGCGGAACCTTCACCGACGCCGTGGCGGTCGACGCCACGACCCTGCGACTGCTGGGACAGGTAAAGGTCCCCACCAGTCACCATCACGAGGACGGCGTCGCCCACGGCATCGTCGAAGCTCTCGATCGTCTGCTGGAACAGACGGGACACGCCCCTGAGGACGTGGCCTTCCTGGCCCACGGCACCACCCAGGCTACCAACGCCCTGCTGGAGGGCGACGTCGCCACCGTCGGCCTGATCGGCATCGGCGCCGGCCCCGGCGCCGCCTTCACCCGCCGGCTCGCCGCCTTCCGCAAACTGCACCTCACGCCCGGCAAGCAACTGCCGCTCGTCTACGTCCATGTCGCCGACCCCGACGACGCGCCCGCCGTACGCGCCGCCCTCGACGAGGCCGTCCGGCAGGGAGCCGAGGCCGTGGTCGCCAGCCAGCCCTTCAGCGTCGACCGCCCCGAAGGCGAGGACACCATCGCCGCGGCGGCCGCCGAACGCGGCCTGCCGACCACCGCCGCCCACGAGATCACCTCGCTGTACGGCCTCCACAAGCGGACCCGGACCGCCGTCGTCAACGCGGCGATCCTGCCCCGCATGCTCGCCACCGCCGACCTCGTCGACGCCTCCATCACCAAGGCCGGTGTCGGCGCTCCGCTGATGGTGATGCGCTGCGACGGGGGAGTGATGTCCCTGGAGGAGATGCGCCGCAGGCCGCTGCTCACCGTGCTGTCGGGCCCGGCGGCCGGCGTCGCCGGCGCACTCATGCAGGAGCGCATCAGCGACGGCGTCTTCCTGGAGACCGGCGGCACGTCCACCGACATCAGCGTCGTACGACGCGGCAAGGTCGCTGTCCGGCACGCCACCATCCTCGGGAAGACGTCCTATCTGTCCGCGCTCGACGTGCGTACCGTCGGCGTCGGCGGCGGCTCGATGGTCCGCGTCGACGGCGGCAGGGTCACCGGCGTCGGACCGCGCAGCGCACACATCGCGGGCCTGCCCTACGCCTGCTTCGCGACCGCGCAGGACCTCCGGGACGCCCGCCTCACGACGATTCGCCCGATGGACGACGACCCGGCCGACTACGCCGTACTCGACGCCGCCGGCGGACGCTTCGCGATCACCATGACCTGCGCGGCCAATGCCCTGGGGCGGGTCCCCGAAGGGGACTTCGCGCACTGCGACCCGGCCGTGGCCGAGGCCGCCATCGCCCCGCTGGCCGCCGCGCTGGGCACGGACGTCGCGACGGCGGCCGCCCGCGTCCTGGACGCCGGCACCGACCAGGTCAGGTCCGTCGTCGACGCGATGATCCGTGACTACCGGCTGGACAAGGACACCGCCGTCCTCGTCGGAGGCGGCGGGGGAGCGGCCACCGTCACCCCGCACCTGGCGGCCGTTTCCGGCCAGGAAGGCAGGATCGCGCGCCACAACGAGGTCATCAGCCCCATCGGTGTCGCCCTCGCCCTCATACGCGAACAGGTCGAGCGCATCATCCCCGGCGCCCGCCAGGAACAGATCCTCGCCGTACGGGCCGAGGCCGAAGCCGCGGTCGTCGCCCAGGGCGCCGCAGCCGAGGGCGTCGAGGTGGAGATCACCGTCGACCCGCAGACCAACACCGTGCGCGCCGTCGCCACCGGCGCCACCGAACTGCGGACACAGGACCGCACCCGTCGGGCCGGCGACAGCGACCGGCTGCGCGCCGCCGCCGACAGCCTCAAGACCGACCCGGCATCGGTGCGTGTCCTGGCGGGGACCGACTCCCACACCGTGTACGGGACCGACGTGCGGCGCCGGTTCAGCGCCGACCGCCACCCGGTGCGCGTCGTGGACAGTGACGCCGTCGTACGACTGCACGCACCGGACGCCCGCGTCGAGACGACCACCGTCGCCCGCGCGCCCGAGGTTCTCGCCCGACTGGTGCGCGAGGCCACGTCCTACGGAGACGGCGGCGTCCGCGCCCCCGCCCTGCGCCTTCTGATCGGCACCCGGATCGCCGACCTCTCCGGCGTACTGGATCCGCAACCCCTGCTCGCGCTCGCCCGCAGCGAACTGCGTGCACGCGCCGCCGACGAGCCGGTGGTGGCTGTCCTGGAGACACGCTCATGACGACCGCCCTCCTCGACCACGCCACGCTCGCGGGGATCAAGGAGCTCGAAGCGAGCGACGACGCCGAGTTCGCCGTACGACTCCTGGCGAACACGCCCACGCACGAGGGCCGCGATCCGGCCCTGCTGCGCCAATGGGCAAGGGCGGCAACCGAGTTCGGCTCCGCGATGCCCCAGGTCGAAGCCTTCGCCCGTGTCGTGGAGAGCAACGATGGCCTGACGAAAGGGCTCCTGGCCCGCTACACCTCCCGACCGGCGCCCACCGTCGAGGTGTTCACCGACGTCCTCGCCCTGGCCGAGGAACTGATCGACCGACTGGACTGGCGCCACTGGTATCCGGCCGGATCATTGCGGGCGGCGGCGATCGCCCACGAGGCCGTCCACGAACAACTGCACCACGGGCCCGTCAAGAAGGCCCTGAAGCGTTCGCTGGGTCACGTCGTGCTGCACGCGGGACACCACCGCCTGTACGGCCACGTCGCGGGCGCCGACGAGATCGCCGCCCACGCCTACGCCGGCACGGTCTGCGGTCTCGGCCGCAGTCCCCTCCTGCTGACGTCCGCCCTGACCGTCGCGGTCCGAACACCGCACGGGTCCCCGCTCGGAAGAAAGAAGTAACGCCATGGGCGTCGTCATCCTTCTGGTCATGGCGGCAGGTGTCGCCGCGATGCTCACCCGCAGACTTCCCACCGCCTTCGCCCTCGTCATCCTGGGCGTCGTCATCGCCCTGCTCGCCGGGGCCCCGCTGACCGGCGAGAACAGCGTCCTGGACACGGTCATCCAGATGGGCGCACCCGCCCTCGCCTCCACGATGATCGCGATCCTGCTGGGCTCCTGGCTCGGCAAACTCCTCGACGAGACCGGCATAGCCGGAACCCTCGTACGTAAGATCGTCGAGTTCGGGGGCGACCGCCCCGTCGTCGTCGCCCTCGGCGTCCTGCTCGTCTCCACTCTCGTCGGGACGGTCACCGGCTCCGCTCCCGCCGCGATGCTCGCCGGCATCATCGGTATCCCCGCGATGATCGCGGTCGGGATCCCCAAGGTCACCGCGGCCGGCACCATCTTGATGGGCATCGCCGCCGGAATGCCCTTCGAACTGCCCATCTGGCAGTTCTTCTCCACCGCGCTGGAACTGCCGGTCGACACCGTGCGCGGCTTCATGATGAAACTGTTCCCGCTCGCGCTGGCCGCCGCCGTCCTCTTCGTCGTCATCGAGACCCGGCGACGCGGCGTCGAGCACACATGGTCCCTCAAGTCCCCTGCCACGAAGCACGATTCACGCCGCAAGCAACTGGGCGACGCCCCCTGGTACGCCCTCCTGACCCCGATCGTGCCGCTGGTCCTCGCCCTCGGATTCGACATCGCGATCCTGCCGTCGATGCTCGCCGGCGTCCTGTACGCGCTCGTCACCACCACCCGGCCCGGCGAGATGAACAAGCGACTCCTGCGCACCCTCTACGCCGGCTTCGAGGTCGCGGCGGCACCGATCGTGCTGTTCATCGCCATCGGCATCCTCCTCGCCGCGGTGAAGCTGCCCGGCGCGGTGGACGCCCTCGAACCGCTGGTCAAGGCCGTCAGCCCCCACAACCCGGTGCTGTTCGTGGTCGTCTTCACCGTCCTCGTACCGCTGTGCCTCTACCGGGGACCGCTGAACGTCTACGGCCTCGGCGCCGGCATCGCGGGTGTCCTCATCGCCGCGGGCATCTACCCCGCAGTCGCCGTGCTGGGCATCGCCACCTCGTACAACCAGGTCTTCGGCGTGGCGGACCCGACCAGCACCCAGACGGTGTGGAGTTCGCAGTACGCCGGGGTCGCACCGCAACAGGTGATGCTGCGCACCCTGCCCTACGTCTGGGCCGTAGCCCTGGGCGGATTCTGCGTCACCGCCGCCACCTACCTGTGATCTCTCAACTCCCGGGACGGAGTACGACATGACACAGCACGACAGCAGCGCCCACCGGCCTTCGGTCGATGACCCGCGCCACCCCGGCCGCCGCATGTTCCTGCGCGCCGCGGCCGCGACCGCCGCGGCGGCAACCGGCGTGATCACCACCGGGGCGGCAGCCGGCGCTGCCCAGCAAGCGGCTCCGGTCGCGGCCGCGATACCCGGTGGCTTCCCCGACTACCGCTACCTCAAGACCCTCCTGACGCCTTCCCAGCTCAAGTACAACCCCACCGGCGAGATCATCTTCCCGTGCATCCGCGGCGTCTACGACAAGTTGGCGAACCCGCTGGGCCGCTACTACCTCTACTACGGGCCGCACGACGCACCCGGCGGCATCTGCCTGGCCTACGGCGACTCGCTGGAGGGGCCCTTCACCGAGTACACCGCCAACCCGATCGTCTCCAACAACTGGCAGCCGCACTACAGCGTCAGTCACGTCGCCTCACCGCACGTCCTGTGGAACGAGGACGTCAAGGAGCTGTGGCTCTACTTCCACGGCGAGAACGGCACGACCCGCCTCGCCCGGTCCAAGGACGGCATCACCTTCACCTACGACAAGGTGGTGCTCACCACCGCGATGATGCCCGCGGGCAGCACCGAGACCTCGTACGCCCGGGTCTTCCGGCACGACCTGCCGTCGCGCGGCGCCCGTTACGTCATGCTCTTCATGCTCAACAACCAGTCCAACCACCGTGGCATCGCCTGGGGTTGGTCGGCGGACGGGCGCGCCTGGACGTTCGACCAACAACCCCTCGTCCGGCACTCCGACGTCGGCGCGAACAACATCGGCGGCCCGCACCTGCTGACCCGCGACAACAGCACCTACGTCGTCTACAACACCAGCAAAGAGAACGGCGGCAATCTCCTGATCACCGAGGTGGGCAACGACTTCACCAGACGCAACCACCTCGGGCTCTTCCACGACTCGGCCGACACCGCTCCGGACAACGGCCGCAGCGCGTCACCGACGTTCGGGACCGACCACGGCGTGCCCTACATGATCTACGAGGCAGGTGAAAGGCTCCAGGGTTCGATCGCCGTGGCACGGGGCTGACACCCGTCGCCGAAGGGACGAGTGGGACTGCCGGTCGATCGCCGCATGGGGGGGCGATCGACCGGACCCCGACGCGGATCCAGGCGCCGTGGCCTACGGAAGTGCCGGCTGCGACGCCTGATGCACGGCTCTGGTGCCGGATCAGGCGACGTTCGCCCTGGTGAGGAACCAAGCCAACACGGCCACGCCGATGGGTAACGCAACAAGGTAGCCGACGAGGACGCCGATGCCCGGATCAGCCAGCGCAGGAAGGGCCCAGTTCACTGCTGCAGCCACGAGCAGTCTCACCGTTGCCAGCGCAAGGAGAGCGGCAACAACAGCAAGCCGACGGGGCGGGCCCGCCCCGCTGTACAACTCAGCCGCAGGCCCGATCGCGATCAGGCCCGTCACGAGGACGACGAAATCAGTGTCGGGCAGCCACCCGAACGGCCACCCCACCAGAGCGACCAACCCGGAGAAAGTGAGGCCGCCCAGTTCCAGGGCGACGGTGGACACTACCGGGTGGTTCCACGAGGGGCGTCGGATCGAGCCGCTCCCACTGTTCTTCTCATCGGCCACGTCGTCAGAGTAGCCATCGACAGGGCGAACGTTGCCTGATGCGGCACTCTGTCGACGCTGTCGTCGGGGAGGGGTGCGGGGTCCGCGCGGGCCGGGCCGCATGATCCCAACGGGCCCTGTCTACGGGGCCTCGTGGACCTTCGTCAGGAGAGCCATGAGCTGGCTCTGCTCGTCCGGAGTGAGCGGTGCCAGCAGCTCGGCGTTGGCTGCTTCGGCCAGCGCCGCGCAGCGGGTGAGGACGGCTGTGCCTTCCGGTGTGACCGTGATGGCGTTCTTGCGGCGGTCGTCCGGGTCCGGGGCGCGCAGGACAAGTCCAGCCTGTTGGAGGTCGTTGAGGATGCCGACCATGTCCTTGGGGTCGACGGCGACCCGACGGCCCAACTCGGCCTGGGCGACCGGCCCGTACTCGGACGTCGCGGCGAGCACCGCGTGATGCATGAGCTTGAGCCCTTCCGCGGTGAGCGCCTGGGCGACCAGACCGCGGGCGCGCGCCGCGACGCGGCCGACGAGCCAACTCGGCAGGGACTGGATGCGCTGAAGGGCTGCGGTCATGTGCTCAACCTATCCCGAAAGTCATGGGACCTCCCTACGAATGTCCGTTACCGTTGGGCTCCCCAATGAGATTGGACAGGGAGGTCCTTGTGCTGCGGATCCGCCACCAGGTCGGACAGCCCACCATGTTGGTCGCCGAGGAGGCCGATCGTCCCGGGCCTGGAGCCGGTGAAGTGCTGATCCGGACCCGGGCGGTCGGCGTGACCCTTCCCGCCGTGCGCAAGCTCCGGGACGCCGGAGAACCGGTCACGCTCGGCGGCGAAGTCGCCGGGGAGATCGCCGGCCTCGGTGACGGGATTGTTGCGTTCGGCATCGGAGACCGCGTCACCGGCCTGTGCTTCGCCGACGCCTACGCGGAGTTCGCGGTCCTGAACGCCGCGATGATCACCCGGATCCCGGACGGCGTCAGTGACGTGGAGGCGGTGGCCCTGGTCCGCAGCGGGATGGTGGCGCGCGGTGTCTACGAGGCCGCGCGCGTGCGGCCCGGAGAGTCGGTCCTCGTCACGGCAGCCGCCAGTGCGGTGGGCACGCTCGCCGTCCAGTACGCCAAGGCCGGCGCTGCCGGACGCGTCGTGGCCGCTGTGAGCAGCGCCGACAAGGCCGATTTCCTCCGGGGCTTGGGAGCCGACGAGGTCGTTCTGTACAAGGACGCCGACTGGGGTGCCCGGTACGACGTGATACTCGACGGAGTCGGCGGCGACCTCCTCGGCCCCGCCGTGCGGGCCCTGGCCACGGGTGGGCGGCTGGTGGCCTTCAGCTCCGGTGGCGGCACGGTGGAGGCGCACGAACTCCTCGTCCGTGGTGCCTCGTTGATCGGATTCCAGATGCGTGCCGTCGCCGTCGGCAAGCCCGAGCTGTACGACCGCTGGCTGCGTGAACTGTGGCAACTGCATGAGGCGGGCACCCTGCGCGTCGCCGTGCACGAGGTGATTCCCCTCGCCGAAGCCGCCCGAGCCCACGCCCTCATCGAACTGCGGCGCAACCTCGGCAAGGTCGTCCTTGTGCCACCGCTCCGGCCCACGGCGCTGCCGCGAGCGACGTGAGGGCGCGGCACATCGATGCGAACTGCGAGCGGGTTGTCGGACCTCACGACTGATCCATGCCGTCAGCTCGTCTTCAGGATGGCGATGGCCGCGATGTCGTCGTTCAGGTTGTTCCCGCTGTGCTTGAGCAGGGCGCGATGGAGGCCGTCGAGCGGTGGCTGGGGCGGAGCGGTCATCTGGTTCCGGGCCCAGGCAAGGAGAGGGAAGAACGCGCCCGTCGCGTCGCGGGTCTCACTGACGCCGTCGGTGTAGAAGAGCAGTTGGTCGCCGGGCCGGAAAACGAATCGGCTGGGACGGCAGGTGGTGGTGAGCAGGCCGCCGAGGTTGAGGGGCGGGGCGGGATCCGCTGTCGACAGGAAGCCGATGTCGCCCTGTCGGTCGAGAAGGGGCGGGGGATGCCCGCAGCTGAGGATGCTGGCGGCGTTCCCCTGGTGGGGGATTTCCGCCAGGACGGCGGTGGCGAAGAGTTCCGCGGGATCTCCCTGGGCCAGAGAAGCCGCATCCTCACGCAGCAGAGTGGCCTCGAGGCGCCCGGCGAGCTGGGCGAGATCCGTGCTCTCGTAGGCCGCCTCCCGGAACGAGCCGAGGATGGCTCCGGCCACGGCCAGGGCGGGGAGTCCCTTTCCGCGGACATCGCCGAGGATCAGACGGATTCCGAATCGGGTGTCGGCCAGGGCGTAGAAGTCACCGCCCACCCGTGCGTGCGGTGTGGCGGTCAGATAGAGGCTCTCGATCTTCAGGGGCCCGAGGCGTCGTGGGACGGGGCGAAGGAGAACCTGCTGCGTGGCGTCCGCCACGGTGCGGACTTCGGTGAGCGTGGCCTCGCGCTGCAGGCGCACGTGACTCGCGTAGGCAGCGGTCACGGCGACTGCGCCGATCGCTCCCGCGGTGAACATGACCGAATGGTCTGACGACAGAAGGGAGTGAGCGGTGACCCCGAGCAGGCAGACCAGACCGAGGATCAAGGTCGGCCCGACCGGCCACAGGGCAGCCGCGAGTGCGGGCGCGGTCGGGAGCAGTTGGGTGATGGGTACCTCGGGCGGCGTCAGCAGGGCGAGCGCACCGAGGAGAACGGTCAGGAGCAGCGGCGAGACCAGCACGGGCTCGTTGCGCGCGCGGCTCAATGAGCGACTGACACCGAAACCGATAGCTCTCATAAGGGGTAAATATAGACAGGCATATGCCCTCTCCCTTTCGGTCGAGTACCGACGACACCGGCGCCCGAGAACCCACTCCGCCGTCCTGCCCGAGGCGCCGCGCCCGGTCTCGACGGTCAAGGTGACCGTGGAAACGGTTCCGCACCTGGCGCGCCTGGTTCCCGTGCGACACGTCGGGTCGGATCCGCATTCCGCCCTCCGCCCGTTCAAGTGCCGTTCAGCGCACAACCATCAGCCGTTTCCGCGTGTCTCAGAGGTGAATCACCGCCGCGCGCACGCGTCTCGACGTCGCTCGCGCTTCTAGGAGGAACCGTGGGCATCCGCCGACCCGCCATATCGACCGCCGTAGCCGCCGCCCTGATCGGGTCGTTCGGCGTGCCGATCGTCGCGGGCACCGCATCCGCGAAGGACCGCGCCACCACCACCGTGCGCGAGGACTTCGACGGCGACGGCTATCAGGACGTCGCCGTCGCCGCCCCCGGCGCCAAGGTCGGCGGCCATACGTGGGCCGGCTACATCACCATCAACTACGGATCGGCGAAGGGCCTCGACCCGGCGCGTACCACGGTCATCGACCAGGACACCCCCGGCGTGCCCGGTGAATCCGGGGACAACGAGGTCTTCGGCTACGCGATGATCCCGCGCGACCTGGACGGCGACGGCCTGACCGACCTGGCCGTCGTCACCCGCGACTACCAGCCGGAGAACAACGTCAGCGGCTCGGTGATCGTCCTGTGGGGCCGCAGGACCGGCCTCTCCGGCGACGGCGCGGTCCGCGTCAGCGCCCCGGCGAACGCACAGGTCGGCGAAGACATCACCGCGGGCGACTTCGACAGCGACGGCCACGTCGACCTGTTCATGGGCAACAGTGAAGACTCCTACGACTACCACGACGTGCTCTACGGGCCCCTCGGCCGGGACGGCGCTCCCGCCCGCGAGCAGCGCCTGCAGGTGTACAGCACGGACAACACCATCGACTCCACGGCCACGGGCGACTTCGACGGCGACGGCATCGAGGACCTCGCGACCTTCTACGTCTACGAGAACCACGCCGAGGGCGGCAAGCTCTGGCTCGGCACCAAGGACGGCCTGTCCACCGTCCCGCAGCGGCTGACCTCCGCGTCCAGCACCGCCGTCGCCGACTTCGACCAGGACGGCTACGCCGACCTCGCCACCCGGATCTTCCCCGACGGCGACACCGAGACCGAGGAAGACCCCGGCACCGTCAAGATCTACTACGGCTCACCCGCCGGCCCCAGTCAGACCCGGACGAAGACGATCACACAGAACACGTCGGGCGTGCCCGGGGTGAGCGAGAAGAGCGATCAGTTCGGCGGGCGGCTGAGCGCGGGCGACGTGAACGGTGACGGATACCCCGACCTGGTCGTCGGCGTCCCCGGCGAGGCGATCGGCTCGAAGAAGAAGGCGGGCGCCGTGGTGCTGCTCAAGGGAGGCAGGGGCGGGCTCACCGGCACGGGAGCGCAGGCCTTCCACCAGGACACGACGGGCGTACCGGGTGTCGCCGAGGCCGGCGACCTGTTCGGCGGTTCGACCCGACTGCTCGACGTGACGGGCGACGGCAAGGCAGACCTGGTCGCGGGCGCGCCGGGCGAGGACCTGGGCACCGTCGTGAACGGTGGCGCCGTGTGGCTGCTGCGCGGCATCGCCTCCGGCCTGACGGCCTCGAAGTCGGTCGCGGAGAACCCGACGGACATCGGGGCGCCGGCATCCAGGGCGCTGTTCGGCTTGAACCTGAGCGGCGACAACGGCCCCGGAATGGCGATCCCTTAACCCAGGGGCGGCGCCTGCCCGGAAGCGGTGCCCGCCGCATCCGTCAGGAGGGCACTCGCGACGAAACCGAAGAGGTGATCGGCGCGCGGCGCGAGCGAGGGCTGGTCGCCGAGCCACGCGAGCGCGGCCACCAGCGCGAACAGATCTGTGCCGTCCATGCCGGTCCGCGCCACGCCCGCCTCCTGGGCCCGGGTGAGGAGCCGCGCTCCGGCTGCCCGCAGGGTGACGCATGACGTGTGCAGTGCGGACTCGGTGTCCTCGATGGCGGCCGCCATCAGCACGGTCACGCCCCGGTACTCCGTCGTCCATGTGACGCAGTCGCGCAACCACGAAACGAGGGCATCCGCGGGCGAGTTCGAGGTCTCGAGCTCGCCCGCCTTTGCCGTCAGCTCGGCGAAGCTCGTGTGGAGCAGGGCCTCGAGCAGTGCCTCTCGGGTCGGGTAGTGCCGCAGCAGAGTCGCGAGCCCGACATCGGCCCGGCGTGCGATGTCGCGCATCGATGCGTCGACGCCCTGCTCGGCGATGGCGGCGCCCGCTACTGCGAGCAGGTGATCGCGGTTCTTCCTGGCGTCGGCGCGCATCTGTCCTCCTTGACTATCCGGATCGGTGGTCCATATATTCGGACCAGTGGTCCATTTATGTGGATCGCCGATCCGGATGAGTGTATCCCGCGACTCGGGCAGGAGAGAGATGTCGACAGACACGATGAGGGCGGTCCGGCTCCATGAGCACGGCGGTCCGGAGGTTCTGCGGTACGAGCAGGTGCCCGTTCCCGAACCGGGGCTCGGTGAGGTGCTCGTTCGCGTGCGCGCGGTCGGCGTCAATCCTCCGGACTGGTACCTGCGGGGCGGGCTGACCACGATGCCCGGAGAGACGGAGTCGACGGTGAGTCTGCCGGTGATTCCGGGGACGGATGTCTCAGGTGTCGTCGAGGCCGTCGCCGCGGACGTGGAGGGCTTCTCGGTCGGTGACGAAGTCTTCGGTCTTCTGCGGTTCCCCAGCTTCCAGGGCAGGGCGTACGCCGAGTACGTGGCCGCGCCGGCGTCGGACCTCGCCCTCAAGCCCGCCGGCATCGATCACGTGCACGCCGCCGGGGCGCCCATGGCGGGGCTGACGGCGTGGCAGTTCCTGATCGACGTCGGACACGACCACCCCTCGCCCTTCCAGAAGGCGGGGCACCGCCCGACGGCGCTCGACGCGGACACGACGGTGCTCGTCAACGGCGCCGCGGGCGGTGTGGGGCACTTCGCGCTGCAGCTGGCCAAGTGGAAGGGTGCCCGCGTCATCGCGGTGGCGTCGGGCGCGCACGAGGCGTTCCTGAGCCGGCTCGGCGCCGACCGGTTCATCGACTACACCAGGAGTCGCGCCGAGGAACTCGCCCACGACATCGACCTGGTACTCGACACCGTCGGTGGCCCCGAGAGCAGGCGCTTCCTGCGTACGCTCAAGCGGGGTGGCGCCCAGTTCGCGGTGCTGCCCGGGGAATTCGACGAGGAAGAGACCGCGAAGCTGGGCGTGACGGTCTCGAGCGCCCAGGTCCGCTCCAGCGGCGCACAACTCGCCCAACTGGGACGGCTCCTCGACGCCGGCACGGTCCGTGTCGCGATCGACAGCACCTTCGACCTCGCGGACGCCCGCGCGGCCCACGAGCGCGCCGCCCAAGGGCACATCCAGGGCAAGATCGTGCTCACGGTCGCCTCGAGTTCGTGACGCGATCTTGTTGGTGTCACCGTCTGGACCGGGGGCAAAGGCAGAGGTCTTCGGTCACCCGCATCGAGTCTCGCTCGCGGAGCTGAACGCGGCCGACGGACTCGACCGGTCACGGGCTACTCCGTGACGGATTCCGAGACCTCGCGCCACGCGGCGTCGGACTCGGCGAGGGCGCCGGCTGCCGCGGCGGCGTACTGGACCGCGTCCTTGCCGATCAGGAGACGCCGGGGAGCGTCCTTGTGGCCGGCGAGGTCGGTGATGACCTGGGCGACCTTGGCCGGGATCGCGGGTTCCCGGCCGGACGCCTTGCGGAGCATGTCGCCGAACTGTCCGACGGTCTGTTGGTACGGCTCGCTGATCGGCGGGATGGCCATGGAGGATCCGGCCCAGTCGGTGCGCATGCCGCCCGGCTCGACCGAGGTGACCTGGATGCCGAGCGGGGCGACTTCCTGGGCGAGTCCGACGGAGAAGGCGCTGACCGCCCACTTCGACGCCTGGTAAGCGGCCAGGCCGGGGCCGGCGAGCCGGCTGTCGAGGGAGGAGATCTGGAAGATGTGCCCGGAGCCCTGCTCCCACATCGCCGGCAGGACGGCCTTGGTGACCTAGACGGTGCCGTAGAAGAGGGTGTCGACCTGGCGACGGAAGTCGTCCAGGGAGATGTCTTCGACGGAGGCGAGATCGGCGTAGCCGGCGTTGTTGACGACGATGTCGTAGCGGCCGAACGCCTTCAGGCCCTCCTGGACCGTCTTCTGTACGGCGTCGACGTCCGTGACGTCGAGCGGCAGGGCGAGGATCTTGTCGCCGTAGCGCGCGGAGAGGTCGTCGAGCGTCACCGTGTTGCGGGCCGTGGCGACCACCCGGTCATCTGCTTCCAGGGCGTTCTCGACGATGGCGCGGCCCAGGCCGCGGGAGCTTCCGGTGACGAACCAGACCTTGGACATGAGGCTGCTCGATTCCTGTCGGCGGCAGCGGCGCGAGGTCCCGCGCAGGCCGCATCGATACGGACCCGCCATTTCAGACCGCCAGTCCGTTATTTCCGTCCCAACGTAAGGCACCACTGGTCTGATGTCAAAAGACCGCAAGTCTGTACGATGGCCGTATGACTACCTTCCAGCGCGCTCGCAGCGAGGAGCAACGGGAATCGCGGCGCCGGGCAATCCTCGACACCGCCGCGGCCATGCTCGACGAAATGCCGGTGAGTGCGGTCAGCCTCAACGAGCTGAGCCGCCGCGTCGGGCTCGCCAAGTCGAACGTACTGCGGTACTTCGACTCCCGCGAGGCGATCCTGCTGGAACTGCTCGACCAGGCATGGAAGGAGTGGTCGGCCGACCTGCCGGACCAACTGGCCTCGGGCGTCGACGCCGAGGAAACGGTGGACGTGCGCGGCGACCAGTTGGCTGCGACTCTCACCGCATCACTGGCCGAACGCCAGGTGCTGTGCGACCTGCTCAGCGCGCAGGCCGGGGTGCTGGAGCACAACGTGTCGCCGGAGGTGGCCGCCCGCTACAAAAGGGCCGCCGTCGGCAACGTCGGCGAGCTCGCCGCACTCGCACGCCTCCACCTGCCCGAGCTGGGTGAGCGAGCCGGCCAACTCGCCGCTGCCGCAGTCATGGTGATCGGCGCCGTGTGGACCCACGCCCGTCCCTCGCAGGCGATGCTCGCCGCGTACGACGTCGATCCCACGCTCGCCGTGTTCAAGATGGACTTCGCCGTGTCACTTCGCCAGACGCTGGCCACCCTCACCGCGGGCACGCTCGCCCGCCCTTCATCCTGACCGCGCCGGTCCCGGCCCCACAACCTCACCCCTTGGAGAACTGTGCGCGTCATCATCTTCGGAGCGTCCGGAATGGTCGGACACGGAGCACTGCATGCCTGCCTCCGCGACGACACCGTCACCGAAGTCCTCGCCGTCGTCCGCAGCCCGCTCGCTCCGACCCACGCCAAGCTGCGACAGATCGTCCACACCGACTTCACCGACTACGCGGCCGTGCAGGACCAGTTGAAGGATCTGGACGCCTGCTTCTTCTGCCTCGGCGTCTCCGCCGTCGGACGCGGCGAGAAGGAGTACACGCGCGTCACGCACGACTACACGCTTGCCGCCGCCCGCGCCCTCCATGCTGCGAGCCCCTCCATGACGTTCGTCTACGTCTCCGGCGAGGGCACGGACAGCACCGGCAAGAGCCGCCAGATGTGGGCCCGCGTCAAGGGCCGTACCGAGAACGAACTGCTGGCCATGCCGATGGCGGCGTACATGTTCCGCCCCGGCTACATCCAGCCCGTCGACGGTGCCAGCTCACGCACCCGGCTCTACCGCGTCATGTACCGCGTCACTGCCGCCCCGTACCCCCTCCTGCGGCGCGCCTTCCCCCGGTACGTCACCAATACCGACGCCGTCGGACGCGCCATGCTCGCCGTCGCCCGGCAGCACGGCACCGGTCCCACGGTGCTGCGCAACCCCGACATCAACCGCCTTGCTTCGGGCTGACCGCAGGCCGCCTGACGTACCTCACGGTGCGGTGACCACTCCGACGGCTGTCACGACCGCCCGGCGGTGCAGCGCGGGCCGGTCACCGGAGCCGGACAACGTCGAGGCGCCGGAGCCCAACTGCGCGATCTGAACGCGGGAAACGCTGGACCGCATGGCCGGGGTGTATCAGCTCGGTGGCGCCGCGGACATCCACCTCCGTGGCGTCGCTGCCGTGAACATCAGAGGTGGCTCAAGTCCGTTGCGCGGCCGAGTTTTGCGCAGGCAGAGTGCTGTCAACTCAACGACCAATGAAGCTCGCTGGGACCAGTACCGCCGCAGCCATGCTCTTTACCGGGGGGCCGAGTATGACCTGCAAGCAGCCGGCGCTTGTCGCGCTGTCCGTCTGCGCACTTCTCTGGGGGACGGCTGGTCGTGCAGGAGCTCGACGCCACAGCAGCTGGGGTTTCCTGTACGGGCCGGGCGAGATCGAGCCCGGGAGGTCGGACGGATCGACCTTGTCGTACGAGGTACGCGAGTCCGGGATTTTCGTGCAACTGAAGTTCGGGCAGTTGGTGGAAGCCGATTTCAGGCGAACCTGTCGCGGAGGCGTCCCGGCGTCCCGGGGGCATGCCGTCGGCATCGGCGATTACGCCGGCAGCACTCTGGACTGCACCGAGACGCTCGACGTCAAGACCGAGAAGGAGGAGGGGGCTTCACTCGTCGAGGCAACACGCCAAGGCGTGCGCGCCGCGTGTCCGCCGGGATCCCGGGCGTTGCGGAAGGGCTGACCCCTCCAACTCCGGTCGAGGCTACGGCGATGTGCGTGCCGACGCCGATCAAAAGTGTGTCGCGATACCGAAGACACGCCGGAGTTCTGCCATGTCGTGCCGATCGCGTTCCGAGGGCTCGTAGCCCTGGTGGAAGGAGACTTGCTGTTCGGCGGACAGGCACGGGACCGGCGTGCCCCGGACGGTGCCCGTCTCGAAGCACGAGGGCGGGTACGTGAAGGGACGCCCGGGTTCGGGTGACGCCTGCAGTGCTGAGCCGTCGTCGGCGAAGACGAGGGGGTGAAGGTCGATCTCCCGTCCGTCCGGTGCCGTCACGACGAATCGGACCGGTCGCCAGTTCAGGGTCTCGACGAATCCGGCCGTGTGGAGCACGGCCAACACAGCGCCTTCGTGCTCCTGCCGGTGCATCAGGTCCAGGTCCCGGTGGTCGCGGGTCTGTTCGCCGATCAGCGCGTCGACTCCCCACCCTCCACCGACCCAGACGTCCACCTCAGCCTGTCGCAGCAGGGCCAGGACGGACACCACGTCCTCAGCTGTCATCACCTGACGCAGGCTAGAGGCGTTCGTCCAGGGTCGCGAACATTCTGCGGCCGGGCAGACTCACGTCCCGCCCCGCAACAGCACAGCCAGGGGTGCACCGTTGCCGCGCAGCCGCCGTGCACAGCTGTGCCGTGACGCCGACGGCCCCTCTGGACGGACCGTGATGGTTCATCCAGAGGGGCCGACCGCTGCCCGTCCTGCCTCGCGAGGATTACCTGAAAGGATCCTGGCGCCGACTCGGCAGCGACGTGTCAGCGGTCACCGATCACTGCCTTCCCTCGGCCACGGCGGTCCTCACCGGCTGCGCCCACTCCGCCGCCGGGGACCAGAGTCCGGCGCCGCCGGGGGAGCCAGGTCCACTGCCCGCGGGGTCCCACAGGTTGGCCGCACCGGCAGCGCGGTCACCGCCGTTTCCGCCGGCCGCGACCGGTCGGTCGTCGCGGTCCGTGGACTGGAACCCGACCGTGTAGGTACGGGTTACCGAGCCGTTGGCCGAGGTCACCCTGATGGTGCGGGTGGTGAACCGGGACCCGGTCGACGAGAGGATGGAACTGCCGTCGGTGACCTTCACCCGCGCGCCGGACTGGGCCGGTGCGGCGGAGACGGCCGGGATCCTCGCGTTCTTCGGCCAGTCGACGACGTACGTGGACACGTCCGCGTCGAACCCGTCGACCGCGACACCTCCGACAGTGATCGCCTTCGCGTCGGCGACACTGGCCTTGGTGGCGTCCGAGAAGTTCTGCACCGTGACCGACCCGTCGGCGCCCACGACGACACGCGCCGCCATCGCCGCCGCCAGGTTGATCCGCTGCCAGCTCGCCTGCCCGTCAGCGGTGAGGTCGAGCGGGTACCCGGAGTCCGTCGCGGTCTGTTCCAGGACCTGAGTGCGCTGCTCGGTGGTGAGATCCGGGAAGGCCGTGATCAGCAGCGCTGCCGCGTCCGACGGCGTCTCGACGGCCTGCCCTGCCTTGCCCACCTGGGAGAACCCGTAGGTCAGGCGCCGCGTGTACAGATCGACGTCCTGCGCCGTGCTCAGACCGGCGTACGCGGCACCCTGGCAGGACGCGAGCGTGTCCCCGTATCCCTGCCCCTCGCACTGGTCGAGCAGTACGTTCTCCATCTCGGTGTGGGCCTGCGTCAGCAGCTTCGCGAAGTCGGGGTCGGCCCACCGGTGTGCCACGGTGGCCTGCCCGGAGATCCGGCCGCCCATGACGTCGAGCGGGTAGTGGAACCCGAGGACGATGCGGTTGTCCCCGTATTCCGAGGTGCGTGCCAGGATCGACGGTGCCAGCTCCGGCAGGAGCGTGGCGAGGATGGTCCCGGCCTCGTAGCCGCCGTAGGTGTGGCCGCTGGGGTATGAACCGCTGGTGGTGAGACTGCCGTACGAGCCGTCCTGCGACTCGTAGATCCGGCCGCCGTCGCCGACGAACCCGAGTCGCACGTACGGACGTTGGTAGCCGTAGTGGTTCTTCGCCGCGTCGACCTTGTCGAGACTCTTGGTGACGCGGGAGAACAGTGCGCTCGTCTTGGGCAGTTGGCCGCCGTTGAGGGCGTCGCTGTAGATCTTGCCGAGCTGGGAGCCCAGGCCGTCGGCCATCGTGACGGTGGAGCTGTTGGTCGCGTCGACCTCGGCGCGGTCCACCTCCTTCTGCGTCGCGGCGTTGTTGATGCGTACGGCGATCTGGTCGTTCTCGGCGGTCGGCGCGGTGCTCTGGGGCACCTTGGTGTTGGCGCCGAGGATGTCGGAGTCGAGGTCCTCGATGCCGTTGAGCAGGTTGTAGAAGTAGTCGGTCCCGTCGCCGGTCCCCGGCCAACTGTCCGACGGGTAGGTAGCGTTGAGTGTCTCGTCCGGGAAGGGTGACGGCACGTACGTCGGGTCGGACTCACTCGCCGGGCTGCTCGCCGACGTGGTCGTGGTGGAGTCGTCGGAGGTTCCGGCCAGGGTGACCGCGGTGACGGTGGCGGTGTGAGCCTTCGCCTTGCCCGCGGTGGTGAGCAGTGCCGTGTCGGTCGTGGCGGAGACGTGCGTGACAGTGCCGTCGCCGAGGGCCACGGTGTAGCCGAGGATCGGGAGCCCGCCGTCGCCGGCCGGCCGCCAGGTCACGCGGACCTGCTTGCCGTCGGTGATCACACCCGTCACGGTCGGCCGCTGCGGCTTGCCGCCGCCGGTCACCACGGGTGCCGTGGCCGTACTCGGGTGCGAGGTGCCGACGGCGTTCACCGCCCGTACGCGCGCGGTGTACGTGCCCGGTCGCAGCCAGGTGAAGGTCGTGCTGCGGCTGTCGGCATCGTGGATCTCGACCTGGTGGCCGTCGTTCAGAGTGATCCTGTAGCCGGTGACCGGTGCGCCGCCGGTGTCCTTGGGCGCGGCCCAGGCGACGGTCACGCTCGTTCCGGACGACGTCGTCGACACCGCGTCAGGCGCGGCCGGTACCGTCCTGGGCTTCGTGGTGAGCGCGGACCTGGCGTGGTGGAGGGTGTCGTACCGCGCCGAGAGGGTCTCGTCCGTGGCCGTGTCGCTCGCGATCGCGGTCTTCGCCTCGGCGAGTGCCGTGGTGAACGTCTTCCACGAGCTGTCCGTGTAGCGCGCGTCCTGGAGGGCCGACGCGGTCGTGACCAGGTCCTCCAGGCGCAGCCTCGGAACCGGGATCAACTGCTTGGCGGCGAGGGTGAGGCTGCGGGTCCGGGTGTCGACTTCGATCTGGGACGCGCTGTCGGAGTCGACGAGGGCGCGGGCGGCGGCGAGTTCGCGCCGGTACACACCGAAGTCGATCGTGTCGTAGCGTGCCGCGTCGTCGGAGAGCCCCGCATACTGGTCGATCGCCTTGCGCAGGGCGGACTTGTCCGTGACGGCGGGCGTGTCGACGTGGTTGAAGGTGATCCGGCCCATGTTCGCGACGTAGGGGTGCGAGGAGTCCGGGTTCGTCGTCAGTCGCAGGGCGACGGCGTGCGTGCCGGTGATCGCCTTGGGCAGAGTCAGACTTGTCGTGCCTCCTGACGACCATGCGGCTCCCGTGACCGGCAGCGGGACAGTCGCGTCCGGCGTTCCCGGGGCGGCCGCGTCGAAGGAGTCCAGGTAGAGCTGCACGGCCGAACCGGTGCCGCAGCGAGCGGAGTTGTTGGCGTAGGTGACCGTGACGGTGCTCTTGGGGGAGTTGCCGAAGTCGATGTCCCCGTAGGTGAGCCAGGCTCCGTTGTAGGTGCCCCCGAGGTCGGTGGTGGAACCCGCGCCGGTCCAGCCGACCGGCTCGTTCTTCAGCCCGCCGCCGCTGTTCGAGTGGAACGCGGTCGCGTCGAAGCCCACGGGGGCGTCGGTGTCCCGCGTTAGACTCAGCGAGTAGACATTGCCCACGTACGGCTGGGACGCGGACTGCGTGCTGGAGACGAAGTCGACGTACATGTCCTGGACACCGGTGAAGACACCCGGGTCGAGGTGCACGCTGGTGGTGGCGATCGTTCCCCAGCCCGATCCGCTGTAGTCGAGGGGGATGTCGACGTTCTTCGTTCCGTCCTTCGAGCCGAGGTGCAGCTCGATGTGCGAGTCCGACGCGGCGCGCGACTGGGGCTTGTCATAGCGGACGGTGACGGTGTCGGCGCCGTCGCCGAGGTCGGTGTCCTTCCACTCGGCCCACGCGCCGTTCGTCACGTTCTCGAAGATGCCGTTCGAAAGGCTGAGCGGGGAGGCGCCGCCGCCGGTCGTGGTGCTGTTCACCGCGGTCAGCGTGGCGAGCGTGGTCGAGGGCGACGAGGAGACCTCGTACGGCGAGACCTGGTACCAGTCGAAGTTCGACACCCACTGCTGGCCGGACGGGGCATGGAACACGAACGTCGCACTCGACGCGTCCAGCAGGGCGGTCGGGTCGGTGACGGCCGCCTGCACCGTTGAGTAGTACTGCCAGCCGCCGGTTCCGGGGAGCTGGACGGTGGCGACGACAGGGCCGTCGGCAGCGCCGGCGTGGATGTCGACGCTGCTCGGTTTCGCGTTCGTCGCCTGCGAGTTGGCGTACCGGACCGAGATGCTTCGGGGCGAGACGCCTCCGAAGTCCAGCTTGGTGAACCGCTCCCACGATCCTTCGGTGACGCCGCCGAGGTTGCCGTCCGAGTTGTTCTTCTCGCTGGTGAGGCTGGGGCCTTCCTTCTGGTCGGGCGACTCGGCCTGCAGGACGGCGTAGCCGCCCTCGTCGATGGTGAGTGCGTCGATGGCGGACCGCAGCGCGTCGTCGGCGGCCATGATGGTGCCCGTCGCGGAAGCGGTGTCCGCGAGGACGGTCCGCGCGCGTTCGAGCGCCGCACGGAACAGAGTCCAGGAGCCGTCCGCGTAGTTGCCGCTGCGCACCAGGGACGCCTGGTCGACGAGCGCGCCAAGGGATTTGCGCTGCACCGCGGCCGCGGAGACGACGAGTGGGTCGGTCGGGGATATCCCGGTGCCGCGCACCGTCGAGGCAGGCACACCGTGGGCGAAGGCCGCGTCCTGGAACGTGATGCCGAAGCGCGCGTCGACCCGCGTGCTGCCGGTGAGCGACAGCGTCGCCGTGCGTGAGCCGGTGACGCGCAGATCCGCGGTGACACCGCCCGGAAGCCCGGTCACGGTCGCTGCCCCGGTCCTGGTCAGGCTGGTTCCTTTGCGGGCGGCGAACGACGCCGGGCCGGACAGGGTGAGCTTCACACTGGCGTCGACGGCCCCGTCCGCGTCGGTGTCGACGGTGCCCGGGCGGGCGGAGACGACGGTGTCGCCCCGGCCGGCTCCCATGTCGCCGTCACCGGCGTCGCCCGAGTCGGTGTTCAGCGAGTACGCCGCCTCCGTGCGGGCGCCCCACTGCGAGGGCTTGGAGCCCATGGTGAAGTCCAGCGTTCCGCCGGAGATGATCTGGGAGTAGTCGAGCCACGTGTTGTCGAACCGCTTGCCGTTGAGGGTCGCGTTCTGCACGTAGTAGTTGCTGGGCGACACCCCGTCGGCCTTCACCGTGAACTGCTTGCCGTTGCCGTAGGTGATCGTCGTGGAGTCGAAGAACGGGCTGCCGATCTGGAACTGGCTGGAACCGGCGGTCACCGGGAACAGACCCAGGGCGGCGCCGACGAACATCGTCGACATGGTGCCGGCGTCGTTGTCCATCGTCGGCAGGAAGCCGTTCGGGGACAGCTTGTAGACCTGTGTCCTGACCGGCGGAGTGAACTGGCCGCCCGAGCTGGGCGCCTCGTTCGTTGAGCCCGTCGCGATGTAGCGGTTCCAGGTCGTGCCGGTGTAGATGGCGCGCACCCACTTCTGCGTCAGGCTGGGCTCACCGACGTAGTTGAAGAGGTACGGGGCCTGCAGGTCGATCTCGTTCGCGTTGGAGTGCAGCATCGTCGAGCCGTCGTCGACACTGGAGTCCTCACCGAACATGTGCTTGACCGCGGCCTTGCCGGCCTTGTCGCCGCCCATGGCCTTGATGAGCCCGCCCATGTCGTACGCGTCGTACCAGTGGTACTGCCAGAGCGTGCCCTGGTAGAGACCGGCCGCCTCGAACTTCTCGTAGTCGGCGCTCTGCCATTCACCGCCCGTGGCACGCGGGGTGAGCAGACCGACCTTCGTTCCGTCGGCCGCGGTCCAGGCGCCCGACTTCACGAGGTTGTCGATCGCCATGGTCGACTGGGTACGCAGCTTCTTCGCGTCCTCCTCTTTGTCGAGGGCGCCGGCGATGACGGACAACGCCCACTGGTCGTAGCCGCGTTGAACCGTCGTGCCGGGATCTCCCGTGACGTATCCCTGCCGCAGCTGGGCCCCCGTGTAGTAACCGGAGTACGACAGCAGCGCCGGGTACGCCTCGTCGAGCCGGTCGAAGTTCTTGTAGCCCTTCGACAGCGCGTCGGCGACCAGCACGGCCGAGCGCTCCCAGCGCACCGTCGGGACCGAGTGGGTGAGGCTGCCCAGGCTCTTGCCCGAGGCGCGCGCGTCGGCGAACAGCTCGATCAGCGACTGCACCATGTCCCGGTAGGTGGACGGGTCGATGTACGCCTCGACGGAGTACTTGCGGAAGTCGTCCCAGGTGGACCAGCCGTCGTAGTACGTGAAGCCGTTGGCCTTGTGCACCGCCCCGTCGGCACCGCGGTACGTCCCGCTGGTACTGGTGGCGTTCACCGGCAGCGCGTACATGCGGTACAGGTGCGTGTAGAACTCCTTGGTGAGCGTCGACCCGGGGTCGGACTTCGCCGAGGAGCGGACGTCGACGGCGCCGAGCGCCCTGTTCCAGTCCGCCTTCGTCTGTGCGCGCGCCTGGTCGAAGGTGAGGTGGCCCACCTCGTTCCGCTGGTCGGTCGCGGCCTGTTCGGCGCTGATCGGCGACAGCGTGATGCGCAACTCGACGTCGTTCCCCGAGGACTTGTCGAACCCGAGGACGGCGCCGGTGTCGGACCCGTCCTGCGTGGTCGCGTCACCGAGCTTGCCGTCGCTGCCCCAGCTCTTCAGGGAGGTCACGGGGACATTCGTGGTGGCGTTGTAATACAGCTGGTACGAGGCGCCGTTGAACGATCCGGCGACGAGCCCGGCGATCGAGGTGGTCCCGTCCGGGAGCTGCGTCGCCTTCATCGTCGAGCGGGTGCGGCTGGTGAAGTTGTTCGCCAGGTCCAGGACGAGCTCGGGTTCCGACCCGGCGGGGAAACTGTACCGCTCGAGCGCCGTTCGCGTCGTCGCGGTCATCTCGGCCTTGATGGTGCCGGAGTCCTGCTGCACCGACGACCCGGTACCGGAGACGGCCCCGAGGCCCACCTGGTAGGAGCCGGGCGTCGAATTCTCGTCGTCGTGGCTGTACGCGTGGGCGTACGTGCTCGGGGCGGGGCGCTTGTCGTACCGCACGGAGGTCGGCACGACGAGCAGGTCGCCACCGCCTCCCGAGCCGCCGACCCCGTCGAGGTTCGTCGCGGTGAACCCGGCGATGTGGTCCTCGTTGTGGTCGTACCCGGTGTGGTTGCGGTCCGGCGTGGTCAGCGGGTTGACCTTGGCCAGACTGTGCGGCGCCTGGGCTCCCGGCAGGTCGTTGCCGTCGTCGCCGGCGGTCGACACGAACGGGTCGACGAGCTGTGTGTAGTCCGTGGCTCCGGATCCTGCGGACGGGGCAGAGGCGGGCACCGCTGCGGCCGCACCGCCACCCGCCAGCGCGGCGACACCTAGGGCTCCCGTGAGCAGCAGGGCGACCGTCGCGCGCAACGGTCGGCGACGCCGCCGGGCGGTTCTCGCAAGGACCACCCGGGCGAAGGGGGGATGGGATCTGATCGGCACGTGACTTCTCCAGCGTCGCTATACGCACGCACCGTTCGGCCCCGTCCTTAGACAACGTTGTCAGTCCGGGCCGCCGGGCGTGCAACCCAGAGTGAGACGGAAGTGAGCACCCAGGATTGCACCTGATCATCAGATTGCACCCGCCGCGTTCACGACCATCCGCCATGACACACGCAGAAAACGTACAGCGCGCGAACACTATTCGAACAGAGTGGGCGTGTCGGACGCCGTGCAGGCGGTCCGCCGGGGGAGCGGTCATGCGACTCCCGGGTGAGCGACCGTCAGGCGTTGTCTCACCTGGCCTTGTACGTTGTGCACCCTGTGTAGGGCAGGGTGAGTGCCGGGGGCACGGGGGCAAGGCCGGTGCCGTAGGCAGCGCGAGGCCGGCTGCCGGCTCACGGTGGCGGGTGCCGCCGGGGGATCGGGGCGATGCGGGAGGCGGGCTTGGTTGCCGACCCGGCGTTCCTGACGTCCTCTCCGGGTCCCGGGTGGGCCAGGCCCGGCGGCCTCCGGCGTTTCGATGGTGATGGAATTGATGGCACCTCGTCCCCGGGCCTGTGAGGTTTGGAGCACTCAAGGTCACCGACTTCCGGGATGTGCTCATGAAGAAGACCTCGCCGCGCGTCGGCCGTCTCGCGGGTTCTGTAGCCTGCGCGTTCATCCTTGTCAGCACCGTGTCGAGCGTGGCGGTCGCCCAGCCTTCGGGGAGCGCCGTAGTGTCCACCTGTGTGGGTGATGCCCTCAACGGCCACTGGTGGTGCGAGAACAAGCCGGGGATCCGCGTCCAGTGGGCCGGGCAGACCGTCGGCTACCTCAACTCCGACACCAACTGGTTCACCTGCCGATACGAGGGTGATCCCACAGGCGGCGGCGGTCCGCATCCCAACCGCTGGCTCTATACGCTCGCCGACACTCCGCACCTCAGTCATGGCGGCTGGGGCTTCGTGAAGGACAGCGACGTCATTGACGAGACCAATCCGCTTCCGCGCTGCTGAAGCCCAAATGCGCCTGGCCGGCGGGATGTCGGCCCTGGGCAGCATGGAGAGGGCCCTCGCGGGCGAGAGACTCTTCGCGATCGTCCGCTGCCTCCCCTCGGCACTCTCCAGCCGACAAGAACCCGCAGGTGACGGGGACTCGGAACCGCTGAACGAGCTGGAGGCTCCCCTGTTATGGTGCGCCGATGTCATCGATCAAGCAGTTCCAAGTCACCTTTGACTGTGCTGAGCCGGAGCGCGTCGCTCGCTTCTGGTGCGAGGTGTTGGGGTACGTCATCCTGCCACCGGCGGGGTTCGACACGTGGGAGGAGTTCGACCGCTCCCAGTCCGCTGAGGAGCAGGGTTCCTGGTGTGCGTGCAGCGATCCCTCGGGTGTGGGCCCGCGGCTGTTCTTCCAGCGCGTCCCTGAAGGCAAGGTCGTCAAGAACCGGGTGCACCTCGACGTGCGGGTCGGCACCGGGCTCGTGGGTGAGGAACGCCTTGCCGTGCTCGAAGCCGAGTGCGCGCGGCTGCTTCCGCTCGGTGCGGTGCGGGTGCGCCTCCTCTATGACGGCAACGATTCCTGCATCGTGATGCAGGACGTCGAGGGCAACGAGTTCTGCGTCGACTGAACATCTCCCGAACCGGCGAAGTGCGGAGCTGTATCCCTTGTCGTCGTTGCGGCGGGGCGCCTCCGCACTCCGGCCGGGAGGTCGGCCGGCGTGATCAACCGTGAGTCGGCCCTGTGCCGGACCGGGAGGGCGCCGCCGTCACCTTCGTACTCGGCTGCGGAGCGTGACACTGTCCGCATCGACGTATTCGTCGGCAGGCTTGGCCCACCAACTGCCAGGCTCAGCCTATGAGTCCGCAGACCTACGGCGTGTCCGACGCCTCCTGGCTCGGCCAACCCATCGACGCCCGGCCTCTCTTCCGGCGGGAGCTGGCGTCGCTCCTGGAGCTGCTCCGACTGCCTGGCGTTTGTGCACCCGCGGCATCGAGCCCACGACTGCCCTCGCGCGCGCCCGGATCGAGGGACGCCGTGTGCTGGCCGAAGCCGGCTGTCGGATCGTGTCCGTCGTCCACTGAGGACCACGCCGCCGTACCTCGTCTGACCGGCCATCGCGTGTCTTCAGCCGAGCCCGACATCACGAACGCAGACTGGCTACGCGAGATCACTCGAAGGCGGTTCCGCCTGTGTGCGGTGGCTGAGGAGATCCCCGGGCTGGCACTCCAGTACCTCGCAGAGCCGCGTCAGGGTGGTGAACCGTACGGCACGCGCTCGGCCGTTCTTGAGGATGGACAGGTTGACATGAGTGACGCCGACACGATCGGCGAGCTCGGCCAGGGTCATCCCTCGTTCTTCGAGCAGGCGGTCGAGATGGACCTCGATCGCGTGCTCTTCTTTGTCCTCGGACATCAGACCGTTCCGTCGAGCTCTTCGCGCATGGTGATACCGATGCGCATGACACGGGCGAAGGACAGGACGCCGAGGCCGGTGAGGAGCGCCATATAGGGCATGTCCCACGACAGCAGGCCGGTCAGGGCACTGGCGTCGCCGCTCCGGCTCAGGGAGCCGACGAGGGCTTGTTCCGCCACGGATGTGGCCACCGCGCTGAGTACGCCGCCGGCCAGCAGCCACCAGCCGAGCGTGCGCAGGCGGTGCGCGGTTCGCGCGGTGAACAGGCCGTCGCCCTCCGCCCCGCGGATCAACCAGAGGACCAGCAGGAGCGCCCCGACGGTGAAGACGGATGAAGGGATCTGTTTGGCGATGTTGAGCAGGCTCTGGGTCGCAGTGGGGTCCTCGGTGCAGTAGCTCGGATGGGCATCCATCTCGACCGTCGCGCCTGGTGCGGGCTTGAACTCCGGATCCGGCACCTCGCCGCCACCCACCGTCGTGGACGTGTCCGTGGCGCAGAAGTTCTTGTCGCCGACGCCAAGAACGCGCAGGTGCACACCGTCCAGAGTCATCGCGCCGAGTACGCCTGCGACCAACAGCGCAGCGATCACCGTAACGACGACCTTGATCGCGCTCGAGATCGGCTCCAGTGGGTTACTCACCCTCGCCATGACAGCCCCCGTATCGATTATCGATGTTATCGAAAAACGATACATAGAATGGAAGGGCCTGCGCAAGGTCCTCGGCAGAGGCCCGAGTTCACCCTCGCTCCAGCGCCGCGCGCAGGATCGCGTCTCGTGTCCTCGCATCGCTCCCGATCTGCGAAGCCCGCGGCGACTCGATCCGCGTCGCGGCACGTCCACTGTGCCGACGTGAGTGGGCGGCGCCCCGAAGTCGAGGGCTTCGCGCAGGCGATGCAGAGCGACGACGAGGTGCTTCCACCCTGCTGGACGGAGGGCTTCTACGCTGGTGGAGGTGAGAGTTCGAGTCCAGCGGCGACAGCGACCTCGCGGTAGGCGACGGCCAGGTCCGCGAGTGAGGAGTGGGCGTTGAGACCACTCGGGTTGGGCACAACCCACAGCTGTGCTCCGGCGAACAGACTCGGCTGCCGTCCGACGTGGGCCTTGGGCATCGCGAACGCGATGCGGTAGGCGGTGATCCCGAGCATGGCGACCACGTGTGGCCTGACGCGCCCGACTGCCCCGGTCAGAGCCTCTGCTCCCGCCACCAGTTCGGCCGGCGCCAGTTCGTCGGCACGCGCAGTGGCCTTCGGGACAAGTGCCGTGATCCCGATGCCCCGCCCGGCGAGGTATTCCCGGTCGCCCGGCGCGAAACCGGAGGAGGCGTCGATCAGTCGATCGGTGATGCCCGCCCTGAACAAGGCCGGGTAGAAGCGGTTGGTGCGCCCGGGAAAGTGTGCCTGCAAGGCCACGGCCGACAGCCCAGGGTTGACGCCCACGAACAGCAGCTTCGTACGCGGGCCGAGGAGGTCGGGCAAGGATCCGCCTCGGAATCGCTCGAGCTCGGCACGGCTGAAGCCCATCAGGTCCACCTCCCCGTCACCCGGTGGGTCGAGCAGCGGAGGTTGTCGACGTCACCACGCTTCATCCCCGCACCCTTCCCTCACGCAGAAGCACTCGGACGCCAGAGAGGCCGGGTGATCGTGCTCCCGCCTGTGACGTGGCGCTTACTAAGACTCTGATCGAAGAGCGCCCTCCAGGCCGCGCCGACACGCGCGAAGCAGCATGTGCCCAGGCGGCGCTGAGGGTGCTCGCCTTGAGTGTGCATGGCTCTTTCGGCGGTTTCAGCCGAGCTCCTCGGCGAGTCCGACGACGATGTGCCAGCTCCACTCGCCCGTGGCCGTTCGGGACCCGCAGCATGGCGATGTCCTGCCGGACGTCATCGAGTCCGATGACACGCTCCGCCCCACGCCATTCGAGTGGCCCCTTGCCCTCGAGTTCCCTGCCGAGTTCGACGAGGAACGCAATGACGGCGTCAAGGTCTTCGACGACGATGGGGACGTTGTCCATCCGCTGGATCGGGCCGCTTCCACCCGGAACTCGACCTGGAGTCCCGGGCCAGGGCCGGCAAGAAGCTGAGGATGCCGGTCGAGGTGCAGGGGGCCGCCGCCGGCGACAACCTCAAGTCCCTTTCCGTCGAGGCCTCGTACGACGACGGCGCCACCTGGCAGAAGCTGATCGTGAAGCACGGAGAGGCGTCACTGAAGGCTCCCGCAAACGGCAAGGGTGTCGCGCTCCGCGCCGAGGTGGTCGACCAGCAGGACAACCGGTCCACGGTGGCCGTCCACAACACGTTCCGCGGACGCTGACCGCTCCTCCGCGGCAGTGGGTGTCCGGACGTCGCATGGCGCCCTGACACCCACTGCCCGTCGCGCGTGGCAGCAATCCCCCGTCCCCGATCGCGAACAGGGGCCCGATCCGGCAAGCGAGCCCCCTCCCGCGCGAGCCCTGAAGGAGGAGTCAGGGGCGGTCGCCTGTGCCGCCGCTCGTGGGAGCGGAGGTCTGTCGGTGGCCACCGGGTCGCGGGGTGCGGTCGGCGTCCTGGATGCTGTCGCGGGCGGCGGCGGCAACCGCCTCGGGCGTGATGCCGAACTCGGAGTACAGGCGCTGGTAGTCGGCGGACGCCCCATAGTGTTCCAGGCTCACGATGCGTCCGGCGTCGCCCACCACCTCGCGCCAGCCCTGGCCCACCGCGGCTTCCACGCTGACCCGGGCTCGTACGGCAGGAGGAAGGACCTCGTCCTGGTAGGCCACGGGCTGGGCGGCGAACCACTCCTGACAGGGCATCGAGACGACCCGCACGGCCAGACCGTCGGCCGTCAGCAGCGCGTGGGCGTCCAGCGCGATCTGCACCTCGGACCCCGTGGCGATGAGGATGACGTCCGGCTCCGAGCCGCCGTCGGCCGTGTCGGTGAGGACGTACGCACCCCGGGCGGCCTCACCCGCTGCGGCGTAGGCGTCACTGTCGCGATCCAGCACGGGCACGTTCTGCCGGGTCAGGACCAGCGCGGCGGGGCGGTCCTTGTGTTCGAGGACGGCCGCCCAGCACGCTGTGGTCTCGTTCGCGTCACCAGGACGCACCACGTCCAGGCCCGGGATGGCGCGCAGCGCGGCGAGGTGCTCGACAGGCTGGTGCGTGGGTCCGTCCTCGCCGAGGCCGATGGAGTCGTGCGTCCACACGTACGTGACGGGGAGCTTCATCAGCGCGGCCAGCCGCACCGCGGGGCGCATGTAGTCCGAGAAGGTCAGGAAGGTTCCGCCGTAGGGGCGGGTGAGGCTCTGCAGGGCGATTCCGTTGAGGATCGCCCCCATGGCGTGTTCCCGAATACCGAAGTGCAGAGTGCGTCCGTAAGGGCCGCCCTTGAAGTCCTTGGTCTGCCGGTCGGCCGGGACGAAGGACGGTTCCCCGCTCATGGTGGTGTTGTTGCTGCCGGCCAAGTCGGCCGAGCCGCCCCACAGTTCGGGCAGACAGGGTGCCAGCGCGCTGAGGACCTCACCGGAGGCGGCTCGGGTGGCCATGCCCTTCTCGTCAGCCGGGAAGACGGGCAGGACATCGGTCCAGCCGTCGGGCAGACGCTGCGCCCGCAGGCGCTCCAGCAGCTTCGCGCGGTCGGGATTCGCCGCCTGCCAGGCCGCGAACTGCTCGTCCCACTCGGCGCGCGTCCGGGAGGCGCGCTCGGAGATCCCACGGGTCCGTTCCAGGACCTCCGGCTCGACGACGAAGGCCTCGTCGGGATCGAACCCGAGCACGTCCTTCGTCGCGGCGACCTCTTCGTCCCCCAGCGCGGAGCCGTGGGCCTTGCCGGTGTTCTGCTTCGTGGGCGCGGGCCAGCCGATCAGCGTGCGCAGCATGATCAGCGAGGGGCGGTCGCTCTCCTCCCGCGCGGCGCGAACGGCAGCCAGGAGCGCGTCGATGTCCTCGACGTACTCGCCCGTGACCGTCCAGTCGACGGTCTGCACGTGCCAGCCGTAGGCGGCGTAGCGGGCGGGGACGTCCTCGCTGAAGGCGATGTCCGTGTCGTCCTCGATCGAGATGTGGTTCGAGTCGTAGAACACCGTGAGGTTGCCGAGCCGTTGGTGTCCGGCCAGCGATGAGGCCTCACTCGTGACCCCTTCCATCATGTCGCCGTCGGAAGCGACGACGAAGACGTGGTGGTCGAAGGGGCTGCTGCCCGGCTCCGCGTCCGGGTCCAGCAGGCCGCGTTCGCGGCGCGCCGCCATCGCCATGCCCACCGCGCTCGCCAGGCCCTGTCCCAGCGGCCCGGTGGTGATCTCCACCCCGCGGGTGTGCCGGTGTTCGGGATGACCGGGAGTGGCCGAGTCCCAGGTCCGGTACGCCTCCAGGTCGGACAGCTCCAGCCCGTACCCGGCCAGGTAGAGCTGGATGTAGAGGGTCAGGCTGGAGTGCCCGCAGGAAAGGACGAAGCGGTCCCGCCCGAGCCACTGGTCGTCGCTCGGGTCATGGCGCATGACGTGCTGGAACAGCAGGTACGCCAGAGGGGCCAGGCTCATGGCCGTTCCGGGGTGGCCGTTGCCGACCTTCTGCACCGCGTCGGCTGCCAGGAGCCGCACGGTGTCCACCGCCCGTACGTCGACGTCGTCCCATCCCGCACGCTGAGCCACCGGACTCGCCACGGACCTGGTGCGCCGATTCGTCGTGCCGGACTGCTCGCTTGCCATGCTGTTGCTCCTTCATCGTCGGTACGGACGGACCCCGCGGGCCGATCTCTAGAGGGATGCCCGCCGGGTGCCGGTGTCGCTCAAAATGCACTCGCCTGGTGGCCGCGGTCTCACGCCGGTTCCGTCGGCTCGCGCAGCCGTCGCCGGTCCGGGCCGGAGGGGGCGCACCGGTCCGCTCACCGTGCCGGTGCTGGAAGGGCGCGGTACGTCCCGGTCACCGCCAAGGCGTGCGGCTCCTCCTCCAGCGCGGCGATCCGGGACGGGGGAGTGGCCGCGGATACGGCGGCGCCTGCGGCCGTGCCGGTCTCGGAGGACAGTGCGCGTCGCGCTTCGAACGTCATGGTGGGCGAGTACCCACAACTGGGGAGATGCTCGCAGTCGGCCGACGGAGGTTCGCACCGCCTCTCGCCGGCACTCCCCGCTGCTGAGCGGCGGGCGGGAACGGCGGCATCGCTTCCGTACCCGGAATGGCCGCCGGTCCACGATTCGTCCCGCTGATGCGTCTCCGTCGAGGGTGGCACCGCTTCTGGGCCCCATCGCGGATGCATACTATGTCTCGTTTTGTGCCATCCATCGACGAAAGGCGCGCTATGCAGATCGCAGTCATCGGCGGAACCGGGCTGATCGGCTCGCAGGTCGTCACGAAGCTCAAGGCCGCCGGACATGAGGCGGTGCCTCACTCGCAGTCCACCGGCATCGACGTGATCAGCGGCCACGGACTCGATCAGGCGGTCGCGGGAGCCGATGCCGTCGTCAACCTGACCAACTCGCCGACGTTCGACGAGGCCTCACCGGCCTTCTTCCAGACCTCGATGGACAACCTCCTGACCGCGTCCCAGAAGGGCGGCGCCCGTCACTTCGTGATCCTCTCGATCGTCGGTGTGGACCGAGTGCCGCAGCTGGACTACTACCGCGCGAAGGTCCTCCAGGAGGAGGTCCTCAAAGCCGGCCCGATTCCCTACTCGATCGTCCGGGCCACGCAGTTCATGGAGTTCATGGACGCCGTCCTGTCCTGGACCGCGGACAAGGACACCGTCCGTCTGCCCGCCACGCCCATCCAGCCGATCGCCGCCAAGGACGTGGCCGAGGCCGTGGCCGAGGTCGCCGTGGGCACGCCGCTGAACGCCATCCGCAACATCGGCGGGCCCGAGGTGTTCAACCTGGACGAGCTGGGCCGGATCACGCTGTCCCACCAGGGCGACCCGAGGACCGTCGTCACCGACCCCACCGCCGGCATGTTCGCCGCCGTCGAGGGCGACGTCCTCACCGACAAGAACGCTCACCTGGCCGCCACTCGCTACACCGACTGGCTCTCCTGACGCAGCCCAGGGTCCGCCGATCCCGCTGTCGTGACGCGCTCCGGCCCCATATGCTCAGTCGGTGGAGACGGCACTGATACTCGGCGGCAGTGGAGTCGCGCTGCTCATCCTGGTCATCTCTCTCGTGCTCGTACTGTGCGGGCGCCGAGTACGGCGTGGCCGGAAGCTCGGCCGCTATCAATACCGTGCCAAGCGGAACGGCACCTACGACAACTCATCGATGGGCAGCCCCCACTGAACGCGGCGGGACTCGACTCGCCCCGCGCTGAAAGGCCGGTGCCGTGGACTACCGCTTCGCCGCCACGGCTGATGCCCCGGCCATGGCCGAACTCTTCGAGGCCAATCACCACGACGCGCTCACTGAGCGGGAGCGGGCTCAACAGGGCTTTGTCCAGGGCGGCCTCGATGCCGGCACGCTGCGTTCGATGGCCGAGGAACGGAGCTTTCTCGTCGCGGACGACGACGGTCGCTTGGCCGGCCTGCTCGGTCTGGTCTCCCCGGAGAACATGACCGGTCCACCGCCACCGGCCAAGGCGGTCCTGGACGCACAGGATTCGCTGCGGTGGCAGGGGCAGCCGCTCCGCGCCACGCCGTGGCTGTTCTACGGGCCTGTGGTGGTCGCCGCCGCCTATCGCGGGAAGGGCGTGGCCCGCGGGTTGTTCACGGCGGCCCTCCACGCGGCATCAGGGCGGGCCGACGTGATGGTGGCCTTCATCGAACTGGCCAACCAGCCGTCGTGGAGAGTGCACGTCGACGGCTTCGGTATGTCCCCGATGGGAGAGTTCACCATCGGCGATCGTGCCTACGGTGTCGTGGGCGCGTCCGTCACGCCGTCAGCGGGCTCCGGCGCCTGAGCGCGTAGCCGCCCTTCTCGGACCCTGGGTGCGCGACGGCCGTTCCGATCCTGAAGGCTGTTTCCCCAGGTTGGAACCAGGGGTTCCGCATCCTTCGATTGCCACTGGTCGTTGGTGCGGTGTCCGTGCCGGTTCTCGATCCCGGAGTCGCAGTGCCCGCTCCTGCTGTGCCGTCCCCGCCTTCAGAACTACTGGCCCTTCGGGTACAGGATCCGTACCCCTACTTCGCGTGGCTGCGTGAGCATGCGCCTGCCCACCCGGACCGCAGAGCCGGGCGGCCCACCGTGTGGCAGATCGCGCGCTACGACGATGTCCGCGCTCTGCTGACCGACGGGCGGCTGAGCAAGGACCCCGGCAGGGTGCCCGGCTACGTCCCGGGACCGGCCGGGCTGAACCGGCATCTGGTCCATGCCGATCCTCCGGACCACACCCGGCTGCGGACCCTGGTGAACGCGGCGTTCGTACCCCGCCGTATCGCGCAGCTGGAACCTTTCATCGAGGAGGTCGCGAACCGGTTGCTGGACCGGGTCGAGCAGCACACTCACGTGGATGTGATCGCGGCGTTCGCGGCGCCGCTGACGTTCCGGATGATCTGCGGGATCCTCGGCGTCCCCCGAGAGCTGGACAACGCTGTCACCCGGGACACCCTGATGGCCACCATCGCGCCGGCCCAGGGCATGGACCCGGCCCGGGTCGAAGGCGATCTGCACGCTCTTCTGGATGTCCTGATCGCCGGGAAACGTGCAGGTGGCGAGCGCGGGGGAGTGGATCTGCTGGGCGCTCTCGTAGAGGCCAGCGACGACAGCGGGGCGATGAGCGAGGAGGAACTGCGCTCGACCGCCTACCTCCTGCTCCTGGTCGGACACGACACCACCATGAACCTCATCGGCAACGGCACGCTCGCCCTGCTCCGCCACCCCGGCCAGGCCGCGCGTCTCACCGGACCGGAGGCCGGGCCGAGTCTGGTCGGCACCGCCGTGGAAGAACTGCTGCGCTACGACTCCCCGGTACGGGACGCGACGTTCCGGTGCGCCGCGCAACGGATCAGCCTCCACGGGCAGCTGATCGACGAGGGGGACATCGTCAGCCTTCTGATCGGTTCCGCCAACCGGGACGAGACACGCTTCGCGGACGCGGACCGGCTCGATGTCGGCCGGACGCCCAATGAGCACCTCGCCTTCGGCTATGGGCCCCACTTCTGCATCGGCGCCGCCCTGGCCCGCCTCGAAGGCACGGTCGCCTTCCCCCTGCTGCTCCAACGCCTGGGATCCGTGCAACTGGCCAAACCGGTCGACGAGCTCCCCTGGCGGCCGGCCCGGGTGATGCGCGGACTGGCCGCGCTGCCTGTCGTACGGAACTGACCACGTCCGCCGCCCACCCCGCGGAAACACCCCCAGCAGGAGGAGCACACCGAATGGGCAGTCAAGACCCCGTGGTGGTGACCGAGCCAGGCCCCGGCGTCCTGCTCGTCACCCTCAACAGGCCGCATGTCCGTAACGCCATCGACCACCGGCTGGCCAAGGCGATGGACGCGGCCCTGACCCGGCTGGAGACCGATCCCTCCCTGGCTGTCGGCATCCTCGCCGGCGCGGGCGGGCATTTCTGCTCGGGTATGGACCTCAAGGCCTTCCCCACCGACGGCGTCCCCCTTGTCGCCGACCGTGGGCTCGCAGGGCTCACCCGCGCGCGACTCCGGAAGCCGCTCATTGCCGCCGTCGAGGGTGCGGCCGTCGCCGGCGGCTTCGAACTCGCCCTCGCCTGTGACCTCATCACCGCCGCCGACACGGCGTTCTTCGCCCTGCCTGAGGTCGCCCGCGGGCTCATCGCCGCCGAAGGCGGAGCCGTCCGCCTCCCGGGCCGCCTTCCGTACCACGTGGCCATGGAGATGCTCCTGACGGCCGCGCCGCTCCCCGCCTCGGACGCGGCTCGCTACGGACTCGTCAACCGGCTCACCCCCGAAGGCGAAGCCCTACAGGCTGCGCTCGCCCTGGCCGACCGTGTCCAAGCCAACTCCGGCGAAGCGGTCCTGGTCACGAAGCAGATCGTCCAGGACACCCGCGGACTGGACGACCGGACCGCGTACACCGTCCAGGACCCCCTCAGCGCCCCGGTCTTCACCACCACCGCTGCCACCGAGGGGGCAAACGCGTTCACCGAGAAGCGCCCACCGGCCTGGCAGGGCTAGGAGCTCCCCGCGGTCAATCCGATACCCGCCCGGACCGGTCAAGTGCCGTGCAGGCGTGGTGCATTGCCTCCTCGGCCGTCAGCAGGGCGCCCCGCTCGTACGCCTCCGTGAACGCGGGAGTGCCCAGGGCTGTCCGCGCCGCAGCGGTGATGCGGTCGACATCAGCGCGCTCGGCAGGCGGCAGCGGGGCCCCGGCCCGGGAGCGGGCGGCTGCCGCCGCGCCCAGAAGCTCTGCCGCGCAAGCGGCGGTGGGCGCCTGGCCGGGCAGGGTCGCCGCACCGGCGAGACCTTCCAGGGAGAGTGCCAGGGCACGGGGTTCGGCGAGGAGGCGGGCGATCTCCAACCCCTCCAGATGGTGCGTCGCAGCACCCTTCGCGTCGCCGCGGAGTTCGGCGATGAAACCGAGTTCGGCGAGGAGCAGGTGGTCACCCGCCTGGGAGGACACGTCGGCGTAGCCGTCGCGGATCTGCAGCAGGTGCCTCTCGGCCTCGTCGAGGTCACCGGAGCGGCGTGCGCCGAGGGCGAGGCCCATCCCCGAGTGGATCTCACCGTACTTGTAGCCCTGCTCGGCGGCGATCCGACGTGCCTGTTCGTGCAGGTCGCGGGCGCGGTCCCAGTCGCGGGCGAGCAACGCGAGGCGCCCGAGACCGGAGAGTCGCGCGGACACCTCCGCCTCCAGGCCCAACTCCCGGGCCATCCGCAGGCCTTCGTACTGACGGCGTTCCGCGTCGGTGTACGCGCCCTTGATCTCGGCCAGTGCGGCGAGCGGCGACACGGTCTGCAACTCGCCCCAACAGTCGCCCAGTTCGCGAAAAAGCTGGGCGCTTCGCAGTCCATCACGGCCCAGCCCCGCGAGATCGCCGCGGACCAGAGCGAGGGTCGCGCGCAGGCCCAGCGCGGCGGCGATGCCCCATGGGTCCCCGGCGGTGGTGGACAGCACGAGGGCACGGCTGTTCAGTTCATTGCCCTCGGCTGTGTCACCCGCGCTGAACAGCCCGTACGCGCAGAGCCAGAGCGCGCGGGCGCGTCGGGCGGGGTCGGGGATCGCCTCGGCGCCGGCGGCGAGATCGTTCTTGGCGTCGAGGCTGCCTTCCGTGGCGGTGCACCTGCTCGCGGACGGGGCGGCGACCGCTGTCGGGTCTCCAGTGAGCAAGGCGAACGCGGCGTGGAGCAGGGCCAGTTCGGCGGGGACGGAGGGGGTGGGCATGGTGGCCAGCACCGAACCGAGGTTGCGGCGGGCCTCGTTGAGGCGGCCACGCAACAGCCACCACCAGGCCAGAGCCGTGGTCAGCCGCACGGCTTCCTCCGGGTCCCCCGTGCCCGCGCGGCGCAGCGCTTCGTCGAGCGCCGTACGCAGGTTGCCGGCCTCGGCGTCCAGCCGGGTCAGCCAGGACTGCTGAGCGGCGCCTCGCAGGTGTGGCTCGGCGTGTTCGGCAAGGGCCCGGTAGTGGCGCAGCTGACGGTCCCGTACGGCGGTGAAGTCCTCCATCTCGTGGAGCTGTTCGGTCGCGTAGGCGGCGACGGACTCCAACAGGCGGTAGCGGGGGCCGGTGGGCCCGTCCACCACGACGACCAGGGACCGGTCGACCAGCCGGGTGACGAGGTCGAGCACCTCGTCCCGGGTGACGCCGTCACCCGCGCAGACCGCTTCGGCGGCGTCCAGGTCGCAGCCGTCGCTGTGCGCGCCGAGGCGTCGCAGGACGATGCGTTCGGGCGCGCTGAGCAGCTCCCAGCTCCAGTCGATGACCGCCCGCAGGGTCTGCTGGCGGGCCGGCGCGCCGCGCTGTCCGAAGGTCAGTACCCGGAAGCGGTCGTTGAGCCGGGCGGCCAGCCCTTTCACTCCGAGGGCCCGTACGCGGGTGGCGGCGAGTTCCAGGGCGAGCGGGATGCCGTCGAGGCGGCCGCAGATCTCGGCGACGGCCTGCCGGTCGGTCTCGTCCGGGGCGTGCGGGTCGCGCGGGAATCCGGGCGTCGCGGCGGCCGCACGCTCCATGAACATACGGACGGCGTCGACCGACGGCAGGGGGTCGACGAGGAACACCGCCTCGCCGGCCAGGCCCAGTGGCTGCTGCCCGGTGGCCAGGACACGCAGGCCGGGAGCGGTGCTCAGAAGCAGCTCGGTGAGTTCGGCGGCCGCGTCGACGACGTGCTCGCAGTTGTCCAGGACGAGCAGGGTGCGCCGGTCGCGCAGGGCGGCGGCGAGCCGGTGCGGCAGGGAAGCGGACGAGGTGCCGGTGCCCGGCAGCGAGCGAGGGGTGTCGTCCCGGATGCCGAGGGTGGCGGCGAGTACCTGGGCCAGATCCGCCGCGGTGCCCGCGCGAATGCCGGAGAACTCCACGAGCCAAACCCCGTCGGCCGGTTCACCGGCCTCGGTGTTCTCCCGCTCGGCGGTGGCCGCTGCCACGGCGAGCCGGGTCTTGCCGACGCCGCCGGGGCCGGTGAGCGTCACCAGACGCTTCTCGGCGAGGAGCCGGGACAACTGGGCGAGGGCCTGGTGGCGGCCGATCAGGGGAGTGAGGGGGACGGGAAGATTCGAATGGGAGCTTGGTCCGGGAGCTTCCGTGGCGACGACTGTGCCCCTGCCGGGTGGCGCGGCCGTGGTGCTCGTCGCGCCGGTGTCCACCCCGGCTGCCTGGCCCTGCGGCTCCCTCGGGGAAGTCCCCGCGCTCAGTCCGGGGTCCTGCCGGAGCACCGCCCCGTGCAGGGCGGCCAGTTCGGGGCTCGGGTCGACCCCCAGTTCCTCGACGAGGCGGCACCTCAGGTCGTCGTAGGAGGCGAGCGCCTCGCTCTGCCGACCCGCCGCGTACAGCGCCCTCATCTGGACGGCGCGCAGACGCTCCCGCAGGGGGTGGCGCGCCACGAGGTCGGCGAGCTCCCCGGCGAGAAGCGCGTGGTCCTGTGCCTCCAGACGCGCCTCCGCCTGATCCTCCAGCACGGACAGCCGCTGCTCCGCCAGGCGTTGCGAGGCCCCCTGCACGAACCCGTCGTCCGCGAAGTCCGCGTACGCCGGGCCCCGCCACAGATCGAGCGCCTCGGTGAGCAGGGCCGCCCGGGTGCGCGGGTCCTGGACGGGGCGGGCGTCGGTCACCAGAGCGCGGAACCGTACGGCGTCCACCTCGTCGGCGCCGTCGAGTCGCAGCCCGTAGCCCGGCGGCTGCCGCACCACGCGGTCCCGGCCTACGACGCGGCGCAGCTGGGAGATCTTGGCCTGGAGGGCGGCGCGGGGATTGCCCGGAGGCGCGTCGCCCCACAGGTCCTCGATGAGCCGGTCGGCGGACACCGGCCCTTCGTCGTTCGCGAGAAGGTCCGCCAGCAGGGCCCGGACCTTGGCCTCGGGGACCTTGACCTCCCGGCCCTCGCCGTCCCACACCACCAGTGGCCCGAGCACCCCAAACCGCATGGTCACCACCGTACATGGCAGGGGAACCGGCACCGGCAGGCTCTCGACGGCGCCGGCTCCACCGTCCGTCGGGGCGCCTGCGGACCCGAAGTTTTCCGGAAGGTTCCCCGAAGCGCCTCGGCGCAGAGTCGTCCTCGGGGAGGCACCACGCACCGGCGAGGAACGGGCACCCCCGGAGGGAGCGGCACCCATGACGAGGTACGCGGGCAGGAAGGCCCTCGTCGTCGGCGAGGTCACCGGCATCGGCCTGGCCATCGCGAAACGTCTCGTGGAGGGCGGGGCCACGGTCCTGCTGACCGTCCGCACCGCGCCTGAACGAGCCCACGCGGTCGCCGAACTGGGCTCCGCCGCCCGCGTCGTCACCCCGTCCACCGTCGAAGCAGCCCTCGTCGCCCAGGCCGGCACCGGTCCCGAAGCCACCGCGGAAGGCAGCCTCGATCTCCTGTTCTCCGACGCCGTGGCCACCGCGCGGCCCCTGCTGCCCCTTCTCAAGGACGGCAGCGCGATCGTGCTCACGGCCCCGACTCCCTGCCCCGACGTCGTACGGGCGCTCGCCGCCGAACTCGTCACCCGGGGCATCCGCGTCAACGCGGTGGCCCCGGGCTGTATCGAGGCGCCGGGCGCCGGTGCCGTCCCGCTGCCTCCGCTGGGCCGTCTCGGTGCCGCCGAGGAGGTGGCTCGCGCCGCGCTCTTCCTGGCCACGGAGGCGACGTTCACCACGGGGGTGCGGCTGCCGGTCGACGGCGGCCTCGCCTTCCCGTGAACCGGCCACCGTCGACTACGTCCGCCCCTCCGCCTCCACCTCCGTCCCCGCGCCCTTCGCCTCTCAACACCCTCCTTCCGGAAGACCTGGAGCACACCCCATGAGCACCGCACCCGACACGGCGCCCGCCGCCGCGGAATCGGATCCGAAGCGCGAGAGCGAGGAACAGCGGAAGCTGCCGCTGTTCGCCCTGCTCGCCCTCGCCACGGCCGTCTTCATCACCAGCCTGACCGAGACCCTCCCCGCCGGTCTGCTGCCCGCGATGAGCCAGGACCTCGACGTGAGCGAGTCCGCGACGGGTCAGACCGTCACCGTCTACGCGATCGGCACCGCCCTGACCGCGATCCCGCTCACCGCGGCCACGGCGGGCTGGCGGCGCAAGAAGCTGCTGCTCACCGCCATGGGTGGTTTCGCCCTCGCCAACACGGTCACGGCCGTGTCGTCCGTCTACGAACTGACCATGGCGGCGCGGTTCGTCGCCGGTGTCGCGGCCGGTCTCGCCTGGGCCCTGCTCGCCGGCTACGCGCGGCGCATGGCCCCGGCCCACCTCCAGGGCAAGGCGATGGCCGTCGCCATGGCGGGCATCCCCGTAGCGCTCGCCCTCGGTGTGCCCGCCGGTACCTTCCTCGGCGACTGGCTCGGCTGGCGCGTGGCGTTCCTCGGGATGACGGTGCTCACGCTGCTGCTCCTGGCGTGGATCACCGCGGCCGTCCCGGACTTCCCCGGACAGGAGCGCGGCGAACGGCCCAAGATGCTGCCCACCCTGCGCATCCCGGGAGTGACTCCGGTCCTCTTCGTCACCCTCGTCTTCGTTCTGGCCCACACCATCCTGTACGCCTACATCGCCACCTACCTCGACGACCTGGGACTGGGCGGCAGCACCGGCCTGGTGCTCCTCGTCTTCGGCGCCGCGTCCCTGGCGAGCATCTGGATCGTCGGCGCCCAGATCAACCGACGGCTGCGCGGCCTCACCATCGGCGGTGCGCTGCTGGTCGCCCTCGCCGCCGCGCTCCTGGCCGTCCTCTCCGACACCACCGCCCTGGTCTACGTCGCCGCGGTGCTGTGGGGGCTGGGCTGGGGTGGTGTGCCCACGCTGCTGCAGACCGCCGTCGGTGACGCGGGAGGCGAGTCCGCCGACTCGGCCCAGGCGATGCTCGTCACCCTGTGGAACGTGGCGATGGCGGGCGGAGGCATTGCCGGAGGCATCCTGCTCGACGTGGTCGGCAGCGAGTCCTTCCCCTGGACGGTGCTGCTGCTCCTGCTGCCGGTGATCGCGGTCGTCCTGTACGCCCGTCGGGCGGGCTTCCCCGCCCGGCGGCCCGTGTCTCCTGCCGAGGTGGCGGTGACGGAGCCGGCGGCCTGACGCGCCGAGGCACGACGACCGGCCGCCGGAGCCATCGGCGCTCCTGCGGCGGTCGTCGTGCAGCCGTGATCACACCGGTGCGCGGGTGCCACACACCCTCGCGGCCACCGGGGCAAGGTCGCCGAAATGGGTGTCTCAGCACGGCACTTGAGGCAAGTTCATGACTTGTTAATATTTCACCTGACATGTCCGTCGCACCGCTTCACCCCTGGTGGAGCCCGTTTTCTGGTTCGCGCGGGTCACGTACCGCGGGTCCCGCGAGAGGCGTTTTCGCAGGTCGGCCCGCGACTTCGCAAAGTAGACGGCGGACCCGGGCAAAGCCTGGCCCGGACGGTACTTTCACCTCGTACGTATGTGCCATGCATCCAGTCGGGGTGCGGGCGGTGACCGGTATCGAGGGGGCGTGGCGTCGGATGTCGTCGAGTGAGGTACGCGCGGGGGCGCCGGGCGACGGCGCACGCATGCAGAGGTTCATGGACGAGATCTTCGGGGTGAACCAGCGTTCCGATCAGCGGCGTTGGGCCCGGGCGTATCTGTGGGCCCTGATCCATGTGTCCGGCAAGAAGACGCTGCGGCGCATCGCGCGGGCCAGCCCCTTACCCACGGCTGCCGCACGGGGTCTGCACCAGTTCATCAACGCCAGTCCGTGGGACTGGGTTCCGGTGCGCCGGCGGCTCGCCCGACTGGTGGCAGCGCGGACCACTCCGCACGCCTGGACCGTCGCCGAACTCGTCATCCCCAAGCGGGGCGAGCACTCGGCGGGCGTGCACCGGCGCGTCGACTCGGCAACCGGCCGCAGTGTCAACTGCCAGCGGGCACTGGGCCTGTTCCTCACCTCGGGTACCCACTCCTACCCGGTGGACTGGAGCCTTGTGCTCGGGGGAGCGTGGGACTCGGACCGCGAGCGCAGGCGTCGTGCGCGCATCCCGGGGGCCGAGGCGGGACGCACCGCTGCCGATCACGTCGTCCGGTACGCCACCGAGATGGCCGAACAGCCGCAACTCCCGCGCCTGCCATGGGTACTGGACCTCACCCGGTGCGACGACGTGGCCGGGGTCCTCGCGGGTCTCGCCCGACTGCGGGCCGACGTCGTGTGCGAGGTCTCCCCGGACCAGCAAGTGGTCACGGGACGACACAACCGAGTGGTGACGACGGTGAGCGCCCTCATGGAGGTGCGGCACGGCCGGCAGACGCACGTGCTCCTGCGGCAGACCCCCGACGGCCCCGTCAGGGCCGTGCCGGTCCACACGCACGCGGACACGGTGGGGCTCCCCGGACCCGGTGGCGCTGACGAGGCCGGGTCCCGTCCGTACCGCACCCTGGAACGGCCCGACCCGGAAGGCCGGCACCCCGCCCGGTACTGGCTCACGACACTCACGGACCGTCGGATGGAGGAGAACCTCCGCCTGGCCCGGAGCCACGCCGCTGCGCTCTCCGCCGTGACCACGCTCGGGCAGCGGTTCGGCGCCCTCGACTTCGAGGGCCGTTCCTTCCCCGGCTGGCACCATCACATGACCATGGCCTCGGCCGCCTACATCTACCAGCGGCTGTCCACCGCCCGCGGCGGACAGGCCGTACCACCCGACCCGCCCCGCGCACCGGCCGGCGCACTCGCCGGCGCCTCGAACTGACGTGAAGCCGAGGAACAGGGGTGAGCACGTGCGACAAGTACTCGTGGTGGAGCAGAACGCCGAGAGCGCCGCGACCATGGTGAGCGATCTCCGGCGCCAGGGATTCACAGCCCGCAGCGTCGGCACCGGAGAGCGGGCCCTGCGCGCGTCCGGTGACGCCGATCTGCTGCTCTTCGCCCTGGAGTTGCCTGATATCGACGGACTGGAATTGTGCAGAGAACTGCGGAACAGCGGTGAGACCGCGCTCATAGCCGTCACCGATGCCGACGACGCACTGGGCCGTGTTCTCGCCCTGAACGCGGGTGCGGACGACTGCGTGGTGAAATCCTGGGGATTCCGTGAGATCGGGGCCCGCATCGAGGCGGTGCTGCGCCGTTCCCAACCCCGGCAGGTACTTCCCGACGCCATTTCACTTCGCCATCTGCATATCGATCCCGGCCTGCGTGAAGTGCGTCTGCACAACCGGCTCGTCGGCGTCACGTCGAAGGAATTCGAGCTGCTCTACACGTTGGCGGCCACCCCTGAAACCGTCGTGACGCGAAAGGAGCTCATGGCCCGGGTCTGGGGAAGCAACTGGGGGCACACCAGCCGTACGATCGACACGCACGTGAGCAGTCTCCGGGCGAAACTCGGCTCCAGCGGCTGGATCATCACGGTCCGGGGTGTCGGTTACCGCATGGGGTACGCCTGGCGCATGGCCGAGGCGTCCGCCGGCTGAGAGCTGCCGAGTGGGGGCCCGGGAACGCGTGCGGCGCGTTCCCGGGCCCCCACCGTCACGCCGGGCGGACCGACGTACGCTCCAGCCTCCGCAGCAGTGGGTGGCCTGCCTCCTCGGTGACTCCCGCCACCCGCCGCGCCCACCAGGCCGACGCGAGGTTCGAGGTCAGCAGCGTGCGCCCCGGATCCTGCCGCGCCAGCTCGTCGAGCGTGGCGAGGGTGCCCATCCCCGTACCCGTGAACAACAAGGCCGTGTCGGCGGGCAGTTCCCGCTCCCGTATGTGCCTCAGGATCGTCCTGGTCGTGACCTCGTACGGGTCGTAGTGCGCACCGCCGTCCGCACCCGGACCCGCCGGAACCAGCACCACCCCGTCGACCGTGAGACCGGCTCGCTCCCAGAAGGCGCGCGAGGTGTCGGTGAGCCATGGCTGGTAGGGGGAGACGAGCGTCAGACGGGTCACCCCGAGCGCCTCGCAGGCTGCGAGGATCGCCTGTGTCGAGGATCGCACGGGAGAGCCGGCGCGCTGGGACAGCTCGTCGCAGAAGGCCCGGTCGCCCTCGGGGCCCAGCAGGTAGTGCGACGCGCTGCACGCCACCACGGTGGCGTCCAGCCGCAGTTCGCCGAAGCCGGCGAGCAGCGCCGGGAGAACCTCGTTGTACGTCTCCAGCATGGCCCTGAGCCCGGTTCCCGGCGTCACCGGGAAACGCGAGGTGTACACATTCATCGCGGTACCGAGCAGGTGGTTGAACTCCGGTTCCGCCGTGGGGTTTTCCGGTGGCACGACGACCCCCAGCCGGGGCAGCGAGAAGAGATCCATGACCGCACGGTAGAGCCCGAGCGTCGTGAATGGCCCCTCCGTAACCCAAATTTGGCAGGCGGCCCACATCCGCCCGGCAATCCTTTTCCTTCCTGACACTCCTTGACACTTCACCACACAGGCCTGACGCGGACGATGTTGCTCTTTCCGGCCCGGCGGCGAAGGATGTTGAACGGCGATCAGCCCGGTGCCCCCGGAATTCCGACTCACAGACCCTTTCGGGAATGCAGACCCTTCGGGAACAAGGAGTGAAGGAAATGGCAGAAGCAGAGAGCTTCGAGAAACAGGAGAGGCCGCCCCGCATATCCGACGCGACGCTCCGGGACTCCGCGCACATGGCGGGCGTCGAGTTCGGCCCCGATGACGCCGCCGCCATCGCCGACCTGCTGGTGCGCACGGGGGTCGAACTCGTCGAGGTGGGCATGGTCTCCGGGCCGGACTCCAAGGACGCCGATCTCGTCCTCGCCACCCACGACGCCGTCGGCCCGGAGCGCAGCATGACGCTCCTCGTCGTACGCGACCGCCGCCAGGTCGCGCGGGCTCTCGACGAGGCCGAGCGGCTCGGTGTACGCCACATCATGTACTCCATCCCCACCTCCGAGGAGCACGCCCGGCTGAAGCTCGACTCGGCCAGCCCCAAGTTCCTGCAGACTCTGGCGCGTTCGGCGATCACCCAGGCCAAGGAGCGCGGCTTCCACGTCACGTTCAGCGGTGAGGACGGCGCCCGCACCCCCAAGGAGCGGCTCGTCCCCTATGTCGAGGCGGGGTTCGCGGCGGGGGCCGACCGGTTCCGGCTCGCGGAGACCGTCGCCCATCTGTCCCCCTGGCAGATGGAAGGCGTGATCGCCGACATCGTCGCGATCGACGGCTCCGAGATCGAGATCCACTCGCACAACATGCTCGGCATGGCCGTCGCGAACTCCCTCGCCGCGGTCCGGGCCGGCGCCCGGTGGATCTCCACCACCGTCGGCGGCATCGGTGAGCGGGGTGGCAACGCCCCGCTGGCCGAGCTGCTCACCTCGCTGCGCGTGATCCACGGCGACACCCGCTTCGACCTGAGGCATCTCACCGAACTGTCGAGGATCGCCCTCGGCGGAGCCGGTCTGGGGGACGCTTTCCAGTCCGGGCCGACCACCCCGCACGCCTTCGCGTACGAACTCCCCGGCCAGCTGACCCACCCCGAGGCGTACGAGACGCTGCCCGCCGAACTCGTCGGAAACAGGCGCGAGTTGCGGGTCCGCGGCCGTCTCACCACCGCTCTGGTCGCCTGGGCCCTGACCGACTCGGGCCTGGAGGTCGACGTCGACGCCTTCACCCCGTGGCTGGCCCAGCGGCAGGAGCGCGACGGACGCCCGGCGCTCGACCGTGACGCGATACGCAAGGCAGCGATCGACTTCCGCCCCGCGCGCGTCTGAAGGACGCCCGCGCTGGACCGTCGTCCACGTCCGACGGCTTTCACGTCCGACCACAACACCCCACGTCCCGCCCATCACAACGGAGTTGACTGATGTCCACCGCCACCCTGACCGGTGTATGCCCCGAGTGCGAGACCGACCTGACCGTCCCCCCGGTCACCAAGGGCGAGACCCTCTCGTGCCCCGAGTGCATCCTGACCCTCCGCGTCGAGGCCGTCGAGGACGGTCGCCTGACGCTGGAGATGATCGAGGTGCAGCTCCGCGACTGGGGCCAGTGACATGAGCAGTCGACGTGCTGTAGCGGTCGTCGCCGACCGGATCGCCTGGGAGGAACGCCTGTTGATCGATGCGGCTCCGGCCTTCGGACTCCGTCTGGACTGGATCAACGACGAATCCCTCTGCCTCGGCCACCCGGACGCCCCGGGCGTGACGGGCTACGAAACCCTCCTGATCCGCAGTCGCAGCTACACCCGCGGCGGCCTGATCGCCACCCTCGCCGAGGCGGCCGGCGTCCCCGCCCTGAACACGGCCCGGGCCATCCACGCCTGTGAGAACAAGGCCGCCCTGCGCGCCCTGCTGCACACGGCGGGCGTGCCGGTGCCCGACCACCGGCTGGTGCTCTCACGCAAGGACTTCGACAAGGCGCTCGCCGAACTGCCACTGCCTGTCGTCCTCAAGCCCGTCTTCGGTGGCATGGGCAAACGGGTCACCCTCATCCGGCATGCCGACACCGCCCACTCCGTCTACGACTACATCGAGGACCTGGCCCACGCCTTCGAGCAGGCCAGTGTGGTCGAGCCGTACCTGGGCGGCAGTTCGATGCGCTGCTTCGTCGTCGGGCGGGAACTGATCGGTGCCGCGGAGTTCGAGAGCGGCGGGAGCGACTGGCGCAACAACGCCGCTCTCGGCAACAAGAACCGCGCGGTCGCCCACGACCCCGACGTACTCAAGATCGTCGACGGAGTGGTGGGTGCGCTCGGACCCGGGATCTACGGGGTCGACCTCTTCAGCACCCCCGACGGCTACGTCGTCAACGAGGTCAACCACGCACCCGGCTTCCGGGCGGTGGCCTCCGCCACCGGCGCGGACATCCCCTCGGCCATCGGCCGTTATGTGCAGGAGCTACTCGCATGATCCGTGCAGGAGTCGTCGGTGCCTCCGGGCTCGCCGGCGGCGAACTCATCCGACTCATCACCCAGCACCCCGACCTGGAGCTGACCTTCCTCGGCGGCTCCTCCAGCATCGGCAGGCGCCCCTCCGAGCTCCACCCCGGTCTGCGCATCCACCAGGGCCTGACCGTCCAGCCCGTCACCGAGGCGGTCGCCGACGAGGTGGACGTCCTCTTCCTGGCCACCCCGGCGCCGGTCTCGGCCGAGCTGGCCTCCCTGTTCGCCGACCGGATCCCGGCCGTCGTCGACCTCAGTGGTGCCTTCCGTATCCGCACGCCCCACCTGCACGACCGCTGGTACCCGAAGGTCGCGCGGCGCACCGACCTGGCCGACCGCTTCGTCTACGGCGTACCCGAACTGGTCGGCGACCAGTTGAAGGACGCCGCGCTCATCTCGCTGCCCGGCTGCTACGCCACCGCGATCACCCTGGGGCTGGCCCCGCTCACACTCGGCCTCGGCCTCGACCTCAAGACGGTCGTGGTGGACGGGAAGAGCGGTTCCAGCGGCGGGGGGCTCCAACTGCGCACCTCCGACCTGCACCCGTTCCGGTCCGGCGCCATCGCCCCGTACTCCCCGACCGGGCACCGGCACGCCGCGGAGGTCGCCGACTTCCTGGAGCGGAGCAAGCCCGGCGCCGTCGGCAACCTGTCGATGTCGGCGTACGGCGTCTCCAACGTCCGTGGTCTGCTGACCTCCTCGTACGTCTTCACCGACGACAAGGTGGACCAGCGGGAGCTGTCGCGGGCATACCTGCGCTTCTACAGGGGGCACCCGTTCGTTCGGGTCCGGCGGCACGACGAGACGCTGATCCCGGTGCCCGACCCGCAGGTCGTCCTCGGCTCCAACTTCGCCGACGTGACGGTCCTGCACGACGAGGAGGGCGGCCGGATCGTCGTGCTCGCCGCGCTCGACAACCTCGTCAAGGGCGCCGCCGGACAGGCGGTGCAGGCGGTCAACCTGCGGTTCGGCCTGCCGGAGGAGACCGGACTGACGCAACAGCCGGTGATGCCGGCATGAGCGCGCAGAACGTTGCCCCCACGGTCGTGAAGCTCGGCGGCAGTTGCCTGGACGACCTCGACGGCGGCTGGTGGGACGACCTGGCCCGGCACGGCCGGGACCGCCCCCTGGTCCTCGTGCACGGCTGGTCCAAGCCCCTCAAGCGGCTCAGCGCACGCTACAGCGAACCGTCGGCGATCCTGCGCGACCGCTACGGCAACCAGAGCCGCTGGACCACGCCCGAGGTCATCGACGACATCAAGGCCGTCAGTGCCGAACTGGCCGCGGACGTGCTGGGTCGCCTCGAGGACCGCGGTATCACCGCGGAGCGGCTGCTCGGCAGCGACGGCCTGGTGAGCGCCGGCGAGGGCGAGCGCTGGTGGTGGCGGGAGAAGCAACTCGTCGAGCTGGAGAACCTCGTCGGACCGATCACCGGTGTCGACGTGACCTCGTTGAAGAACCTCCGGCCCGGCCACGCCCACCTCGTCACCCCGCTCGCACGGAACACGGCCGGCTTGGAGGTCAACACCGACGCCGACCGGGCCGCCGCCGCCATCGCCGGGGCCACCGGTGCCACCGACCTGGTCCTCGTCACCGACGTCGGCCACCTCCTCATGGACGGCGAACCGGTGTCGCTGATCAGCGGCCGGGACGCGGCCGCCTTCCGCGACAAGGGCGCGAAGGGCGGCATGCGCAAGAAGCTGCGGGCCGCGGGGGAGGCACTGGACCACGGAGTGGAGCGGGTCGTCATCGGCAGCGCCGCCGTCACCGAGCTGCTGGGCGGCCGTACCGGCACGGTCGTCACCGACGCGCGGCACTCCACCCACACCTCAGGAGCGAACGCATGACGCGGCCCCGCGTACTGGTCGTCAACAACGGAACCCTGTCGCTCAAACAACTCCGGTCCCGGCTCGAGGCGTTGGGTTCGGACACGGAGGCGTCCGACGCCCTGTCCGTACCCGCCCGCGTGGACGGCCGCTACCAGGCGATCGTGCTGAGCGGCACCAAGGTGCGCGCGTACGACACCGAGTACTACAAGCCGCTGATCGACCTCGTCACCACCACGGACGTGCCGGTCTTCGGCATCTGCGGCGGTATGCAGATCCTCTCCGTCGCGGCCGGCGGCCGCCTGGAGGAAGGGCCGCAGCGGGTCGGCGGCTACGAGGCACAGGTCGACACGCAGGAACCGCTCTTCACCTACGTGAAGCCGACGGTCACCGTCTTCCACCGGCACACCCTCTACCTCCAGGAAGCCCCGGCGGGCTATCGCACCATAGGCCGTTCCGAGCACGCGCCCGTCGAGTTCCTCCGCTCCGACGACGGCCGCGTCTTCGGCTCCCAGGCCCATCTGGAGTTCCGCAAGGACGGCCTCGAGATCCTGCGCGGCTTCGCGCAGCTCTACCGGTGACCCGCACCCCGCCCGATTCCCCACACCTCTCAGTCTCTGAGATCCCTCACACACCAGACGCAAGGAATTTCGCCATGAGCGCTCCGGAAGAGCCGCAGGACCCCGCCCTCACCGTCCACCTCAACGGCAGCGGCGGCGCCATCAAGGGCTGGGTGGTCGTCGACACGCTCGTCGACGGCCTGGCCATGGGCGGCACCCGGATGACCACGGGGGTGACCGAGGAAGAGGTCGCCGGCCTGGCCCGCGACATGACCGAGAAGTTCACCCTGGCAGGGCTGCGCATCGGCGGGGCCAAGGCCGGGATCGTCTCCGACGGCACCGACCGTGAGAACACGTTCCGCACCTTCGGCCGCACGGTGAAGCCGCTTCTGCACGGCGGCATCCACCTCGGCATCGACATGGGTGTCACTCCCGCCGACCGCGCCGTCTTCTTCGCCGAGGCGAACTACGACCCCCGCCACCGCCTCGGCGCCCCCGACATGCCGATCGACTGGCGTACGTACTACGAGCCCCTGATCGACGCCACGGGCCACGGGGTCGGCGTCGCCGCGATCACCGCCCTGGAGGCGAGCGGCCGTACCGAGCCCGGCCGGGTCGTGGTGCAGGGCTTCGGCGCGGTGGGCCGGGCGGTGGCGCGGTTCCTCGAGGACCGTGGGCACATCATCGTGGGCATCGCGGACGTCCAGGGCACGATCAGCGCCGCCCGGCTGCCGGTGGCCGAACTCGTCGCCATCACCGACCAGTTCGGGCGCATCGACCGCACCCGCCTCCCGCAGGGCGTGCACCTCGCCGGCGAGCCCGACGCCTGGCTGGACGTCGACGCGGACATCCTGATCCTGGCGGCGCAGAAGTACGCGCTCACGGCCGAGAACACCCACCGCCTGCGAGCCGGCCTGGTGGTGGAGGGCGCCAACCTGGCCTCCAGCGCGGCCGCGAAGGAGAAGGTGGCCGCCTCGGGGGCCGCCCTGGTTCCCGGAGTGATCGCCAACATCGGGGGCGCCGCCTCCGCGGCCCTCGCCGTCACCCGGGTCGTCCCCTTCGACCTGCCCGCCGACGCCCGCAAGGCATGGGTCTTCGACTGGGTCGGGGACCGGGTACGGCAGAACACCCGGGACCTGCTGGAGATCGCCGCCGCCCGCGCGGGCAATCCGTTGCCCGAGCTGCTGGCCGCCCGACGGAAGGACCGCTGATGGGCACGACGGCCACGGCGCGGGCGGGGACGACCGCGACGGCGGGGGAGCGGGCCAACCCGGCGGACACAGCCGTCCCGGAGCGGCGCGCCGCCGAGTACCGCCGCCGTGGCTGGTGGCGGGAGGAGACCTTCCTCGACGACCTGCACCGCCAGGCCGCCCAGCGTCCGCGCAGGCTGGCCGTCGCGGCCCGGCGCGTCGCGGAGTCCCGCACCGACACGCTGGACTACGCCGAACTGAACCGGCTGACCGACCGGTTCGCCCTGGCCCTGCTCGAACTCGGCGTGCGCCCCGGCGACTTCGTGGCCGTACAGCTCCCCAACCGGTGGGAGATGGTGCCGCTGATCTTCGCTTCCATCCGCGTCGGCGCCGTCATCATCCCCATCTCGCCCATCTGCACCGAGGAGGAGCTGCGCCACCGCCTCGGCCTCACCGGGGCCCGGGTGTGCGTCACCCTTCCTCAATGGGCGGGCACACCGCTGGCGGAGATCATCACCCGGCTTCAGAGTGAACTGCCCGCCCTGGAGCACGTGTCGGTGGTCGACGGCCCGGTACCCGAGGGCGCGTTCTCCTTCCACGAGCACTTCGTGTCGGCGGAGCGGGAGGAACATGAGGGTGCCGCCGCCCGTCTGGACGGCCTGGCCCTCGGCGCGGACGACCCGTTCGTGGTGCTGTTCACCTCCGGCACCACGGGCCTGTCCAAGGGCGTCGTGCACAGCCAGAACACGGTCCACTCGGCCGTGCGCGGTTACGTCGACGCGTTCGGGGCGGGCGACGACTGGGTGGCGGCGGTGTCCACACCCCTGGTCCACTACTCGGGTTTCGCGCAGGGCGTCCTCGCGGGCATCATGCTCGGCGGCACGGTCACCTTCCAGGACGTACGCCGCAACGAGGCGCTGCTCGACCTGGTCGAGCGGTACGGGGCGACCCTCCTGTACGGGCCGCCCGCCACCCTCGCCGACGTCGCCGCGTCACAGCGGGCCGAGCGGCGCGACACGAGCACGCTGCGGCACGTGGTGATCGGCTCGGCCCCGGTCCTGCGGGAGTTGGCCGACGAGGTCCACGAGACGCTCGGGGCCCGCGCGCACTCCCTGTGGGGCATGTCCGAGAACGGTCCCGTGACCACCACCCGGCCCGAGGACCCGGCGGGCTGGGCGGCGCGGAGCAACGGCCGTGCCATCGACGCCATGGAGACCCGCATCGAGACGTCCGCGGAGTTCGGAGACCCCCAGGCCTCCGGCACGCCGGGCTCCGTGGGCCGGCTCAAGGTGCGGGGTGCGTCCCTCGCCCTCGGCTACCACCGGCGCCCGGAGGCGTTCGCGGCCCAACTCGGAGCGGACGGCTGGTTCGACACCGGAGACCTCGCCCGCGACGACGGCAGGGGCGGCATCCGCATCGTCGGCCGTGCCCGCGACGCGGTCCTGCGGGACGGTCAGGTGGCGCCGATGACGGAGCTGGAGGCGGTGATCGGCAGTCACCCCAAGGCCGTCGAGGCCGCGCTGGTCGGCCTGGAGCCGCAGGCTCACCACAGGGGAGCCGGGCCCGGGAACGTGATCGTCGCCGTCGTCGTCCCGCGGGACGGCCGCGGCCCGACACTCCAGGAGGTACGGGACCGGGTCGCGCAGGCGGGCCACGATCCCCGCTTCCTGCCGGACCGGCTGGAACTGGTCCCCGCCCTCCCGAAGACGCTGACCGGCAAGGTCCGCAAGGCGGAGCTGCGCGAGCGGTACACCGTGCCGTCGACATCACCCTTTCTCTGAACGGCACTTGATCCCCGTTCCTCCGACCGCTGGAGCTGTCATGCCCCGCCCCGCACCGGTTCCCATGTCGGCGACCCTCGCCGCCGACGAGGCCCTGGCCCGACGACGCCGGGCCGGGGAGCGGGTCCTGTCGATGGCCAGCGGGGAGATCGGCCTGCCCGTCCTGCCCACGCTCAGGGACCGGCTCGCCGCCGCTGCAGCCGAGAACGCCTACGGCTCCGTCGCCGGAAGTCCCCTCCTGCGTAGCGCCGTTGCGGGGTACTGGGAGCGACGCGGGTTGGGTGTCGACGCGGGACTCGTCGTCGCGGGTCCCGGCAGCAAGTCCTTGCTGTTCGCGCTGCTCCTCGCCATCGGCGGGGACGTGATCGTGCCGGTCCCGAGCTGGGTCAGCTACACGGCACAGGCCCGGCTGGCAGGTGCCCGGCCCATCCCCGTCCCGATCCTGCCGGGCCAGGGCGGCGTGCCCGACCCGGACCGGCTGCGCGAGGCGGTCGCCGACGCCCGGGCCGCCGGACAGGACCCGCGGGCCGTGGTCGTGACCACACCGGACAACCCGACCGGCACGGTCGCCTCCGCAGGCACCGTACGCCGGCTGGCCGACGCGGCACGCGAACTGGACCTCGTCGTCGTCTCCGACGAGATCTACCGTGATCTGGTGTACGACACCGCCGCGCCGGCCGTCTCCCCGGCCCTGCACGCGCCGGAGCGGACCGTGGTCACCACCGGCCTCACCAAGAACCTGGCGCTCGGCGGCTGGCGCACGGGAGTGGCCCGGCTGCCCGACAGCGAGCGGGGGCACGTCCTGCGCACCCGGCTCGTCGCGATCGCCAGCCAGATCTGGTCGAGCCCGCCCGCGCCGGTGCAGACGGCGGCCGCGTACGCGTTCGGGGAGCCGCCCGAGGTCGTCGAGCGCATCGCCGTGAGCAGGCGGTTGCACGAGAAGGTCGTACGCGCGGTGGCCGCCCGCTTCACCGCCGCAGGAGCGGAGTTGGCGCCCGTCGCGGCGACCTGCTACCTCTACCCGGACTTCGAGCCCCTGCGCGACCACCTCGCCCAGGCACACGGTGTGCGCGACGGGGACGCCCTGGCCGGCCTCCTCTCGGAGCGCCACGGGGTCGGAGTCCTGCCCGCGAGCGCCTTCGGGGAACCCGGCAGCCCCCTGCGCATCCGAGCGGCGACAAGCCACTTCTACGGCGACACCCACGAACGGCGCACGGCCGCGCTGGACGCCGCGGAGCCACTCGACCTCCCTTGGATACGCGAGTCGGTCGACCGGGTCGGCGAGGTGCTCGCCGACCTCACGGGCGCACAGCCACCCGCCCTCCTCCCTCACCCCTGATCCGCCTCAACTCACCTACGCACAAAAGGAGCCCTCCGTGTCCCACCCTCACCTGCCCGTCCTCTTCGAGGCGTTGTACAAGGGCGCGCGCCACGTCGGCTTCGGCCGCGCCGAGGACGGTGCCCCGCAGACCCTGTACCGAGTGGAAGACGGCGGGACGGCCGCCGCGTTCATCGCCACGGACGGTTCGGAGGAAGCCCTGCGGGCCGCCCTCACCGAGGGGGCGGAGACCGTCACCGTCCTTGCCGGGGACCCGGAGGTACAACTGCTGCCACCCCTGCTCCCGGCGGCCACGGGCAACGCCCTGCTGAGCGGCTTCATGGGCACCCACAAGAAGAAGTGGGGCGGCGAAACAGCGCCTGAGGGCGGGGAGTTCACCCCGCCCAAGTGGTTCTTCAAGGGGTTCGGCGACTGGGTGCGCCTGCCGGGCGAGGCGCTGAACGTGCCCGCGCACCCGGTCGCCCTCATCGAGGAACCCGAGGTCGCCCTGGTCTACGTGAACGACGCCGACGGCACACCGCACTACGCGGGTTACACCTTCGGCAACGACTTGTGCGACATCGGCCTGCACCGCCAGGACCCGGGCTACAACCCGTACTGCAAGCTGTGCGACACCGCTCTCACCCCCTGGCTCTTCCTCGGCCCGCCGCCGCGCACGGTGACGGGGCGGGTCACCATCGTCCGGGACGGCACGACCGCCTGGGAGGGACTCTTCGACTGCGGCGACGACGCCCTCTACTACCGCGTGCAGGACATGGCCGACCACCTGTTCACCTTCCCGGCGGTGCGACGGCCCGGACTGGTCAACTACGTACTCCTGGGCGCGGACGAGGCGAGTTTCCACGACGGATTCCGCATCGCCGACGGCGACCGCGTCGCCATCGACGTGAAGAGCCACGGGGTGGCCTTCGAGAACCAGGTGCGGTATGTCTCCCCGACCCCGTCCATCACCCCGGCCGCAGTTCCGGTGCCCCTCGCCGCCACGGCCCCGGAGCGTGTCACCACGGCATGAAAACCTCGTGAAGCGGGGCCGGCCGAGCTGTGCAGACGCCGACCGGCCCGTGCACGCTCTGAGAGCGACCACCCCGTCCCGCCGCCCGACCTCGCAGGAGGAGACCGAGCCGTGCCCGCCACCCGCAGGAAACAGGTGCACCTCGCAGCCCAGCTGCCCGGCATCCACAACGTCACCGTCTGGTCGGACCCACGCTCCGAGAGCCAGATCTCCATCGACTCCTTCATCCGGCTCGCGCAGACCGTCGAACGCGGCAAGTTCGACTTCTTCTTCCTGGCCGAAGGCCTGCGGCTGCGCGAGCACAAGGGGCACGTCTACGACCTGGACATCGCGGGACGCCCGGAGAACCTGACCGTGCTCAGCGCCCTGGCCGCCGTCACCACGCACCTCGGCCTCGCCGCCACGGTCAACGCCACCTTCAACGAGCCGTACGAGGTGGCGCGCAGGTTCGCCACCCTGGACCGGCTCAGCGGCGGGCGAGCCGCATGGAACGTCGTGACCAGCTACGACGCCTTCACCGGTGAGAACTTCCGCCGGGGCGGCTTCCTTCCGGAGGCCGACCGCTACGCCCGGGCCGCCGAATTCCTCGACACGACACGGCAGTTGTGGGACAGCTGGGCCGACGGCGACCTGCGGGCCGACGCGGCGACGGGGGAGTTCGCCACCGCAGGGGCCGGCCGCTTCGACCACCGGGGCCGGCACTTCGACATATCCGGCCGCTTCACGACCCCGCCCGGACCGCAGGGGCACCCGGTGATCATCCAGTCCGGGGAGTCCGAAGCCGGCCGTGAGTTCGCCGCATCCGACGCCGAGGTCATCTTCAGCAAACACAGCAAGATCGACGCAGCCCGGGACTTCTACCGCGACGTGAAACGGCGCCTCGCCACGTACGGCCGCCGTCCCGACGACCTGCTGATCCTCCCCACCGCCAACGCCGTCGTCGCCGACACCGACGAGGAGGCCGCCGCCTACGCCGAGGAGATCAGCCGCGAGCTGGTGAGCCCGCAGACCGCGATCGCCCACCTGGAGGCCGTCTGGGGCTGCGACCTGTCCGCGTACGACCCGGACGGACCGCTCCCCGACATCGAGCCGGAGGACGACGCCCACCTCCTGAAGGGGCACTCCGTGTTCCGCAAGGGCAGGGGGGAGACGGCCCGGCAGTGGCGCAAGCTCGCAGAGGAGCGGAACCTGTCGATCCGGGAGCTGGTGATCGAGGTCGGCGGCCGCCAGACCTTCGTCGGCAGCCCGCGTAAGGTCGCCGACGCAATCGACCACTACGTCCAGACCGAGGGCGCCGACGGTTTCGTTCTCGTCCCCCACCTCACCCCAGGCGGCCTGGACGACTTCGTGGACCGGGTGGTGCCACTGCTCCAGGAGAAGGGCGTCCACCGGGACGACTACACCGGCGGCACGCTCCGCGACCACCTGGGCCTGTCCGACGCACCCCGCCCGCCCGGCTGGGGCGGACCTGCCCCGCGCGACGACAAGGAGACCTCCGTATGACGGGCACAACCGCGACCACCGAGCCGACGGGCGCAGCCGGAGCCCCGCTGCACCTCGCCGTCGCGCTCGACGGCGCCGGCTGGCACCCGGCCGCCTGGCGCGAGGAAGGCGCCCGGCCCGGCGAACTGCTCACCGCCGCGTACTGGGCCGACCTGGTCACGGAGGCCGAGCGCGGCCTGCTCGACTTCGTCACCTTCGAGGACGCCCTCGGACTTCAGTCCGCCGCCTTCCACCGGCCCGACGACCGTACGGACCAGGTCAGGGGCAGCATGGACGCGGTACTGCTCGCCTCCCACCTCGCACCGCTCACCACCCACATCGGCCTCGTCCCGACCGCGAACGTCACCCACACCGAGCCGTTCCACCTGGCCATCGGCATCGCCACGCTCGATCACGCCGCCAAGGGCCGCGCCGGATGGCGCCCGCAGATCTCGTCGCGTGCCGCCGACGCCGCCCACTTCGGCCGTCGCACCACCCCCCAGCTCACCGACGGGGACGTGACCGACTCGGAACTGATCGCCGCGCGGCTGCGCGAACTGTTCACGGAGGCCGCCGAGGCGGTGGAGGCGGCGCGGCGGCTCTGGGACAGCTGGGAGGACGACGCGGAGATACGGGACGCGGCGACAGGCCGTTTCATCGACCGCGACAAGATCCACCACGTCGACTTCCAGGGAACGAACTTCAGCGTGAAGGGGCCCTCGATCACCCCGCGCACCCCCCAGGGCCAGCCGTTGGTGGCAAGCCTCGCTCACGCCTCCACCCCGTACGAGTTCGCGGCTCTCAGCTCGGATGTCGTCCACGTGACCCCGCACGACCGGGCCGGCGCCGTGGCGATCGTCGCCCAGGTCGAGGAGGCGGTGCGGCGCACCGGCAGGGACCTGACGCAACGGCCGCTGCGGACCTTCGCGGACCTTCTCGTCCTCCTGGACGACGAACCCGGCGCCGCCGCCCGCCGCAAGGCCCGCCTCGACGAGGTGGCCGGAGCCGAACTCGTCTCCGACGCCGAGGTCTTCACCGGCACACCCACCGAACTCGCCGACCTGCTCCTCGACTGGCGCTCAGCGGGCCTCGACGGCTTCCGCCTACGCCCGGCCACCCTGCCCCACGACCTGACAGCGATCACCCGCGGCCTGGTCCCGGAACTGCAGAGGCGCGGGGTATTCCGCACGCGGTACGAGTCCACCACCCTCCGCGCCCACTTGGACCTCCCACGCCCCACGAGCCGCTACGCGACGGCCGGTTGACGAGTACGTGGCCTGCAGGAGCCTGATCCCGGGACGGGGACCGTACGGCACCGGTCCCGGGATCAGGCTCCTGCCATGTCCTGAGCTGCGCGGGGTGAACCGGCGGCCGGGCACGGTTGGCCGGTGTGCAGGCTGGTGGTGGCGCCGGTGACGACCGCGTCGAGTCGGTCGCGTGTCGCTGCCAGGTCGGTGATCTGCTGATCGATGCGGTCGCGCTCTGCCGTGAGGCGCTCGATCAGCTCGGGGGTGGCGTTGCCGTCGATGACGCACGGCATGAGCTCGGCGATCGTTCTGCTGGGAAGGCCTGCGGCGTAGAGCTGCTGGATCAACAGGACGCGGTCGACCGCGTCGGCCGAGTAGCGGCGCTGACCGCTCGGGCTGCGTTCGGCGCCGAGGAGGCCCTGCTCCTCGTAGTACCGCAGCGCCCGAACGCTGACCGACGTCCGCGTGGCCAGCTCACCGATACGCACGCTGCACTCCTTACGCGACCTGCATCACAACACTTGCCTCTGACGTCAACGTCAGGTTTTAGCGTAACGCGTACGGGCCCCGCAGGACTCCCACCCGACGACGCAGCGCCCGGTGCATGCCCCTCGCATCACAGGCACCACGAGAGAGAAGCCGATCGCCGATGACCTCGACCGACCTGCCCGTCACCACCCCCTCCCGCATCGTCTCGGTCAAGCCGATCGTGCTGCCCGCACCCGGACGCGGTGACGACCTGCACGTACGCGTCTCCGCGCCGGTCGCGGGGGAGCGCCTGCCGATCGTCGTGTTCGCGCACGGCTTCGGCTCGAACCTGGACGGGTACGCGCCCCTGGTCGACTACTGGTCCGCGCGCGGCTTCGTGGTGGTCCAGGCAACTCATCTGGACTCCAAGCGGCCGGCCGTCCCCATCGGCGACCCTCGCAAGCCTGACGTGTGGCTCCACCGCGTCCGGGACATGAAGCGCATCCTCGACGAACTCGACACGGTGGAAGCAGCCGTGCCCGGACTGGCCGGGCGCACGGACCACAGCCGGATCGTCGCGGCCGGCCACTCCTTCGGCGGGCAGACCGCGGGCATTCTCGTGGGACTGCGCGTGACGGACCCCAGGACCGGCATGGCCGAGGACCTGTCCGACGGGCGGGTCATGGCAAGTGTCCAACTGGCCACGGCCGGCAAAGGGGGCGACGAACTGACTCCCTTCGCCCACGAGAACCTGCCCTGGCTGCGCGACCAGGACTTCTCCCACATCACCGCGCCCCAGCTCGTCGTCGCGGGGGACGAGGACGAAGTGGGGCTGTCCACCCGGGGACCGGATTGGACCGTCGACCCGTACCTCCTCAGCGGCAGCACCCACAAGAGCCTGCTCACCGTCCACGGCGGTCAGCACTTCCTCGGCGGCATCTCCGGCTACGAGGTGGCCGAGACCACCGACGAGAACCCGGAACGCGTCGCCCTCGTGCAGCAGGTCACCCTTGCCTACCTGCGCCACGTCACCGGCATCGACAGCTCTGATTGGGAGAAGACCCGGTCGGCTCTCACCGAAGAGGCGGCGCATCGCCTGGGCCGCCTCACATCGCAGTGAACCCGCCCGCCGCTTGCGGTGTCACCTCGGGCACGTCGCTCCCGTCCCCGCCCGGGGGACGGAAGGCGCCGCCGTCAACCGCGCTGAGCCGCTGTCTTCGCGGTCCTCGTGCCGTCTCCGGCTACCGCAGGCGAGATTCCTGCCCGGATCAGGGCGTCAGCACGACCCTGCCGAACACCGTGCCCGCGTCCATTTCGCGGTGGGCCGGCACCGCCTGGTCCAGCGGCAGGACCTTGTGCACGACCGTGCGCAGGTCACCGCGTACGGCAGCGGCGAACTGGGACGATCGCACGGCCTGTCGCTCGGAGCCGGGCACGGTGTCGGAGCTGAAGGTGGCGAACGACAGCGACCTGCGGAAGGCGTCCATCAATCGCCTGCCGAAGTCCGCGGGCGGCTGCCCGCCGACCACGCCGACAGCGACGTACCGACCGTTGGCGTTCAACCTGTCGATGAAGAGGGGGAGTTGGGCACCGCCGACGACGTCGATCACCACATCGAAGCCCGACAGGGCGTCGTGGCCGCCCTCGCCTGAGCGGTCGAGGACGTGGGTCGCGCCCAGGGCCCGCAGACGGGCGCCACGTTCCGCCGACGAGGTGGTGACCGCCACCGCGCCCGCGCCACCCCTGGCGGCAAGCTGGACCGCGGTGATCCCGATACTGCCCGCCGCGCCACGAACGAGCACCGTCTCGCCGGGCGCGAGGCGAGCGCGGTCCAAGGCGAAGTGGGCGACCACGCCGGACCCGCCGAGAGTCACCGCGTCGGCGCCGGACAGGCCCTCCGGCAGCGGAAGGACGTCCTCGACCGAGGCGACGGCCTGCTCGGCGTACCCGCCGGACAGTCCGGTGAACGCCCACACCCGCTGCCCCATCCAGGAGGCGTCCACGCCGTCTCCCACCGCGGTGACGCGTCCGGCCACCTCGCTGCCGAGGAGATGGCCCTCCTGGAAGCCGTAGGCGGCGAGCGTGCCGCGGCGGATCACGGCGTCCACACCGCCCACCCCGATGGCCTCCGTGGTGATCCGCACCTCACCCGGGGCAGGCACAGGAACGGGCAGATCGACGACCTCCATACCCTCAGGGTCTCCGAACTTCCTGATCACGACGGCCTTCATCTCTGCTCCTCAAGTCGGTGAACGGTCGGGTCGTAGTCGCCTGCGACCGCGGGGGCGAGTCCGGCCCACCACCCGAGGCGTCACCCACAAGGTGCTCAGGCGGAGGCCCGACCGCCATCGGACCGTAACGGACGCCCCCGTCCGCTTGGCTAAAGTGAGAGACCATGACCGACCGTTTGCCTCACGCCACGCGCTCCGACGCCCGCGACAACCGGGCCCGCATCCTCGAGGCCGCCCGAGCGGTGTTCGGCGAGGAGGGCCTCGATACGCCCCTGCGCGAGGTCGCCCGGCGGGCAGGCGTCGGCCCCGCCACGTTGTACCGGCACTTCCCGACCAAACAGGCACTGATCGAGGGCGCCTTCACCGAGCAGCGGGGAGCCTGTCACGCAGCGGTCCGCGACGCTTTGGCGGACCCGGACCCGTGGCACGGATTCCGGACCCTCATTGAGCGAATCTGCGAACTCCACGCGCACAGCCGGGGATTCGCCGACGCCTTCATGGCGTCCTTCCCCGAAGCCATGGACTTCACCGCCGACCGGGAGCGGACCCTGCGCGCGGTTGCCGAACTGTCCCGCCGGGCCCAGAAGGCCGGCCGGCTCCGCCCCGGCTTCGTCGTCGACGACCTGGTCCTCATGCTCATGGCCCACCGCGGCCTTCAAGACGCGCCGCGCGCCGCCCGGCACGCGGCCTCCCGACGCTTCGCCGCCTACGTGATCGACGCGTTCCGCGCGGCACCGGAGACGGGAGCGCGGACGCCGCTGCCGCCGGCACCACACCTGTAGCTCAGGGGCGAGGTCAGAGGTCATGATCCGCCGGCTCTGAGCGCCTCACGCATGACCGACGAAGGACCAGGGCGTCCCTCGCGTGCCCCCGTCGCTCAGTGGTCCGTCATGGGATAGGAGACGAAGGCGAATCGCCGGCCGTCGGGGGCCCAACTGTTGACGTTGAGGGTGCCCTGGCCCCCGAAGAGCGGGAAGGTGCGAAGGGGCCTCTCCCACGCATCGGTCGCGACGAGGCGCACGTCGACGTGGACGTTCTCAGGGTGGCCGAGAGTGCCGGGTGGGAAGGCCACGTACGTGGCGAAGCGGCCGTCGGGAGACAGATGCGGGAACCAGTCCACGGTGTCGGACGCGACCATGCGCTCCAACGGTCCGCCCGCCGCGGGAAGGCGGGCGAGCTGCGCATGCCCGGGGACCGACGCGAACGCCTCGGTGTTGAGGTGGATCCACGCACCGTCGGGGGAGTACTCGGGACCGTCGACATGACCGGCGCCCGTGTCCACGAGCCGGCTCGGGCCCCCCTCCGCCGGCATGAGCGCGAGTTGCCCGGGGGCACCTGCCGTGTGGCGCGGGATGGCCACGTAGGCCAGCGTGTCACCGTCCGGGCTGACTCCGTGCAGGAAGTGCAGCAGTCCGTCGTCGCCGGTGAGACGCGTTCCGGTGCCGCCGCCCAGCGGGGCGCGGTAGAGGTGGCCGTCCATGCCCGACAGGAAGACGTGTGTGCCGTCGGGAGACAGAACGTGGTCGTTGTTGATCGGCGGGACGCCGTGGAGGGGGACTTCCACGAGTTCGGGGGACTTCTCCGCCAGGTCGAGCCGCCACAGCCTTCCGTCGCCGTTGAGCACCAGATGGGTGCTGTCAGCGGACCAGTTGGGAGCCTCCAGCAGGAGATCGGAGGTCTCGTAGGCCAGTTCGGGAGTGGGGGAGTCGGCGGTGGCGATCCATACGCAGGTGCGCTGCCCACTGAGCAGCTCCCGGGGGCGCATTCCGGTGTCCTCCTCAACAGCCGTCCGGGCAAGGGCGTTCGTGGCTGCGGTGGGCCGAGTGTCGGCCATGGTGGTTCCCGTCCTCTCGTCGCTGCCCGGGCGGTCGTACGCGGTGACCTGATGCCGTCGCCGGCATCGGGATCGTGCGGGCCGCTGCGTTGCCGGCGTTCCCGTCCGAACGAAGACCGGTGTGCGACCCGAGGATGGTCGGCTTCGGCCGTCGACGGTGTCAAGGTGCGCCGAGGGCGAGGCGCCGGAATGGTCTTGACCAGGGCGGCCCGTGCCGTTTACGTTCGCGCCCTGGTCATACGAACATGACCATGCCATCGGGGTGGGTAGGCCATCCAGCAGGGGGATCCATGCACTACTACACTGACGTCCTCAAGAAGTACGCGTCGTTCCAGGGGCGGGCCAGACGGAGCGAGTACTGGATGTTCGCTCTCTTCAACGTCGTCATCGCGTTGGTTCTGATCGGTCTGGCGGCGGCCACGAAGTCGACGGTCTTCTACGTCCTCTACGTCGCGTACATCCTCGCGGTGGTCCTCCCGTCGCTGGGCGTCCTCGTCCGTCGGCTGCACGACACGGGTCGCTCGGGCGCCTGGTTCTTCATCAGCTTCGTGCCGTTCGTCGGCGGGCTCGTGCTGTTCATCTTCACCGTCCTGGAAGGCAATCCGGGTCCGAACGAGTACGGCCCCAACCCGAAGGGTGTCGACGCGTACCCCGGCGCCGCGGCGCCGTACGCGGGCTGAGGCGCCTCGGCCACATGCCGGGTGACCGGCGGGGGGTACAGCGCGGTCGCGCAGGTGGGTGATCGGCGCGACTGGTGGGGTACGACAATTGCCGGGTGTCCTCCGGTCACGGACGGACACCTCTCTCAGATCAGCCGGGGGTTCCCGGCGCTATGCGAAGGACAGCAGTATGGCCAGCGGCACCGTGAAGTGGTTCAACGCCGAAAAGGGCTTCGGCTTCATCGAGCAGGACGGCGGCGGACCGGACGTCTTCGCCCACTACTCCAACATCTCGGGTGACGGATACCGGGAGTTGAACGAGGGTGAGCACGTCACCTTCGACGTCACCCAGGGCCAGAAGGGCCCCCAGGCGGAGAACATCGTCCGCGGCTGACGACCACGACAACTCACGGGACGGCCCGGGCTCCGTGAGCCCAGGCGCGTATTCCTGTCACGTTGCGAGAGCAGGGGCCCGGCGTGACGCCGGACCCCTGCGTTGGTCCGCCGATCGCCCTGGTCTTCCGGGATGGAGCGAAGTGCACAGCCTCGAAACCTCTGACCGGCTCCCGCCGTGCTCCCGGTGCGGCGGGGAACTTCTCGTGAGCTGCATCGCGCCGAGGAACGACGCTGCCGGTCGGCCGATCCACCTTCAGTTGTGCAGCCCGTGCGACGGTGAGAAGCCGGCGGCCGGCGCCCTCCTGTTCTGGTTCGCCTCGGGGGGTGGGCATGACATGGGGCGTGGCGAGGAGGGCGCGCGGTGTCTGCGGGAGTGGACGAAAGAGGCGATGGCCGAGCACGGCTGGCACTGGCAGGGAATCGATCCGGACACGGCCACCCTTGCCTCGGACCTGGACCACGACGAAGCGGCCGCCCGCGACCTCAAGAATCCAGGCACCGCCAACGGGCGCCCCGACCTCAACCCGCCGCGGCAGCAACGCGACACTCCGCGAGGCGAGTTGCCACAGGCCGAACCCGAGCAGCGCGAGCAGCACTAGCCCCGCATTCCTAAGCTGGGCGAAGACGTCCCATGCCCCCACGAAGGACGTCATCGCCGAAGCCCTGCCCACTGCCACGATGCCATCCCGCCCAACTGGCGCGGCCTGCTGCCGGAAACGGCCTGACCTCGGCTCGGGGTGGTCAGTCCAGGTCGGACATGTCCAGCACGAAGCGGTACCGCACGTCGTTGTGGTCCAGGCGTTCAAGGGCTGTGTTCACCTGGGACGACGGCAGCAGTTCGATGTCGGCGGTGATGTTGTGCTGGGCACAGAAGCGCAGCATGGCGGCGGTTGACGGGCGACCTCCGCTGCCGGCGGAGCTGAGCTTCTTGCGGCCGATGAGCAGGTCCGTGGCGTTGACCGTGACCGGGCCGAGGTGGCCCAGGTGGCTGAGTGTGCCGTCCATGGCGACCGTGCGCAGATAGGAAGTCAGGTCGTGCGGGGCGGAGATGGTGTCGATGACGACGTCGAATCGGTCTCGGACAGCTTCCATCTGATCGGCGTCGGTCGAGACGACGAATCCGGCTGCGCCGAGGCTGCGTGCTTCGGCCGCCTTGTCCGGTGTGCGGCTGATGACGGACGTCGTCGCACCGAGCGCGGCGGCCAGTTTGACGGCGAGGTGTCCCAGACCGCCGAGTCCGGCCACAGCGACGGTGCTGCCAGGGCCCACCCCCAGGGCCTGCAGGGGTTCCCAGACGGTGATGCCGGCACAGAGCAGGGGGGCCGCTCCGGCCGGGTCGAGGCCCGAGGGCAGGTGGTGGGCGAACCTTTCACGGACGACGTATTCACGGGAGTAGCCGCCCAGGGTGGTCGCACCGTCCCGGCGATCCCTTCCGCCGTAGGTGAGCGTCGGGAATTCGCGGCAGAAGTTCTCCTGATCGGCCCGACACATGGGGCACGTCCCGCACGAGTCGACGATGTTGCCGACGGCCACGAGGTCGCCAGGGGCGAAGTCGGTGACCGCGTCGCCGACCTCGCTCACCGTGCCCGTGAACTCGTGCCCCGGCACGAGGATCCCGTCCCCGTCGTTCTTGTGTGCGCGCAGGGCGTGCAGGTCGCTGTGGCAGACACCGCAGTAGTCCACGCGGACAGCGACGTCGTCCGGACGCAGGTCTCGGCGCTGAAGGCTCGTGCGGCGCAGGGCGTCGGTCGAAGGATCCGCCTGCCAGCCGGTTGTGGTGCGCATATCTCTCCTCAGACAAACCGTTCGGTCTATTTGAGCCTAGGTGCGCTGTCCCTGTTATGCAAACAAACCAGTCTGTCTGTTACGGTGGGATCATGCCTGACCAGCCATCCAGCGCCCGTGGGGCCGCGACGCACCAGCGGATCATCGATGCCGCCACACAAGAATTCGCCCAGTACGGCGTCGCCGGGGCCCGCATCGAGCGCATCATCGCCGCCGCCCGGACGAACAAGGCGCAGTTGTACGGCTACTTCGGCAACAAGGAACAACTCTTCGACGCGATCTTCTTCGCGTCGCTGGAGCGCATCACCAACGTCGTCCCCATCGACGTCGAGGACCTGGCCGACTGGGCCGTGCGCCTTTACGACGAGTATCTCGCCCGCCCCGATCTCATCCGCCTCGCCACCTGGGCCCGTCTGGAGCGGCGCCCTACGGGGCATCTCGTAGCGGAGCACGAGCAGTACGACGATCGCAAGCTCCACGCCATCGCCGAGGCCCAGGCCGCCGGTCGCATCAGACAGGGTGACCCCTTCGACGTGATGGCCATGGTCATCGCCATGTCCATGGCCTGGTCGCCGGTGAGCAACGTTTACGCCGCCACCGCGACGGAACCCCCGGAAGTGCACGACCAGAGGCGCGACCTGTTGCGAGACTGCGTTCGTCGCGCGGTCGCTCCGGCACGGACGGCGTCTGCCTCGTGAGGTGAGTGGCAGGCTCTGGATGCTTTTGTGCCGCACCCCCAGCGCCGACGTCAGGTTGCGAACCAGCAACAGGTGCAAGGCCGTTCGAGGACCGGTTCTATATTGGCCCGGGAGATGTCGGTGCGTTCAGGGGGACGGGCTCGTGCGGCGATCACGTGGTGGGTGTCGAGCGGCCGTGGCCGCGTCACTCTGTGCCGGAATCCTGTTCCTTCTCAGCGCGTGCGGAACCCGGGTGTACGGGCAGGGAGGCGAGAACCCGTCTTCGCAGCCGACGGTTGAACCGATCCCCTGGACCACGATGCAACCCTCGGCGGTCACCGGGGTCCGTCTCGGCAAGGACCGCCGAACGCTGTTCCTCGACACGCAGGTGCCCAGCGGAGCCCGGGCGTGCGTTCGCAAGCTCAAGGCCGTGCTCACCGACCCGGCAACCGACCTCGTGCGGATTCAGGTCACCTTCACCTCGCCGTCGGGGGACCGGGCTTCCGGATGCACCAAGGAGAGCCCGTCCACGGCACAGGTCATGCTGCCCGAGCCGCTGGGCGACCGGGACGTGATCGTCGACAACTACACGCACTTCACCGCCGATGGAGCCGAGCCGCCCGCATTGCGGTTGTGCGGGAACCTGGGCTGCACACCGGCCGCCACCGGCTGCACAGCCGCCTCGTACGACCAGGCGTTGATGGCGGTCGGCGCACCCCGGCACACCTACCGGAACTCGGAGCAGTGCGACGGGAAGTGGCTTGTGCTGGACTTCTCCTGGCGTACGGGCCCGGCCTGCGGAGACTCGACGGACCCGGCCTGCACGTCGCGGCTGGGTGACCGCTGGTTCTTCCGCGCGAAGAAGTCCGGCTGGGAGCCGATCATCCGTACCTCGGCCGGAGGCTGCGGGGATGTGCAGCGCAAGGAGCCTGCCTTCCCGCCCCCACTGTGCGAGTCGCTGGCGCCGCTGCCTTCCTCGCTGCACCCGACCTACCCGCCGCCGTCTCCTTCCGCTTCGCCCGACAGTTCCGGGTGATCAGGCAGGCGTGACCGTCGCAGGAGACCCTTGGAAGGGTGCTCGTGCACCGCACTGCCTCCATTGCGTCGCGTAGCCGGCCGCAGGCTACTGGCGGTCTGCGCGACGCCCACCTGCGGACGGGGCAGGCACCGGACTTGCAAGGGCGGGTGTGCAGACGACCGTCACGGCACAGGGCGAACCACTCCCGTTCGCGCGGCGCCATGCACTGGGTGCCCGGCAGCGGGATGGCACTGCTCTGATCCGCCGGGGCATATTTCGCGTGCCCCGCACGGACTCCGCGTCTTACGATCACCGCGTACGGCTCGGGGAGGGGCGGGAATGTACGACGACGTCGAGGACACGGCGGCGGCCGCAGTGCGGCTCGCCGGACGGGCGCGGCTCGGGAGCACGCTAGTTGTCACTGATTCCGGTGACTGGCTTGGTGTCGTCCGCGAGACGGTCCTCGCCCTGCTCCCCTGTGCGACGGACCTGCCCGGCGACTGGCTCCTGTAGCGCACAAGCTCCGAGCGTCCTCGGCATGTCCGCCTCGGCGCCTTCCGGCTGCTCGAGGCGCGGGGCGGCATCATGGCGCTCCGGGCCGCCGTCGCTCTGTTGGAGGACCCGGACGCGAAGCTGCGTTTCTGGGCCGGGCAATCCGTGCAGCACTGGAAGCCGACGTCGCACGCAGGACGCGGCGACGCGGAAGTGGCAGACCTGCTCGACCGAAGCCGACACCTCTTCAGCGACCATGTGCTGCGCCTGCGCAAGTGGGAGGCCGGGGTTGGCAGCTAGGCCGTGTACCGCGAGTAGATCTTGAGCATAGGAGGGTTGGCATGTCGCTGAGCCGCATAGTCCTTTCGTCCCGTCGTACGGTCGAGCTTGCCGAACTGCGGATGTCTTCGACCTACGGCGGGCTGCTGGAGGGCTACCCGTGCAAGCTCATCAACGACAGGAAGGTCAGGGGCCTCCAGCGGGAGGCCGAGCAGACCTTTTCCTTCGCGCCGGTCCATCTCGTCACGCCCTTGCGCGAGTACCCGGAGCGGACCGGCGGCGCCTTCGGCCCTGTTGAGGTGCTGCCTTCCGTCGTGTGCACCGGCGTCTTCCGCTCGACCGCGGTCGCTCCCGAGCTCGATCCGGTGCTGCACCGTTCCGCCCTCATCGTGGTCTGGTTCCAGCATGTCCCGGACGTCCCGTCAGGCGAGGACGCCGATCCTGCGCTGCGTGGCATCCGCTGGGAGGAGCTGGCCGAGGACTTCGAGCTCTAGCGACGGGAGAGCCGGCTGCCCCGGCGAACCGGCGACCAGGGCATCTATGCGGAATCGAGACCCCACTCGCCGCGACTTCCAGGCCGACCCGTGCTGTTCTATGGGGCAGAGTTCACGGCCGCTCGCACGGTGGCCGTGAGCCATGGTCACGTGGGGCGGGCCCGTGGCCTCCTCGGTGGAGACAAGGATGGGACATGCCCGGTCTCGGACGTACGTCGGTGATGGCGCTGGCCGGCGGGATCATGTTGCTGACGGGGTGCCAGGGCTCGACGGGCAGTACTTCCGCAGGCCCGGCGGACTCCTCCCCGGACGCCTCCGCGACAGCGGCCGCGCGGGCGGACGGCTCGGCCCCGGCCACGTCACCCTCGTCGAGTTCCGCAGGCACGCCCACGCCGTCACATGTCTCCGCCGCCCCTGCCCGGGCCGAGGAAACCGCTCCCTCCGGGACCAGTCACGCTCCCTCGGCGGTCCCCGGCTGCCGCAACCTGACCGCGACCGCCGAGGTGAAGGCCACCGTGACCCGGGCCTACCGCCGAAGAGTCCACTTCGCACACATCGAGCCGGTGCCGCACGGCTTCTTCTACGGCCAGTGCGGCACCGTCCGATACGCGGCCACCCGCTTCCAGCCCGTCGACGGTGCGACGTACCAGGAACTCGTGGGCATGCAGGACGAAGGCAGCGCGACCAAGTACCTCCGGAACTCCGGCGACGGCTGGGCCTATGTCGCGAGCGACGGCTTCCCCGCCGGACCGCACGGCTGCGGAGACATCCCAGCGATTCCCGACACCCTGGCCGGCGCCTGGAAGGACTGCTCGGTCGCGCCCTGAGCAGGTCGTACGCGGCCTGCCGCAGAGGACGTTCTCCGCGCGGGCTGAGCCCGATGGCCCCGCCGGTTCGTTCGTCTTCGTGTGCGTCCGGCGTCGCCCGATGAAGCGTCAGGGTGTCGAGCATGGCCGCCCTCGACGTGATGGTCAGCAGAACTCGGTGGGCCGGGTCATCCACGTGAGGTCATCTGCCGTGCGGGTCGGCCCAGCCTTCTGCTGATCACCGTTCCCCCCGTTCACTGCGGTGGGCGTGCTCCGGCTGGTCCACACGCTGCCGAGGTCGTCGACAGGCCGAAGAAAGGGCGTTCCGCGGCGAGTGTGTGTCGCCGTTGGGACATGTCCCACCTGTGCCAGTGGATTCTCGTGACACCCGGCTCGCGATCACCGGATTCTGTCAACTGGGTGAACAAAAGCCCGTGTTCGATGAAAGGCACGAGACTGATGAGACGGATCCGCCTGATGGCGGCAATATCGGCGGGCCTGGCGCTGACGGCCGGGGCGGTGGCACCGGTGTCCGCCGGCACGGACGCCGCCCGAACCGCCAAGGTGTCGCCCCGGTCCACCGCGGGTGCGACGGTACGGCTGATCACCGGTGACAGCGTGACGGTCGGGTCGTCGGCAGAGGGGAAGCAGGTCGCTTCCGTTGAGCCTGGCCCGGGACGGCGACACATCCTCTTCCGGACCTTCGAACACGACGGGCACTTGACGGTCCTCCCCTCGGACGCCGGAGACCTGGTCGCGTCGGGCCGGCTCGACCGCAACCTCTTCGACGTGACGGCCCTTGTCGCCCAGCACTACGACGCGGCTCACACCCGTACCCTTCCGGTCATCGTGAGCCGGCCCGACGGCGTCGAGGCCTCGGCCGTGCGCCGGCTCACCGCGTTCGCCGCTGACGGGTCGCCTGTCCGGCGACTCGAAAGCATCGGCGCCAGCGCGGTGCGGGTACCGGCCGGCGATCTCAGCACCTTCTGGAAGGACGTCACCGGCGGCGCCGACGGCCGGATGAGCGCCTCGGAACTCAGGACCACCCCGCGGGTGTCGCTCGACGGCCGGGTGGCCGCCGTGCTCGACCGCAGCACGGCTCAGATCGGGGCACCGGCCGTGTGGGAGGCCGGGTATCACGGCGAAGGTGTCAAGGTCGCTGTGCTGGACACCGGGGTGGACCAGACCCACCCGGACCTCGCCGGCAGGATCGCGGAGGCACAGGACTTCTCCGGCAGCGCGGGTACGAACGACGTCTTCGGCCACGGCACCCATGTGGCGTCGATTGTCGGCGGGACCGGTGCCGCATCGGGTGGAACACGCAAGGGCGTGGCGCCCGCGGCGCAGTTGCTGGTCGGCAAGGTCCTCGGGGACGACGGGTTCGGCAGCGAGTCGCAGGTCATCGCCGGCATGGAGTGGGCCACGGCGCACGGCGCCAAGGTGGTCAACATGAGCCTCGGCTCGGACGAGGCCACCGACGGCACGGACCCGATGAGCCTGGCGGTGAACGAACTCAGCGAGCGCACCGGCGCTCTGTTCGTGGTGGCCGCGGGCAACAGCGGCGAGCAGGGCCAAGGCAGCATCGGCTCTCCCGGCGCGGCGGACGCCGCCCTGACCGTCGGAGCGGTGGACCGGGACGACTCCCTCGCACCGTTCTCCAGTCGCGGCCCCCGCGTGGGCGACGGCGCCGTCAAGCCGGATGTGACGGCGCCCGGCGTCGGCATCGTCGCGGCCCGGGCGGCGGGCACGAGCATGGGTGACCCCGTGGACGCGAACTACGTTGCAGCCTCCGGTACGTCGATGGCCACTCCCCATGTGACCGGCGCCGCCGCGCTGCTCGCCCAGCGGCATCCCGACTGGACGGGGTCCCGGCTCAAGGACGCCCTGACGAGTACGGCGCTCACCGTGTCAGGACAAGAAGTCACTGAGCAGGGCGGCGGTCGCATCGATCTTCCGGCAGCCGTGCTGGGCTCGGTGACTGCCACCGGTGGTGTCACGCTGGGTTCCTTCGAGACCGGCTCCGGCGACGCCCGTACGGTCCCCCTCCGTTACACGAACAGCTCCGACACCGAGGTCACTCTTGCGCTGGCCCTGCGGTTGGCGACCCAGGGTGGCACGGCCCCTGGGGAGGGAGCGGTGCGGCTCGGCTCCGACTCCGTGCGGGTTCCGGCCCACAGCACGGTCGAGGTTCCCCTCACCGCCGATCCGGCGAAGGCCCGCCAGGGCAAGTACTACGGCTACGTGACGGCGGCTTCCTCGGACGGGAAGGCCACCGCACACACCACGATCAGTCTGGTCGTGCACGGTCCGGTGCACCGGATCACCGTCAGGACGTACGACAAGGACGGCCGGCGCGTCCAGGCCCTGCCCACCATCTGGGGCGTTGACGGATTCGTCGGTTACACGGATCCCGACAACGCTGTCGCGGAAGTCGAGGAAGGCGTCTACCAACTCGACTACGCCGCCATCGACCAGGCGAGCGATGGCGACGAGCTGCGCCAGGTAGTCCTGCCCCAGGTCGAGGTGACCAAGGACAGGACCGTCACGCTGGACGCGCGGAAGACCACACCGGTCACCATCCGCACGCCCAAGCCGGCTGAACAGCGCGGCATCTTCAGCTACCAGACGTACCGCCGGCTCGACGGCCAGAGCCTGACCGCGGGCACCATGTACTTCGACGTCGCGAAACGGCTCTATGTGAGCCCCACCGACGCCGTCACGAAGGGAACGTTCGAGTTCTCCTCCCGATGGCAGCTCGTCGCGCCGCTCCTCACCATGAAGGTCCCCGGGACGAAGCTGGACCCGGACGCCTACTACATGCCCGCGTCGCCGCTGTTCGGTGACGGCGGAGCGACCCTGACCGCGGTCGACGCGGGCGACGCCGCCCACCCTTCGTTCACCCACGCCCGTGGCCGCCTGGCGCTGGTCACCAACAAGGACGGCGTCAACGAGAGCGAGTTGGCTCAGAAGGCCGCACACGCGGGTGTCCGTGCACTCATGCTGATCCACTTCAACGACATCGGCTGGACGCGCTGGTCACCGGTCGGCGATCGATGGGCCGTTCCGACCGTGCGCGTCGGAGCGAGCGCCGGGGCACAACTGACGGCACGGGCTCGCGCCCACCCGACGACGGTGAAATTCTCCGGCACAGCCGCGAGCCCCTACCTGTACGACGTCATGCAGGTCTCGAAGCAGCGTATTCCCCAGCACGTCGAGTACACCGTCTCCGAGCGGAACAGCGCTGTCGTCCGGACCACCTACGCCGACAACGGAGGAAACGGCTGGGCCAGTGAACAGCGCTTCGGCAGGCGTCCCTACCAGGACACGGCCTGGCTCCAGTACACCCGCTTCGTGCCGACAGGGTTCGAACGGACCGAGTACATCAGCGCGGACGACACCAGCTGGCAGCATCTCGTCCACCACACCACGACGTTCGACGTCGACATGCCGCTCGCCGTCGGTCTTCGGGACGCGCCGCGCACCTACAAGGCCGGTACCCACGCGCAGGAGGCCTGGCAGGGAGCGGTCGTCCGGCCTTCGATCCCGGCCCACTTCGGGACCCCCACCGTGCGTGACGGCGATCAACTTCGGCTGCGTATACCGGAGTTCACCGATTCCGGCGAGGGACACTGGTCACGCCTGCTGGAGTCCGGTGACGGAGGCGTCGGAACTTCCGCCGCCACACCGGCCGGAGACAGCGCTTCCGCCCAGCTCTACCGGGACGGCGTGAAGTTCGGGGAGATCGGCGGCGCCTGGGCCGACGTCGAGGTACCGGCGGGCCCGGCGACGTACCGGCTGGATCTGTCGACGGCGCGCTCCTCGGACGACTGGAAGTACGGCACGGCCACCACGACCTCCTGGTCGTTCCGTTCGGGCCGGACGGCGGAGGCCACGCCCCTCTCGTTGCTTCAGCTCGACTACGACGTACCGGTGGACGCGCACAACACCGTCCGCTCCGCGCCGACGACCACGATCGGGGTGAAGATCCGCGCGCAGGACGGGCTACGGGTCCCGCACGGCGTGGACGTCCACGTCGAGACCTCGTACGACGACGGCCGCACCTGGTCGCGAGCGAAGGTACGGGGCCGTGGCGGCAACTCCTTTGACGCGCAGGTCGGGCGTCCGTCATCTGTTCGCGGCAAGGGGTACGTGACACTGCGGGTCACCGCCACGGCCGACGACGGAACAAGTGTGCGGCAGACGGTACAGCGCGCCTATTCAATGCGCGGCTGACGGATGCCGGGTGGGGCGGGTGACGGCAAGTGACGTCACCCGCCCCACCGAATCAACCCCTCTCCCGTAGTAAAGTGTTCAACTGTCGCAGCCGCTGGTGTCGGAGAGGGCGGCCGTGTCTCTGGAACCCGCCGGAATGTCACCGGCAGAAGAAGTCGTCTACCGCATGCTCGTGCTCTCAGGGCGCGTAAGTGCCGAAGACGTCGCCGCGCGGTCGGACCTCAGCCGGCCGGAAGCAGCCGAGATCCTTGACGCGCTCACCGCCGCTGGGCTGGCCAGCCACACGGACGGAACGCCCCGCCACTTCAGAGCCGCTCCGCCCGACGTTGCCCTGCTGCCCCGTCTGAAGCGGAGCGCCGAAGCACTGGATCTCGCTCGCAGTGAGGCGGCACAACTCGTCGAGACGTACCAGGAGACGCTGCGCCGGCACGACGCGAGCCAGCTCCTGGAGGTCATCACCGGGGCCGAAGCTCTGCGGCAGCAACTGCGGCAGATCCAGACCAGCGCGCAGGACGAGATGCTCTGGTTCTGCAAGGCCGAGTACGTTGCCATGCCCTCCGGCAGCAACGCCGAAGAGTTCGAGGCGCTCGCGCGCGGCGTCCGGTACCGCGTGCTCTACGAGAAGGCTTTCTTCGACGACGAGGGAGCCGTCGACAACGTGGTCGCAGGGGTGCGAGCCGGCGAGATCGCCCGGTCGGCCCCCCAACTGCCCCTGCGCCTGGCCATCGCGGACCGGTCGGTCGCCATCTTCCCGCTCGTGCCGGGAGGTCCCTCGGGGAGCCCGGGTGAGCCGACCACCGCACTGGTCCGGGACAGCAACCTGCTGAGCGCCTTGATCGCCCTGTTCGAGCGCTACTGGCAGGACGCGGTCCCTCTGCGCGTGGACGACAGCGGACTTGCGGTGGGCACCGACGACGGCGCGACCCCGTCCCCGCTGACCCCTGTCGACCGGAAGCTGTTGTCACTGTTGGTGGCGGGGGTGACCGACAAGGCGATCGCGTCGCAGCTCGGACTGAGCCGGCGTACCGTGCAGCGGCACATCCAACGCATGATGGAGCTCGCCGGCGCGGAGACGCGCATGCAACTCGCCTGGCAGGCCGCTCGGCGGGCCTGGCTGTGAGGACAGCGTGACCGCAGGAATCGGCCGGATCACCGGCGGACGTGTTCAGCCCGACCGACAGCGCGCAACAGCGAGTTCCACGACGGCCAGAGCTGCTGATTGGATGTGTTCGTGCCTGCATTCGCGACGACCCTGACCGTGTTCCTCGCTGGAGCGGTGATGGCGGCCCTTCATCTCAACAAGCAGCAACGCGACACCACGGCCCACCTCATCGACGGACGGCGGATCAAGGTCCTGTGCGTGGTGAAAGGGCCCCAGGCGTCCCGATGGACACGTGGGCACTTCGTCATCGAGTCCGGGAGATGGACGTGGGAGCCCGGTGCACGGCAGGAGCGACGGTTCATGCTGCCCTCGGACGTGCGGCCGGGACGCATGCGCCCTCCGGCCCAGGGGGAGGGGCGCCTCAATCACCGGTTCCTGGTCATGGAGTGCACTTCCGCGGAGGGCGATGTTCTCATCGCCGCCCTACATGGGCGGGTTGAGCACGTGCTCATGGCCCTGACTCGTGACTGACCAGGGAGAGTAGGGCGGGAAGCCCGGCGAGTTGTCCTGGCACAGTCCCTTCGCATGCTTGCCCGAAGTCGTGAGCGTGGTCGGCCGGACGTCCGTCCAGGCGCATGATCGGATCGGTTCGCAGCGGTCGGGTGCGGCCGGGGTGGTGCCGGGCAGGGTGGAAGTCGAAAGGAGGCCTCATGATCTCGGCACTCAACCGGCTCGTCGATCTCGTGGAGGAGCACCTCGCCGAAGAGTTCGACGTGCGAGGACTGGCCCGGGGGATCGGCACGACGGAATACCACCTGCGTCGCATGTTCTCGTCGTTGGCCGGCATGCCACTGTCGGAGTACGTGCGCCGACGCCGTATGACCGTCGCCGCCGCCGATGTGGTCCGAGGTGACGACGATCTGCTGAGTATCGCCGTCCGGCACGGATATGGCTCGACCGAGGCGTTCGGACGCGCGTTCCGTGCTGTCCACGGCGCCGGGCTCGGTGACGTGCGCCGCGATGGAGGCCCCTTGCGGACACAACCGAAGCTCAGGTTCCACCTGACCGTCGAAGGGAGCACCCCCATGGACACCCGCCTCGCCGACCGCCCCGCGTTCCGGCTGGTCGGACACGCCGCCCGGGTACCGCTCATCCACCAGGGCGTCAACCCGCACATCCAGCAGCACATCGCCGCACTGCCGCAAGAGGCACATGTCCGGCTGAAGGACCTCGGCAACGCCGAACCGGGGGGCCTCTTGCAAGTCAGTGACGACGTCGATCCCGACGCAACGGAGGGAACGGAACTGACGTACCTCCACGGGGTCGCCGTCTCCCGGGACACGCCGGCACCCGACGACCTCGACGCCATCGAGGTGCCGGCCGGCAAGTGGGCGGTGTTCAGCACCGCTGGACCGTTTCCGCAGGCGTTGCAGACAACCTGGGCCGCGACCGCGACCGAGTGGTTCCCCTCCAACCCGTGGCGTCTCCGGCCAGGTCCCTCGATCGTCGCGTTCCTGGAGCGAGCGGCCGACTTCGACACCGCGACCTGTGAGCTGTGGCTGCCCGTCGAACCGGCGTGACGGAACGAGGTCGGGGCGAGCCAAGTCACTCAGCAGCCCCCTCGGCCGACGTTCTCTGAGTCGGGCTGCACGATAGGTGCGCCCACAGCACCGTGCCTGCCCCAGGTCGGCCATGGCACGGGCCCCTGTCGGCCACCGCCCATCGATCGTGCTTGGGGGGCGGCGGCTGTCGTGTGGGTACTGTGCCGGGGCAAGCGGAGAGGCGGTAGGGCCGGGACGGGGAGAGCCGAATGGTCCGCATATGATGATGAGGATTTTCGATTCTCAAGGCACGTGATGTGTCCGTGCAGTGGGCCTCAGAAAGGTGCACCAGGCCATGCGGCGATCAGCGTCAGGCCCCGCGAGTGCCACCGGAGCAGCGGGCTCGGGGGTGCGACCCCCGACGCCGCGTACCGCGCGGGGACGGTGGTTGACCTGTGGCAGGGACGGTCGGCTGACGGTGTATGTGTTGGTCGAAGGCGGGCTCGCCCGGTGGACCGAGACGGCGGTCGGCGGCCCGTCCTGGAGTGGGCCGCACTTCGTGTCCGTACCGCACCTGACGCACGTGAGCGTGGCTCAGGGCGCCGACAGCTATGTGCACTTCTTCGGCCGTCGCGAACGGGTGGGCGCGGACGGCGTGGCCACGGTGGACGTGGTTCACGCGATCCAGTACCAGACCGGGCTCGCCTTCACCGACTGGCGCTCCCTGGGCAATCCGCACCGGGACGGTGACCAGGGCCGCAGGGTCGGCCCGCCGGCCGGTGTGGTCACCGGGGACGGCAGCGTCCATGTCTTCACGCGTGGCGCCCACGGCGGCCTCTTGCTGCGGCGGGAGGATTCCGCGGGCAAGTGGCGGGCCTGGGAGGATCTGCGCGGTGGCGGGCTGGACCCCTGGCCGGTTCCGGTGGCCCTGAGTGATGGCCGCATCGAAGTGGTGGCTGCTGCGGAGACGGGCGTGATGACCTGGGGACAGACTGCCCCGGGCGGCGATTTCGAGGGCCCGCGAGGGTTCTCTCTGCGCCCCGCACCCGGCACGGTCTCCGCGCTGGAGACCGGACCGGGGCGGGCGACGTTCTTCTGGACAAATGCCGACAGTTCTTCCGGGGAGGCCTGGCGGGCCGGGAGCTGGCCGCAGCCGCTCGGCGCGGTGGGACCGGAAGCCGGCTACGCCACGCTGCGCGCCCAGGTCGACGGCTACGACTGCGTGATGCTCGCGTTCCGGGATGCCACGGGCAGAGCCGTCGTCGGTCTGGGGACCACCGAGAACGAGTCCGGCGGATTCTGGTGGTACCCGCAGGAGCAGTGCCAGGGCACCCCCGCGCTGGCGCGGGACGGCCGCGGCCGGATCGCCGTCGCCCTGATCGGTGAGGACGGAACCCCCCGAGTGGCTCGCCAGAACGGGGCGGGGCTGAGCCTGTCGGCATGGCGGGAACTGTGACGGGGCGGCCGGACCAGGTCCGGCCGCCCCTTTCGGACGTTCGCCTTTGAGGTGTCGGCCGGGCGGCCAATCAGCCGCCTGTCGCGGGTGACTTCTTGGCCGAGGCGGGGATCGCGGAGTCCGTGCGAATCGCCTTCCACAACTGCGTGGCCTGCGGTTCGGCGGTCACCACCCGGTTGGGGTCGACCTTGTCGTACGCGACGGGGAGCATGATCGTCTCCATGTCCCCGGGATCCACGTCGCCCATGCTGCGGGCGAAGGTGGCGAGCTTGGTCAGCGATGCGAGATCCGAGTCGGTGGTCAGTGCCGACGTCAGGGTATTGGCGATCTTGTACGTCTTCGTGGGGCTGCCCAGCAGGTCCTGCTTCTTGATCTCCGAAAGCAGTGCGATCATGAATTTCTGCTGCAGACCGATACGCCCCAGGTCGCTTCCGTCGCCGACGCCATGACGCGTGCGGACGAACCTCAGGGCCTGGGTGCCGTTCAGCCGGTGTGTGCCGGCGGACATCTGCAACCCGCTCGACTTGTCGTGAATGTCCTGGTCGAGGGTGACGGTCACACCGCCCACCGCGTCGACCAGACCCTTGAATCCGGCGAAGTCGATCTCTACGTAGTGGTCCATCCGCACACCCGTCATGGCCTCGACGGTCTTGACCACGCAGGCCGAATCGACCTGCGAGTAGACGGAGTTGAACATCACGCGCCGGGCCGACGGAACAGTGGTGCCGTCCGCCTTGGTGCAGGCCGGGCGAGTGACCAGGGTGTCGCGCGGAATGCTGACCGCGGTGGCGCGGGTCCGTCCCTGGGGTATGTGCATCACGAGCGCGGTGTCGGACCGGGCGCCCGACACATGTCCGGTGTCGAGCGAGGCGTTCGCGCCGGCGCGCGAGTCGGATCCGAGCACCAGGATGTTCTGGCCCGACGTGGGGAGCCGCTCGGGGCGGTCGTCGCCGAGCTGCTTGTTCAGGTCCAAGCCGTCGATGTTGCCGTCGAGGTGCTGGTAGAACCAGTAGCCGGTGCCTGCCGCGCCGATGAGGAGTACCGCCAGGGTGATCAGGGTCGCGCGCAGCCGGCGTCGCTTGCCGGGCTTGTCGCGACGCCGTCGTCGCTGAGGGCTGGGGGCGGTTCTCCGGGCAGACCTGGGCTCTGCGGTGGCGCTGTGGGACATCAGGTCCGGTTCCTCTTCCTCAGGGGCTCCGCGATGCGGAGTGCCAGGGCCCGGGTGGGGGGAGACCGGTCCGTGCAGGCAGAACGATGACGAAGAGATGACTATAAGGGGGGTTGTTCGGCGCCCAACGTCCGGCGTGGGCAAAAGAACAGGCACATGCCTGTACGAGACATGGATTACACCTTAACTTCCCTTGACCACTCTTAAGGCTGACATAAGATGTGCACATCCTGTGACGGTCGTGAACGGGGAGTTCACCGGCGTCACAGGTGTGGCGACGCCAAGACCGCAGCGAAGCGTCTGTCGGGCGTACCCAGCAGGGGGATGGCACTGCCAGGTCCGTAGACATGGACGCTGGGGTGATGGGTCTTGGTAGGAGAGTGCGTTGACGGTTCAGCCCCGTCTGAGTGTTGTGGTGCCGTTCCAGGACGTCGAGATGTACCTCGGCGAATGTCTGGAGTCGATCGCACGCCAGTCGTTCCGGGACTTCGAGGTGATCCTTGTCGATGACGGGTCGACGGACGACTCGTCCCGCATCGCCGCCGAGTTCTGTGCGGCCGATCCGCGCTTCCGCGTGATCCGGCAAGAGGCTCAAGGTCCTGGTCACGCGCGAAACACCGCGCTGCGGGCCATGCACCCGAAGGGGGAGTTCCTCGCCTTCGTGGACGGCGACGACGTCATCCCCGAGTACGCCTACGAACTCATGGTGCGCACCCTGGAAGGCTCGGAGGCGGACTTCGTGTCCGGCAACGTGCAGATGATGAACTCCACCACCAAGTGGCAGTCACCGCTGCACAAGACGCCGATGCTGAAGTCCCGCCGCGGCACACACATCACGCGTTTCGAGGCGCTGATCTACGACCGTACGGTGTGGAACAAGCTGTTCCGCCGCTCGTTCTGGGACTACCACTTCATCGAGTTCCCCGAGGGAGTCCTCTACGAGGACTCCTGGGTCAACATGTTCGCCCACTTCCGGGCCGAGAAGGTCGACGTCCTCACCGACATCGTCTACTTCTGGCGCCGCCGGGACGGAGGCGCGGCACCTTCCATCACCCAACGGCACACGGAACTCTCGAACCTCCGCGACCGCGTCGCGGCGGTCCGGTCCGTCAGCCGTTTCCTCGCGGAGCGGCGCTCCAAGCTGTACGCGGAGAGCAAACGCAAGTACGACCTGGCCTGCCTGAAGTCCGACCTCATGCTGCATCTGAAGGTCCTGCCCGACGCGGACGAGGAGTATCAGGAGTCGTTCCTTCACTGGGCCAACGAGTTTCTCGACGAGGCCGACGACGACATCATCGAGGAGCTGCCCGCGGAGGCCCGCGTCAAGTGGCTCCTGGTGCGCAAGCGGCGTCTGGAAGAACTCCTCGACGTCATCAGGTTCGAACGCAAGGGTGGCCCCATCCCGGTGCAGCGCCGGTTCCGGCGCTATCTGAAGTACCCCTACCTCGGGGACAAGGAGGTAGGTCTCGACCGTAAGGCGTACCGCCTGGACGAAGAGTTCTCGCTGCACAGCGTGCTGTCCGGCGCCCGGTGGAACGGTGACCAGAATCAGCTGACGCTGACCGGCACCGCGTACGTGCGCTTCCTCAACGTGCACAAGAAACATATGTCCGTGAAGGCCATCGCGCTGCGCAACAAGAAGCAAGGGCGCACCCTCGTCGCCACCGCGAAGACCACGTACGCACCGCAGGCCACCGAACGGTCCAACCAGAATCGCTACTGCTACGACTGGGCCGGCTTCGAGACCCAGATCGACGTCACCCGGCTCAAGCGCAAGGGCGAATGGGCCGAGGGCACCTGGGACGTGGCCACCGGAGTGCTCAGCCGGGGCCTGTTCCGCTACCGCGGCGTCGACCGCGGCGGGTCCGACACCGCGGCCAACCCGCCCTACCGCTACGTGGACGCCAACACGCGCGTCCTCCCCCTGTTCCTGCAGGGCAAGCTCAAGCTGCGGGTGGAGATCGTGCGCTGCCGCATCACCGGTCACCGGCTGGTCGGCGACCAACTGGAACTGCGCGGTGTCTACCTCGGCCCCCAGACCCCCGAGTGGGGCAAGTTCCGTGTCACGTCGATGAGCGGGTCCGGGCAGCACGACGCACGGGTCAACTTCACGCCGGGCGGCGACGGATGGTGCACCTTCACCACACGACTGCCCCTGCGCACCCTGGTGCCGGGCTTCCGCGCCCTGGGCCAGGACGGCGGAGACATTCCGCAGTCCTGGAACATGGGGAGCAACGGCTGGAAGACCACCCTGCACGTCGAGGGCCGCAAGATGACCATTTATCCGGTCATGGCGCAGGACGTACCTGACGGCAGCTACCGGATCCCGGCGGCGCTGCAGACGTCCGAAGGTGACCGCGAGGTGGTCGTACACCGCAACGGCTCCGGCTACCTGGTGCTCTTCGAGCGCGCGAGCCTCCCTGTGGCGAAACGTTACTTCTGGCGTGAGAACGGAGCGCTCGAGGTCATCGCGCAGTACTTCGCGGCGGATCGGCTGAGCCCCGAGGAGTACCGCGCCACCCACATCGTGGTCCGCTCCCGCGCCCAGGGTGCGGAGCGAGAGCTTCCGATCGAGTGGCACGGCAACAGGTTTCGCTTCGTGCTGACCCCGGCCGCGATGCGCACGCTCGCCGGCGACATCCCGCTGGCCGCGGGCCGATGGGACTTCTTCCTGCGCCGCCAGGACCTGTCGTCCATCAGTCGTGAAGACCGGCTGGAAGACCTGATGGTGAAGATCGATCAGGATCTGATCGCCGCGTTCCCCGAAGAGCACACGGAGAACGAGCGGCGCTACGAAATCCAGGCCGAGGCCTGGGACCGACTCTCCCTGCTGGTGCACTCCGCCATGCCCGACAACGCACGCGGGCCCTACCGGCAGAAGCTGCTGCGCACGAAGGCGTACCAGTCCGCCCGGCAGGCTCCGCTGCGGCCGGCGATCCTCTTCGACGCGTTCAAGGGGACCCAGTACTCCGACAGCCCCCGCGCCCTGCACGAGGAACTCGTCCGCCGGCGCGTGGATCTGGAGCACTTCTGGGTCGTGCGCGACGACCAGGTGCAGGTGCCGCCCACGGCGACCGCCGTGCGCATGTGGTCCCCCGAGTGGTACGAGGCCATGGCGACCTGCTCCTACGTCGTGGCCAACAACCACCTGCCCGACTGGTTCCAGAAGCGCGAGGGTCAGGTCGTCGTGCAGACCTGGCACGGCACTCCGCTGAAGAAGATCGGCCACGACATCGAGGCGATCCACTTCGCCGACCAGCGTTACCTGGAGCGGGTGGAGAAGGAGGTGCAGAACTGGGACATACTCGTGTCACCCAACAGCTTCTCCACCCCCATCCTCAAGCGCGCTTTCGGCTTCCCCGGCGAGATGGTCGAGTGCGGCTACCCGCGCAACGACATCCTGCGCCGCACCGGAACCGAGCGCCGCGAGCAGGAAATCCGCCGACGTATCGGCCTCCCCCCGGGCAAGCGGGTCGTGATGTACGCCCCGACCTGGCGCGACGACCAGTTCTACGCACCCGGCAAGTACAAGCTGGACTTCCGCATCGACCTGGCCGACGCTCGCGCCCGCCTCGGCGCCGACCACGTCCTGCTCGTACGCCGACACCCGAACGTCGTGGATCCGGTACCCGGCGCCGGCGACGGCTTCGTCTTCGACGTCTCCGACTACCCGGACATGGCCGACCTCTCGCTGATCACCGACGTCATGATCACCGACTACTCGTCCCTCATGTTCGACTACGTCAACACCGGACGACCGATCCTCTTCTTCACCTACGACCTCGAGCACTACCGCGACACCCTGCGCGGGTTCTATTTCGACTTCGCGGCCAGCGCTCCCGGCCCGCTGGTCGACACCTCGCAGGAACTGATCTCGGCGATCTGCGACATCGACCGGGTTCAGGCGTCCTACGCAGAGCGCTACCGATGGTTCCAGAACCAGTTCTGCGACCTGGACGACGGATTCGCCGCTGCCCGACTCGCCGACCGCATGCTCGTCATGGGCGGCGATCTGGCCCGCGCCGACGCCCGGGCCCCCAGAGCCGGCACCGTCTTCTCCCCCCGGGCGGCCCGTCCGCTCACTCTCCTGTCGCGCCCCGCGGAATCCCGGCCGGACCAGCGACTCGCAGGTCTCCCCACCCAGCGCACGACGGAGCGCACCGCCGACCGCACCCAAGGCACTCAACCGCCCACGTCCTCCCCGTCGCGCCCGGCCCCGCCGAAGGGGACCGCGCACGACGACAAGATCCACGAGGGCGTGGTGGTGTGAGAGCGGCGACCGGATCAGTCCGTACGCACCGTCAGCAACAGCGCGTAGTGGTCCGAGACGTGGGTGTCACGGACCGAGCACCGGACCCTGGGCAGACCCGTGAAGAGATAGTCCAGCTTGTGCCCGCTGACGTGCGTCGGCCGGCCGGAACGCCCGTCGGCCGACGCCTGGTCGCACTCGCGGTGGCCGGAGTACGAGAGCGATGGCCACACGCCGACCGGAGATCCCTGGTCCGGCGGATCCACATTCAGGTCACCGCCGTAGACGACGCGATCGTCAGGCGCCGCGGCGGCCAGGGCCCGCAACTGGTCGTCCCTCAGCTCCCATTGAGGGTGAGCCCGATCGTCACCCGGGCGGCTGAGATGGGCGTTGCAGACCGTGAGAGCGTGATCGGCGACCACGGCGCACAGGATGCCGCGGCGCAGTCCGAGCGTGGGCTGCTGGGATGCCACGAGGCGGGCAGCGGCGAGCCGCGTCGCCGACAGGACGGCGAACCCGGCCGGCTCCTTGCCGCCGGTGACACAGGGCACCGTGCTGGTGTGCCCGGACGCGCCACGCCATGTGTAGGGGCGGAAGGCCGAGCTCCAGGAATCGCCCAGTCGGTCACGCACGGCGGCCACGTCCGAGGCGCAGGCCTCCTGCAGGAAGATCACGCGGGCTCCGCCACCTGTGGCGAGGTGCGCGGCCGCGTCGCGTTTGGCCGTGCGGCTTCCGGTACCCGCGCACTTCCACCGGGCGACGCCACACATGTTCCAGGTGGCCACGGTCAGGCCGCGCGTGGCGGCATGCGAGGTGGTGGTCCCGGCCGTCTGCGGCCACGTGGTGATGACGGCGCCTGCCAGCAGGAGGGATGCCAGGACGGTCACCGCCGGCCAGAGGCGCCTGCGGCGGTGCCGCATGAGGCGCTCCAGCGTGGCAGTCATCCGGACATCGTGCCGTATCGAGGTGACAGGGCACCAATCCGCAACCGCGTCGGACCTTCTGCCCCCTCCCGATGTGGGCACCCCTGAATCGGTCTGCACCGCAGTACCCGTAAGACGTTGGAGAGTTGGAGTTCCCACATGACCGAAGCAGCCACGCCGACGCGAAAGGTGCTCAAGGGGATCGAGGCGTCCGGCGCCCACCCGGTGGAGTACCGCTTCGCCCACGCGCGCAGCGGCAACCGCCACCTCATGGTCGTGTTCTCGAACATCTACGCCCCCGACGACTACGGTTGGGGCACGGGTGTGCTGGACGGCCTGCGGTCGAACATCCTGTGGATCCGGGACCGGTTCGTGGAGAAGAACACCTACTACCTCTGCAGAGAGATGGACTTCTCGGTCGAGGCGTCCGTCATCACCCTGATCACCAGTGTCACGAAGGCCCTCGGGCTCACTCCGGGCGACGTCACGCTCTGGGGCAGTTCCAAGGGCGGAAGCGCGGCCCTCTACTACGGGTTGAAGTACGGGTTCCGGAACATCGTGGCGAGTGTCCCGCAGCTACGGATCGGCTCGTTCGTGCGGGAGACGTATCCGGAGGTCGGCCGGCACATGCTGGGCGAGGCGATGTCCGACGACTCCGTCGCCGTCCTCGATGCCCTGCTTCCGGACCTGCTCGCCTCCGGCGCGAACCCCGAAGCCCACATCTACATGGTGTCCTCGCCGCAGGACGAGCAGTACCCGACTCAGGTCGAGCCCTACCTGGGGCTTCTGCAGGCGTACCCGAACTTCAACCTGATCTTCAGCGAGTCCCCCTTCATCACCGGCCACGGGAAGGTCACCCAGCGCAACACACCACCGTTGCTCGGCATCGGATACCTCCTCGTCGAGGGGATCGCGCCGCGGCTGGGAGTGACCCGGCACGGCTACGAGCAGCCAGACGCGGACCGATCCGCGATCGACACCTATCTCGCCTCGACCTCGGTGCTGCGAGGCGCCGAGTTCCCGGCGCCCACCGTCTCCGCCCCGGCAGCGCATGCCCAACTGCCCTGCGACCAGGTCCGGTTCAGCGGTCAGGCCCTCGGTGCCGTGCGCGTCAGCGTCTGGGAACAAGGCAAGTTCATCGGCCAGGCTCCCGTCGCACAGGACGGCAGCTGGAGCTGGGAGCTCGGCCGTACATGGAACCAGGGCGCGCACACGCTGAAGATCTTCTCCGCGGACGCTTCCGGGTTCCAGTCCGAGCGCACCGAAGTGGCGTTCACCGCGCTCGACGCGGGCGCCGCAGGTGTCGGTGGCTTCGTGGGCGGCACCCCGTCGGGCGGCGTGGCCCAGGAGCTTGCTGCGGGAGCTGCCGCGGTGCACACGCCGGCGGCCTACGAGCAGGTGATGGACGCTCGGGTGGTGTTCACCGGCGTGGCGGTTGGAGCCGTGGGGGTCGGCTTCCACGAGGGAGGACGCCTCCTGGGCAACGCGGCGGTCGGTCAGGACGGCACCTGGGCCTGGGAGACAGGGTGGGAGTGGGCGCCGGGTTCGTACACCGTGGAAGCCGTCGCTCTGGACGCCTTCGGCGGGCAGAGCCCCATCGCCCAGACGCCGTTCACCGTCCTCGGAGCGATGTCGCAAGTGACATCGGAGGGCGGGTACTACGGAGGCGAGTACTGAGCCGCGCTGCTCCGCATGACAAGGCCGTTGCCTGTACCGTCCGCCGCGAGCACCATGACAGTGATCCTGGTGGCTGAACTCACGAACCGGGTGGGCCCGGCACAAAGGCGGCGGCTCCGTCCTCCCGTGTCGGGAGGGCGGAGCCGTTTCGCCGGGGGAGCGGGGGTGCGGTCAGGCGTGGCGACGGTTTCCGGTGATGACCCGGTACAGGGCCAGCAGGATGAGCGAGCCGATGATGGCGGCGATCCAGGTGGACAGGTCGAAGAAGCCGTCGATGGAGTCCACGCCGAAGATGACCTTGCCGAGCCAGCCGCCGAGGAGACCTCCCGCGATACCGATGAGCATCGTGATGATGATGCCGCCCGGGTCCTTGCCCGGCATGAGCGCCTTGGCGATGATGCCCGCGAGCAGACCGATGAGTATCCAGGCGATGATGCCCATGATGTGTGTCTCCTACCTGGTCGTATAAAGGCTGTGTCAGAGACTCCGTGTGTTCCGTGTCAGCGATTTCAAACCCCCGAGAGTGGGTTCGCGGATTCTGTGGGACGACTGTGCGCGTCTGGACTTGGTACATCCGGCGCGAACCGCCGTCGCTGCACCGGCGCCGGATTCCTAGCCCGCCGCGATACGCAGCCTGATCGTGCGGGACTCGGGGCGGAGCGCGAACTCGGGCCACACGTCCGGGCCGCATGCCCGTGAGCCGAGGCCGTGTTGGGCCGCGTCGATGATGAGGTGGCTCGTCGTGGAGTCGGTGAGTTCGAAGGGGTGCTCGGCTCGGGCGATCTGCTGGGGGGTGTGGCGGCTGAGGGTGAAGCCGGGGCGGCGTCCGCGGGTGTCGGCGAGGGTCCTGATGCGAAGAACCTCGGTGGCACCACTGGTCAGTGTCAGCCGGCGCAGCTCGGCGCGGTGGCCGGTCTCCTGAGGGCGGGCGTAGTTGACGGAGAGGTCGCGGATCGTGGACGTGAAGTGGCCTGTCCGGGCGGCGTGGAGACTGTCGGGATAGGACTCCAGCGGGCCCAGGCCGAACCACTCGGCCCCGTCGACGGGAGCCGCGACGTCGGGCAGATCGAAACGGATCCCGATCCGGGGCCACACCGTCCGCCAACCGTGCGACGGTTCGATCTCGACGCGCAGTTCCAGCTCGCCGTCCTCGACCGACCAGATGGACTCCATCATCACCCACACCGCGGAGTTCGCCGCGGAGACCTTGTCGAGAGTGCGCAGGGCATCCTGCGTGTGCTCCACACCGATGCGCCGTGCGGTCAGACGGTCCAGGCCGTCACGACGCCACAGGTCTGCATGCGACGTACCGGCGATGCTGTCGTCGCTCCCTTCGACTCCGTCGGACGGGCTTTCGTCGTTGTCGGTCGGCGCGCGGAACAGTTCGAGGTGCGGCCCCGACACGGGGCGGTCGCCGAGGCGGACAAGGGATCCGCCGGTGAACTCGGCGATTCCGAGGGAGCGGTGGCCGTCGCACGGCTGCCAGTCGGCCTGCTGGCGAACGGTAGGCACGGGACGACGTGCTGTGCAGTCCAGTTGGGCGGTCGCGACCACATGTCCCTTGGGCGCCCAGGGCGTTGGCGACGCCAATGCCACGTCGATCGTCAGCCACGTCTCGGCGTGGGGTGCGGGGGTGACCGGGGGCAGAGGCGTCCACCCGGACTCGCCCGCGGCGAGGACGGCCACGTCCAACTCGCCGGATGCAACGCGGACTCCGTCGTGCTCCACGCGCCAGCGGAAGCTGAGGTCCGCCGTGTCGGCCGTGTGCCGCAGGTTGGTGACCGCGACCTTCCCGCCGTCGAAGACGAGGTCGATGGGCCGCGTGACCGCCGCGAACTCGAACAGGCTCGGGCTGGGCACATCGTCGCTCAGCAGCATGCCGTCCATGACGAAGTTGCCGTCGTGCACGACTTCGCCGAAGTCGCCCCCGTAGGCGTAGTACGGCGTTCCGTCCGGGGCCGCGGCGAGGAGGCCGTGGTCGCGCCACTCCCACACGAAGCCGCCGTGCAGTCGCGGATACTGCCGTACGAGCGCCTCGTACTGGTCGAGCGCCCCCGGTCCGTTGCCCATCGCGTGCGCGTATTCGCACAGGAGGAACGGCTTGGTGCGTTGCCGGGCGCTCTGCGCGGGGGTGCAGTTCAGCAGGGGGGACCGCGCGCCGTCGGCTCCGATCTGCTCGGTCTCCGACACCGAGGCGTACATGCGTGAGTAGATGTCGGTGTACGCGCCGGTGTAGTCACCCTCGTAGTGCACCGGCCGGCCGGCGTCGCGGGCGTGGACCCATGCCGACATGGCGGCCAGGTTCCCGCCGGTACCCGCCTCGTTGCCGAGCGACCAGATCACGACGCCGGGGTGGTTCTTGTCCCGTTCGACCGTGCGCCGGATGCGGTCCAGGTAGACCTCGCGCCACGCCGGGTCGTCACTCGGGTTGCCGGCCCAGCCGACCTGGTCGAAGCCGTGCGTTTCCAGATCGCATTCGAGGACCACCCAGAAGCCGAGTTCGTCTGCCAGGTCGAGCAGTCGGGGATGCGGCGGGTAGTGGCTGGTGCGGATGGCGTTGACGTTGAACCGCTTCATGCGGGCCAGGTCCTCCCGGGCGTGCGCCTCGTCGAAGACACGGCCACGCTCAGGATGCGCCTCATGGCGGTTCACCCCGTGGAAGACGACGCGTCGGCCGTTGACCAGGAACAGGTCGCCGCGGATCTCGACGGTGCGGAATCCCACCCGCAGCGCGACGGCCTCCGCGGCCGTGGACACGGTGGCCTCGTACAGGCGGGGCTGTTCGGCCGACCAGGGTCGCGCATCGGGGACGTCGAGGGGGGTGATCTCGCCCGGTGCGGTCCAGACGTGCTCGATGTCGAGTTCGGGTATGCGCAGGGTGACCGGGAAGGCGGACGCGTCGGCGGTGATCTCCGCCTCGATCCGTCCGTGACCGTCCTCGAATCCGGTCCGCAGCCAGACGTCCTCGATGCCGCCGACGGGCCGGGCGAGGAGCGTGACGTCGCGGAAGATGCCCGGCAGCCACCACTGGTCCTGGTCCTCGACATAGCTGGCCGCCGACCACTGGTGCACGCGCACCGCGACCGTGTTGCCGCCTGCGCGGACCGCGGCGGTCACATCGAACTCGTGGGCCAGTCGGCTCCCGCTCGCGCTGCCGACCTCGGCGCCGTTCACCCATACCCGGAACAGCGACTCGACACCGTCGAAGCGCAGCAGCACACGCTCGGCGTCCGACCAGTCGGCGGGCAGGTCGAAGTGCCGGCGGTAGTCGCCTGTCGGGTTCTCGTCCGGGACGTGCGGCGGATCGATCGGGAAGGGGAACTGGATGTTCGTGTAGATCGGCCGGCCGTAGGCCCCGTCACCCTCCAGCACCCAGTGGGAGGGCACGGGGATGCTGTCCCATCCGCGGTCGTCGAAGCCGTCGGCCGCGAAGTCCTCCGGTCCGGACGCCGTGGGGGAGAGGCGGAAGCGCCAGGGCCCGTTCAGGGAGAGCGAAGGCGCGTCGGAATGCAGCCACGAGCGCGCCGGACGCAGCGCGCCACGTCCTGGCGTGATGTCGGAGACATGGGGGGAGAGCTCGGTGGACAAGAGGTCACAACTCTTTCTTGATGTCACATGCGACGGGGCTGCGAGGTGGCGCGCACGGTCCTCTATCGGACGACGACCGTGCGGATCTCCCAGGGGCCGAGGGCGAGTTCGAGTTCGTTCGCGGCCTGCGCCCGCGAGATCGGTCGGCCGAGCAGATCCACGGTGGTGGCCTCGGAGAACGCGCCCGTCACACGGACGGTTGACGCGGTGTCGCGCATCGCGGCCAGGCGTACCTCGATCCCGGCTGCGGTGACGTCGTCGGTGACACGGCGGACACTGGACACCAGGACGTCCTGGCCGTCGACGCGCAACCCGGCCGCGTCGGGCGGCAGTTGGCCGGCGGCGAGCGCGGTCCCCCGAGTGACGAGCACGTCGTTGCGGAACTCCTCGGCGAGAGCGACCGCGTGGGCCCCGCGCCAGCCCGTGGCCGACGGAACGACGGCGAAGCGGTTCTCGATCCGCATACCGAGGTCCTGGGCACCCGGAGCCGGAATCTCGCTCGCGGCGGGCTCGTCGCGCAGAGGGTGGATGTTGACGCTGATCGAGCCGATCGCGCGCAGCAGGGTGAGGGCGAGTTCGGAGCCGTCGTCGACGAGTTCGTACTCGCTGGAGTGATCGAGGAGAACGCTGGCGGGGCCCGCGGACACGAACGTACTGGCGGGGAAGGTCGGCAGCGGGTGCTCGCCCCAGCCGCCCTCGGCGGTGAGCCCGCGCTCGGTGACGGCGAACTGGCCGGCGGACGAGGACGTGGTCACCGGCTCGGGCAGCGGTACGTGCAGGCGCAGCCGGTGATCCGCGGAGCGGTTCAGGAACGCGGTGGAGATACGTACGAACGGTTCGCCGGTGCGTACCTCGACGAGCATCTCCACCGGAGTCGGCAGGGTGCGCTCGTCGCGCAGGTCACGGTCGTCGGAGAGCCCGGCGGGCCACGCGTAGACGCGGGTGACCCGCAGCCGTGAACGCAGCGGACCGTCCTCGAGGAGGTCGACGGTGAGCTGTGTCGGTTCCCGCACGAGGACGTCGTGCGCCGGGGGAGCGTAGTTGTAGCTGTCGCCGCGGTCACCGCCGTCGACGAGGCGGCCGACCCCGCTCAGCCGGGTGCCGTCGAGCCCGGTGATGTCCAGCGTGCCGTCGGCGGCGACGGAGACAGCGACCAGGCCGTTGGAGAGTGTGCGGCCCGTCGCGGTCGCGGGTGTGTACGCAGCCGGTGTGGGCGTGTCTGGTGTGGGCCTGTCCGGGCCGGGCGAGGTCGCGAAGGAGCCCGGCGCGGCGGAGCCGCCCTCGCGGGGCTCGACCCGGAAGGAGGTCAGCCCGGAGGCAGGCACCTTGACGGGAACGAGTGCGGTGGCGCGGGCCTCCTCCATCGTCAGCACGCGCCACTCACCCGGATGGGCGACAGCGGCGGCGGCGACCTCCTGGCGCAGGATCATCAGGTCGAAGGGTCCGCCGGAGGGGACCTCCGCGAGGTGGAAGGCCAGCGAGCCGGGATTGAGGTCGTAGTGGTCGATGAGCCGACCGAACAGTTCACGGCGGTGGATGCGGCGCAGCACACGCTCAAGCTGTGAGGCGTCCATGCGCTCGTCGCTGAGGACCGTCGGTGCCTCAGAGATCAGCTGCACTGGGTGCTCCGAGCCGTCGGCGAAGGTCGCGACCGGGCTCGTGCCCTCGGGCGGCGCGACGACGTTCACCTCGACCAGCGCCGTGCGTTCGAACGGCAGGGGGTTGGCGACCAGATGGGCGTCGCTCGGCACCAGGCCGGCGGGTTCGGCGAGCGCCGCGTCCCGGACGGCGCGAGCGGTCTGCGCGGCCTCCGCCAGACGCGCGGCGACCTGGTCGCACGTCTCGTCGGTGCCGGAGCCGACGACCGAGTCGTGCGCGCTCGACTCGATGACCTTGTGCCAGGCGAGCGTGAGGAACGGCGAGTCGTCTCGCCGGGACCACAGGGCGTTCATGCGCTCGGCGTGGTCGAGCGTGCGCTCGGCGACCGCCATCCGCTGCTTCAGCCCGAGGCGGACGGAGAGCACGCCCGGGAGGATGTTGCCGCGCACATGGCTGCGCAACTCGCCGGTGACGACGGCCGGCACCCCGTCACGCACGTGCTCGCGGAGGTATTCGTCCAGCGTCGCGACGGTGATGGGGCGCCCCTCGCCGGACGCCTGCCGCAGCCACGCCGCGAGGTGCGGATCGGGCGCGTTGTGGTCGGTGCCGGCCATCGCCAGCACCGGGTCGTTGCCCCAGCGGCCGGCCGTCATCTCCGCGTAGTCGTTCAACGCGCGGCCGATCCGGTCGGGCACCAGCAGCACATCGAGCCCGTTGTCGTAGCCGTCGAAGAGGAACTCGGTGCGCACCTCGGAGCCGTCGGGGGCGCGCCAGCGGAAGGCGTGGCCGTCTACGGAGCCGGGCACGCCACGCCACAGAGCCGCGTGCCCGATGCCGGCGCGCGCGAGGATCTGCGGCATCTGCGCGACGTGGCCGAACATGTCGGGCAGATACCCGACGGGCATCGCGCCCCCGAGTTCTGCCGCGGCGGACCACCCCATCTGCAGGTTGCGGACGATGGTCTCGCCCGAGCAGAGGAACTCGTCGAGCAGGATGAGCCACGGCCCGACGGCCAGCCGTCCCTCGCGGACCAGGGCCGCCACACGGTCGCGGTTCTCCGGCCGCATCTCCAGGTAGTCCTCGACCGCGGCCATCTGCCCGTCGACGGTGAACCGGAAGTCGGGGTTCGTCTCGGCCGTCTCCAGGACGGTGTCGAGGGCGGTGACCAGCCGGTGCCGGAACACCTGGAACGGCTCGTACCATTCCCGGTCCCAGTGGAAGTGGGGTACGAAGACAGCGGAGTTGCTCATGGCGGCGAGGACCTTCTGTACGGGCCGGGCGTGCGGAGGCGGGAGGGTGCGGCTGTGGTCACTTGAGCGAACCGGCTGCCAGACCGGTGCGCCAGAACCGCTGGAGGAGAATGAACACGATGATCACGGGCACGATCGACACCAGCGAGCCGGTGATGACGGACTGCTGCAGGAGCGGTGCCCGGGCGGTCTGGCCGTTCCACTGGTACAGGCCGAGTGTGATCGGGAACAGGGACTCCTTCTGCAGCATGACCATCGGCAGGAAGAAGTTGTTCCAGATGGCCACGAACTGGAACAGGAAGATGGTCACCAGCGCGGGCGTCATCAGCTTGAACGACACGGAGAAGAACGTGCGGAACTCCCCCGCACCGTCCAGGCGTGCCGACTCGATCAGTTCCTGGGGAACGGCTGCGGTGGCGAAGATGCGGGCCAGATAGACGCCGAACGGGCTGACGATGCTGGGCAGGAACACCGCGAGATAGGTATTGACGATCCCGGTCGCCGAGAACAGCAGGAACAGAGGCAGCGCCAGCGCGGTGGTGGGGACGAGGACACCGCCGAGGACGACGGAGAAGAGGAACTCCCGCCCGCGGAACCGGAACTTGGCCAGGGCGTAGCCGCAGAGCGCGGAGATGAGCGTGCCCACGGCGGCGCCCAGCACGGCGTAGATGACGGTGTTGACCGCCCACCGCCCGAAGATGCCGTCGCTGCGCGTGAACAGGACGCGCAGGTTGTCGAGCAGGTTGAAGTGCGAGAACGCCAGCCCGTTGGTGGAGGCGAGGTCGCCCTGCGGCTTGGTGGCCGCGACGATGAGGAAGTAGATCGGCAGCAGGAAGTAGATCGCGAGCAGGAGCATCAGGGCCATGGCCGCTGAGCGGCTGACGCGGCTTTCACGGTGTGTGGACGCGTTGCTCACAGGCCGGCCCTCTTCGAGGTCAGTCGCATGAATCCGAAGCTCAGGACGAAGGTGATGACGGCGATGACCACGGAGATCGCGGCGGCCTGCTGGTAGTTGTTCCCCGATGCCACGGCGTAGGCGAGCATGTTCGGCGTGAACGTGCTCGAGATGTTCGATGAGATCTGCCGCAGCACGGCCGGCTCCGCGTAGAGCTGGAGCGTTCCGATGATCGAGAACACCGTGGTCAGGACGATCGAGGGAGCGATGATCGGTACCTTGATCTGCCACGCGATGGCCCAGTTGCCCGCGCCGTCGAGCTTGGCGGCCTCGTACAACTCCGGCGGGATCGACTGCAGGGACGAGTACATGATGAGCATGTTGTATCCGGTCCACAGCCAGGTGGAGACATTCGCCGCCGACCAGAGCACCGCGCCCGGGCCGAGGAAGTCGGGGTGCAGGCCGACGCCGTTCAACAGATCCACGACGGGGCTGAGTTGGGGCGAGTAGAGGTACGACCACATGATCGCGGCGATCACACCGGGCACGGCGTACGGCATGAACGCGGTGATGCGGAAGACGGATTTGAGCTTCAGCAGGGGAGTGTCGAGGAGCAGCGCCATGACGAGGGCGACGAGCAGCATGACCGGCACCTGCACGACGCCGAAGAGTCCGATGCGCCCGATGCTCGACCAGAACTCGGTGTTCTCGAACACCTTCTGGTACTGCTCGAACCCGCCGAAGGTCGTGTAGGAGGTGCCGTACTGGCCTCCGGTGCGGTGCACGGCGCGGAAGCTCTGCCAGAGCGCATAGCCGACCGGCACCAGGTAGAACAGCACGAACGGGAGGAAGAAGGGGATCAGGAACGCGGTGATGGTGCCCGCCCGGGGGCCGCCGCCGTGCGGAAGACGACGGCGGCCGCCCCCGGTGGACGGCACCTCACGCGTCGTGCGCGTGCGGGTCGCGAGGTCGGTCATGCCGTGCTCACTCGCCTGCCGTGACCGGGATCGCCTGGTCCTTCATCGACTTCAGCGCGGAAGACTGGGCGGCGGAGAGCGCGTCGGCGAGGGTGCCGTCACCGGCCGCCGCCTTGGCCATCGCGTCCTGCAGCGCGAGGTTCACCGTCTTCTGGGTGGGGCCCCACGCGAAGCTGGTGTCGATCTTCTTGGACGAGTCCGCGAAGACATCGAAGATCTTCTCGTTGTTGTAGTATGGAACGCCCTTGGACAGGGCGGGCAGTTGCAGCCCGGCGTTGGCGGCCGGGTACAGGCCGCCCAGCTTGTTCTCCAGCGCGAGGGCCTCGGGGTCGGTGGTGAGCCACGCGTTGAACTTGGCCGACTCGTAGAGGTGCTTGCCGCCCTTCATGAACGCGACGGTCGAGCCGCCCCAGTCACCGGACGTGCCGTCGGCACCCCATGTCGGCATCGGCACGATGCTCCACTTGCCGGCCTGCTTGGGCAGGTTGTCGCGGAACATGCTGTAGCCCCAGGCGGCGCCAACATAGCTGGCGATCTGGTCCTTCTGGTACGCGGCGTACATCTGCGTCGAGCCGTTGGCGAGGTCGGTGCGCACGAGCTTCGCGGCGATCAACTTCTGCCAGTAGTCGGCGACTTGCCCGCTCTGCTTCGACGCGACGGTGACGTGCCACTTGTCACCGGAGTAGCTGTACATCCTGGCCTTGTTCTGCCAGATGAGGCCGTTGAACCATTCGGCGTTGTTGGGGTCGAAGAACGTGATGTCGAGGTCGGGGTCGGCCTTGTGGAGCTTCTCGGCGGCCGCCGCGTACTCGTCCCAGGTCGTCGGTATGTCGATGCCGTGCTTCTTGAAGAGGTCGCTGCGTACGTACAGCGCCATGGGGCCGGTGTCCTGCGGGAGGGCGAACACGCCGGTGCCCCCGAAGCTGGACTGCGACCAGGTCCACGGCACGAACTTCGACTTGGCGGCGCCGGCGGCCGAGCAGGCCGAGGCGTCCACGAAGGCGTTCTGTGTACGCAGGTTGGGCAGTTGGTCGTAGCCGACCTGGGCGAGGTCCGGCGCCTTGCCCGCCTTGAGAGCGTTACCGAGGGTGCCGTACTGGTCGTTGGAGATGTTCTTCGTCTCGACGTGGATGTCCGGGTTCTGCTTGTTCCACAGGGCGACGACCTTGTCCATACCCGGAACCGTGTTCCAGTACTGGAGCGTCACCTTGCCCTTCGTGGGCTCGCAGGACTTCGCGGACGACTCGGTGGACGGGTCGGACGATGAGCATCCGGCGAGTACGACGGAGCCGACGGCCGCGGCGACGACGGCAAGGCGGATGCGCGTGCGTGTGCTGCTCATAATTTCCGTTCCAGACAACGGCTAGCGACGGTGCTAGACGGCTCGATGCGGAACCCTCGGGCTGAACACCCTGTGGGCGGAAGGCATACGCCGCGACGGTTCCGGCGCAAGCGCCGAGTTGCCGAGGCGACGTGGTCGAAAGAGCTGGCCAAGTACTTGTGAGCGATCCCGTGAACGCTCACGGGAGCGTTCACGGGAAGACCCGGAGATACCCCGCGCAATGCAATGCGGAGTGGTCGGAAGTCTGCGCTCCGGCGCGCTTCCACGTCAAGACATTCGCTACGGACGCGTTTCCGGCGGGTTAGGCCGAGCCGCTCAACCGCAGCTCGGCACGCACGATCAGGTCGTCGGCCACCTGCGTGCGCGGTTGTGACAACAGTCGTGCGACCTGCTCGATGGCGAGCGCGCCGAGCTGCCGCGTGTCGAGGGCGACGCTCGTGAGCGGGGGTTCCAGGAGCGCCCCGAGCTGAAGGCCGTCGAAGCCGATGACCGCCAGATCCCGCGGAACGTTCTTGCCGAGGCGCCGGGCCTCCCGAAGTGCGCCGATCGCGATGATGTCGTTGAACGTGAAGACGGCGGTGACATCGGGATGGGCTCCGAGCAGCTCCCTGAGCGCCTTGCCGCCGCCGTCGGCCGTCTGGTCCGCACCCACGACCATCCCCGCGTCGATCCCGTGCGCCCTTGCGGCCGACGTGAACCACGCGTGCCGGATGCTCGGTTCGGCCCGGGTGTGGTGGTCGAGCATGCCGATCCGCGTGTGGCCCTTCGCGGCCAGGTGCGCGATCGCGGCGTGGACCCCGTCCTGACCTTCGATCCGAATCGACGTGAACCGCGAGGACCCGCTCTCACGCCCGATGAGCACCACCGGCATACCGCGGGTGAACGAGTCGAGTTCGCTGTCCGGACAGCTGAAGTAGCCGATGACCGCGTCGACCTGCGAACTGATCACCTGAAGCGTGCCGCGCTCCTCTTCCGCACGGTCGGCGGTGTCGTACACGACGACATGCCAGCCGCGCGCCCGAGCGGCTTCCAGCGCGGAGGCCGCGACCTCGGTGAAGAACGGGTTGAGCAGATCCGGGATGACCAGCCCGATGGTCATCGTGTCCTGACGCACCAGGCCCCGGGCGAACCGGCTCGGCCGGTAACCCAGCGCGTGAGCGGCGTCCAGCACACGCTGTTTGGTGTCGCTGTCGATCTCGTCCTTGTCATTGAGGGCCCGCGACACGGTCTGCCGGGACACTCCGGCGGACCTGGCGACGTCATTGATCGTGACCCTCCGGGGCTCCGTCCCCGATTTCGACACCATCGCCTACCTCCTGCTTCTCGCAAACGCCGGTGCGCGCAGCCTGAGTATGCACGTACGAGGCGATGGCATGAAGCGGCCGCATGAAGCGGGCTCGGGGGCGAGGCGGTCGATCCCGGTGGGGTTGCCGAGGCGGCGTTGGCCCGGCGGGACGCGGATCCCGTTCCCATCGGCCTGAAGTCCTCCACGATCGACCGTCATGGTGGCCGCGTGGCGTGCCCGGCGTTTCGGCAGTCTTTGCCGGAGGGCTCTGCGTTCTGCCCGACCTTCGCGGCCGCAAGCCACTTTCGAACGTGCGGCAGCCGCGTCCGGAGAACCGGAGTCGGGGCCTGATGAACCGTCAAGAGGCCAGGTATGGATGGGTATCGAGGCCTGTCCGTCGCGACCGCCCGGCGCGACGGTTCTGGTACGGGTGCATTGCCGCCACTGATGTCCCCACAGATGCTGTGCGAGAGGCGCCGGCCGGGGACTTCCCCTGCCGGCGCCTCGTGACGGGACCGGAACCACCCGGCCTCGGTGTCAGTGCGCGGCGTTCGGCGTCGCGGACTCACCGTGGGCGACGGGCTTCGCGTTCACCAGGAAGGCGGCGGAGAATCCGGCGAGGACCATCGCGCCGACCGCGTACCAGATGGCGTGGGTGTAGCCGTGCACCACCCCGGCGGCCACGACCTCCGCCTTGCGGGACGGGTCGGTGAGGTGGCTGCCGATGTACGTGGACGTGGCCGAGGTGGCGATGGTGTTGAGCAGGGCCGTGCCGAGCGAACCACCCACCTGCTGCGAGGTGTTGACCATGGCCGAGGTGACACCGGCGTCCTGCGGGCGCACGCCCTGTGTCGCGGTGGAGAACACGGGCATGAACGTGAGACCCATGCCCAGGCCCAGGATGAGCTCGGCGGGCAGCACGTGGGTCGCGTACGACGAATCGACGCCGAGCTGGGTCAGGATGAGCAGGCCGCAGGCGGCCAGGATCATGCCGGGCACCATGAGGGCACGAGCCGGGACGCGGGACAGCAGCCGGGCGGAGATCTGCGTGGAGCCGAGGATGATCGCGGCGGACATCGGCAGGAACGCCAGGCCGGTCTTGACGGGGGAGTACCCGAGGATGCCCTGCAGGTAGTAGGTCATGAACAGGAACAGACCGAACATACCGATCGTGGCGAAGCCCATCGTGAGGAAGCAGCCGGCCCGGTTCCGGTCGCGCAGGATGCGCAGCGGCAGCAGGGGCGACTTGGCGCGGGACTGCCACAGGACGAACAGGGCGAGGAGCAGCACACCGCCCACGAGCAGCGAGACGACCATCGAGTCGCCCCAGCCGCGCGGCTGGGCCTCGGAGAAGCCGTACACGATGGCGATGAGGCCGCCGCAGCCGAGGATCACGCCGGGCACGTCGAGCCGAACGTCCTTGTGGCCCGGGCGGTCGTGCAGCAGGATGACCGCGCCGATGACGGCGACGATCGCGATCGGGATGTTGACGTACAGGCACCAGCGCCAGTTCAGGTACGAGGTGAGGATGCCGCCGAGAAGGAGGCCGACCGCACCACCCGCGCCGGCCAGCGCGCCGTAGATGCCGAACGCCTTGCCGCGCTCTCGCGGATCGGTGAAGGTCGTCGTCATCAGGGACAGTGCCGACGGGGCGAGGAGTGCGCCGAAGACGCCCTGCGCGGCCCGGGCCCCGAAGAGCATCGCGGAGCCGGTCGCGGCACCGCCGACCGCGGACGCGGCGGCGAAGCCGATCAGGCCGACGATGAAGGTCCGCTTGCGGCCGACGAGGTCGGCGACACGTCCGCCGAGCAGCAGCAGACCGCCGAAGGCGAGCGTGTAGGCCGTGATGACCCACTGGCGGTTGCCGTCCGACATGCCGAGGGCCTCCTGGGCGGACGGCAGCGCGATGTTCACGATCGTCGCGTCGAGGACCACCATGAGCTGGGCCAGGGCGATGACGACCAGGCCCCACCAGCGGCGGGGATCGGCCGGCTCGACCGAATCGGAGGCGTGCGAGCCCGGTGCCGTCCGGGTGGCGCCGGCGGGTATGGAGTCACTCATGTCGAGGACGTCGCTTCCTTGGTGAGGCATGCGCCGCGAAGGGCGGCGCGGGACGGAGGACCGTGTTCCGGCGCAACGAGGCCCGGGACGCGGTGGGACGGTGACGGAAGGCGCGATGGGCGGGAACGCCGGTTCCCCTCATCGCCTCGTCCGCGGAGGTCGTGAAGCGCATGCGTGGCAGGTGCCAGTGCGCAGCACCACCGATAGTCAGCATCGCTGATTATCAGAAGCAGGATACGCTACCTCGTATGACGGACGACGCCGAACTGTCCGACCTGCTCACGCTCCGGCTGGGGTACCTGGTCAAGCACGCCTACCTCGAACTCGCCGCCCTCATGGCCAGGGCGCTGGAGCCGTACGGCGTGCTGCCCCGCGAGTTGGGCGTGCTCTCGGTGATCGGGGCGGACGGTGCCGAACGCTCTCAGAACGAGTTGGCCTCGGCGATCGGCATGGACCGCACGACGATGGTGGCCGTCATCGACGAACTCGAAGGCCGCGGACTGGTGGAACGCCATCGCAGCGCCAGGGACCGTCGCCGAAACGTGGTGACCCTCACGGACGCCGGTGTCACGTGTCTGCGTGACGCGGAACAAGCCCGCGCCGAGGCCGAAGCGGCCTACCTCGCTCCGCTGGACTCCGAAGCCGCGCGGGCACTGACCGACGCGCTGCGCGTCCTCCACCACGCTCACGCCGCCCCGCACGGCGGGCGTCTGCTGGGCGCCACCGCGCCGACAGCCCAGGCGCACTGCGCTGCTGCCGCCGGCGAATCAGTCGGAACCTGACGCGGCCGGTGCGCCGACCAGCCCGGTCGGCGCACCCATGGCGTCGGCCCAGTCGCGCGCCGACCCGGATCCACTACCAGGGCACTTCGCCCTCGTCGTCGAAGAAGCGACCCGTCGGTCCGTCGGCCGGTGCCGTCGCCAGGAGGATCGCGGAGGCCGCGCCCTGCTGCGGCGTACGCACTCCCCGGAAGCCATTGAGGTCGGTTGCCGTATAGCCGGGGCAGACCGCGTTGATGAGGATGTTCGTGTCGGCGAGTTCCCTGGCGTACTGCACCGTGACGGCGTTGAGGAACGTCTTGGACGGCGAGTAGGCGACGGCGATGGGGCCGACTTCGGCGCCAGGAGTCGTCTGGAGCGTGAGGGAGCCGACGCTGCTGGAGACGTTGACGATCCGCGGCGACGGCGAACGACGGAGCAGCGGAAGCAGGGCGTTCGTCACGCGGATGACCCCGATCACGTTGGTCTCGACGGCAGCCCGCACCCTGTCCACGTCGACCGTGGTGGGCTCCTGTGGTCCGCCACCGGTGATCCCCGCGTTGTTGACGAGCGCGTCGAGACGCCCGGCCCGCTCCTCCACCAACCGGGCCGCCGCGGTCACACTCGCGTCGTCGGTCACGTCGAGCGGAACGCCGAACGCGTCGACTCCGGCCGCGCGCAGCTTCTCCACGGCGGCCTCGCGCCGCTCCTCGTCCCGAGCGCCGACCCCGACGGTCCAGCCCAGAGCGCCGAGTCCCGCGGCGATCTCGTACCCGATTCCCTTGTTGGCTCCGGTCACGAGCGCGACCTGCGGCTGATTGGCGATGTTCGTTTCACTCATGACATCCATGCTTCTCCCGGCCCGGGCGCCCCGTCCAAGACCGATCGGGTGGCCGGCGATACCGCCCGGGTATCGTTCCTGGCAGCCCCCGCTAGGCTGGCGCAATGGAGACGCGTGAACTGCGGTACTTCGTCGCGGTCGCCGAGGAACTGCACTTCGGCAGGGCCGCGCAGCGACTCGGCATCGCCCAACCCCCGCTGAGCAGGGCGATCGCCCAGCTCGAACGGCGACTGGGCGCCACGCTCCTGAACCGTGACAGCCGGGGTGTCACCCTCACCGCGGCCGGGACGGTGCTCCTCCACGAGGCGGGAGCGGCACTGGACGCCGTCGAAGCCGCCGAGCGTCGAACCCGCCGGGCCGCCCTCGCCGCGACCGGTCGCCCCGCCGTCGTCCTCGCCGCGAAAGCGGGCGCCTCCGGCGAGCTCCTGGCGAAGATCCTGGGCGCCTACGCCGCCGAACCCGATGCTGTCCGCGTCGAGGTCATGCTGTGCGGGCCGGGGGAGCAGGCCCGCGTGCTGCAGGACGGCCGGGCCGACGTGGCACTCCTGCACCGGCCGTTCGACGACACGGCCGGCTTCGACACCGAGGACCTGCACACGGAGCGCCAGATCGTGATCCTCCCGTCGGGCCATCCGCTCGGCATCCGCCCCCACCTGCGGCTGGAGGAGATCAGCCACCTCTCCGACCTTCCCCTGCCTCGCTGGCCGCGACCCGACGGCACCTTCGCGGACGGCCCGGGCCCGCAGGTACGCGACCACACGCAGCTCACTCAACTCATCGCACTCGGCCGGGCCTGCGCGATCGTCCCGGAGTCGGCATGCGCCGGCCTCGGCGAGGACCTCACCGCCGTCCCGGTCCCCGACGCCCCTCACGTGACCACCGTCATCGCCTGGCCCCCGCACAGCCGCTCGCCGGCCGTCGCAGGGCTGGTCCGGGCTGCCGTCACCCTTTGACCGGGCCGTACGACATTGCCGCGTCGGACCCGCAGGCATGCTGGTGATCACAAGACGGACACTCCTGCCCCACGGGCGTGCCGCGCGTCGCATGATGCTCCCTCAGTACCAGCACGTCCATGGGAGACCGAGCATGCGCGCCCGTACCGTTTCCGTCGCCATCCTGCTCGTGCTCACCGCCTTCGCGGCCGGGTGCGGCAGGCGTGCCGGCCACGAGCCGGTCAGCACCACTGACGGAGCCACCGCGGTGGCCAGTCCGACCGACAGTGCGGCAGCCGCGCGCCGCCCGTGCGTCGATGCCATCGCCGAGTCCCCCTCCGGGCCAGTTCCTGATGTATGCAAGTCACTCAGCGAGACCCAGTACGCCTTGGCGTACGTGGACGGTGTCGACAAGGCCGAGGGGCGGGGCTGAGGGCTGCATCGTGTTGTTGAGGTGGATGGGGAGGCGTCATCCGGTGGCCGGTGGCCGGTGGCGACCGGACGGCAGCAGCGCTTCCTGTTCCGGCGGCGCGCTTTTCTCGACGGTGGTGGAAACCTGACCCTTGCTTTGCTGCACTCAAGTAGTACCTGCAACAGATATGCAGCAAGCTGGATGGTGTGGCTGAGGACAATCGATCGAGATGGCACCGCATCCGTACGTCGATGACCCGCAAGGAGTGGGTCAGTGTCGGCGGGATGGCCGCGTTCATCCTGGCGCTGCACGTCATCGGCTGGTTCACGCTGGTCGCGATCGTCGCTCCGGAGAACTACAGCCTGGGCACCAAGACCTTCGGCATCGGCATCGGTATCACCGCCTACACCCTGGGTATGCGGCACGCCTTCGACGCCGACCACATCGCGGCGATCGACAACACCACCCGGAAACTGATGAACGAGGGGCAGCGTCCGCTGTCCGTCGGCTTCTGGTTCTCCCTCGGCCACTCCAGCATCGTCTTCGCGCTCGCCTTCCTGCTCTCCCTCGGCGTCAAGGCCCTGGCGGGTCCCGTGGAGAACGACGACTCCGAGCTGCACAGCATCACCGGCTGGATCGGGACCACCGTCTCCGGCGTCTTCCTCTACGTCATCGCGACCATCAACCTGCTCATCATGGTGGGGATCTGGCGAGTGTTCCGCGAGATGCGCTCCGGCCACTACGACGAGGCCGCGCTGGAGGAACAGCTCAACAACCGGGGCTTCATGAACCGGATCCTCGGCCGCCTCATGAAGTCGATCACCAAGCCCTGGCAGATGTACCCGCTGGGTCTGCTGTTCGGCCTCGGCTTCGACACCGCCACCGAGATCGCGCTGCTGGTCCTCGCCGGCTCGGGCGCGGCCTCCGGGCTGCCCTGGTACGCGATCCTCTGCCTGCCCGTCCTGTTCGCGGCCGGGATGTCGCTTCTGGACACGATCGACGGATCGTTCATGAACTTCGCCTACGGCTGGGCCTTTTCCAAGCCGGTCCGCAAGGTCTACTACAACCTCACCATCACCGGCCTGTCGGTCGCTGTCGCCCTCATCATCGGCACCGTCGAACTCCTCGGCCTGGTCGCCGAGAAGGCCGGCCTGCACGGTGTCTTCTGGGACTGGATCGCCGGCCTCGACCTGAACGTCATCGGGTACGTCATCGTCGGCCTGTTCTTCGCCACCTGGATCGTCGCCCTGCTGGTGTGGAAGTTCGGACGGATCGAGGAGAAGTGGACGGCGGACCTCGCGCGACCGGCTGAACAGCAAGCCGAGTAGGGCGCGTTCGGCGGTACAGCCCACAGGGTTCCCCCTTGCGACGCATCCCGACCGGCTGACGGGGCGAACCAGCCGCACCGCCGCAACCGCAGCGAGCCCACCCTCCGGATCCGGACGTCCTGTATGCACCCGCCGGGGGCGTATCCGGGATACCGGCTGCCGCCGCAGCGGTCGGTCGCCCTGCGCTGCGCTCCTCGTCCCTGATCAAGGGGGAAGCTGACCCCTCAGGCTCCCGCTTGCAGGCGGAGGCCCGTCAACGTCAGCTCCAGTGCGGAGCGGAACTGGTCGACGTCGTCGTGGCCGTCGAACTCGTCGACGATCTCGTGAACGAAGGGGAAGTCCTTGGGGTCGAGCTCCCGCCACGCCTCGGCATAGCGGCCGAGGAACTCGTCGCGGTCCACGGCGCCGTCAAGGATCTCCTGCGGCGGCTCCTGGCCCATGTCGACGGCGGAACCGACGACGACCCCCACGATCGCGGACACGGCGTGAAACCGCTGGTGCGCACTGAGATCCAGGCGAAGGGTCTGTTGGCCGAGCCTCTCGTACAGGCGCAAGGAGTTGCTCTGCACGTTGGTGTTGCGCATGAAGTACGCGCCCAGCCAGGGCCGGTCCACGATCGCGTCGAACAGTGTCACGGCCATTCCGCGAAGGTCGGCGATCGGGTCGTCGCTGCCCGGGAGCTTCTCCACGTCGGACAGCACCGCGCCCATCACGTGGTCGGTGGCGCGGTCGAGCAGTTCGTCTTTGCTCGCGACGTACCAGTAGATGCTGGCGACGCCACCGCCGAGGCGCTGCGCGAGTGCCCGGAACGTCAGAGCCGGCGCGCCGGCCTCGTCGAGCAGGGCGACCGCCTCGGTGAGGACGGACTCCATCGAGTGCGAGGCCCGTCGACGGCCCGCGCCTGAGCGGTCTTGCAGGCGTGCCATGGCTTCCATCCCATCACGTCTTGCGTCGTATCGAACGTTGTTCTATCGTAGCGCATCGTACGTTGTTCGATAGCCGAACGACGTTCGATCGGGAGGACCGTCATGACCACTGCCACGTTTCACATTCCGTCACGCACCACCTATCCGTCCCTACGCGCGGCGTGGATTCCCCTGGCCGCCCTCTGCCTGGCCTTCTTCGTCGAGATGGTCGACAACACGTTGCTGTCGATCGCGCTGCCCACGATCGGCCGCGACCTCGGCAGCGGCACGACCGCGCTGCAATGGGTCACCGGCGCCTACTCACTGACCTTCGGCGGCCTGCTGCTCACCGCCGGGTCGATGGCCGACCGGCTCGGCCGCCGTCGCGTGCTGCTGATCGGACTCGCCGTGTTCGGCTCGCTGAGCCTGTGCGTCGTCCTGGTCACCACGGCAGGGGAGCTCATCGCCCTGCGAGCCGCACTCGGCATCGCCGCCGCGGCCATGGCCCCGATCACGAACTCACTGGTCTTCCGCCTGTTCGACGACAAAGCCCTGCGGATGCGCGCCATGACGGTGATGATCGTCGTCGGCATGTCCGGCTTCGTCCTCGGGCCGCTGCTCGGGGGCACCGCGCTGGCCCACGTGCGGTGGGAGTGGCTGCTGGTCGTCAACGCCCCGATCGCGTTGATCGCGTGCATCGGCGTCCGGCTCGGCGTCCCGGCCGACCGCCCGGAGGACCTGACCAAGGACGCGCTCGACGTGCCGGGCGCCGTCCTGAGCGTCAGCGCCATCGGGTTCGCCTGCTACTCGCTGACAAGCGGTGTCGAGCACGGCTGGCTCTCCGCGATCACCCTCGCGTCGATCGCGGGCGCCGTCGTGGCGGCGACGGCGTTCATACGGCACGAGCGGCGCAGCCCGGCACCGATGCTGGATCTGGGTCTCTTCACGAACGGCACCGTCCGCGGCGCCGTCATCGCGCAGATCGGCACGTCCATCGCGATGGCCAGCGTGATGTTCGGACTGATCCTCCACTTCCAGTACGCCTACGGCTGGAGCCCGGTACGGGCCGGCCTGGCCAACCTGCCGATCATCGTGACCATGCTCACCGCGACTCCCCTCTCCGAGTGGCTCGGACGCCGGTTCGGCCACCGCATCGCCTGCCTGGTGGGCGCGGCCTGCCTGGCCGGGTCGCTGGCGGGTCTCTCCTGGGGGGTCGACCACGGATACGCGGCCATCGCTGTCTGCATGGTGCTCATGACGGTGGGGCTGCGTACCGTGATGACGATCTGCGCGGTCGCTCTCGTCGACGCGATGCCGAGCAACCGCACCTCCATCGGCGCGGCACTCAACGACACGGCCCAGGAGGTCGGTTCCAGCGTCGGCACCGCAGTCGTCGGTACCCTGATCGCCGCGTTGGTCACCACCCAGCTCCCCGCCGGAACCTGGACGAGCGACCTCGTCGCGTCGTTCTTCCACGGCGAACGGATCACCTACGCCGTCCTCGCGGTCGTCGTCGGACTGATCGCGGCCACCGGCGCCCTGAGCCTCACCGACTCCCACTCCGTCGAGGAAGCCGCGGACGAGGAAGCCGCCGTCGAGGACGCCGTCGAGGAAGCCGCCTGACGGCGGGGTTCGGCAGGGTGTGACGGCATGACGCGGTCATCCCGCAGGCAGGCTCACGACGAATCTGGCCCCGGCGGTATGGCGGTGGTCGAATCGCAGGTCTCCGTCGGCGGAACGGGCGAGGCGTCTGGCCAGCGGCAGTCCCAGGCCCGCGCCGGTGTGTCCGTCGGCGGTGTCGGCCCGCCGGCCGGGTTCGAAGAGGTGGGGGACGAACGGGGGCGGTACGCCGGGTCCGTCGTCGGTGACGTCGATCCGTACGCCGTCGGATGTCCCGTCCACGTGGACGGTGACGCGGGTGCGGGCGTAGCGGCAGGCGTTCGCGAGGAGCGGGCTGACGATGCGTTCGAGGAGAGCGGGCGCGACGCCGACCGCCGGGCAGGACCCGTCGACAGTGATCGTCAAGTGCGCCGGCGGACAGGAGAGTTCGGCGAGTTGGCGCAGGGCGATGAGGGGTTCCGCCGTGCCCGGAGTGGCGGTGGCGCCGTCGCGGGCGTCGTCCAGGAGCGTGTCGCAGATCGTTCGCATGGACACGGCGGCATCGGTGATGACCCGGTGGGAGGCGCGGGTCTGATCGGCGGTGCGCGGACGGCCCTGCCACCAGTCGAGTTCGGCGATGATGCGGCTCAGCGGGGTACGGAGCTCGTGCGACAGCTCCCCGGTGAGCTGCTGTTCGTGACGCAGGAGCGTGCGAATCCGGTCGAGCAGGGAGTCCAGTGACGTGCCGAGACGTGTGAGTTCGGCGGGGTGCCCCTTGCTGCCGAAGCGTTCCGCCGAGGCCACGGCGCTCCACTGGGCGGCCTGGTCGGTCATCGCGCCGACGGGGCGGAGGGCGCGTCCCACGGCCAGCCGCGTGAGCGCGTACGTGGAGGCGAGCATGACGGCGTCCAGAGCGAGCGATCCCAGGAGCAGGGTGTCGGCCGAACTTCGGTACGGGGAGAGGTCCAGGGCGGTGATCACCGTCGCCTCGGCGCGGCCCCCGGCCACCGGGAGTGCGCACAGCCGGAATGGTTTGTGGGATGAGGTGGTGACGCAGAGGCGGTCCCCGCGTGCCGCCAGTCGGTCGGCGACGTGGGTCAGTGGGCTTGCGGTGCCCGGCGGTGCCTCCAGCAGGTGCCGGCCCGCGTAGATCCACACGTTGGTGTCCAGCAGGTTGTCGTGCGACGACTCCACGACGTGCACGGCCGTGCCCGTCGTGTCGACCGTCGTGGCGACAGCTGCCGCGCGCGTGCGAAGTTCGTCGTCCGCCTGGTGCTGAAGGCGCTGCTGAGCCACGGCGTTGAAGGCCAGCGTGAGGACTGCCATCAGCAGTGCGGCCGTGGTGAGCGCCACCAGGGACAACCTGCCCCGCAGCGTTCGGGGTGTCAGGAAGCGCAGCAGTTCGCGCGCGGCACGCCTGGGTGGGTGGTTCGCCTCCCTCATGACAGGTGATGCCCGACTCCGCGGGCCGTGCCGATCGTCCGGTCACTGCCCGCCGCGCGCAGCTTGCGGCGGAGCCTCGTCAGATACTGGTCGAGTGTGTTGTCGTGGACCTGGGCACCCTCGGGCCAGGCCGCCCGGACGAGTTCGCGCCGTCGCACGATGCCGCCCGAAGCGGCGAGGAGCGCGGCCAGGATGCGGAACTCGGTCGGTGTCAGCTCGACCCGGACGCCGCGGACGCTCACCATGTGGCGGACCGCGTCCAGGATCAGGTCGCCCGCGGTGGCCGGTGCCGAGGGGACCGCCCGCTTGATGACCGCTCGCAGCCGGGCCGCCAGTTCGGTGAGGTGGAACGGCTTCGGCAGATAGTCGTCGCCCCCGGCGGAGAATCCGGCCAGCCGGTCGGGCAGCCGGTGACGGGCGGTCAGGAAGATGACGGGAGAGACGAATCCGTTGGCCCGCATCGCCTGGCAGACATCCCTGCCGTCGGCGTCGGGCAGACCGACATCGAGGACCGCGGCGGCGACGTCGTCCGTCGCCAGCCGAAGGGCGGTGGCACCGTCCGGCGCGGGGACCGTGTGGAAGTCCTCCTCGCGCAGGCCGCGCATCAGGACGTCACGCAGGGCGTGATCGTCCTCCACGATCAGGATCGTGTGGCGCATGGTCCTCCTTCCGCGGTGGTTCTGTGACGGTCGAACCGGGAGTCGGCCGGTCGGGAAGCCACCGGGCGGCAGCGGCCGCGCACACGCCCAGCCACCCCAGGGCGAACAGCCAGCCGCCGACGACATCGGTGAACCAGTGGACTCCGAGATAGATCCGCGTGAGCCCGACCAGGGCGCCCCAGATTCCGATGGCCACGGCGAGGAGGGTTCTGCCGGGAGGTCTGCGCAGGTACACGGCGACGACGAGCAGACCGGCGGCGAGGGCGGCCGTGGTGGTGTGACCGGAGGGGAACGCCCACCCCGAGGCATGTGTTTCCCAGACGGCACTCGGAGGCCGGGGCCGCGCGACGGTCGCCATCAACCCGTATCGCAGGGCCTGCCCGATCCCCAGGCAGGCCACACAGAGGGAGACGGCCAACAATCGCTGCCGGCTGGTGCGCCCTGCGACCACACCCGCCACTACGGCCAGCACGTAGGGAACGATGCCGGTTCCCGTGCCGGTGATCCCGCGGGCGAGTGCCACCGCCACGTCCGGCCGGTGGTGGACGGACCAGTTGAGCAGGCCGCTGTCCCAGAGCAGCGGCGCGCCGTCATGCCCCACGACGACCATGGTCAGCACGCCGAGGGCGATCAAGGCACCCAGAGCGCAGCCTGCGCACACCTCCGCCACCTCGCCGCGCTTCATGACGCCATCACCAGCGGTCGCAGACGTGTGGCCGTCATGTGCAGCGCGAGGGACTCCGGCAGCCGCCGCAGCGCGCACATGGAGAGGAGGGCCACGAGCGACCCCACCAGCAAGCCGGCCATCGCATCGTGCGGGTAGTGGACACCGACCCAGACCCGTGCGACGGCCATCGCGCAGGCGCCCACCACGGCGAGGGCGCCGAGCCGACGGCCGACGAAGAGCAGGGCTACGGCTGCCGCGGCGGCGATGGCGGCGTGGTTGCTGGGGAAGGACCAGTCGCCGGGCGCGGGGCACGCCTCCAGCGTGCTCACCTTCAGCCCCCGACAGGGGCGGTCCTCGCGCACCAGCGACTTCACCACCATGTCGATGCCGAAGGCCAGGACCACGACGAGCGGCACGGCGAGCGCCCGCACCGCGGCTGTAGGGCTCACACGGCGAGCTCCCCACCAGCCGGCCACCATGAGGACTGCGAACAGCAGGAGTCCGTACGTCGACCAGGCGGACACGGCACTGTCCAGCCACGAGGGGGACTCGCGGGCGAGGTCCACGACGTCGGTGTAGGCGGAGCCATCGATCGAGGAGCCGCCGAACGCCAGGATCATCCGTTGGACTCCCGAGCCTTGGCAGCGCGGCGCGAGCGGTACACCTCGGACGCGAGAGGAACCAGCGACACGATCACGATCACCGCGACGATGGGCAGCAGATAGCGGTCCACGTTCGGCACGGAGGAGCCCAGGGCGTAGCCCGCCAGAACGAGACCCATGCTCCAGACGAGTCCGCCGACCACCTGCCAGAGGGTGAAGGTCCGCACCGGCACTCCCAGGGCACCCGCCATCGGGTTCAGTACCGTACGCACCACCGGTACGAAGCGGGCCAGCGTGATCGCCTTCGCGTAGCCGTACCGCTCGAGCAGTTCCTGTGACCGGTTTGCACCCTCGTGGAGCCGTGTCGAGCGGCTGCGCTCCAGCAGGGCGCCGCCTGCTCTTCTGCCCAGGAGATATCCGCACTGGGAGCCGGCCAGCGCGCCGACCGCCGCGGATACGAGCAGCGGAGCGAGGGACAGCTGCAGGCCCCGGTCCGCGCTGCCGGTGCACAGCAGACCCGCGGTGAACAGCAGCGAGTCGCCCGGCAGGAAGAACCCGATCAGCAGCCCGGTCTCGGCGAAGAGGATCACGCCCACACCGATCACGCCGAACGCGGCGAGCAGTGACTTCGCGTCGAGCACGTTGACGGCGAGCTGGGAGGCCACGTCCGTGATCATGTTCGGGAGCCCTTCGTTTCCGTTGGCCGCCCGGCGTGACGAGGCGACGTCGACAGGCGACTACAGTTCCGTAGTCGGTCTACTGAACTGTAGACGATGTTGAGGAGTGGGAAGTTCCCCGCGGCGCGGAGTTGCACGACACAGGCCGGTGCGTTCACGACTGTGGCGGCCGGACGGGTTGTGACCGGGCGACGACCCGGCTCGCTGCCGTCTTCTGGAGCAGCCCGTAGGCGAGGACCGGCAGCAGGAGGTGTGGCTTCCCGGGCAGCGACGTCGTGATCAAAACCGCGCTCGCGCTGCTGTTGTTCATGCCGCAGGCGAGCGTCAGCGACGAGGCCGTGCCTGCCTCGAGCCGTAAGGCACGCGCGGCGATGCGCCCCAGCGCGAACGAGAGCCCGCAGATCAGGGCGGCCACGCCCAGGGCTGCGGCGATCAGCAGGGGACGGGGTCGGGCCAGGACAGAACTGAGCGCGCCGCTGGCGTTGACGTAGGTCAGAGCGGGCGAACCGGCCAGCGCGGCCGGCACGATCGTCCTGAGAAGGCGGCCGTGCCACTGCGCAGGCAGGACGAGGGAGCCCACCAGGCCGGCGGCACAGGGCAGCACGACCGCTGTGAGGGCGAAACCGTCCTGCGCCACACGGCCGGAGGCCGCGAGAGCATGACCGTATCCACCGCTGAGCAAGGGCGCCAAGGTCCCCAACAGGAATGGCGTGGTCAGCGGACTGGCCAGCGTGGAGATCAGGACCAGACCCACCATGGCCGGCTGATCGCCGTCACCCGTGTCCGTCCACACGGTCGCTCCGGCGGCGACGGGCATCGCCACCGTGAGGATCATCGCGGTGAGCAGGCCGCTGCCGCCGTCGGAGTCGGGCGTGTACCGCAGCAGGTGGGCGACGAAGGGCACGACCGCCAGCGGGATCGCGAGATGCAGGGCGAGCCCCGCGACCAGAACCCTCGGCCGCCGCACAAGGCGGCCGAGGGCACGCAGGCGGACCTGGAGCCCGGCGGAGAACAGCAGGAGGCAGAGAAGGAACGGCCCCATGTTCAGTGTCAGGTGCGCCGCGGGCAGGGGATGTGGTTCACGGAGCCATAACCCGGGGCCGGGTGCGAACAATGCGGCGATGTAGGCGAGAACGACAGCGCGGCCGAGCCGGGCGCGCAGCCACGTCGTGGCTCGTTCCGTGCGGGAGCGGGGCTCAGCGGTGCGGCGTACAGCGGTCGGCGGGGTCAAAGCGGTCTTCTTCCGTCGGTGGAACGAGGGCGGGACGGAAGTCCGCTATGCGTGGCCGCAACGTGTACATGGGCTCATGCTGTCTGCTCCGCGCGCGCCAAGGACGGGGACGCCACGTGGCGGTCAGGTTGTGTTCAGGAACGCGCTGACGCCGTCAGGAGCGAGGCAGACGGAGACCCTGGGTCGGCTCAGAAGCGACCTGGGCCAGGTCCCCGCGTCGAGCGGATCTCTCCGGACGGTCTTCGAGACGACGCCCCGGGCCGCAGGGGGACCGTCCCGGCTCAGCCGGGTTTGGGGCGGGCGAGGCCCAGGTCGTAGGCGAAGATCACGGCCTGGATCCGGTCGCGGGCCCCGATCTTGGCGAGGACGCGGCCGACGTGCGTCTTGACGGTGGATTCCGAGAGGACGAAGTGGGCCGCGATCTCGCCGTTGCTCCACCCCTTGCCGATGGCCAGGAGGATCTCGCGTTCCCGCTCCGTGAGGGAACCGAGCTTCTGCGCCTGGTCGGAGCCGCTGTCGCCCAGCGGCAGGTGCTGCGCGAACTCGTCCAGGAGACGGCGGGTCAGTGCCGGAGCGATCACGGCCTCACCTGCGGCGACGGCACGGATGCCGGCCAGGAGTTCCTCGGGGCGCGCGTCCTTCAGGAGGAACCCACTGGCTCCGGCCCGCAGGGCGGCGTGAACGTACTCGTCGAGGTCGAACGTCGTCAGCACGAGGACACGGGAGCGGCCGCCGGTGGCCACGATGCGGCGGGTCGCCTCGATGCCGTCCATGCCGGGCATACGGACGTCCATCAGCACCACGTCGGGCCGCGACTCGGCTGCCCGCCGGACGGCTTCCGTCCCGTTGGCCGCCTCGCCGATCACCTCGGTCTCGGCGACCGAGTCGAGCAGCATACGGAAGCCGAAGCGCTGAAGTGGCTGGTCGTCCACGATGAGCACGGTGGTCACCGGGCACCGCCCTGGGGCCTCAGGTCGAGGGTCGCTTCCACTGTCCATCCTTCGTCGCTCGCCGGCCCGGCGCTGACCGTGCCGCCGTAGAGGGCCACTCGCTCGCGCATGCCCACCAGCCCGTGTCCCTCGTCGTCCGGCGTGGCAATGTGCTCCGCCGAGCCGTTGTCCTCGACCCGCACGACCAGCCAGGTGTCCCGGACCATCAGGGAGAGGTCGACGCGCGTACCCGTTCCGGCGTGCTTCAGCACGTTCGTGAGGGCTTCCTGGACGATACGGTAGGCCGTCAGCTGCACGCCCTTGTCCATGGCGTCCATGTCGCCGGCCGTCCGGTAGACGACCTCGAGACCGGCGGCGCGCACGGACTCGCACAGTTCGTCGATCTCGGCGACGCCGGGCTGCGGGCGCAGCTGAAGAGCCTCGGACGTCCCCTCGGTCGCGTCACGCAGCACACCGAGCACCCGCCGGAGCTCTCCGAGCGCGGTCCGCCCGGTGTCGCCGATGAGCAGCAACGCCTCCTTGCCCCGCTCGGGAGCCGCATCGCTGGCGTACGCGCCCGCGTCCGCGAGAGTGATCATGACGGACAGGTTGTGTCCGACGATGTCGTGCATCTCGCGGGCCACCCGGGCTCGTTCTCCCGCGGCCGCCAGCCTGCTGCGCTGATCACGTTCGATCTCCAGCCGCGCCGCTCTCTCCCGGAGGCCGGCGAGCTGGGCCCGGCGGATCCGCACCATCAGCCCGAGGGCCACGGCCGCGGTCGCCGTGCTCAGGAGGAAGAACAGCGCGTCCCAGACGGACACCACCGACCTGACGCGCACGGCCACGAGCACCATCGCCGCTGCCATGACCCCGCAGGCCCACGGCAGTTGGCGCAGCCGGCCGTGCAGAGCCAGGCTGTACACGGCGATGAAGAGCGCGACGTCCGCGCGGAGCGCCGCACCCAGCGCCCACTGGACGACGAACACCGTGACGATGACACCGAAGGCCTCCAGCGGTTTGCGGCGGCGCCACAGCAGGGGCAGGACCAGCCCCGCCTGGAGAGCCAGCGCACCCGCCGTCGGGAGGGACATGAACGCCAGACGGAACCGCTGGGGTCCGTCGCCGTCGCCGTCCCTGTCGGCGTGCAGCAGTTCCGGCAGACAGAACAGGAGGAAGACCATCAGTACGACCGCGGTGTCCAGCACCCACGGGTGCGCGCGGTCGGCCTCACGCAACCGCTGACCGCCCCGGGAGAGCCGGGCGGTCAGCGGTCCCATCCCGCCGAGTTCGTCGATACCGGCCACAGTGCTCACCTGCCCATGGTGCCGGGCGTCAGACGTCGCTGCGCAGCAGGCGGTACGCCGCGCCGGCGAGCGCCAGTGCGGTCCAGCCGAGGAAGACCACCAGCCCGGCCGTCGGTGACAGCGCGGTGCTGTCGTGGGTCAGCGCGAACATCGACTCGCCCGCGTTGCTCGGCAGGTAGGGGCCGATGTCGTCCCGCCACGAGCTGGGGAGCAGGGAGATCAGTCCGGGAATCAGCATCAGGACCGCCACGAGCACGGAGATGCCGCCCGCCACCGAGCGCAGCAGAGCACCCAACGCCGTACCGATCACGCCGACCAGGCCGAGGTAGAGCCCCGCTCCGAGCAGGCTCCGCAGAACTCCGGGGTGGGAGAGCCCCATGGCGGCGGGCGTGCCCGACACGATCCCGCTGCCGATCAGGAAGGCGACGAACCCGCCGACCGTCGCGACGACCAGGGCGACGAGCCCGAACACGGCGGCCTTCGACCACAGCACGGGAAGCCGGCGCGGCACGGCCGCCAGCGTCGAACGGATCATGCCGGTGGAGTACTCGCCGGCCGTGACCAGCACACCCAGGACGCCCAGCGCCAACTGGGCGAAGTTGGTGCCGAACAGGGAGAGACTCACCGCCGTGGACCGGGCGAAGTCCGGATCCATGTGAGCGGACCCGATGCCGGACTTGTAGCGGCTCGACGCGATCAGCCCGAACGCGACGAGGAACAGGAGCCCGACCCCGAGCGTGATCCACGACGAGCGCAGCGACCACAGCTTGGCCCACTCGGAGGACAGGACGCGCCGCCCCGTGACCCGGTACGCCGGACGGGCGACGGCGGGAGCGGTTCTCGGCGGCTCCGTCGTCTCGGTGAAGGTGCTCATGCCGGCCTCCCGAGGGACTCGAGCGCGTCGGTTCCCGTGGACCCGTGGTACTCCACGGACTCCCTGGTCAGTTCCATGAACGCCTCCTCCAGAGAAACCGCCCGAGGACTCAGCTCGAACAGGGGGATGCCGTGTTCGGCCGCCGTCAGCCCGATGTCGCGGGCGCTGAGGCCGGTGACCTGAAGCTCCTCGGAGCCGATGCGTCCGGTGATGTCCACACCCGGGCCCGCCAGCACGTCCCGGAGTCGTGCCGGGTCCTGCGTGACCACCTTGACGGTGTCGCCCCCGGCTTCGCGGATGAGTTCGCTCACCGAGGTGTCGGCCAGCAGTCGGCCGCGTCCGACGATGATGAGGTGGTCGGCGACCAGGGCCATCTCACTCATGAGGTGGGACGACACGAACACGGTCCTGCCCTCGCCGGCGAGCGTCGTGAGCAGGTTGCGGATCCACAGCACGCCCTCGGGGTCGAGGCCGTTGACCGGCTCGTCCAGCATGATCGTCTGTGGATCGCCGAGCAGGGCGGCGGCGATGCCGAGCCGCTGGCCCATGCCCAGGGAGAAGGCTCCGGCGCGCTTCTTCGCCACCGTGCCCAGTCCGGCGAGTTCGATGACCTCGTCGACGCGGCGGCGCGGGATCCCGTGGGTCAGCGCGAGCGCCCTCAGATGGTTGTGGGCCGAACGGCCGGGATGGATCGACTTCGCCTCCAGGAGGGCACCGACCTCCTGGAGCGGAGCCCGGTGCTGGGCGTAGTGGCTGCCGTTCACCTTGACCGAGCCGCCTGTGGGGGCGTCCAGTCCGACGATCATCCGCATGGTCGTCGATTTGCCGGCGCCGTTGGGACCGAGGAAGCCGGTCACGGTCCCGGGCTTGACGACGAAGTCCAGTTGGTCGACGGCGGTCTTCTCGCCGTACCTCTTGGTCAGTTGCTGTGCGTCGATCATTCGCGCCCTTCCTCTCGGACTCCCGGCGTTCGTCGCATCCGACGCCTCACCGACCACGCTAAGGTCCGATTCGCGCAGTTCGGTGGTACTGAGGGCCCGAACCGCCAGCGCCGAGCGGTACCGCGGTACTAGGGGGCGTATCTAGTCGTGATCAAGCGGTTCGTGTGAGGTCCTTGATCCAGATCATAGAGGCGCGGAGATGAAGGCCAGCGAGGTAGCTCTCAGGGGTCTTGTCGTAACGGGTGGCGATGCCTCGCCAGGCTTTCAGCTTGTTGATCAGGCGTTCGACGGTGTTCCTCTCCTTGTAGAGGTCGGTGTGATGGCCGACGGGTCGGCCGCCCCTGCTGCCCTTCTTCTCCGGGATGACCGCCTTGATCTGGCGTTACGCAAGTAGGCGCGGTTGCCGCGGGACGAGTACGCCTTGTCTCCGGCGACCGCGTCCGGCCGGGTGCGGGGACGGCCGACCGGTCCGCGGACGCGGACCTTGGCCAGCACGGGGATGAACTGTGGGCTGTCGGCGGCCTGCCCGGCGGTCAGCACGAGCGCCAGCGGGCGGCACTTGCGGTCGGCGGCGAGATGAACCTTGCTGGTCTGCCCGCCTCGCGAACGTCCGAGCAGGGCGACCTTCAAGCGGAGTTTGCGTCGGCGCCGGATGCGGCGCCGCTCTTCGCGGACGGGGTCACTTTCGACAGATCGCCCGTCCTGTCCTTCAGCCTCGCCCCCTTTTGCCGGGCCTTCTCCTCCTCGGCGGCGGCCTTCTCCAGGGCAGTGAGGACATCCTCGTCCAGGTGGATCCCGGCGGCATCGTGGTGGGCACGGGCGGTGGTGGAGTCCACGCTGACCAGGGACATGTCCACCTCGCCCCGATGTGCGGTCTCGGCGATCATCCCCTCCAGCAGGGCCTCGAAGACGCCGGCATCCCGCCACTGCCGGAAACGGTTGTGGACGGTCGGCCAGGCCCCGAACTCCGCCGGCATCTCCCGCCACTGCCCGCCCGTCTTGAACCTCCAGATCACGCCCTCGAACTGCTGCCGCAGCCGCTCGGGGTACGGGCCGTACATGCCGACCGGCAGGTACGGCCCGGCGAACTCCCATTCCTGGTCTGTCAGTTGCGCCCGCGTCATGAACGACGATCTACCAGATCGCGTCACGGGGGGCGAGTCCCACAGATCGATGTCCTGTGCCATCGATTCCTAATGCCGTTCGTCAAGCCGCGGCGCACGCTTGAGGTAGCGGGCAGGAGGTGTCGGAGGTGCGCGGTACAGTCCGTTCATCCGACTGGGGAGGGCTCATGGCGACCAAGTGGAGCTTGACGATCGACTGCGCGTACCCGGCGAAACTGGCCGCGTTCTGGGCGCTGGCGTTGGGCTACGAGGAGAAGCCCGCGCCCGCAGGGTTCGGGAGCTGGGAGGAGTGGTTCTCGCATCATGAGGTTCCGGAGGACGAGTGGGATGACGGGGCGTACCTCTCAGATCCGGACGGCGTGGGCCCTACCTTGTCCTTCCTGAAGGTGCCGGAGCCGAGGGTGGCGAAGAACCGGCTGCATATCGACGTGCAAGTTGGTGGCGGCCGTGAAACCCCGTGGGAGGTGCGTTGGCCGCGCGTGGTCGAGGCGGTGGAGCGGTTGACCGCTGCGGGCGCGACCGTGGTCCGCGAGGACGAGTTGCAGGGCAGGCCGGATCACGTGGTGATGGCAGACCCGGAAGGTAACGAGTTTTGCCTGGTCTGACGGGGTCGGTCAGGCCAACTGGCCGCGCGCAGCGTGTCGCGTCCCTTCCTATGCGGCAGCCCTTGCCGGCGGAGCTGGCTCATAGCGCCGTCCGTCGCGCAGAAGGGCCCAGAGGACGTTGACGCGGCGGCGAGCGAGAGCCAGGACGGCCTGGGTATGACGCTTGCCCTCAGCACGTTTGCGATCGTAGAAGCGCCGGGATTCCTCGCAGTGGCGGATGCTGAACAACGCCGAGGTGTAGAAGACGCGTTGGAGGCGGCGGTTGTATCGCTGCGGGCGGCGCAGGTTCCCGCTCAGCTTCCCGGAATCGCGGGGCACCGGGGCGACGCCGCCGAAGCCGGCGAGGCGGTCGGCGGTGCCGAACGCCGTCATGTCGCCGCCGGTGGCTGCCAGGAACTCGGCGCCGAGGATGACGCCCAGGCCGGGCATGCTGGTGATCACCTCGAAGGTGTGGTGGTCGCGAAACCGGGCCTCGATGGCCTTGTCGAGCTCGGCGACCTGCTGGTTGAGGCTCATCACTTCCTTCGCCAGCGTGTGTACCAACGTGGCGACCAGCTTCTCGCCGGGCAGGCTCGTGTGCTGCCGTTCGGCGGCCTGGACAGCGGTTTCGGCGAGCCGGTCGGGGCGGACGACGTGGCGGTTGCGCAGCCAGGTCTCCAGCCGCTTGACGCCGATCCGGCGAATAGCCGCGGGGGTCTGATAGCCGGTCAGCAGGGTGAGCGGGCCGATGTTGGTGAGGTCCAGGGCCCGCTCCAGGCCGGGGAAGATGCCAGTGAACTGGGCACGGAGGCGGTTGACGGTGCGGGTGCGGTCGGCGACCAGGTCCATGCGGCGGCCGGTGAGGATCTTGAGATCGATGACGGTGTCGTAGCCGGCCCGCAGCGGATGCAGATCGCGGCGGACGCGGACCTGGTCGGCGATGACGGCGGCGTCCTTCGCGTCGGTCTTGCCCTCGCCGCGGTAGCTCTCGGAAGCGCGGTGGATGGCCCGGCCGGAGATGTAGTGGACCGGCTGGTCGCGGTTGACCAGGAGCGCGATGGCCAGGGCGGCTCCGCCGTCGGCCAGGTCGATGCCCCAGGTCACCTCGTCCCCCAGGGCCAGGATGTCGGCGAGGAGTTCGAGCAGTTCGGGTTCGTCGTTAGCGACGCGTCGCGACAGCAGCCGGCGGCCGCTCTCGTCGATCGCGACGCAGTGATGGTGGGCTTTGCCTGCGTCGATGCCAGCCCAGATCGCGGCCATGTGGTGCCTCCGTGCGGTGGTGTTGCTGGTGCCTCCCACGGACGACCTCGCTGTCGATTCCCTACGTAGCGATCATTCGCAATTCCTAATTGGCAGCCGAGTCGTCGTGGGGCGTCGGGCGGCCAATCGATGGAAGCCACAAGTGGCAGAAGTTTGAAAGCCACACCCGACGCCCCTGGGTGGATGAACCATACGAAGGGCTCACCACGTCCCGCAGAACAACGTAGGGAAGTGTGAGCGGTACTTGTGACGGACACCGCCCTTTTCTCAGGGCAGCACGCGATAAGTCACGTGTGTAACCGAGTTCGCCGCTCGCGACTCCACCTGCTCAAGATTCAGTGACGGCACTCCGTCGAACAGCCGTGTGCCGGCGCCGAGCGTGAACGGCACAATGTGCAGCCGCAGCTCGTCGATCAAGCCTGCGGCTAGGTACTGGTTGATGGTGGTCGCGCCCCCGTGGATCGACACGTTGCGGTCCCCGGCCGCCTCGCGAGCCTGCCGCAGTGCGGATTCGATGCCGTCGGTGACGAAGTGGAACGTGGTGCCGCCGTCCATCGGTTGGGGGTCGCGCGGGTGGTGGGTGAGGACGAAGACCGGCGCGTGGTACGGCGGACTATCGCCCCACCAGCCCTTCCACTGTCGATCCCACGCGCCGCGTACGGGGCCAAACATGTTACGCCCCATGATGAAGGCGCCGACTGCCGTCAGCCGGTCGAGTTCGGCCTGCTGCTGCTCCGCGGATTCGAACATCCATGCGTGCATCCTGTCGCCCCAGCCATCACCGGCGTCGTCGCCGAACGGGCGCTGCTCGGCCTGGTTGAGCCCGGCCGAGTACCCGTCGACGGAGATCGAGAGGTCGCAGGTCACCCTGCCCAAACGTTTGGTCACTGTGCCGTCCTCCTGGTGGCGACCTTCCGTCGCCTTCGCGGTGCGTCGCCTGATCCATTCACCACTGGGGTAGACCGTTCCAGGCCCGCGAACTCATCGCGCGGCCGTTTCGCTGTTTTCGGCGCTGCTCAGCTGCCCACGAACCTTGACACCGTGCTCAAACTTCGACGACACGAACTCGCGTCCGTCAAGGTTCGATGGCGCGCGATCAAGGTTCGGTGACACGGGACAATTGATCACAACCGGATACACGCCCTAGAGGTCCGGCGGGCAGGGACATGCCGCGCCGTATGCCAGGTCGGCGTCCTGGACGGGGACGGCGGTGTCGGCCACTCTCCGCGCCGAACGCTGACGACGCCGGAGCCCGGACGCACGCTTCCGGCAGTGCGGTCAGGTGTTCAGGAAGCGTTCAGGCAGGCGCTGACAAGGTCGGAAGACCGCGGTCGTCTTCGGGCGGCCGCCTCCCTCTTGCGCAGGATCAGGAGTGTCCGACCTTGGAGAACCCGGAAGCCCTCACCGACCGCGATGTGGCGTGCGCCCTTCCCGAGGACCGCGTCACGACCACGCGGGGGGACCGATCCCCGACACAGCCGAACACCCGGCTGCTCTCGTCGCCCACCTGATCGGCCTGATGACCCATGCCCTGATGACCTACGCCCTGATGCGGAAGAGCCCCGCCACGGCGCCGGGGCGGTCGCACAGCGCTTCCTCATGGTGGCCCGAGCCGCTCCCGGCCCGGGCTGCCCCGGCTCAGAAGCACGGCTGCCACGCGCACTGACTGTCTCCGCGGACCGCAGCCACGCCCGGCCGCCACGGGAGCGCCCCGCGACCGTCGCCGCCGATCCCGTGAAACCAGAAAGAACCCCTATGAAGATCACGTTCCTGATCCACAACGTCTACGGGATCGGCGGAACCATCCGCACCACCCTCAACCTCGCCGGCGCCCTGGCCGACCGGCACGAAGTGACCGTCGTCTCCATGCTGCGGCACCGCGACCGCCCCCGGTTCGCCATCGACCCCCGCGTGACCGTCGTGCCCCTGGTCGACACCCGCCCGGGCGCGGCCGACGCGACCGACCCGCTGCATCAGCAGCCCGCCGAGGTCTTCCCCGTCGCCGAAGGGCGGTACAAGCAGTACAGCCGCCTCACCGACCGTCGGGCCGAGGAGCTCCTGCGCGGCTGCGACGCGGACGTCATCATCGGCACCCGACCCGGCATCAACGTCTACCTGTCCCGCTTCGGCTCGCCGCAAGCCCTGCGAATCGCCCAGGAACACCTCACCCACGACACCCACAACAAGAGGCTACGAGCCCAACTGGCGCGCCACTACCGAGCCCTGGACGCGGTCGTCACCACCACCGAGGCCGATGCGGCGGTCTACCGGTCGAAGATGCGCCTGCCCGGCGTGCGGATCCTCGCCATACCCAACGGGGTGCCCGAACCCGACCTCCCGCCCGCGGACGGCACCGCCAAGGTCATCGCCGCGGCCGGCCGGCTGGTGCGTGCCAAACGGTTCGACCTGCTCATCGAGGCGTTCTCCACGGTTGCCGCCAAGCACCCGGACTGGAGTCTGCGCCTCTACGGCGCAGGCGCCGACCGGGAACGACTGCAACGGCTCATCGACGACCAGGACCTGGGCGGCCGGGCGACGCTGATGGGCGTCGTGTCACCGATCGAGACGGCGTTCACCCAGGCGTCCATCGTCGCCAGTGCCTCGGACGCCGAGTCGTTCGGCATGACCATCGTCGAGGCGATGCGCTGCGGTGTACCGGTGGTCGCCACAGACTGTCCGCTCGGCCCCGCCGAGATCATCCAGGACGGCATCGACGGCCTGCTGATCCCCATGAACGACGAGGGCGCCCTGGCCGCCGCCCTGCTCGACCTGATCGCCGACCCGGCGACCCGACGTCGGATGGGTGAGGCGGCCCTGGCCTCGGCGCGCCGCTTCGACCCCGCCGCACTGTCGCTCACCTACGACGAACTCTTCACCGGCCTCACTGCCAGCCGTCGGGCTCGTGCCTGGCAACGCGGCCGAGCTGTGTGGCGAGGCCGCGCGGGAAGGGCCCTGCGCCGACTCCGACGCTGAGACGGTGGGCGAGTCGCCGCGCAGGGAGCAGGGTCCGGCGGGGCGACGAAGGGGACGCGCCACCGGGCAGTCAGGATGCGTTCAGGTTTCCGCTGACACCGTCGGCTCCATGACCTACGAAATCTCCGAGACACCCGAGGCCGAGCGGGGCGTGGGCGCAACCCGGCGAGCACCCCGGCTGCGCTGGAACAAGGTGCCCGAAGTCACCGCGTACTTCTGGATCATCAAGGTGCTGTGCACGACGGTCGGCGAGACCGCGGCCGACCTGCTCAACGAGAAGGCGGGCCTGGGCCTCACAGGAGTGTCCCTCCTGATGAGCGCGTTGCTGGCCGTCGTCCTGGTGGTCCAGTTCCGTACGAAGGCCTACAGCGCCGCGGTGTACTGGCTGGCCGTGGCCCTGATCAGCGTCGTCGGAACGCTGATCAGCGACAACCTCACCGACAACATGGGCGTCCCGCTGGAGACCAGCACCACGGTCTTCGCGCTGGCCCTCGCGGTCGTCTTCGTCGTCTGGTACCGGCGCGAGGGAACGCTGTCGATCCACAGCATCGACACCACCGGCCGTGAGTCCTTCTACTGGCTCGCGGTCCTGTTCACCTTCGCCCTGGGAACGGCGGCGGGCGACCTCGTCGCCGAGCGCATGAACCTCGGATACTGGCTCTCCGCCCTGTTGTTCGCCCTGGCCATCGCCGCCGTGGCACTCGCCCACTTCACACTGGGACTGAACGCGGTCTGGAGCTTCTGGATCGCGTACGTGCTCACCCGGCCGCTGGGTGCCTCGATGGGCGACTACCTCTCGCAGCCGACCGGCGACGGAGGCCTCGGCCTCGGCACCGTGGTGACCAGTGTGCTGTTCCTGGCCGTCATCCTCGGCATGGTCGTCTATCTGGCGGTGACGCGAAAAGACGTCTCGGAGGCGCGGGACGGAGCCGTCGCGCGTCGAGCGAGCTGAGTTCCACCAGTACCGAACCAACGGCCATGCTCCGTGCCCCGGACACACGAACTCGTCGGCGGGAACGACGGGTTCGCCGGGTGCGGGATCGATGGCTCCGATCCTGATGGCCACTGTCGCCACGGCGGTCGGGGTATTCGCCACCCTCGGGCGCTTCAAACGCCAACGGTGCGGGGGAGGGACCTTCTTGGCGGTTAGCTCGAACGTGGCCAGTTCGAGCCAGCTGCCCAAACGAACGGTCATGGCTGGTCGGTTGACATCCTCCCCGGTCCAAAGACTGGGGAGTCCCGCCTGCACCCAGCGGGTTGGCTGACTGCTCCGGGTGGGTTCCTGTTTCTTCCGCATGCGGATGCCGATGCGGGTTGCGCGGTGCCGGTACGAGTACCGGTCTTACCCGCGCCCCACGGGAGACGTGCGGGTCTCAGTGGCTGAAGGAGGAGCCGAAGTGGGCGTCTTCTTGCGGCGTGCCGAGGCCGGCGGGGTTGAAGGTCGCGATGTTGCCGGTGACCGGACCGTTCTTCGAGCCGCGCAGGACCCAGGCGGCTCCGGAGTCGACCTTCGGGGCGTCCTCCCACGGGGCGGAGACGATCAGATCCGCGCGGTTATTGTCGTTGACGTCCGCGAGCTGCACCTCCTCACCGAAACGGTCGCCCCGCTCCGAGGCGCCGGGGACACCGGTGGTGGACTGGGAGAACGCAAGCGCTCCACTGCCCGTCGGCCCCTTGGGCCCGCCCTTGAGGAGCACGACGCTTCCCGCCGAGTCGGTACTGCCGATGTCCTCCCCGGGCACACCGACGGCGAGATCCGGGTAGCCGTCGCCGGTGACGTCGCCCGCGGCCAGTGCGAGGCCGAACTCGTCCCCGGTCTCGTTCACGCCGGGCACTCCCGGAGTGTTCTGCGTGATCGTCGTCGTCCGGGTGGAGAGGCCGGAGGGCGAGCCGAAGCGGATCTCGACCGTGCCGGGACGGATGCTGATGTCCTCCTGGCTCGTGCCGAACTTGAAGGTGGCGAAGTCACCGAACCCGTCGCGGTCGAAGTCGGCGACCACTCCTTCCGAGGACGGGGTGATGGCTCCCGGGATACGGGTGACGGAGCCGTCCTTGCCGCCCTTCCAGAGACGGGTGCCGTGTCCCATGTCCTCGAAGCCGTGGGTGGTGAGGATGTCGTCGGCTCCGTCACCGGTCACGTCGCCCACGATGAAGTCGTAGCGCGCGTCGTCCTCGTTTTCGAAGGGGACGATCGTGCGGCCCGACGATGTTCCTGTCCGGGAGATCGGGCCGAACTCCACGCCCACCAGACCGGTGCCGACCACCAGATCGGCGTGCCCGTCACCGTTGATGTCACCGGCGGCCAAGGGGCCGTTGTGCGGAGGGAGTGAGAGCGCCACGGAGTCCTTCAGACCTGTGGGGGAGCCCCAGAGGATGATCGTCGGTCCGTTCTCCGATCCGACGACGAGATCGGTGTACCCGTCACCGTCGAAGTCACGGGCGGCGCTCACGCGGCCGAAGGAGTCGTAGTTCACCGCGTCACCGGGTATGCCCGCGGAGGCCCGGCTGATGACCTGGGGGCGCTTGGCGTCGACACCGCCGATGGATCCGTACAGGACGGTGACGTACCCGGCGTCGTCCTTACCGCCAACGGTGCCACCGGGCGCCGCGACCGCGATGTCGGCGTACCCGTCGGCGTTGAAGTCCGTGACCGGCGCAGGCGCCACCGGGGCGGCTCCGGCCGGGCCGGCGGCGCACACGGCACCCGTGACGAGCGCCGCGACAGCGACTGCGATGGTAAGAGAACGGCGCACTGTCGAGCCTCCGTGGACAACGGGCAGATACCACTGACGACTGCATGACCGTCGAGACGGCACTTGGGTTGTACGCGTCTGCCGACGAATTCTGGGCGATCAGCCGAATCATCCCGGTAAGCAACGAAACTGCCTGAGGCCGTGAACCGACACCGGCCGCCGCTGCCGCGGGAGCTCCGTCGAGTGCCCGGCCGCGCTTGACACGCGTGCAGCCCGTCGCAGCGCCGCAGGGACGTTGCTCACGGTGGCGCTGCGTCGGTGCGGGACGCGGACGGCTTCGGGCGGGACGCCGGAGCACACCGAATGAATCCGTGCGGCCCGAGCAGCTCAACCGAGAGGATTCGACCAGCACCAGGGCTCGTCCGCGTCAGGGCCGGACCGAGAGGAGGGGCGGCCAGTGCCCTAATCGTGTTGACCACCCCCGGCAGGCAGTGCTGGAGTCGGCACGTGGACAGCATCCCCGCCAACCGGCGGCTCTGGAACCAGATCAGCAGCGCCTACCAGCAAAAGCACGACCCGCAAATCGGCGCCACACCCCGGCTGTGGGGCATGTACTCCATCCCCGACGCGCACCTGCACGCCCTGGGCGACGTCACCGGCAAGCGCGTCCTCGAACTCGGCTGCGGCGCCGGCCAGTGGTCCAGGGCGCTCGCCGCCGAGGGCGCCACCGTGGTCGGGGTCGACCTGTCCGAAGCCCAACTCGCCGCAGCGGGGGGCGCGATGGGAGCGGCCCGCTACGCGCTGGTGCAGGGCGCCGCCGAACAACTCCCCTTCGCCGCCGACAGCTTCGACCTGGTGTTCTGCGACTTCGGCGGGCTCAGCTGGGCGCCCCCGCACCTGGCCGTCCCGGAGGCAGCACGCGTCTTGGGCCGAGGCGGGCGCCTGGTGTTCAACGTCGCCAGCCCATGGTTCGAAGCCTGCTACGACGAAGCCGCCGGCCGCGTGACCACGACGCTGCAGCAGGACTACTTCGGGCTGGACACCATCGCCGAAGACGACGGCGCGACCAGCTATCAGCTCACCTACGGCGAGTGGGTCAAGGTCCTGCGCGGCGCGGGTCTCATCATCGACGACCTCATCGAGCCGCGGCCCGAACGCGGAACACCCAACGGCTACAACGAAACCGACCCACCCGACTGGGCACACCGCTGGCCGGCGGAACTGCTCTGGGTGACCCACAAACCGTAGGTCCCGCCGCGCCGAGACGTGAAGCGTCCCGTCGCCGGACAGGCCCCGGCCCATGAAACCGAGGAGGCCCGTGATCACCCAGGGAGTGCGAGTCTCCGGCCGGTGCGCTGCCTGCGGAGGCCAGACGATCCGGCATCCGGAGATCGGCGACGTCCTGCTCGACTGCGACCTCCTCATCGTCCCCGGCGCAGACCTGCGCATGGTCACCTGCACGGCAGCGACCGGAAGCAGCGACGCGGGGAAACTGCGTCACAGGTGGCCGTACCGCCACGGCGCTCCCCTGACCGGCGGCTGCCGAGCGGGTTCGCCACGCCGTTTGGGGCGAACCTCACTGCTGGCGCCGACCCGCTCGCAGGTTCGACGAGATCGGGTCCGGACTGGGTCGGACGGGTGAACCCCGCGCGGCGAGTCGTCGGGATGTGCTCGGCACGTCCGGGATTTTGCAGGCTGTCCGTTGCTGATCTCCTCCGAGGGCAGTTGGCCTGGGGACAGCAACCAGCCGAGGGAAGGAACCTGTTCCGTGTCTGCCGAACTCTCCGACGACCTGAAGAAGCTCATCGACGACAACCCGGTCTTCGCCACCGTGGCCACGATCCAGCCGGACGGCAGTCCGCAGGTGACGATCACCTGGCTCGGCCGGGACGGAGACGACCTGTTGGTCTCCACGACCGTGGGCCGCCGCAAGGAGAAGAACCTGCGCGGCGACCCGCGGATCACCGTCATGATCAACCCGCCTAACGCGCCCTACACCTACGCCGAGATCCGCGGCACGGCCACCCTGAGCACCGAGGGCGGTCAGGAACTCATCAACGAGCTGTCGCGGAAGTACACCGGCAAGGACTACGCGGACTTCAACCCCAACTCGAAGGACGACGCCGAGCGCGTCGTCGTCCGGGTGACCCCGCGCAAGGTGGTCGGCTCGATCTGAGCCCGCCGACGGCATCCTGATACGGATCGGACAACAGCTCGGGCGACAGTGTCCGTTGCGTCCCTCCCCGACGCGGGGGAGGGACGCACGTAGCCCCATCCCTCTGACGGTCGTACCTACAGTGGTCGGCGCTCAGGGACCAGCCGGTGCCGGTACTGGCCTGTCGGCCGGGGCGGTCGCGTGGCGCGGGAGCAGCAGGGGCGTCGTCAGGAGGAGCCCGCCGGCCAGGGCGAGGGCGGTGCGCGGGCCGAGCAGGGCGGCGAGTACTCCCCAGAGGGCGGTGAGAAGCGCGGTCGTCGCCTTGGTCGTCACGGTCCAGGCCGTCAGGGTCCGGGTCACCCGGTCGGGCGCGGTGCGCTGGAGGCGGTAGGTGGCGTAGACGGGGTTGAAGAGCCCGCAGCAGAAGATCAGCCCGAGTTCGACGCCCATCACCAGCAGCAGTCCGGCGGTTCCGGGCCCGATGAAGGCCAGTCCGATGGGCCAGATCGCGCGCAGCGTTCCGGCCACGCGCAGGATCCGGTGCCGGCCGAACCGGGCGGCGAGCGGCCGGGCCAGACGTGAGCCGAGCAGGCCGCCGATCGCGGGTGCGGCGAAGGCGAGACCGTACTGCCAGGGCTCGTAGCCGAGTCGGCTGAGCATGAGGACGGCGAGCAGCGGTTCGGTGGCCATCACCAAGCCGTTGAACAAGGCGGTGTTGAAGAACAGCGGGCGCAGGGTCGCGTCGGCGAGGATGTAACGCCACCCGTCGAGCAGGTCGCGTGCCCGCATGCGCTGTGCCTCCGGCTGTGCGGGCCGGGGTTCGCGGCCGCCCGTCGCGCGGATACCCAGGGCCGAGAGCAGGTAGGTGACCGCGTCGGCCACAACGGTGGCCACCGGGCCGAGGAGCCCGATGGCGGCGCCGCCCAACGGCGGTCCGATGATCGTGGTCGTCCAGGCCGTGGACTCGAATCGCGCGTTGGCGACGAGCAGGTCCTCCGAAGGCAGCAGTGACTTCAGGTAGGCGCCCGAGGCGGCGCGGAAGGTGATGTCGCCCGCCGCGACCACGACCGACACCAGCAACAGCTGAACGAAGGTGAGCACGCCGAACGCGAAGGCCGCCGGGATCGTCAGCAGCGCCGCGAACCGCACCAGATCCATGGTGATCAGCACAGGCCGCTTGCGGCGGAACTCCACCCACGGGCCGAGCGGCACCGCCACGGCCGCGCCCACCGCCGCTCCCACGGAGGACAGTGCGGCGACCTGGGCCGGGCCGGCGTGCAACACCTGGATGGCGATCAAAGGGAACGCGCCGAAAGCGAGCCACGTGCCGAGCGCGCTGGTTCCGTACGCGCCCCAGAGCCAGCCGAACTGCCGCCCCAGCCGGTGCCCGAGCAGGCGTCCGAACGGCCCGCGGGGCTGCTGCCCACTCTTCATACCCGGAGCTCCTCGCTTCCCGTCCGTACAACCATTGCGCGATCGGAAGCATCAAAGCGGGCGGCTTCGCCTGGATCAAACAACCGGAAGCCCGCTCAGGCACAACCAATGGTTGTGAAAGTAGGGTGGTGGAATGGACCTCGAAACCGTTCGGACCTTCGTCGCCGCCGCGGAAGCGGGACAGTTCCAGGAGGCCGCAGCGGAGCTGGCGATCACCCAGCAGGCCGTCTCGAAGCGCATCGCGGTACTGGAGCGGAACCTCGGGGTGCGGCTGTTCACCCGCACCCCGCGCGGTGCCGAGCTCACCATCGACGGCCAGGCGTTCCTGCCTCACGCGCGCGAACTCCTGCGTGTCGCCGAACGCGCGCTCGCTTCGGTCCACACCGGTCGCCGTGCGCTGCGCGTCGACGTGATCGCCTCGCGCGGAGCGGCGGCGGGCCTGCTGCGCGCCTTCCATCGCGCGCATCCCGAGATCGACCTCGACGTGGTGATGCTGTTCGGCATCGAGACCGCCGTCGCCGCCATCCGCTCCGGCACCATCGACGCGTCCTTTCGCGCCGTCGCCGTGCCGGACCGGCCCCTGCCCCCGGACATCGAATCCGTCCGAGTGCTGGACGAGCCGCTCCAGCTCATGACCGGACCCGCTCACGCGCTGGCGGGCGCCCGGTCGGTCACCGTCGCCCAGCTCGTCGGACACCGGATCTGGATGCCGGGCATCGTCCCTGGTACCGAGTGGGCCGTCTTCTACGACGACCTTGTCGCCGAATTCGGTCTCACCATTGAGGCGACCGGCCCCAACTTCGGCTCGGACGCGCTTCTGGACACCATCGCCGACACCCCGGCCCTGGCCACCTTCATGGGCGAGCACACCCGCCACGTCTGGCCCGCGGGGTACGGGCTCCGCATGATCCCGGTGACCGACCCGATGCCGGTCTATCCGCACTCGCTGCTGTGGCACCGCGACAACCCCCACCCCGCGTTGGCCACCCTCCGCGCCCACCTCGCCGCCTCGGACGCCGGGCACGGCGCCGCCGGCACGTGGGTGCCGGACTGGGTACTCGAGAGCTGAACGGACCACCACCCGGCCGCTCCCGGCCGCCGGTCGCGAGGGGCAATCGGTGCCGACGACGGCCAAGCGCGGGTGTCGGTCGCGAGGGCTGAGGCAGGCGCATGGCTAGTGATCATCGAGAGGGACGTTCCGGTGGGGCCTACGCGTATGGCGGAGTGTTGAAGGCTGGGTTGAACCGGGACGGCTTCGGCGCAGCTCCTCCGGGCTCAGCTCATGCCGAGCATCTCGGAGGTGAGGACGGTCCAGAGTTGGCTTGAACAGACCCCTGCGGGCCCGTGAAAAAACAACCAGGCGACCGGTATATTTTTGTGCGTCCGGTGATGAAGACGTCGGTGTTGTGTGACCGCTGGGGGGCGACGTTGATGGAGTGTGTCCGCATGGATGTGGTGATCGTGGGTGGCGGCCCGGTGGGCCTGTTGCTCGCGGCTGAACTTGCCGGCTACGGAGTGCGGACGGTGGTGCTGGAGGAACGGGCCCAGGTGTCCGGGCGCCCCAGGGCCACCACCCTGCACGCTCGTACGACCCAGGTCCTGGCACGCCGGGGGTATCTGCCCGCTCCCGCGCTTCCGTTGAGTGAGGGGACGGTTTCCACTCCCTTCCATTTCGCGGGGATGTGGGGTCTGGAGCTGACCGTTCCGGCCGGTGAACCGGAGCCGCTGCTCAAGCGGCCGCAGGCCTCGCTTGAACGGTACTTCGAGGAGCGGGCTCGGGCCGCAGGCGCACAGGTGCTGCGTCAGCACCGCATGGTCGGCCTTGAACGCGGCGAGGAATCCGTCGTGGTGACGGCTGAACACCCCGCAGGGAGAGGCGAGTTCGAGGCCGCATACGTCATCGGGGCCGATGGTGCCCGTAGTGCTGTGCGGACTCTCGGAGGGATCTCTTCCGATGCGTCCGCGCCGACCGTGGCGGCGATGGTGGGGGTCGTGCGGTGCGCTGGGGAGGGGGCCCCCGAGCCGGGATGGCATCGCACGCCGCGTGGCTGGGCGGTCGCCAAGGAGACGAAAGAGGGCCGGTGGCACCTGCGGGTGGTCGACTGTCTGAGGCCCCCTGCGGATCACCGGCTTCCGTTGGGACTGGAGGAGTTCCGGCGCGAGACGTCGAAGGTCATGGGCCGGGACATCGGCATGGACGAGCCACGCTCGCTGAGCCGCTTCAGTGACTTCTCCCGGCTGGCCCGCTCCTACCGCTCGGGCCGGATTCTGCTGGTCGGGGACGCTGCCCACGTTCATTTCCCCATCGGCGCACAGGGGTTGAGCACGGGTCTGCTCGATGCCCTGAACCTCGGATGGAAGCTTGCTTTCACCGTGCGAGGAGTGGCCGCCGAAGGTCTGCTGGACTCCTACGACGAGGAGCGAAGGCCTGCTGCCGCGCGTCTGCTGGAGCAGGTGCGGAGGCAGGTGGACCTGATGAGACCGGGCAACACGCCTGCCTCACTGGCGGAGTTGGCCGCATCCACGGGAGGGACGGCGGACGCTGGTCCCGAGGTGGAGCGACTGGCCCTGATGATCAGCGGGCAGGACACGGTGCTCCCGCCGCGATCGCGGCGGCCGTCCCCCTGGGAAGGGCAGTTCCTCCACAATCTCGAACTGGCCACGGACGAGGGGCCCGTCGACGCGATCAGGCTCCTGACGGACGGGCGCATGACCCTGGTGTGCTTCGGATCCACGGCGCCGGAATGGGCTCCGCCGACGGGGCTGCGCGGTGCGCTGCGGGTGGTGCGGTCGACGCCGGTTGCGGGCCTCCCTCGTGCCGCTCTGCTTCTGCGCCCGGACGGCTATGTCGCCTGGGCGGCGGACACGATCGACGAAGTGGAACGCATCGACGAGGCGGTCTCGGCCTGGCTGACTCCTGTACGCGGGGTCGCGGTTGCGGAATCCGCCGTTCCGGTCTTGATCGCGGCGGCCCCGGCTGCGGTCTAGGCGCATCTAGGGATGCCGGCTTCCCTGATGGGGCGGATCTGGGGGAGCCGGCGCCCGCCGCCCCGGCGCATCCGGCAGGCGATCAGGAATCCTGGGACGCGGCCTCGCTCCGGGTGTGACGGGCCAGGAACTCGACCAGCCTGGTCTCGCTTCGATCGACCCGTTCCCGCTCATTTCTGGGCAGCGAAGCCAGGGCATCCACAAGGATGCGCTTTCTCGGAACGTGCACCATCGAGCCGGTGTAGATCCGGCAGCCCGAACACCACGCGAACCCGACGCATCGTTCGAACATCGGCGACTCGGGCGGATGGCGACGGTACTGGTACGAGCGGACAGGCGTCCCGCAAGCGGCGCAGATCCGCTGATCCCCGTCGAAGGTCGTGTCCCACGTCTCGACCTTCGACCAACCTCGCGGGTTGCGGAGCGCTCTTCAAGTAGTCATGCCGGGCATTCTCCCCCCATGGGGGGACCGGCGCCATGAAGTATCAGCCGACGCCGGTCCCGGGCCGTGAAGGCCAGGGAAATAGGGCGCGTTCGAATGATTAGGCATTCTGTTCGCTTCGAATGGAGGGCGTCGAATCGACCTGGCCGAATGTCGTCGAGATGCTGCCGAAATTGCTGCGATGGCCCTCGCGTGACTATTAGTGTGACGCATAAGCGGAGTGGGGACTCCGGGGGACTGTGTGATCAGACCTGCGTGCTCTTCACCAGGGCACAGCCATGTCTGGAGCTTGGTGAACAACGGTTATTCATCGTGTCGTTGACACACCGGCGATTGCGGTGGGACGGGGGAATTCGTGCGGGCGGATACCGGGAGAGGCGGCGAGAACGGGAACCTGCGTGCCGCGCTGCGCGTCGCGGACGTACTGGACGCGGCGCGCGCGGAGGCCGGATCCGTTACGCCGGAACCTGAACAGGGTTTTGTGGCGGACCTGTTGGCGAGCTCCCCTCCGGATCCTGAGGTCTGGCGGCGCGCCTGGCACGACGTACAGGTCTCGGGGCGGGCTCGCTGCACACGGTCGGGGCTCGGCTGGATTCTCACGTCATTGGCATCCGGACGTTATCCGGCGCTGCGCATTCTGGAAGTCGGCTGCGAGCGACTCCGTCTGTCGCGCGTGTCCTACGACGCGGATCGCCCGGGGCCGGATATCCGTCAGCTCGCCGAAACGGACTGGGCCAATCCCGCATCCGCCGCGGAGGGACTTCCCTCTGCGCGGCTTCTTCGCCTTTTCCTGCTCGCGGGCGGAACGGCCGGAGCCGCTGGGGGACTTCACACCGTGGGCGACGGTGCGGCCTCTGTGCTGGGCGGGGCGAACTCCGGTCCGGCCGGTGAGTCAGTTGACGTCGTCGCTTCACTGGGACGGCACCTTCGCGCCTTCGCCCGCCAGGCTCCGCCTCTGACCGGGCCGCTCGTGCTCCTCGTACGTGCCGCCGGCTGGCCGCTCGTCGAGCAGGCGGCAGAGTCGTTGCGCGCCGACGACGAGCCGGTGCTCCGTCTGCGGCTGCCCGTCCACTGGCCCGAGACACCGGACGACCTTTTCGCCAGGTTGCCCCTGCGGCACTCCGTCTGGCTGGCGGGCGCCCACGTCGACGGCGTGTCCGGCACGGTCGGGCTGGTGCGACGGGTGCTGTTCCCGGCGGGCAGCCGGCTGAGCGATCCGACGGACACCGCCGGCGGTCCCGTCGTCCGGGTGTCCGTGGCGGCTCCGCCCGGCGGCGCCGCCGTCGGACAGAGCGTCGCGGCGGTCGTCTCGGCCGGGCGGGAGGAACCGCCGTCGCACTGGCGGCCCCTCCGGGCCGACCGCCTCGAACTGCCGCCGGGCGCACGGGCCGTACTGCGCTACCGGCTCATCGGTCCGGACCGGGTGGACCTTCGGTACGACGGCCGCCACGAGGCCGAGACGACACCGTGGGCCGCACTCGCGTTCCACACGCCACGCCGACTCTCCCGGCCCCGTCCGGTCGACCTGGTGCTCGCCGTCGAGATCGCGGGACCCCAGGCCGACGGAGGGGTGGCCGTGGACGAGCGGCTTCAGGAGGCCGCGGCCGTCGTCGCGGCCGTACGGGTCGCCGTCGGGGATGAGAACACGCTCCGGGTCGGACTGATCGGGTACCGCGACCACGCTCCCCTCGACCGGCCCCACCACAGCGATCCCGTCGTGCATCGGATGGCCCTGTCGAATCCGCGGGCCGCCGAACAGGCACTCGGCGGCTGGCACCGAAACCCGCTGCGGCACGACTTCGCCACGGGCCTCGAACACGTGCCGCACGAACTGTCCTCCTGGCGCGACGCATGGCGCCCGGACAGCCATCGGGTCCTCCTGGTCATCGGTTCCCGGCCTCCGCATCCGCAGAGCCGGCCACCACAGGTCCTCCGGCGTGGTGCGGCGGTACGCATCTGTCCGGACCGGCTGGAGTGGGAGGTCGCGCTGCGGTCGGTGCGCCACTACGACGGCGTGTCCTGCGTCGCGGTCGTCGACGAACCGACGTGGATGGACCGGTTGGCGGGCGAGCCGCATCTCGCGCAGTGGGCGGACCGAGCCTGGGACCTGTTCGGCGCCGAAGGCCGTTTCGCGGCGGGGCACGATCCCCGTTCCATCGCCTCCGTCGTAGCGGCACCGGCCCTCGGCCTGCCCGAGGACGGCACACCGATCCGGTTGGTCGTGTCCGACGGAGCAGGGGCCGACTGGCTGCCCGCGGCCGTCGGCTGACGGCTCCACGACGTAAGCGCGCACCGGGGGGGGTGCGCGACACCGCAACCGCGCGGCGGGACCGTACCGCCGCCGACACCTGGGGGAGACCACCATGGTCATGGACGACGAGCGAGCCGAGCGTGGCGGCGACGAGAGGCCGGAACGGAAGGGACGTGACAGGGCGGGTGAGGGGCCGTTCGCCGTCTTCGACCCCTCCACCCTGGTAGGTGGCCGGGCAGCATTGCCACCGGCGCCCGTCCAGGCCCCGGTCGGATCCCCCCGCAGCGCCCCCGGCACCGCGCCGCTCAACGGGGCGACTCCTGCCGCGCCCGTCCCTGCGCCCACCTCGCCGTACGACGACAAGGCCAGGGCACCCGGCGCACCCCTTACGGACCCCGGGCAGAGGGCCGAGGCCCCGCCGCCCGTCTTCGTGGAGAAGCTCGATGAGCCCTCCCCGAACGAGAAACGGGCGAAGGCCGGGGCCAAAACACCCACGGGAAAGGCCTCCCGGAAAGAGGTGGCCCGGCAGGGGGCGGAGAACGCCGGATCCGTACCCGAATCGACGATCACTCTCTGGGGCGGCATGGGAAGCGGCAAGTCGACGCTGCTCGCGGCGCTGTCCCGAGCCGTGCAGGACCCCATGTACGGAAAGTGGAGCATGTGGCCGGAGGACCACGCCTCGCAGAAGTTCCTCAGCGACCTGGCGCACACCCTCTACCGCGACCGGACGTTCCCGCCCGCCACGCTGACCGAGCAGCGGCCGGTTCGCTTCACGCTGGCCGGCGACCTCACGGGCACACGGTTCTCCCGCGGGGGCGGCAGACGGTGGTGGCGGGGCGGCGATCGGCGGGAGTTGACGGAGTTCAAGGTGACGCTTCGGGACGTGCCGGGCGAGGCGTTCGACCTGCGGTCGCAGACCGGTGCGGCGCTGGGCGGCAAACTCATCAAGGACCTGGGAGAGGCCCGGGCCATGGTGTACGTGGTGGACCCCGTCCGTGAGTGGCAGGTCAACGGCGAAGAGGGGCCGCTCGGCGAGGACGTCCGCCAGAGCGCGGACTTCTTCTCCGACGTCCTCGGCGGTGTGGCCACCGAGATCAACATGCGAGGCGAACGCCACGGCAACAAGCTGCCGCACAGCATCGCCGTCTGCCTCGGCAAGTTCGACGACGACCGGGTGTTCCGGTTCGCCTGCGAGCAGGGCAACGTCCGTCTCAACCCCCGTACCGGCCAGCCCGAAGTGATGGACGCCAAGCGGCTGTTCGACGGACTGTGCCAGGCCTTCCCGCACGGAAGTCTGCGCGAGATCCAGCAGCAGATCGAGCTGTTCTTCGCCCCTGAGCGGGTCGGGTACTTCGTGTGCTCAGCCGTCGGGTTCTGGATCGACCCCGAGCGTGGCTTCGACTTCGAGAACCCGTCGCTGGTGAATCCCGTGGAGGACGACGTACGGCTCGTCGCGCCGCCCCGGCCCGTGAACATCCTCGAGCCCTTCCTCTTCCTGCGGGGCGTCGGCCCCCAGCAATCCTGACCCCGGCACCGCACGACCGCACCAGAGGAGACCACACGCCATGCCACCGGGACTGACCGCCCACTGGGCCCTGTGGGGCAAAGCGCCCCGGACCAACAGCGGCTACAAGGTATTGGCGGCCTATCCGCCCGAGCGGAGCGCCGACTACAACGCCTCGATCCTCCACTGGTCGCCGGGCACGCCTGCGCGTGGGGACCAACTCCCCTGGATCACCATCGGACCCGGGCGGGCTCCGGACGGGACCGACACCGTGGGCATCTTCGTGCTGGACAGCACCGACGGTGTGGACCGGACGAACCGGCCGATCCACCGGATCCACCACTTCGCCGTCGCCACCGACCGGATCGGTGAACTCTCCCTCGGCTGGTGCGGTCTGGCCAGGGCCGCACTCGACGCCGTACCGCTCGTTCCGGCGTCCGGCGTCGGGCCGGTCCACCTGCCCGTCGGGGAAGGCGGCGGCCTCCTCGCCCACGTGGACAGCGGCATCTCCGACCGGGTGACCGCGGTCAGTCACTGGCTCGCCGCAGCCGCGGCCTGTCTCCTCGACGGCCCCGTCGTGGTGACGGGCGCCCGCGACTACAAGCCCCTCGAACTGCTCCAGGTCCTGGACTGCGTCGCCGCGATGCTCCCCTTCGGGGTACGCGCCACGCTGTCCGCCGCGACAGGCAGCTCCTCCGGATCGCAGGTGCCCATGCGCCTGTACTGGGGCGTCGCCGATGAGTCGCCGGGCGTCACCGCCCTGGTCTGGGACGGCGGCCTCCCCGACCTCGACCGGCTGTCCCCAGGGGCCCGTGCCTACTTCGACCTCCTCATCGAGGCATGGCACACCCACGGAGGCGAGACCGTCGTCGCGCACCTCGCGCGCTCCCGCGAACCGCTCGACCTCGACTCGGCGCACGTGCACGCCGACGCCCTGCACATTCTGTCCGGGCTCAACCCGGGGCTGGCTCTCGCACAGGAGGTGCTCCAGGGACGTACGGTGGACGACCGGCTGATCGACGACGCCCTGCGCCACGACGTCTTCGACGCCCAGTCCGTCGCCGTGCTCTCCGCGGCCAAACTGGCCGGACGGTCCACCGACCTGAGTGCCATGGCCCGCCATCTCCCTCAGCCCGATGTGTCCCAGGCGTTCTGGAACCAGCTCGTGGAGGACCTGTTCGACGGACGCTTCGACAGCGCCCGCGGCCGGTTCGAGTCCCTGCGCGAGGCGACTCCCGACACGCGTGAAGGCCGCGATCCACTCGACCGCGCCCTGGCCTGCGTGGGCGACGAGGTGCGGCAGCGCTCCGCGGTGGACGCGCAGGATCCCGTCGTCGACCGGTTGCTGCCCACCATCGCCGCGTTCAGCCCTGGCACGATGGCCTTCACCCAGTCCCAACTGCTGGACATCCCGGGCTTGGCGGGGCGGCTGGTTCAGGCCGTGTGCGCACAGCGGCGCGACCCCGCCCCGCACGTCCTCGCCTGGCTGCGCTGGCTCTGCGACGACTCGGTGCCCGATGTCGCGGGAGGCCCGGAACTCACGCCGCTGTACGGGCTGTTGGCATCGGGGAACGCGACCGTGGACCCCTCGAGGAAGTGGACCGAGGCTCACCCCGGTCCGGCCACACGGTTGTTGGCGGCCGCCGCAGCGTGCGGGTACGCCGACCGGCTCCTGAGGGGCGGCTTCTTCGAGGGACTCGTGGCCTGCGCGTGCCGGAGCACTCCGACCGACCTGTCCGAAGAGACCCCAGCGGCACTGCTCCACCGCGCACTGGACCGTCCGCCGTACCAGGTGCGAGCCGAGACAGCCGCACGCTGGGACATGCTGTGCGCGCTCACCGGCCGACTTCCCGAGGCCTTCTTCGCCTTGACGCGCACTCCTGAGCTGCCCGGCTCCGCGGGCGTCACCACCCGGCTCGCGGGCTACGCCTCGACCCTGCAGGCCGAACTCGGCCTGCCCCTCGTCCGCGAGCACGTGCCCACGATCGTGGAAGGGCTGCTGGAGGAGATTCTCTCCGTCGACCAGGAAACAGGCGAGGGCCCCGAGGACACCGGCCGCGAACTCACCCTGCGGCTACTGGAGGGGCCCGGCTCGCACACCCACCTAGTCGTCGAGGCCGTGGGACGGCTGACGCGGAATCCCCTCTGGAAGGAGACGGACCAGGACACCCACTGGCTCGACCGGATCGCCCGCCATCGGCCGGAACTCGTGCCGGCTCTCTCACTGCGCACGCTGTACCGCACCGCTCGCGTGGTCGGGAACTCCGTCGAGGACCGCCGCACACTCGCCGTCCAACTGCTCGACGCACACCGTGCGGGCGCCGACTCCGACCAACTCTGCGCACCCCTGCGGTCCTGGGCCGCCAAGGGCCCGGTCGGCGAACGGATTCTGGGCATCCTCACCGCCTACCGCACCACGTGGACGGCGCAGGCCGGCCCACACCTGGCAGGCGAGGAAACCCGCCGACTCGAACTGGCCTTCGGCCGGGGCCCGGACCCCGAACTGTGGCAGGCCTACATCCGCCACGCCCTCGACTGCTTGAAGAGGCGACGGGCCGACAACGCCCGTCAGATCCAGGATCTGGCCGGCCAACAGAAGCAAATGGACCTGGAGGTGGAACGGCTGCGAAGACTCGACGCCGGTGCCTCCCACACCCGTCCGTAGGCACTGACCCCGCTCCGACGGCATTCCTGGAACTCCTCTCCGGAGCGCCGGAGCTCGCCAGGACCTCGAATCCGAACCCGTACACGCACGTCCTTGGGGGGACACTTCATGCACACCTTCCGTGCCTCCGCGCGCCTCGCCCTGCTGCTGGCCACGGCCGGCGTCCTCGCCGCCCCGGGCGCCACATCTGCCGCCGCCTCCGACAAGCCCCTGCCCCGCGACGGCATCTACCGGTCACTCAAGGTCGACGACGTCCCCGCGGCATACGTCGTCCTCGTCGACACCTCCAGTTCCATGCAGGACAAAGGCCCCGACGGAGAGCCGCTCTACACAACCGTCAAGAAGCGCCTCGGTTCCTTTCTCAAGACCCTCACTCCCGCCGACGAGGTCGCCGTCGTCACCTTCGGGCGCGCCACGAGCGTCGTCCACCCCATGTCCCCGGCGAACCGGACGGACAAGCTGCTGAGCAAGGAACTCCCGCGTTCCGCCGAGGAGACGGCAAGCGACCACGGAGCCGCCCTGGACGTCGCCGCCGACCAGCTCGACCGCAGCACGGCGCCCGTCGGAGCGGTCCTCATGCTCACCGACGGCGCCGTCAACGCACCCGACAGTCCCTACGCCCGCCTCGGCACTCCCGCCTGGAAACAGCTCAGACAGCGATACGACGCCCTGGGGGCCAACCGCGACGTCATCGGCTACGGTCTGCCTCTCGCCGACGGCACCCAGGTGTCGCAGGTCCTCGGCAGCGCCTTCGGGGCTCCGCGCATCCTGCCCGTCGACCCCGCAGCTTTGGGTTCGCAACTCAACGACGCCAAGGAACGGGTGCGCGCGGAGAAGGCCGAAAGCGTGCTCCGTGCCGACCAGGGCGAACAGATCGCGGTCTCCGTCCAGGGCGACGGCGTCGAACGGCGCGGTGCGGGGAAGGTCACCCTGTCTGCCGGAGGCGACACCGGAAAGCGGTCCGCGACCGTGCGGGTCACGCTGACCTCGCACGCCCGGCACGTACCGCTGCACGTCGACCTAGAGGCCGAAGCGGCTCCGGGGGACGCGACGGTCCACCTCGCCGCTCCGACCGCGCCGGTGACGGTCCAGCCCGGACGGAGCCGGACCGTCGAGGCGACGCTGACCTGGCCCCAGGAGGCCGAGTTCGGCCTGCTGCCGGGCACCCGGGACTTTCGCGCCGGAGTGAGGATCCGCGCGGAGGTCACCTCGCCGTGGACACGGACCGTGCGCAGCTCGATCGGGTACGCGAAGTTCACCACCGGCCGTCCCACCGTCACCGACGTCGACCTGGTGGGTACGGTCCCCGCCCGCACCCCCGGCTGGCTGTACCCGCTGATCCTGCTCGTCGTCCTGCTGGGCTCGGCGGCCGCCTGGCGCTCGTACAAGCGACGCAACCCGAAGCTGTCCGGGGCGCTGGTCGTGACGGATCTGCGCTCCGGCGAGCGACAGACGATCCTGCTCGGCGGCAGGGAGGTCAGCAAGGACACCGACGCCGGAAACGTGCGGGCCCGGATCTCCGTGCGCGGCCGGCACGAGGGAGGCCGTCTCGTCCTCGCCCTGCAATGCGTCCGGGAGGCACCGAGGCCCGGCGACGACCGGCTGCGCGACAGCGGCACCTGCGAAATCGGCAAGTCGACGGTGCTGTGCGGGATCGGCTTCTCCCACGAGACACAGAGCCAACCGGCTGTCGCCCTGCACTGAGATCCGCCCCGCCCGAACGTCGGGGCGCAGGCCGCTGTGTCGCCGGCGGCCCGGCTCACGGCCGCGTCCCCGCCCGCCCAGGAAAGGACTCTTCATGGTGAAGCCGTTGGACCCGGCCGTGGACCCGGCGGAGGCCGGTGGATTCCGTCTCCTGGGCAAGCTGGGCGCGGGCGGGTTCGGCACCGTCTACCTCGGTCGGCCCGTCGGGGAACACCGCGGACTCGACACGCTGGGGGCCGTCAAACTCCTCAAACCCGAGTTCGCCGACGACACCCAGCACCTGCAGCGCTTCCACCAGGAGAGCAAGGCCCTGGACCGCTGCAAGGGCGCCCGCATCCCCGAACTGCTGGTCTTCGACTTCGGCAGCGGACGCCAACCCACCCTGGCGACCCGATTCATTCCCGGGCTGTCGCTGCACCAGATCATCGAGTCGCACGACGGAGGACTGCCCCGCCACACGGTCCACGCCATCGCCGCCGAACTGGTCGACACACTCAACACGGCGCACGGGAAAGGCCTGTTGCACCGCGACCTGCATCCGGGGAACGTCCTGCTCACCCCGGACGGCCCCTGGATCATCGACTTCGGACTGACGCGCATCCGCGGCCAGCGGGTCACGGTCTCCCTGGACACGGTGATCGGCCATCCCCACTTCTGCGCACCCGAGCAGATCCTCGGGCTCTCGAAGACGACCAGCGCGACCGACGTCTTCGGCATCGGCGGGATCGTCCTCTACGCACTCACCGGGCACCCGCCCTACACCGGCGAGAACAACGCGCGCGCGATGCTCATGCGCCGTGTGTCCGGCACAGCACCCGACCTGACAGGACTGCCGGACGACGCGACGGGCGGGATGATCCGGTCCTGCCTGGCAGAGGATCCGGCGGACCGTCCCACCCTCGGCCAGGTCGCCGAATGCTTCGGCGAACCCGGCACGCTGCGGCTCCCGGACGGCATCGGCCGCACTCTCGCCGGCTACCGCTCCGAACTGGGTCAGTTCCTCGCCGGTGTCGGCAACGCGGCGGACCTGACGGTCCCGTTCCGTCCCGGCCGACGCAGCTGGCGCACCGACGTGGGGGAGTGGCCGCACTCGGCGGTCGCCACGGAACAGGGCGGCGTGGTCGTCGCGGACAACAGTGGCGTGCGCTGGCTGGACGGGGCGACGGGAAAGCAGGAGGAACATCTGCGTGACTTCACCGCGCCCGTTCAACTGCACGCCCAAGGAGCCCTGTTGCTGATCAGTGACTCCGGAGGCCGGGTGGAGTCGTGGGACACCCGCTCCCGTACCCGCTGGTGGTCCGTCCCCGCGGGCAGTCTCACCGACGCCCGAGTACTCCTGCGCGGACAGAGCGTGTTCCTCGGGGACAGCACCGGCTGTCTCCACCACTTCGACGCCGTCACCCGGCGCGTCTGGTGGCGGACCGAGCCGCTCACCGACGACGGAGGCGGCCCGGCCGAGCCGGTCGCGGCCGATGCCCGCCAGGTCTACCTCTCGGCCGGAGAGGGCCGCGAACTCCTCGCGGTCGACGACGAGAACGGCAGCGTCCGCTGGAAGCGGGCCGTACGACTCCCCGCCGCTCTCCTCACCACGCCCCTCGCCCTGGAGGACGCGCTCGTCGTCGCCGACGCGGACGGCGGCCTGCGATCCCTGGCGGCGGCCGACGGCTCCACCCGGTGGGAGACGGAACTGGGCGCGCCGGTCGTGACCCCGCCCCTGCGTATCGGCGACAGGCTGATCATCGGAGACAGCGCGGGCGTCGTGCACTGCCGCAGCGCCGCCACCGGAGAGATGCTCTGGCGTGTCGAACACGCCGAGGGCGAGGAGTTCTTCGCGCTGTGCACCGACGGATCGGCCATCTATGCCGGTGGTTGGAACGGACGGCTGCAACTCCTCGACGCCCAGGACGGCTCCTCGTTGCAGAGCCTCGACCTCGGCGGCCAGATCCTCGCGACCACCTACGCGCCCGTCGGCCGCACGATCTACGCCACCGCCTCCCACGGAGCGGTGCACGCCCTGCCGACGTCCGGCGCCGGGGAGCCGGCGCCCGGACGGTGAACGCGGGGCCGCACCTTCACCTTGCCCTGCGCGCCAACCCCCTTGGGGGCCGCGTCACCCCGCTGTCTCCAGCTCGACCCGCCCGGAGACGCGCGGGCGCGGCCGGACGATGCCGGCCGAGCAGGCGGCGACGACGCAGAACGCCACGGGGAGGAAGAAGGTGACGTCGAGGGGCACGAACCGGGTCAGCGGCCCGATCACGGCCGGGCCGGCGAGCATGCCGAGGTAGCCGAGGCCCGCGACACGGGAGACGTTGACGCCCGCGGCATCCGTGTCGGCGTGCCCGGCGGCGCTGAAGAGCTGCGGTACGCAGCCGGACAGTCCCGCGCCGAACACGGCCCAGCCGGCCAGTGCCAGCGGGATCCAGTCGGACAGCGCGGCCGTGGAGAGCCCGAGAGCCGCGATGGACGCTCCGTACCGGAGGATGGCCGTGGGGCCGTAGCGCGCCGCGAACCGGTCGGCGAGCAGGCGGCCGACGGTCATGGCGGTGGCGAAGGCTCCGTACGCGAGGGCAGCCGTCGCCGGAGGCGCGTCCAGGACCCGGCGCAGGTGGAGCGTGCTCCAGTCGTTGGCGACGCCTTCGCACAGCATGATCATCAGAGCCAGTGCAGCGAGCATCCAGATGTGCCGGGGCGTCCTGCGCCTGGACTTCGCTACGTGAGCGGCGGGTTCCGGGGCTTGCCGCCGCTCAGAGGCCAGGAGCAGGGGGGCCGCCAGGACGGAGGCGGCGAGGCCGAGGGCCGCGACGGCCGACAAGGTGGTCGCGGGACTCCATCCCCAACCGAGCGTGCCGGCGCCGGCCAGCGCGGCGAAGACCCCGCCTATGGAGAAGGTGGCGTGGAACGCGGACATGACGGGCCGCCGGTAGGCGTGCTCCACCTGGACGGCGTGGGCGTTCATGCTCACGTCCAGACAGCCGTTGCCGACGCCGAGCGCGAGGAGCGCCGCGCCGAGGGTCCACACGTTCCCGGCCAGTCCGGGCAGAGCGACGGTGGCGCTGCACAGCGCCGCGCTGAGCGGAACGACCGTGCGGGCGCCGAAGCGATCGGTCAGTGGCCCGACGGCCTGCATGCCCGCGAAGGCTCCCGCCCCGAGGAGCAGCAGAAGCCAGCCGAGCATGGCGTGATCGATCCCGACGCGTTGCTCGACGGTGGGGATGTGGACGATCCACATCCCCATGAGGAAGCCGTTCAGGACGAAGTAGGCGAAGGTGGCCAGCCGAGCGGCCCGCAGATGTCTTTCCACGTTTCAAACGTAACGAACAATTTCTGCTTTCGAAAGGTGGCAATTCGAACAATCATCGTGTTCAATAGCTGGCATGGCTGGCATCGACCGACTGAGGCAGATCACCGACGCCGTACAGGCCGCGGGCAGTGTGGGTGTCGCCGAGCTGGCCGAGCTGACGGGCGCATCGGAGATGACCATCCGTCGGGACCTGGAGGCTCTGGCGGCCCAGGGGGTACTGGAGCGCTACCGCGGTGGCGCGCGCAGTCTGCTGCTGCGCGGCGACGAGCCGCCGTTCGCGATGCGCGTCCATGACGGCCTGGAGGTGAAGCGGCGCATCGCCGCCGAGGCGGCGAAGCTCATCACGGACGGCGAGTCGGTCGTCCTCGACAGCGGGACGACCTGCCTCGAAGTGGCCCGCGCGCTGAAGGGCCGGCGGATCACGGTGATGCCGTTGTCGCTGCACGCGGTCAACGCCCTGACCGAGGCTCCCCAGCTGACACTGCTGGTTCCGGGTGGCCGGCCGAGACAGGGCGAACTGGCGCTCACCGGTCCCCTGACCGAGGCGTCGCTGGCCTCGCTCCGCTTCGACACCGCCCTCATCGGCTGCTGCGGACTCGACGCGGTGAACGGCCTGACCGCCTACGACCTGGACGACGCCGCCGTCAAACGCGCGGCCATCGCCGCCTCACGTCGGGTCATCGCCGTCACCGAGGGGTCCAAACTGGCCCGCACGGCCCTGGCCGTCGTCGCGCCGGTCTCCGCACTCGACGCGGTCGTCACGGACGAGCGCGCGCCCCGGGAGCAGACAGAGGCCCTGGTCGCGGCGGGGGTAACCGTTCGACAGGTGTGACCCGGCCGTCGCGGTGCGGCGGAGGGGCGAGACCGGGCCGGACGGACTCACGAGTACGCCTTCGTGCCGGCAGGGGGCGTCGACGCGACCGCGGTTCGCTCGGCTCGGAAGTCATGGACGTCCTCGGTCCTGAATCCGTCCGCCGCGGCGAGCCAGGACACCGAACGGCCCGAGTCGGGGCGATCAACTGCCCAGGCCGCCAGCGCTGTTCCGCCGGCCGTCGTCGCGTGCACCCGGCCCACGGGTGAACTCCAGCTCGTCAAGTGTTGAATGCGAGCCTCGGCGCGAGGGTTCCCGACCGATCAAGGTCCGAACAAGCCAACCCTTGAGTGGTGCCACAGGCGTCGGCGGCAGCCCCGTACCGACTCCGGTGCCTGAATCTCCCCCAATTCGGCTTCAGTTGTTGACGCCCGCAACGAGCGGGGATACAACCCGGGAGAGCGCTCTCAGTCTGCTGTTGCTCCACCCCCACCACGCCGCCTCGGCCTGAGGAGAACCCGCATGCAGTCCAGCGCCAGCGTGCCCATTTCCAGACCAGCCAGAGCAACCGTCCGAACACGCACCGCTCTTGGTCTGGTACTCGTCCTGCTCGTCGCCTGCTTCGCCGCCCTGAATCCGTCACCGGCGCACGCCGCGGACCAACTGCTGTCCCAGGGACGGCCCGCCACCGCCTCGTCGACGGAGAACGGAAGCTTCCCCGCAAGCGCCGCCGTCGACGGCAACTCCGGAACCCGCTGGTCCTCGGCCTTCGCCGACCCGCAGTGGCTCCAGGTCGATCTCGGATCCGTCCAGCAACTCACGCGCGTCTCCCTGAACTGGGAGGCCGCCTACGCCAAGTCCTTCCAGATCCAGACCTCCGCCGACGCCAACAACTGGTCCACCGTGTACTCCACGACGACCGCCGCTGGCGGCACCCAGACCGTCAACATCACCGGCAGCGGCAGATACGTGCGCCTCACCGGGACGACCCGGGCCACCCCCTACGGCTACTCCCTCTGGGAATTCCAGGTCTACGGCCCCGGTGCCACGACCCCGCCCGACAGCTTCTGGGGCAGCACGAGCGACATCCCTGCCGCCAACAACGCGGTGGAGGTGAAGATCCTCAACCGCACCAACGGCAAGTACCCGGACAGCCAGGTGTACTGGAGCTTCAACGGTCAGGTCCACTCCATTGCCGAGCAGCCCTACCTCGACATGCCGGCCAACTCCGCAGGGCGCATGTACTTCTACCTGGGCTCACCGAACAGCGCCTACTACGACTTCATCGAGTTCACCGTCGGCGGCAACGTGTTCAACGGCAACACCACCCGGGTCGACGCCTTCGGCCTCAAGCTGGCCATGCGGCTGCACAGCAAGGACGGGTACGACGCCGAGGTCGGCGAGAACCGGCAGACCTTCGCCGAAGACCGCACCGCGACGTTCCAACGGTTCACCGACGCCGTTCCCACCCCGTTCAAGGTGCTGGCCCAGACGCAGGCCCCGTACCGGATCATCGCCCCCGGCAGCGACCCGAGCTTCCGGGCGGGCGGCGCCAACGCCAACTACTTCACCGCGTACGCCCAGTCCGTCGGCGTCAACGCCGCCACCTCCGACATCTTCGGCTGCGCGGCCGCCCTGGCCGGCAACCCCGACATGTGCGCCGCGCTCAACCGCCACGTGGCCACCCTGCCGGCCTCGCAGCAAGGCGATCCGGCTCAGTACTACAAGGCCACGCCCGCGAACTACTACGCCAAGTTCTGGCACGACAACGCCATCAACGGGCTCGCCTACGGCTTCCCCTACGACGACGTGGCGGGTCAGTCCTCCTTCATCTCCCACGGCAGCCCGCAGTGGCTGCTGGTCGCCGTCGGCTGGTAGCGACTGCCAGCTCCGCACCGCTGGGTTCGACGGCGCCGCCCACGGCCCCCGGAACAGCCGATACAGCACACACTGGGCGGCGTTCATCTCGCCATGCCTGCTTGGTCCCTGCCCCGGCGAGTTCTACCTCGCCGGGGCAGGGGCCTCTTCACGGTGACTGCCTTCTGTGTGCCTGCCTGCAGAAGGCAGGAGCGCACTGCCGCTGGTTCGGACGGGTGTTGGCGGGCCGATGGCCCATGGAAGCTCCCTCGCACGCGAGTTTGGACGGGTCCCCTTGGTGCGCTACGATCGATCTTGAGCGGTCCGCCTGAACTCGGGTAGGGGCGACGCGCGTTGGTGGTCCAAGGAAAGACGTCCCGCTTCCTGCGGGGAGATGCAGGTGCAAGGCCTGCCCGGCGCTCTCACGGCCCCGCCTCCAGAACACTGGAGGCGGGGCTTGTTGTATGTCTGCCGCTCCCGCGCCGCCGCCACGACTGCGTCGAGTGCGGCAGCGTAGTGCGCCGTTCGGACCGTCACGGCTGGGGTGGGAGGTGGGACGGTCTCACGGCCCAACGTTCAAGGATTCCCAAGCCTTGCGCGATGCGTTGACATGTTCCTGCCCTGTGGCTAGCTTCACCGGGAGTTCTCGTCTGCGCCCCCAGGTCCACAACTTCGGGGGCCCCTCAAGGCGTTCGGACAGTTCGGCGCCTCATGTGAGTGTGCGACAACGTTGTCAGGTTCGCTTCTTGCCCAGATGTCGGCTCTCGCGTGTGCGACAACGTTGTCAAGCTTCCCGCTCTCGACCAGAGGAGAAACCCCGTGATGACACGGCGGTTGAGATCCAGCGGCACCAGCATGATCGGCTTACTCGCGACCGCGGCACTGGTCGGGGTCGGGCTGTGCGCCCCCGCGGCGGCGGCCGAGAAGGCCGCGCTCGTCACCTCACCGGCCACGGTGGTCAACCCGTTCATCGGGACGTCGAACCAGGCCAACGACTTCCCCGGGGCCGATGTCCCGTTCGGCATGGTCCAGTGGAGCCCGGACACACCGTCGCGTCCCCCCGGCGGCGGATACGAGTACAACGACTCGTCGATCACCGGCTTCAGCCTCACCCACATCGCAGGACCCGGCTGCGGAGCGGCCGGCGACATTCCCGTGCTGCCCACGGTCGGCACGGTCAACACCGGTGCGACCGACGCCTTCTCGCACGCCAACGAGTCGGCGTCAGCAGGCTCGTACAAGGTCGCCCTCAACAATCAGGTGACCACGGAACTGACCACCACGACCCGTAGCGGCATGGGGCGCTTCACCTTCCCCGCGAGCAGTCAGGCCAACCTGGTCTTCAAGCTCGCCGGAAGCCAGAACGGCGCCACCTCGACACAGTTCACCAAGGTCTCGAACACCGAGGTCAGCGGACAGGTCACCAGCGGCCACTTCTGCGGTGCGGGCAACACCTACAGCGTCTACTTCGACATGGTCTTCGACCAGCCGTTCACCTCGCAGGGCGCCTCGCTCACGAAGACGTCGGCCGCCACCCCGTCGAGGCCTCCCACTGCATCGAAGAACGCCGCCGAGAAGCCGAACAAGCCGGTGCTCCACGGCAAGATCCCCACGGCGGCGGCTCCGAAGGCGGCGAAGGGCGGCGCGGCCCCGACCGCCGCCGCCTCGAACGGCTACGTCACCTTCAACACCACCAGCAACCCGGTGGTGCAGGCCAAAGTCGGCGTCTCCTACGTCTCCGTCGCGAACGCGACTGCCAACCGGGCCGCGGAGAACCCCGGGTGGGACTTCAACGCGACCCGCACCGCCGCGCAGAACGCCTGGAACAGCGCCCTCGGCAAGATTCAGACAGCCGGCGGGACGACCGCGCAGCAGGAGACCTTCTACACCGCGCTCTACCATTCGCTGCTGCACCCTAACGTCATCAGCGACACCAACGGCCAGTACTACGGTTTCGACGGCAGGACCCACACCGTGGACGCCGGTCACAAAGCCGCGTACGCCAACTACTCCGGCTGGGACATCTACCGCTCGCAGGCCCAACTCGAGGCCCTCGTGGCGCCCCAAGTCGCCTCGGACACCGCGCAGTCGATGGTCGACGACTACGCTCAGACCGGAGTCTTCCCCAAGTGGTCGGAGAACAACGGCGAGTCCTACGTCATGGTGGGCGACCCGGCGGACGCCATCATTGCCGACTACTACGCCTTCGGTGCCAAGGACTTCGACACCACGGCCGCACTCGCCGACATGATCAAACAGGCGAGCACGGCCAACAACGACCGGCCGGGTCTCAACTACCTGGACTCACCCGGATACATGCCGCACGACGGCAACTACGGCTGCTGCAACTTCTACGGCCCGGTGGCCACGACACTGGAGTACAACACCGCCGACTTCGCCATCTCCGCACTGGCCGGAGCCCTCGGCGACACCAGCCACCAGAAGACCTACGCCAACCGCGCGCAAGGCTGGCGGAACGTACTCAACCCCGCCTCCGGCTTCGTCGAACCGCGTAACGCCGGCGGCTCCTGGACGGGCGGCTTCGACCCCACCAGCGGCACCGACATGGTCGAAGCCGACTCGTGGATCTACACCGGGATGGTCCCCTTCAACATCGGCGGTCTCGCGCGTGCCAAGGGCGGCAACACCGCGATGAACCACTACCTGGACACCGTGCTCCGCAGCTACACCGGTGACAAGGGCTACGCGTGGGTCGGCAACGAGCCCAGCATCGAACTGCCCTGGGAATACGACTACACCGGGCAGCCGTACAAGACGCAGGGCACCGTACGGGCGATCCAGGACCAGATCTGGGCCAACACCCCCGCAGGACTGGCCGACGGCAACGACGACCTCGGCGCGATGAGCGCCTGGTACGTGTGGTCCGCCCTCGGCATGTTCCCGGAGACCCCGGGCACCTCCGACCTCGCCCTGGGCTCACCCCTGTTCACCCAGGCCGTGGTCACGCTTCCCTCGGGCAAGACACTGACGATCAACGGCAACGGCGCCGCCGACAACGCCCCCTATGTGCAGTCGGCGACGTGGAACGGTTCCGCGTGGAACAACGCCTTCGCCCCCGGCACGGCGATCACTGCCGGCGGCACGCTGAACTACACCCTCGGCACCAGCGCCAACACCTCCTGGGCAGCGTCCGCGTCCGCGGCGCCGCCCTCCTATGCCGGTGACACGACGGCACCCGCCTCGCCACGCATCGGCGGCATCACCTCAGCGGTGGCGGCGAACCTGTGCGTGGACGACGCGGGTTCGACCACCACGGACGGGACCCATGTGCAGATCTGGGGCTGCAACAACACCTACGCCCAGGACTGGATCGTCGCCGGAGACGGAACGATCCGGACCCTCGGCAAGTGCCTGGACGCCGACCACAGTGGGACCACCAACGGCACGCTGATCCAGCTGTGGACGTGCAACGGCAGTGGCGCCCAGCAATGGACCGGAGGAGCCAACGGATCCCTCGTCAACCCCCAGTCCAAGCTGTGCCTGGACGATCCCAACTCCGCGACCACCAACGGCACCCAACTCCAGCTCTACACCTGCAATGGCTCAGCTGCCCAGAACTGGAAGCTGCCGACGTGAGCCCTCGGCGCCGGTAGCGCCACCCTCCACCGGGCCGGTTCCGCCCATCGCGTGCCCGTGCGTCCTGGCCTCCGGGCCGGGGCACGCGGGCGCGCCGCCGCCGCCGGTCGGTCGTTCGCGACGCAGCGGGCCCACCGGGTGCGCTCCGTCCGGTGCGGTCGGCGAGGATGGGAGCCGACACGCAGTGCGGCGAGGGGGAGCGAGCATGCTGGTATCAAGCGGAAACAGGACGCGCGGGCGAGCGGTGACCGCCGTCGTCCTGGCCGGCCTGCTCACGGCCTCCGGATGCGATGGCGTCCACGGCTCGACGGATCCCGCTGCCACGGCCTCGGCGCATGCGTCGCTCTCCGGACCCACGGACAGCTCGTCCAAGGTCTCAACGGGCACCCTGACATGGGAGTTCGAGCACATAGCCGACTTCAGCGGAAAGTTCGAGGATGTCGCCGGTCTCGCCGCGGACGACATCTGGGCGGTGGCGACGGAGAACGACGGTCGGGCCACGGCCCACCTGCTGCACTACGACGGCAAGAGCTGGAAGCAGGAGTCCCTCCCCGACGCTCTGGGCGAGAGTCTCTATGCGCCCAGGTTCGAGGAAGTCGGGGAGGGGGAGCTGTGGCTGCGGCCGCAGAACGACGGAAGCGGCACCGACGAGAACTGGGCACGGTGGGACGGCACCCGATGGTCCGCCGTGCCGAACCCGCCGCCGGGCAAGGTCGGGGACTTCGAGGCGACAGGTCCGGACGACATCTGGACCCTCGTGGGTGAGCAGTCGGCTCAGCACTGGGACGGCAGCCGGTGGTCGGCGACCCGACTGCCGTTCGGCATGGTCGACCTCGCCGTGGCGGGACCGAAGGACGTGTGGGCGGTCGGCGGCCGCGACACCGGCCCGGGGACCGAACTGGGCGGAGGCGAGCGCTACAGTCAACCCGCCTCCGCACACTGGGACGGCGCGTCCTGGAAACCGGTGGACACGCCACAGGCCCGCTTCGACGAACCGCTGCCGCCGGAGCCCGGCGCCGGTCTCCTCCACGTCTTTGCCTTCGCGGGGGACGACGTACGTGCCTACGGCAGCAACAGCTTCAACCACGGCGAGGTCGACAACGAACCCGCGGACGAGTTCATCCAACTCCGCTGGGACGGGTCGAAGTGGGCCGAGCAGGATCCCGCACCCGGCGGATGCGACTGGCGGACGCCCGTGGGACGTGACGGCAACGGGCTGTTCCTGGACGGCAACTGGTACCTGACCGACGACGGCCGCTGCGTGAAGATCGGGCGGCACCGCCTGCCGACGTCGACCGGGGCGGGTAAGGGGTCGCACCAGTCCCTGTGGCTGAAGGAGATCCACCGGGTGCCCGGTACCGACGAGTGGCTGGGCGCGGGCCAGGTCGAGGTGAATCAGAGCGGCGATCCCTTCAGCGCCCCCGTCGTGGTCCGTCTGAAGCGCGGCGCAGCCTGAACGGCCCTCCGCGATCGGCATGGTGACGTCCACGCGGGTGTCACCCCTTGTCGGAAAGGTCAGCCACCACCCGGACTCCTCACGCGGAGTCCGACCACGCCTCTCTCTCCTGATCCTTGCCACCGCCGGTCCCGGTACCGTGCTCCGGCCCGCGGTCCGGTTCCACCGGCTGCCGCCGGTTGTGCTCGCTCCGCGCCGCGGCCAGCGGGCTCAGGTGCCGCTCGGCGCTGTCGAGCAACCCCAGGTCGGCCTTGGTGTGCGCGATGGCGGCGTCGATCAGAAGGGCGACCAGCGGGTCATCGGTGTGCGCCCTGCGCTGCTGTGCGAGGCCCGCGAGTTCGGAGAGGTACGTCTGCCGCTGGGCCTCGACCAGGGTGGTCAGCGCCTGAGTCCCCAGGGCGACGGCTCCGAGGAGCTTGAGGAAGACCTCGTCGCGAAAGCCGCCGGTGCGTACACAAGCGGTGGTCGCCCAGTCGGCCACCTCGGCGCTGCCTGCGGGAGTCAGCGTGTACAGGTTCTTGTCGGGCCGGTCGCTCTGCGCGACCTGCGAGCGCGTGACGTATCCGTCCCGGACGAGCCGGTCGAGGATCTGGTACAGGTGGCCGATGTTGAGGCCTCCCCACTGGGGCCCGATGGTCTCCTCGAACTGGGCCTTGAGCTCGTAGCCGTGACTCGGTCGCTGCGTCAGGAGCGCGAGCACGGCGTGGTGAAGCGGCATATACATCCCTCCTGCATTGTGACAATGTACCGTTGAATTGCGGCAATGTAGGGGAGTGGGGGCTGCTTCTATGGCGGTGAGTGTTGCTTTGCGAGGGGTGAGCCGGCGGTACCCGGGGCTGATTGCCCTGGACGACGTCGACCTGGAGGTCGCGCCCGGTGAGGCCGTGGTGCTGACCGGCGCGTCCGGTGCGGGCAAGTCCACGGTGCTGCACGTGACCGGCGGGATGGACCTGCCCGACGAGGGCAGCGTCGAGATCGACGGGGAGAAGCTGCTCCACCGGGACCTCGACGCCCATCGGCGGCGCATCGGGTTCGTCTTCCAGCGCTTCCATCTGCTGCCCGCTCTCACCGTGTTGGACAACGTCCTGGCGCCCGTGCTCCCGCGCAGAGTCGACTTCGACCGTCGCGAGCGCGGCATGGAACTGCTGGAAGCGGTCGGCCTGAGCGGGCGGGCGGACGCGCTGCCGGGAGAGTTGTCGGGCGGCCAGCAGCAACGCGTCGCCGTTGCACGCGCGTTGATCAACCGGCCGGGGCTGCTGCTGGCCGACGAGCCGACGGGCAACCTCGACAGCGTCATCGGGCGAGAGATCATCGACCTGTTGATGTCCCTGCGCGAGCGGTACGGAATGACCATGCTCATCGCCACCCACGACCCCGAGGTCGCCGCGAACGGCGACCGGGTGGTGCGCCTCCAGGACGGCAGGATCATCTCGGACCAGCGCATCACGGCATCCGGCGACGTGCTCGACCGGCTGGGGGGCCTGCGCCCGTGATAGCCATGATCATCGGTCAGCTCCGGCGTCGGCGCGGACGCGCGATGGCGCTGGCCGCCGGAATCCTCGTGGCGGCGACCAGCTTCACCCTGCTCACGTCGACCGTGCACACCAGCCAGGCGGCCACCGTGGGCACGGTGCGCGAGAACGCGAGGTCAGCGTACGACGTGCTCGTGAGGCCGCCGAACTCGCAGACGGACGTCGAGCGGGAGAGCGGCCTGGTCGCGCCGAACTTCCTGTCCGGCACGTTCGGCGGTATCACCATGGAGCAGTACCGTCACGTCAAGGGGCTGACCGGCGTCGAGGTGGCGGCGCCGGTCGCCAACATCGGCTACCTGATGGTCCACAACACGGTCTCCGTCGACGTGTCCCGCTTCCTCGACAGCAAGGCGCCCCGGCAGATCCTGCGTATCGTCCCGACGCTCTCCGCGGGCCTGAAGACCCATCGTGCCGCCGATCAGTACGTCTACCTCACCCGCAGCCCCATCACCTCGGGAAAGGACGACCTGTTCGAGTCCGACACCCTGGAGAAGGGGGCGATCGACAAGAGCACACGGCAGTACGTGATGAACGGGAAGTACAACGTGTGCTTCTACTTCAACGGAGACAAGACGGGGCAGACCAACTTCAACGTCGAACTGCCGTTGATGGAGAACATGATCGGCGAGGACCTCAGCGACAGGTCCGCCTTCGACCCCGACCTGCACTCCCGGCTCACCTGCCGGTCCGGGCAGGGGAAAGCCGTCGTCGACATCCCCGTCGCGTATCCGGTCCTGCTGTCCGCCGTCGATCCGCGGGCCGAGGACCAACTCGTGGGCCTGCGACGCACCGTCACCTCGGGTCGGATGCTCACAGAGCAGGACAAGCCGACGGTGGTGCCGCCCTCGAAGAACCCCAACGGGCAGCGGGAGACGATCGTGCCGGTGGTGCTCAGCAGCCGCCCACTGACAGCGGGGAAGATCAGCGCCACCGTCGAGCGACTCGACACCGGAGACCCGGCCGAGCTGCCTTCCCGGCTGGGCAACCCGACAGCCGACACCTTCGTCAAGAACCTGCGCGGCACCCCCGTGGGCCGTGTCGCCGCCGACCTCAGCGAGGGGTTCCGCAAGGCGGTGCCCAGGTTCGGGGTCGACAGCATCAACTACTGGACGGTCGGCCCGGTGACCTACCGCCGGACCTCCGGCGGCGAGCTGGCCGTACAGCCGCAGCCGCCCCAGAAGCCCGACCTGTGGGTGAGCAACCTGAACCGACAGCCGGTCCCGGACGTTCCCGAGGAGAACACGGGGCCGCAGTACCGGAAGGTGACCAACCACGCCTCCACCTTCTGCGGCCCCCTGGGCCAGTGCGAGGAGCTCGACTACGGTCGCGCGCCCGACCCGAGCATCCACGTGGTCGGCCGCTTCGACACCGCCGAACTGCCCGGCTTCTCACCGCTGACCGAGGCCCCGCTGGAGACCTACCAGCCTCCTCAGGTAACCGGTGAGGACAAGGCCACCCGCGCGACGCTGAACGACAAGCCGCTACGGCCCGACCGCAACCTGGGCGGCTACCTCGCTCCGCCCCCCACCATGCTCACGACGATGGACTCCGCCACCGCGCTCATCAAGAGCCGCCGCACCCCGAGCCTGCAGGACAAGGCACCGGTCAGTGCGATCAGGCTGCGCGTGGCCGGAGTGACCGGGGTCGACGCCGCCTCCCGCGCGCGGGTCAACGCCGTGGCCGGCGCCATCCGTACCGCCTACCCCAGGCTCCAGGTCGACGTGACCGTGGGCAGCTCACCCACGCCTCAGACCGTCGCGCTCAACGCCACGGCACACGTGACGGAACGTTGGGTGGACAAGGGCGTGGCCCTGCGGATCCTCAAAGCGGTCGACACCAAGAGCGCCATCCTCTTCACCCTGGTCCTGGTGGTCTGTGCCCTCTTCCTCGGCCAGGCCGCGCTGGCCTCGGTGCGCTCCCGGCGCACCGAGATCGGCACGCTGCGCTGCGTGGGCTGGAGCGGTACAGAGGTGCTGCGGCTCATCCTGGGCGAGCTGGCCGCGATCGGCCTCGCGGCGGGAGTCGCGGGATCGCTCCTCACGTACGGGCTCGGCACACTGCTGGGACAGCCGGACGCCGGAGCCAAGTCGCTCCTGGTTCTTCCCGTGGCGCTGCTCCTGGCGACCGTCGCCGGTCTGATCCCGGCCTGGCTCGCCACCCGGCTGGGCCCCATGCAGGCCGTCCTGCCGCCGGTCAAGGCCGCCCGTCGAAGCCGCCCGGTGCGCTCAGTGGCCGGGCTGGCCATGCTCAACCTGCTGCGGGTTCGGGGCCGTACCCTGCTCGGCGCGGCGGGGCTGGCCCTCGGAGTGGCCGCTTTCACCGTCCTGCTCGCCCTGACCCTGGCCTTCCAGGGGGAAGTGGCGGGATCGCTCCTCGGCAACGCGGTGGTGGCACACGCGCGCGGCGCCGACTATCTCAGCGTCGCGCTGTCCCTGGTGCTCGGCGCCGCGGGGGCGGTCGACGTCCTCGTGCTCTCACAGCGCGAACGCGCGGCCGATCTCGCGGTACTGCGGGCCACCGGCTGGACCAACCGCGAACTCGCTCTGCTGACCCTCTACGAGGGGATCGGACTGGCCCTGCTCGGCGGCCTGTCGGGGGCGGTCCTCGGCCTTGGAGCGGTACTGGCACTCGGGCAGGGTGTCCTGCACGGACATCTCCCCGCGATCGCCGGCGCCGCGCTCCTGGCCACGCTGGCCGCCACAGCCCTGGTCAGCGCCGCCCTGACGGTTCCCATCCGCAAACTGTCCCAGATCGCCCCGGCCCACCTGCTGGCCGCCGATTGACGCGGGCGCGACCGGAACCGGTGTGTGCCGGGTCCGGTCCCGTCGCGCACTCTCAGTGGGACGGGGCCGGGACCGCTCGGTGGTTTTCGGCAGGGCGGAAGTGCTTGTTCCTGAGGCAGCCCGGGTTCTTGTAGGTGTTCGCGTTCGTCTCAGGCTCCTGTCCGGCCCAGTGGTACTGGCACGCGCCCTCGATGTATCCGCCCTGCACCCCGCGGGGGAAGTCGATCTCCTTGTTCCAGAGGTACCGCGACTGGATGCCGGTCATCCGGGCCGTGGCGCTCACGTCGATCCCGCCCGGTGCCTGGATCGCGGAGACCCAGCCGTCCTTGCCGCCCCCGGTGGCGAAGCCCTGCGCGACCCACCGGTCGCACGACGTGCTCAGGTTGCTCACTGCCCGTCCGGCACCCGGACCAGGCGTAGCGCCGCGCTCGCCCAGTCTCCGCTCGGCAGGTCGATGTCCAGTCCGTACTCGGTGAGTACGGTCGCGTGGTGCACCGTGCCGGTCGCGACGTCCCGGTAGCGAGTGCCCGGGGGCAGGCCGCGCAGTCGGACGGGCAGTCGGGGGGCGCCGTGGCGCGGGCTGCGCCGGTAGGCGAGCAGCAGGAGTTCGCCCGCGTCGTCGGCGAGATACTGCACGGCCGACACGGCGTCCCCGAGCGGTTCACCGAGCCGGAACTGGTGTCCCCGCTGGACCAGATGCCGTACCTCCTTGTACTCAGCGACGAGCGTGGCCGCCTCGGCGAGGTCCTCGTCCGGCCAGTGGGCCAGGTCGCCGCCGATGCCCAGCAGTCCGGCCCAGGCGACATGGAAGCGGAACCTCAGGGGGACCGAGTGCCCGGTGAGCTGGTTCGGTACGTCGGTCACCCAGGCCGACATCACCCGGGCCGGGTAGACCTGGCCGAACCCGTGCTGGATCGCCAGCCGGTCCACGGCGTCGGTGTTGTCCGAGACCCAGGCCTGGTCGGTGCGCGCGAGGATGCCCGGATCGACGCGGCCCCCGCCGCCGCTGCACGCTTCGATGCGAAGTCCGGGGTGGTCGGCGCGGAGCCGGTCGAGGACGTCGTAGAGGCCGGTGACGTACCGGGTCCACAGTCGGTCGTCGCCGCCCGGTTCGCCCGGCCAGCCGGCCTCGCCGACGGCGCGGTTCATGTCCCACTTGAGGAAGTCGATCGCGTTGTCGGCGACCAGGCGGGTCAGCCACCCGTACGCCCAGTCGGCCACGTCCTGCCGGGCGAAGTTGAGGACGAGCTGGTTGCGCATCTCGGTACGGGCGCGGCCGGGCACGTGCAGGACCCAGTCGGGGTGGGCGCGGTACAGGTCGCTGTCGGGGTTGACCATCTCCGGTTCGACCCAGACGCCGAAGCGCATACCGAGGTCGTGCACGGCTCGCGCCAACGGGCCGAGGCCGGCGGGGAAACGGTCCGGCGCCGGTGTCCAGTCGCCGAGGCCGGCCCGGTCGCTGCGCCGGGCGCCGAACCAGCCGTCGTCCACGACGTACAACTCGACCCCCAGCCGGGCCGCGCGCTCGGCCAGGTCGAGCTGGCCGGCCTCGGTCACGTCGAAGCCGGTGGCCTCCCACGAGTTGTAGAGCACGGGAGCGGTCTCGTCCGCGTGCCGGAGAACGCGGGTGCGTATGTAGGCGTGCCAGGCGCGGCTCGTGGCACCGAACCCGCCGTCGCTGCACAGTCCGGCGAGGACGGGCGTCGTGTACTCCTCGCCCGGCCCCAGCGGCACGCGCGTACCGTCGTTTCCCGCGCCGCCGGTCAGGCCCGCGCGCCCGTCCGGGGTGCGCTGCACGGTCAGCCGCCAGTTCCCGCTCCAGGCGAGGACCGTGCTCCACACCCGTCCGTGATCCTCCTCGGCCCTCCCGTCGTCGAGCATGGCCCAGGGGTTGGCGTGGTGACTGGTGATCCCGCGCCGACTGGTCAGCACCGTTTCGCCGTACGGCGCCGGTTCCCGACGCAGCTGGGTCTCGGCGGACCACTGCCCGGTGACGTGGCTGAGGCGGTAGTCCGCCAGCGGCGGCAGCGTCCACGCCGCGGCGTCGGCGCGCAGCAGCTCCACCGGGCTGCCTCCGGCGTTGCGCACCACGGTCCATCGCTCGATCACGTCCGTGTCGGCGTGCACCCGGTAGTGCAGGGCGACGTGGACCGGGTGGAGGCGGTCACGGAAGCCGAGGACGAGTTCTGCGGTGGAGCCGTCCTGTGTGACCTGGTGCTCCGTCGGCAGCCATTCGAAGCCGCGGGAGCCGTCGGCGTAGCGGAGTTGCAGGGACGGCGGCCCGTAGCGGGTGCCTCCGTCGACGGGCAGCTCCTCGCCCACCGTGGGCCGGCCCTCGAAACTACTGGGCGGTTCCTGGGCCGGCTCGACCAGCGCGTCGGCCTCCTCGATGGTCAGACGGGGCCCCCAGGCCACATGGCAGGGAGCGCCGGTCTCGTCGATCCGCAGGGCGTACGACGTGCGCGGAGTGGTCAGCAGCCAGACGCCGGTGGCCGGGGACTGGGAGATGGGCGACGGCATGGGCCTCACGATTCAGAAGGTGGCTAACGCGCACCGAAGCCAAGCTCCTCCTTGGATTGGCTGTCAACCCCTCCCGCACGGAGGAGATTTGAAGCCGAGATGGTGTTTCACGGTCTGGTCCAACGGATCTGACTTCTTTCATTGACACCGGAAATTAACAGCCATAGGTTCCCGGCCATGCAGTCGCCCACCGCTGTGGAGACGTTCCCGGCCAACACGCCGGCCGCCGCCCAGGTCTTCACCACGGTTCTCGTGCACGGCCCCCTCACCCGGCTTGAGGCGGCCGGACGTTCCGGCCTGTCACCGGCCGCCGTCACCAAAGCGGTTCGGCCCCTGCTGGAGGCCGGCTATCTCCAGGAGGACGCCAACGAGGAGGCACCCCCCGCACTCGGCCGACCCGCCAACCTCCTGAGGGTGGACGGCGGACGGGCCTTCTTCATCGGTCTGAAGGTCACCGGTGACGAGATCATCGGCGTACTGGCGGACCTGCGCTGCCGGGTACGGGCCCACCGGCGCCTTCCGCTCGACGGCCGCGCCCCGGAGGACGTCCTCTCCTCGGCGGCGGAACTGGTGCGCGAACTGCTGGCCGAGGCAGCGCAGTTCGGTGTCCCGGTACTCGGACTCGGGATCGCCGTGTCCGGAGACGTGGACCGCGCCGAGGGCACCGTGCGCTACTCGCCCTTCCTGGACTGGCGCGACGTGCCACTCGCCGAACTCGCCTTCCTGTCCTGCGGGTTGCCGGTCACCCTGGACAACGATGTGCGTGCGCTCACCGTCGCCGAGCAGTGGTTCGGCGGCGGCGCCGGACTCTCGGACTTCGCCGTCGTCACGGTGGGCGCCGGCATCGGCTGCGGTCTCGTGGTGCACGGCACGGTCGTCGCCGGCGCGCACGGCGTCGCCGGCGAGATCGGCCATGTCACCGTCGACCCGGCGGGCCCGCTCTGCCACTGCGGCAACCGCGGCTGCGTGGAGGCGATCGCGGCGGACGGGGCGATCCTCACCCGCGTACGAGAGGTCACCGGCGTGGATGTCGCCGACATCGCGCAGGCCATCGACCTCGCCCGCGGGGGCGACGAGAGAGTCCGAGCCGTCTACGCGGCGGCGGGCGACGCGATCGGCAAGGGCATCGCCACCGTCGCCAACCTGCTCGGACCCGCCCGCGTGATCATCTCCGGCGAGGGCCTCGCCGCCTACGACCTGTTCGCCGACCAGATCCGCGACGCCTTCGCCGCGGCGGCCTTCGGATCCGCCGTCCGGTGCGAGGTGCACACCCGCCCGCTGCCCTTCGAGCAGTGGGCACGCGGCGCCGCCGCGACCGCCATCCAGTCCTTCATCAGCGCGAACCACCAGTTCCCCAGTGGACTCACCATCGGCTCGGGCAAGGGCTGAGCCGCCCCCGCCCCACCCCCCCACCCAAACCCCAGGAGGCCCGACCCATGCGGTCACCCTCGTACTCCGCCACGCCCCGACGCGTCCTGAGAACCCTGGCCGCCCTCGCCCTCTGCGCGGGCACCATCGGCGTCGCCACCACCGCCGAGGCGGCACCCACCACCTCCGGCACCAGCACCGGTCCGCTCGCGGCCAAGCCCTACATGGGCTGGTCGAGCTGGAGCATGCAGTCCTCCAAGTACCCCGGCCTCAACACCGACGGCGACTACAGCTGGCTGACCGAGGCCAACGTCCTCAAACAGACGGACGCCCTCGCCCTCAAGCTGAAGAAGTACGGCTACGACCACGTCAACATCGACGCCGGCTGGTGGCGGGACAACGCCTGGAAACCCGAGTTCGACCAGTACGCGCGACAGAAGGCCGACCCCGGCCGCTTCCCGCGGGGCATGAAGGCCGTCGCCGACCACATCCACGCCAAGGGGCTGAAGGCGGGCATCTACCTGCCGGTCGGTCTGGAGAAGGAGGCGTACGACGACGGCAAGGCGCCGGTCTGGAACGCCCCTGGCTGCACCACTGCCGACATCGTCTACGGCGACCTGCGTACCACCAACGGCTGGGACAGCGCGTACAAGCTGGACTTCGCCGATCCGTGCGCCCAGAAGTACATCGACTCCCAGGCGCAGATGTTCGCCGACTGGGGCTACGACTTCCTCAAGCTCGACGGCGTCGGTCCCGGCTCCTTCAAGAGCGGCGACAACTACGACAACGTTGCCGATGTCGCCGCCTGGCACCAGGCAATCGCCGCCGTCGGTCGCCCGATCCACCTGGAAATATCCTGGTCGCTGGACATCGGCCACGCCGCCGACTGGAAGAAGTACTCCAACGGCTGGCGCGTGGACACCGACGTCGAGTGTTACTGCAACACCCTGGTGAGCTGGGAGAACTCTGTCGACGACCGCTTCGACGACACCCCGGCCTGGACCCGGCACGCGGGCTCCGGCGGCTGGAACGACCTCGACTCCCTCGATGTCGGCAACGGCGAGATGGACGGCCTGACCAAGGCCGAGCGCCAGACCTACGCCACCCTGTGGTCCATCGCCAAGTCCCCGCTCTACACCGGCGACGACCTGACAAAGCTCGACTCCTACGGCGTCTCCCTGCTGACCAACCCCGAGGTCCTCGCCGTCGACCAGGGCCCCAACCCGCCCGCCGCGCCCGTCACCCCCTCCGACCCGCAGCAGGTGTGGGCCGCCAAGAACCACGACGGCACCTACACCGTGGCCCTGTTCAACCTCGCCGACCGTCCCGCCTCCGTGAGCGCCGACTTCTCCACGCTCGGCTTCACCGGCAAGGCGAAAGTCCGCGACCTGTGGAACCGCGAGAACCTCGGCACGCGCACCGACCACGTCACCGAGGCGCTGCCCGCCCACGGCTCCAGGCTCTTCACCGTCACCCCGAACGGCCGCTCCCTCGCCTGGACGGGCATCGAGGCCGAAGCGAGCGGCAACACCCTCGCCGGCAACGCCTCCATCGCCGACTGCGACGCGTGTTCCGGCGGCAAGAAGGTCGGAAACCTGTACCAGAGCGGCAAGTTGACCATCGCCGACGTGGTCGTGCCCAAGGCGGGCCAGTACCAGCTCAAGGTCTCCTACGTCAGCGGAGACGCCCGCTCCGCCCTCGTCTCCGCGAACGGCGGCGGCGCCACCGGCCACAAGTTCCCCTCCACCGGTGACTGGTCCACCGTGAACAGCGTCTACGTGCCGGTGACGCTCAAGGCCGGGGCCAACACCGTCACCTTCGACAGCGGCACGGGCTACGCCCCCGACATCGACCGGATCGACGTACCGAAGTCCTCCTGACACCACCCGGTGGCCCGGCCCGCCGGGCCGGGCCACCGGACCGACTTCTGGAGCCGCCATGAACGCACGTCCGGACCACCCCAGCAGGAGAACGGCGTTGTCGCTGGCCGCGACCGCCGGTCTCACCGCGGCACTCGGCGGCCTGCCCGCCTTCACCGCCTCCGCCGCGCCGATCCGCCCCACCGCCGACACCCCGCGGGCCGCCGGCACCGCCGCCGACCAGCTGTGGTGGCAGGCTCCCGGCGACGAACACTCCATGATCGAACAGGGCCTGCCGGTCGGCAACGGCCGCCTCGGTGCCCTCGCGAGCAACGACCCGGGCCGTGAACTGCTCCTCGTGACCGACGCCACCCTGTGGACCGGTGGCCTCAACGACACCCTCGACGCCGACGGCCAGTTCCCCTACGGACGCGCCGACTTCGGCTCCCTGACCCTTCTCGCCCGGCTTACCGTGGACATTCCCGACCACGACCTCTCGGGCGTCACCGGCTACCGCCGCACCCTCGACCTCGACCAGGCGGTCGTCACCACGTCCTACGTGCACGCCGGCGTCACCTACCGGCGCCGGCTCTTCGCCAGCCGCCCGGACGACGCGATCGTCCTGCACTTCACCCAGAGCGGCGCGGGCCGATACACCGGGACCATCACCCTCGCGGGCACCCACGGCGAGAAACTCACAAGCGCCGAATCGTTCGGCGCCTCGTTCCCCAACGGCCTGCGCTACGGCGCGGCGATCAAGGCGTACGGCACCGGTGGCCGGGTCCGGATCAGCGGCCCGAACATCGAGTTCGCCGGCTGCACCGACCTCACGGTCGTCCTCAGCGGCGGCACCAACTACGCACCCGACGCCGCCAACCACTACCGCGACCCGTCACTGGACCCGGAAGAGCTCGCCCGCACCAAGGCCGCCTCGGCCGCACGACACCCGGCTTCCACCCTCCAGCGCACCCATGTCGCCGACTACCAGCCCCTGTTCCGTCAACTGCGGCTCTCCCTCGGGGAGTCGAGCACCGGGCAGCGCTCCCTCGACACCTGGTCGCGGCTGCGTTCGCGGTACGAGAGCGACGTCCCGGACCCCGAACTGGAGGCCGCCTACCTCCAGTACAGCCGCTACCTGATGATCTCCGGCTCGCGCGGCAGCCTTCCGATGGGACTGCAGGGCCTGTGGCTCGACGGCAACGACCCCGACTGGATGGGCGATTACCACACCGACATCAACCTCCAGATGAACTACTGGATGGCCGACCGGGCCGGTCTGTCGCAGTGCTTCGACGCCTTCGCCGACTACTGCCTCGCCCAGTTGCCCTCCTGGACCGAGCTGACGCGGCGCCTCTTCGGCGACCCGCACAACCGGTACCGCAACTCCACCGGGAAGACCGCGGGCTGGACCGTCGCGATCTCCACCAACCCCCATGGAGGCAACGGCTGGTGGTGGCACCCGGCAGGCAACGCCTGGCTCGCCAACAGCCTGTTCGAGCACTACGAGTACACCCGGTCGCGGGAGTACCTGGCCAAGATCCACCCGCTGCTCAAGGGTGCCTGCGAGTTCTGGGAAGCCCGGCTGATCACCACGACCGAGCCCGGCACCGGCCGCGAGGTCCTGATCGCCGACAGCGACTGGTCACCCGAGCACGGCCCCCTGGACGCCCGCGGCATCACCTACGCGCAGGAACTGGTGTGGGCCCTGTTCGGCAACTACGTTGAAGCGGTCCGCGTGTTGGGCCGCGACTCCGCCCACGCACGCAGGATCGACGCACTGCGCGACCGTCTCCACCTGCCGCAGGTCAGCCCCACGACCGGCTGGCTGGAGGAGTGGATGTCCCCGGAGAACCTCGGCGAGACCACCCACCGCCATCTGTCCCCGCTCGTCGGCCTCTTCCCCGGCGACCGGATCCGCCCCGACGGCTCCACACCCAAGGACATCGTGGCCGGCGCGACCGCCCTCCTCACCGCGCGCGGCATGGACAGCTTCGGCTGGGCCAACGCCTGGCGCGCGCTGTGCTGGGCCCGGCTGAAGAACGCCGACAAGGCGTACCGTCTCATCGCCACCAACCTGCGCCCCTCGGTCGGCGGCGTCAACGGCACCGCGTTCAACCTGTTCGACATCTACGAGGCCGCCGAGGGACGCGGGATCTTCCAGATCGACGCGAACTTCGGTACCCCGGCGGCCATGATCGAGATGCTGCTGTACTCCCGCCCCGGACACCTGGAACTGCTTCCGGCGCTGCCGTCGGCATGGGCGGCCTCCGGCTCCGTCGAGGGCGTCCCGGTGCGGGGCGGATTCGTCGTGGATCTGGCCTGGCGACAGGGCCGTCCCACCCGCCTGCACGTGACCAGCACAGGCGGCCGTACCACCGCGGTGGTCTTCGACGGGACGTCCAGGACGGTGACGCTCGAACAGGGCGAGTCCGTCACGATCAAGGACTTCAGCCGATGAGGGCGGCTCGGCTTGGTCGGCTGGCCGTCCTGGGGGCCGTCATGGGAGCCGCGACGGCGGTGCAACCACTGTCCGCGACGGCCGAGGCGGCGAACGGCACGCACGATGTCGTCACCTGGGCCGCAGCGGCCGACCGGGTCGGCGACGGCGTGGCCGACCGCGGCTACCGGCTGGTCGTCCACACGAGTGTCGGCGGCGACAACCTCCGGGTGCGGGTCTCCAACGCGCTGGGCGACCGCCCTGTCACCTTCGACAGTGTCTACGCCGGATTGCAGTCCTCCGGTGCCGGGGTGGTCCGCGCCGGCAACCGGAGACTGACCTTCGGCGGTGCGCGGTCGATCACCGTCCCGGCCGGAGCGACGGTGTACAGCGACCCGCTCCCCGGCAAGGTCGCGGCGGAGAGCAACCTGGTCGTCAGCCTGCACAGCTCCGACGCGGCCGGTCCGGCCACCGGCCACGGCATGGCCATGCAGACCTCGTACGTCTCCGAAGGCGACCACACGGCCGAGGAGAGCGCCGCGAACTGGGCCGGAACCACCGGTTCGTGGTTCTACCTGGATGCCGTGACCGTGCGAGCACCCTCCACCACGGGAGCCGTGGTCGCCCTCGGAGACTCCATCACCGACGGCTGGCAGTCCAGCACCGACCTCAACCGCCGCTGGCCGGACTACCTCGCCCGACGCCTGCGGACCTCCACCCTCACCACCGTGCGCGGTGTGGCGAACGAGGGGATATCCGGGAACAAGGTCCTGGCCGACGGCGCCGGCCGCAGCGCCCTGAACCGGCTGGACCAGGACGTGCTGTCCCACCCCGGCGTACGCACCGTGTTCCTCTTCGAAGGCGTCAACGACATCAAGGCGCACACCGGTGTCACGGCACAGGACATGATCACCGGATACCGGCAGATCATCGAACGCGCGCACGCGGCAGGCACATGCGTCGTCGGAGCGACCATCGGGCCGTTCAAGGGCTGGTCCGAGTGGGACCCCGCGGCCGAGACCGTCCGGCAGGCGGTGAACGCGTTCGTCCGCGACAGCGGCGAGTTCGACGCGGTGACCGACTTCGACAAGGTGCTCCGCAGTCCCTACGACCCCGAGCGCGTCCTGCCGTTCTTCGACAACGGCGACCACCTGCACCCGAACGACAAAGGCATGCAGGCCATGGCTGACGCGGTGAACCCGAAGGACATGGAGTGCCACTCCGGTCCGTGACCCGTACGGACCGTCCCCGTGAGGCCCTGGACACCGAAGGGCAGATCTCCTCCGGGACGGTCCGGCAAGGGCGAGGCGGTCCTCGACCGACACCGCGTCGACGAAGACAAGCGTCAACTGCCGCCAGTGGAACGCCGGCTCTTGAGCGTGTTCACCAACTGATGCGGGCCGCCACCGGCAGGTGGTCGCTGTGGGTGGCCGGCAGCACCCACGAGCTCTCCGGCGTCACGCCGCGGACCATGATCTGGTCGATCCGCACCATCGGGAACGTCGCCGGCCAGCTGAAGCCGAAGCCGTCCCCGGCCACGTCCTGGGCCGAGCGCATCCGCGAGCTGATGCTGTCGAACGCGCGGTCGTCCGTGGTGCCGTTCAGGTCGCCGAGCAGAACGACGCGTTCGTTTCGCTCGGCGGCGACGGCCTTGCCGAGCGCCCGTGCGTTTCTGTCCCGCGTGTCCGTCCAAAAGCCCACCCGGGGATTCACACGCGCGGATCCCAGGTGGGCCACATACACCGCCAGCGGACCCCGGCCCGTGGCCACCGTGGCGCGCAGAGCCCGGGCGTAGGTCAACCTGACGTCGGCCGGCTTGGTCGCCGCCAGCGGCCCGTAGTCCGTCTGGATGTCGACCTGCCGCGTTTCCGACAGAGGCAACTTGCTCCACAGCCCGACCGTGCCCCGCACCGTGTGGTACCTGTAGGCCTTCCCCAGTGCTTTCTCGTACGTGCCCCGGGCCTTCTCGGTCAGCTCGACCAGGGCGAGCACGTCCGCTCCGGAGGCGGCCAGTGCGTGGGCGGTGTCGGCCGGGTCGGAATTGCCTGCGCCGACGTTGTGCTCGGCCACCGTGAGGTCGCCTCCCGGGTGGGACTTGTCGCCGAGCAGCCCGCCGAAGAGGTTCAGCCACACCAGGACCGGCAGCAGCAGCGCGGTGACCGCCGAGGCGGAGCGGCGCCACAGCGCCCCGGCCAGCAGAACGGGGATGAACACGCCGAACCATGGCAGGAACGTCTCCACCAGGCTGCCGAGGTTCCCGATCCGGTTCGGGATCCTCGCGTGCAGCAGCATGAACAGACCCAACAGCAACGACAGGACAGTGAGCACCAGGCCGCGCTTCCAAGGCTCCGGCCGGGAAGCGGCGTGTGCCGTCCGGCGGAGGCGCGCGCGCCACGCTCCGATGCCGGTATCCCGGCGGATGCCCGCGGGACTGCCACCGGGGCCCGTCTTCCGGCGTTCGGCGCCGCCCTGCCCGGCCTCCGCCGTGTCCACCCGCGCCACCGTCTGTTCTCGCTCACTGCCGGTCACTGCCGCATCCTCGGGTCTCGTGTGGGGTCGGTCGGCATGCGTATGCGGGCAGCCGCGCCTCGCCGGGCCCGTCACCGGCCCGATGCATACGGCCAGCCAAGCCAGGGTGATGTTGCCGGAACGTACGCGCTTTTCGATACGCCGGCGATATGCAACGACTCGTAGCATCGAAGGCATGCGTGTGTTGATCGTCGAGGACGAGCCCTATATGGCAGAAGCCATCCGCGACGGCCTACGCCTCGAAGCGATCGCGGCCGACATCGCAGGGGACGGCGACACCGCACGGGAACTGCTGAACATCAACACCTACGACATCGCCGTCCTCGACCGGGACATCCCCGGTCCCTCCGGTGACGAGATCGCCCAGCACATCGTCGCCTCCGGAAGCGGCATGCCGATCATCATGCTCACCGCGGCCGACCGTCTCGACGACAAGGCCACCGGCTTCGGCCTCGGCGCCGACGACTACCTCACGAAACCGTTCGAACTCCGGGAGCTCGTGCTCAGGCTCAGAGCGCTCGACCGACGACGCGCACACAACAGGCCTCCCGTCCGAGAGATCGCAGGGCTGCGGCTGGACCCGTTCCGCCGCGAGGTCCACCGCAACGGGCGCTACGTCGCGCTGACCAGAAAGCAGTTCGCCGTGCTCGAGGTTCTCGCTGCCGCCGAGGGCGGCGTCGTCAGCGCAGAAGAACTCCTGCAACGCGCGTGGGACGAGAACGCGGACCCCTTCACCAACGCCGTGCGGATCACCGTCTCGGCACTCCGCAAACGCCTGGGCGAACCCTGGATCATCGCCACCGTGGCCGGCGTCGGCTACCGCATCGACCCGGCGCCCCACACCGGGCGTGAAGGAGGGGCCCGTGGATAGGCCGCCCGGGCTGAGCGTTCGCCTCAAACTCACCCTCAGCTACGCCGGATTCCTCATGGTCGCGGGTGTCCTGCTGCTCGCGGCGGTGTGGGTGTTCCTTCTGCGCTACGTGCCCGAGCGCGCGCTCATCGTCCCCCGTGGCACCCCCACCCACGGTGTCTTTCCCATCCGGTCCAACCTCCTCCACGTTTTCGCACCCAGGGCAGCCGCGGTACTGGCGTTCCTGCTGGTACTCGGCCTGGTGGGAGGGTGGCTGCTCGCCGGCCGGATGCTCGCCCCGCTGACCCGGATCACCAACGCCACACGCACCGCCGCGAACGGAACGCTCTCCCACCGGCTCCGGCTGCCCGGCCGCAAGGACGAGTTCCGCGAACTCGCCGACGTCTTCGACGGCATGCTCGAGCGGCTCGAAGCGCACGTCGGCGAACAGAGGAGGTTCGCGGCCAACGCCTCGCACGAGCTGCGGACTCCGCTGGCGACCTCGAAGGCACTGCTCGAAGTGGCCCGTACCGATCCGAACCGCGACGCCGGCGAACTCATCAACCGGCTCTACGCCGTGAACACCCGAGCGATCGATCTCACTGAGGCTCTGCTTTTGCTCAGCCGGGCCAACCAGGGGTCCTTCACCCGAGAAGACGTCGACCTGTCGCTCATGGCGGAGGAAGCCACAGAAACACTCCTCCCCCTCGCGGAGAAGCACGGCGTCACGATCGAGACCAGCGGGGAGGTCGCTCGCACGATCGGATCGCAGGCGCTCCTGCTGCAATTGACCATGAACCTCGTGCACAACGCGATCGTCCACAATCTGCCCGGACGGGGCACCGTGTGGGTCAACACCACCGTCCGCCCCAGGACCGTCGTGCTCACCGTCGAGAACACGGGTGAGAAACTCACTCCGCGGTTGGTCTCGACACTCACCGAACCGTTCCAGCGCGGCACCGAGCGGACACACATCGATCACGCGGGCGTCGGCCTCGGCCTGGCCATCGTCGACACCATCACCCGCGCACACGACGGAACCCTCACCCTCACCCCGCGCACCGCTGGAGGGCTCCACATCACCGTGGAACTGCCCGCGATCCGACCAGGGGTCGACAGGTAGGAGTGATGGGGCGCCGGTGCGTCGCGCTCCTGGACATCCCCCGGCGCGTGCCCGGCCGTACTCAGCAGTGACGACGTGCGGGCAACCGTGCACGCCTGCACGCCTGCACGCCTGCCTGCGTCCGCCGACGGCAGCACTTGTGTGCGGTTCTCCGTGTGACATCTGTACTGCGGTGTCGGTGACTCTTGGCTCTGCACCACGCCCGTCGACGTCCGTAGGCTTGCGCCATGTTCAGATCTCGCAAACCAGGACCAGACGATGCCTGGGAAGGCATGGTGGAGGACAAGTCGCGGGGCATGCTCGACGGCGCGAACATGTACCACTTCGTCAAGGTGAGGCGTACCGACGGCCAGGTCACCAAGGTGCGCGTCGACCGCGGGCTGTGGAAGTCGATCGCGGTCGGCGATCGCATCGTGAAGGAGCCGGGCAGCGGCCCGGTCAAGGCGTAGCTGCCCAGGGCGCGGGCGGAGTCCTGTCAGGCGTCTTCCGAAGCAAGGCCGGCTGCGAGTGCGGCAGTGTCGTCGTGCAGTCGGTTGCCGCTGTACGCGATGAGGTCGTGGTGCAGGTGCGCCAGGAGTTGCCGAGGCGGGAGGGCACCCCAGGAGCGGACCCGCTGGACAAGGGGGTAGAAGTCACCGGCCGCATTGCGGGTTTCGGTTACTCCGTCGGTGTAGAGCAGCAACTGGTCACCGGGGAGGAAGCTGTGTTCCTCGACGTGGTACGGCTCGTCGACGAGTACGCCAAGGTTGAGCGGTGGTGCGGTCCTGCCGGGTTCCAGTTCCCTCACTTCACCGTTGCGGATGATCAGAGGCGGCGGGTGTCCGCAGTTGACGATCCGCAGAACGCGGCAGTCGGGCTCGATCTCAGCGAAGACGGCGGTGACGAACCGTTCTTCCATGTCGCTTCCTGCGAGCTGAGAAGCCCGTCGGGTGATGCTGGTCTCCACTCGTCCTGACAGGGCCGCCAGATCGGGTTCGTCATGGGCGGCTTCGCGGAATGCGCCGAGGAGCGCGGCTGCGGTCTCCACCGCGGTCAAGCCCTTGCCTCGCACGTCGCCGATCACCAGGCGTGCGCCGTACTCGGTGGCGACCGCCCCGTAGAGGTCACCGCCGATGCGTGCCTCGGCGGCGGCGGAGAGGTAGAAGCTCTCCACGTGGACGCTTCCGATGTGACGAGGCACCGGCCCGAGCAGGACGCGTTGCGCGATCTCAGCCACGAAGCGCACATCGGCGAGGGTCCGTTCGCGTCGTGTGCGGTGCAGGGCCAGGAGTGTCCCCAGAGCGCCGACCAGGGCGGTGCACAGGTAGGCGGCTACGTAGTGACGATCCCACAGGTAGCCGACATCACGGCCCGCGCAGCAGGGGGTGCCGGCGAGAACTCCCTCGAGCGCGATCGCCAGCACGGTGATGATGGCGACCGCAGCGAACCCGTGTCCGAAGGCAGCGACAAGTGGAAGAGCGATGAGGGCGAAACTGACGGGCCATTCCACGGGAGTCATGGGTTCGATCGCCAGAATGGTGACCACGTACGCCAACGGCATCCATCGCACCCAGGCGGGTAGTTCCGGCAGTACCTGACTGCCATTCAGCCCGGGCAGGGGCTCGTACTGTTCGTCGGGGGAGTGACCAGGGGTGTTCACCCGAGGCTCTCACGCGCGCACGAGTCATCGAAGCGGTAGGTCTCTCCCGTGAGGAGTATGACCGCGGGTGACCTGCCTGGCAGCTCGCAGGCCCGAGCGTGGACGCGGAGCTCCTGGGGCGGATTGGACACGGGTGCATCCTTGCCTGCCCGCCGCGATGGAGCGGCCATTGCTCCACTGCGCGGCATGTCGGGTGCCGCGTCCCCCTGGCCCCCTGCCGCGGTCGCACACAGCCACGCCGAACTGGCAGAGGGGACCTCGCGGATGATGGAACGGACCATGAGCGTCACGACCGGTCCCACGGCGGAACGCGACCTGTGACGGAGCACGACGCCACACGCGCGGGCATACGCCCGCGAACGTCTTCGCCACCGGTCGGGCGGACCGGTGGCGAAGACGTTCGCGACGTGCGATCGCGGGAACCGGAGTCCCGGTTCCCGCTCGGGTTCAGGCCTTGTCCTGCATGCTCCGACGCGCGGGGTTGCCCTGCTCGGAGGCCTTGGGGTCCTTCTCGTCGGCCTTGTCGCGCACGCCTTGCTCGATGCGCTCACCGATCGACTTGTCGATGTTGGACCAGTACTCGAACGCCCGCCGCAGCACCGGCTCGGTCACACCATTGAGCAGGTGGCCCACGACGTTGTCCACGAGCCGGTCCCGCGCCGCGTCGTCCAGGACCTCGCGCACCATGGTGCCGGCCTGGCCCCAGTCGTCGTCCTCGGCATGTGAGACGTAGGCGGCGCGGGTGATGTCGCCGTCGGCGTGCCAGCTCGGCGGATTGCCGAACCGCGCGGTGTCGGCCGCCGGGCCGCCCTTCGAGTTCGGCGCGTAGACGGGGTCGCTGGTCTTGCGGTACGCCATCGCCCCGTCCTTGGAGTACGTGTGCACCGGATTGACGGGGGCGTTCACCGGCAGCTGCTGGTAGTTGGCCCCGATGCGGTAGCGGTGGGCGTCCGCGTACGAGAAGAGCCGCGCCAGCAGCATGCGGTCGGGGCTCGGGCCGATACCCGGAACGAGGTTGTTCGGCTGGAAGGCCGCCTGCTCGATCTCGGCGTGGTTGTCCGTGGGGTTGCGGTCCAGCGTCATCCGACCGACCTCGATCAGCGGGTAGTCGCTGTGCGGCCACACCTTGGTCAGGTCGAACGGGTTGAAACGGTAGTCGACCGCGTCCTCGTACGGCATGACCTGCACGTGCAGCGTCCAGCTGGGGTACTCGCCGTCACGGATGTGCTCGAACAGGTCCCTCGTGTGGTAGTCGGTGTCGGCCGCCGCCATCTGGTCGCCCTCGTGCTGGGTGAACGTCTCGACGCCCTGGTCGGTCTTGAAGTGGTACTTCACCCAGAAACGTTCGCCCTGCGCGTTGATCCACATGTAGGTGTGCGAGGTGTAGCCGTTCATGTGCCGCCAGCTGCGCGGGATACCGCGGTCGCCCATCAGCCAGGTGACCTGGTGGGCGGACTCGGGGGAGAGGGTCCAGAAGTCCCACTGCATGTCGTGGTCGCGCAGATTGTTGTCCGCGCGGCGCTTCTGGGACCGGATGAAGTGCTGGAACTTCATCGGGTCCTTCACGAAGAACACGGGGGTGTTGTTGCCCACCATGTCGTAGTTGCCCTCGCTGGTGTAGAACTTCACCGCGAAACCGCGCGGGTCGCGCCAGGTGTCCGGGCTGCCCCGCTCACCGGCCACGGTGGAGAACCGGGTGACCAGCTCGGTGGTGGTGCCGGGCTGGAAGACGGCGGCCTTGGTGTAGGCACTGACGTCCGAGGTCACCTCGAAGCGGCCGAACGCTCCGCTGCCCTTGGCGTGCGGCTGACGCTCGGGGATGCGCTCCCGGTTGAACTGGGCCATCTGCTCGATGAGGTACGAGTCCTGCAGCAGGATGGGTCCGCCCGGGCCGACGGTGAGCGAGTGCTCGTCGCTCTCCACCGGGATGCCCGCGTCTGTGGTGGTCGGCTTGGGAGTGGTGTCGGTCATTCTCGATTCCCCTTCGTGGCGCGTGCGGGTACGGACCGTGGGCCCGGGCCGTGGACCGGTATGGCTCAGAACTCGGGACGTCACCGCCGAAGGCCGCATGTTCGCGGCCGCTCGGCCGCGCACCTGCCGCCCCATTTCCGACAGCGAGGCACGAGTAACCCGCGATCGACGTCGTAAAACGCTCACGAACGGGTCGAGAGTGCCACCTCGCAGCCTCTCCCGGGCGGCCGTGCCCCGCCAGCGGTCACACGGCCTGCGGTCCCGGAGGCGGGGGACGTGAGGAACAGCCGTGCTTCCGGAAGCCGGGCGTCCCGCGGCCTCGCCTCAGACGCGGTACGCCGGACCCTGGGCACGGAGCGGATACCCGACGCGGCGAGCCGCACCGTTGTGACAGTCCGGCCCGCCCACCGCCATACGGGTGGCGCACGGGATGGCCGGGCGCCCCTCCGGCCGCCATGCTCTGCCCGTGGGATCACCGGGTTTCAGGGGCGCAGGAGAGTCTTGATCATGCCGTCCTGCTTGGCCTGGAAGGCCGCGTAGGCCTTGGGCGCGTCCTCCAGCGGGAGGTGATGGGTGGCGAAGCCGTCCACGCCCAGGACGTCCTCGTCGGTCAGCAGCGGGAGAATGTCCGGCACCCAGCGCCATACGTTGGCCTGCCCCATCCGGAACTGGATCTGCTTGTCGAACATCCGGAGCAGCGGCATGGGGTCCATGGCACCGCCGTAGACCCCGGACAGCGAGACCGTGCCGCCGCGCCGTACGAGATCGATCGCCGCGTACAGGGCGCCGAGCCGGTCCACCCCGGCCTTCTGCATGAACGGCTGAGCCAGTGCGTCGGGCAGGAGGCCGGTCGCCCACTGGGCGGCCTTGGTCACGGGGCTGCCGTGGGCTTCCATGCCGACGGCGTCGATCACGGCGTCCGTGCCACGCCCGCCGGTGAGCTCGCGCACCGTGTCGCCCAGGTCCTTCTCGTGACGGCGCAGGTCCAGGCAGGTGACCCCGTGCGCCGAAGCGCGGTCGAGACGCTCGTTGACGAGATCCACTCCGATGACCAGACCCGCTCCGCGGTGCTGTGCGATCCGAGTGGCCATGTCTCCGATGGGACCGAGTCCGAGCACGGTGACCGAGCCGCCGGGCGGCACGGCCGCGTACTCGACGGCTTGCCATGCTGTCGGCAGTACGTCGGAGAGGTAGACGAAGCGGTCGTCGGACGGCCCCTCGGGCACCTTGATCGGTAGCTTGTTGCCGAACGGCACCCTCAGAAGCTCGGCCTGCCCGCCCGGGACCTGGCCGTACAACTTGGTGTAGCCGAACAGGGCGGCTCCGGAGCCGTACGCGTGCACCTGTGTCGTCTCACACTGCGAGTGCAGCCCTTGGGAGCACATGAAGCACGTTCCGCAGGAGACGTTGAACGGGATGACGACCCGGTCCCCGGGGGCGACGGCGTGTACGTCGGGGCCGACCTCTTCGACGACGCCCATGGACTCGTGGCCGAGGATGTCACCGGGGTCCAGGAACGGCCCGAGGACTTCGTAGAGGTGCAGGTCCGAACCGCAGATGCCGGTGGAGGTGATCCGCACGATCACGTCGTCGGGCTGCTGCAGTACCGGGTCGGGGACGGTCTCCACCCGCACGTCCCGCCGGCCCTGCCAGGTGAGTGCTCGCATCGTGTCCGCCTTTCGCTGGTCGCCTTCGGCCGATCCATTCAGGTTCCGTGCGACGCGCCGGTCGCAGTTCACCGGCGGGCCCCGCCTCGGCCTGATCCGGGATCCGCCCTTTGCGCTATACGGCCGGGTACCCGCCGACGGCACGCCGGTACGCCACGTGCCCACCCAGGGCGCCACTGACGGCGACCGCCCCGAGACCGCCCAGCGCCCACAGCTTTCCCCTCTTGGAACGGCCGCGCAGCCGCGCGGAGAGGGACGCGGCGTAGAAGGCCACAGCGGCCACGTTCGTGACGGCGTGGACCAGCCCGACCCGCGCCTGCTCGGGCGGGAGGTCCGCCCAGTCGACCCAGCCGGCAAGGGCCGCCGGGGCGATTCCGGCCAGACCTACGGCGGTGAGGACGGTGGGCGCGCTCCGGCCCGCCGGCACGACGTCCAGTACGGCGGCCGACAGCCAACAGCCGATCGGCAGCTGCACCAGAACGGGATGCACGGGATGCCCCAGGGGCCTGCCGCGCAGCAGATCGCGCGCCTCGCCCAGGGGGAGGGAGCGGACTCCTCGCTGAAGGGCGCGAATCGCCGGATCGGCCACGGAGGACCGTTCGATCCGAGCCACGGTCGACAGCCAGGCGGCCGACGGACCGCCCTCGGTGAAGGCGCTTCCGGGTTCGGAGAGGGGAGCTACGTGTGTGTCCATGAGGAACGCGTACCCGTCCTCGCGCTCCCGTCCCGCCTACGGTCCGCCGACTGCCCCGAACGCTGTACGGGCCCGGGCGCCCTGCCCGCCCTGCGCAATCCCGCGGTGTTCGCTCTGTCGTGTCGTCGTGGGTGCTTCTCTCAGGACTCTCAGGACGCCTCGGCGACGGGGTCGTGGCCCCAGTTCATCAACGAGTGGCGCCAGCGGGAGTCGCGTACGTCTCCGGTGGGCCGCTGGGCCAGGTGCCGGCGGACGTATCCGACGACCTTGTCCATGTGCTGATAGTCCGCTTCCGAGAGATCGCCCTTCTTCTTGCGCAGAATGGCGACGATCTTCCGGCCGGAGGCATGCCCTGTCGACTCGCCGCCGTCCTTGTGCTGGCCTGCTGCCTGAGACTCCTCGGTACCGAGCCACTCGTCGAGCGCCGAAGGTGACATGTTGACCAGGTCGCGAAACGTGTCCCACGTCTGTCGGCGGTCCTCGGACGTCACTGCTTCTTCTTCAGAGCCGAAGGCTTGTGCACTGCGGAACGCCCGGACTTGTCGCTCCGCACCTCGAACTGTGGATCCTCCGGTGACGCGTCCACGGACCTGCCGGCGGCCTTCGTCCGCTTGGTGATCTTCTTCTCGACGGTCCCCTCCGTGTCGCTGCCGTGGCTGCGCCAGCCAACCTTGTCGCCCTTGGCGAGATCACTCTTTCGGGATTCCTTCTTCGCCACGCCGCCGCTCCGTTCACGTCTGCTGCGAAACCCTGACCGACGTCCATTCTGTTGGCTCCGGTAGGGGCTCGCACCTCAGCTCATCCGCGCGAGACCCGGTCGCGAAAGCGGCCCGGGCCGAAGCCGGCCGGCTCTGCGGCCGGACTGCACCTCTTCCGGCTGCGGGGTGCGGGACTCATCGATGACGCACCTCTTCGAGGAGGGCGCCGGTACCGGACGAGTGGCCGGGCTCACGTGCGGGTACGGTCGGCCCGTCCGGGAGCCGGCGCGTGAAGGTGCGCCAGTTCGATGTCACCTCCGTAGTGGGCGACGAGACGGGGGTCCATGACGCGTCGCCACAGGGGCGTCAGCCAGGCGAGCACGATCATCGTGGCGTAGCCGGCGGGCAGTTGGGGAGCCTCGTCGAAGTGCCGGAGTGTCTGATAGCGGCGCAGTGGGTTCGCGTGGTGGTCGGAGTGGCGCTGGAGCTGGAAGAGGAGCAGGTTGCTGATGGTGGTGTTGCTGTTCCAGCTGTGCCGCGGCGCGACCCGTTCGTAGCGTCCGTCCGGGCGTCGTCGGCGCAGCAGACCGTAGTGCTCCAGGTAGTTGACGGTCTCCAGCAGGCAGAAGCCCAGGACGGCTTGCAGCAGGAGGTAGGGGAGCACTGCCGAGCCGAACGTGAAGGCCAGCGTGCCGAAGAGCGCGGCGGACAGGGACCAGGCGGTGAGTATGTCGTTGTGCGGGCTCAACGTGCGGCGGCCACGCCGCTGCAGACGGCTCGCCTCCAGCGTCCATGCGGACCGTAGGCCGCCCAGCACGCTTCGGGGCAGGAAGTGCCAGAAGCTCTCGCCAAAGCGGGAACTCGCCGGGTCCTCCGGAGTTGCCACACGGAAGTGGTGCCCGTGGTTGTGCTCGACGTAGAAGTGTCCGTAGCAGCTCTGGGCCAGTGCCATGCGACTGAGCCGACGCTCCAACTGCGCTCGCTTGTGGCCCAGTTCGTGCGCGGTGTTGATGGCCACGCCCGCGACCACTCCGGTGGTGGCGGTCAGACCGAGCCTGTCGGTCACCGACAGCCCGGCGGCCGTCCACTGCCCGCAAGCCCATACCAGCGCGCCGAACTGCAGGGGCAGGTACAGGTACGTGCACCAACGGTAGAAGCGGTCTTCCTCCAGTCGCCTTGTGACGGCGTCCGGGGGGTTCGCGCCGTCCGACCCCGTGAGCCGTTCGAGCAGCGGGATGACGGCGAAGGCGAACACGGGTCCCCACCACCAGAACAGGCGCAGTCCCGTCGCCTGGACGAGGGCGCCTGCCTGCAGGGGAAGGGTGGGGACAGCGAGTGCCAGCAGCCACAGGTGGCGCTTCGGGTCGCGCCAGTGGAGTTCTCCGGCGTCCTGGTATGACACGTCAGCTCCTCCGTGGAGTGCGCGCTTTCGCCGGTCCCGCCCGGGATCCGGCGAAAGCGCGCTTGGGGGGGGAACACGAGCGTGCCAGTGCCTCCCGCTCGCTGACAAAGGTGGCGCTGTGTCAATGTTCTGACGGAACATCAGAGAGGCTTCGGAGCGGGGGACTTCTCCACGAGACCGGTCTCCGAAGCGTTCGCGTGCCGCACACTGACCGCATGTCCCTCAACCGTCACCTCCTCGAAACGCGGCCGGGATCACAGGAGAAGAGGCCGGACCCTCCTCGGGTGGCCTGGCGCAAACAGATGCGTGAGCAGGTACTCCAGGAGGCGTGGAGTCTCGCTTCCCACCACGGATGGGACCGTGTCCGGGTCGCCGACCTCGCCCAGCGGGCCGGCGTGTCCAGGCCCTCGATCTACGCCGAATTCGGGAATCGCGCGGGCATTGGCCAAGCACTGGTACATCGTGAGGCGGAGCGCTTCCTGACAGAGGTCGCGATCGTCCTCACCTCCCACCGGGATGATGTCCACGCGGCGTTGGAAGCGGGAGTCGGGCACGCTCTGGCCGAAGCGGCGCGCAATCCCTTCATACGAGCTGTGATCACCGCCGCGCGAGGCGGTACCGACGCTCTGCTGCCCTTCTTGACGAGCCGTCCCGAACCGGTCTTCTCCGGTGGACGGCAGCTGGTCGCCGCCTGGCTGGCCGACGTCCTGCCCCGGACCGTCGAGCATCGGCGCAGCGACGCCGCAGACATCGTCGTGCGACTCACCCTCAGCCACATGCTGCTGCCGTCGCACGACCGGCGCGAAGCCGCGAAGCAGGTGGCCAGAGCAGCCTCCGCGCTGCTCGAGACAGCCGTGGCCCCCCACCCCTCCCCGAAAGAGCACACGCAGTAACTTTCCAGGGGAGCATGCTGCTCCGCTCGGTGGGCCCTGGTTCGGCTTTTCGGTCAACGGGACAACGGGACCGTTGAGTCTGGTAACCGGATCGTCGGCCCGATCATCGAACGCGATTTGCGCGAGCCCCCGCAATCGACCGATTACGGCAACTGAAAAGGCAGCAGAGCGACTTGACATCGACATGCGTCCGTTTGATCGACCCTTCCGACGGCCCCGCCCTGGCCGAGGCACACACACGGGACAGGAAGGCGTACGCGCGCTGGATGCCCACCAGGCCCGAGGAGTTCTACACGCCCGACGGGCAGGCCAAGGTCATCGCGTCACTGCTGGAGTCCCACGGCAAGGGGCTCACCTGGCCAGGTGCCGTGGTGTCGGACGGGGCGGTCATCGGACAGGTCACCATCAGCTCCATCCTGCGCGGCCCGTTCCAGAAGGGCTTCCTCGGCTACTGGATCTCCTCCCGCCACCAAGGGCTCGGACACACAAGCCGCGCTGTGGGCCTGGCCTTGCGGGTCGCCGAGGACGAGCTGAACCTGCACCGCCTGGAAGCGCACACCCAACTCGAGAACCTGGCCTCCCAGGCGATCCTCCGCAAGCACGGCTTCCGTTCCTGGGGCATCGCCCACGAACACTTCTACGCGGACGGCGCCTGGCGCGACGAAGTCTTCTGGGAACGGATGTTGAACGCAACGGCCGCGGACCAGGGGACGTATGCAGGCTAGTCTCGTCCGCCCCTCGCCCAGGTGGGTGCGCGTTCCGCTCCGGCCACACGCAGTGGGTCGGCCGCTGTCAGCGCGGGTCCTGCGGGGAGATCAGGCCGCTCTCGTAGGCGAGTACGACGGCCTGCACGCGGTCTCTGAGATCGAGCTTGGACAGGATGCGGCCGACGTGTGTCTTGACCGTGGTCGGGCTGAGGAAGAGGCGGTCCGCGAGTTCGGCGTTGCTGAGGCCGGTCGCCAATAGGCGCAGCACTTCCAGTTCGCGCGGGGTCAGCCCGGACAGGTCGCGGCGCAGGCCGCTCTGCGGGGACTCCTGGCGGTGCGCGAACCGTTCGATCAGCCTGCGGGTGATCGTGGGCGCGAGCAGTGCGTCACCGGAGCGCACCAGGCGCACGGCGGCCACGAGGTGTTCGGGGGTGACGTCCTTGAGCAGGAAGCCACTCGCTCCGGCGGTGAGCGCCGCGTACACGTAGTGGTCGAGGTCGTACGTGGTGAGGATGATGACCCGGGTTCCGTCCGTGCCTTCGGGCGCGTGGGCGAGGATGCGCCGCGTGGCCTCGATGCCGTCCATCCGCGGCATCCGGATGTCCATCAGGACGACGTCCGGCCGGGTGCGCCTGACGGCGTCGACCGCCTCGGCCCCGTCCGCCGCCTCGGCCGTCACCTCGATGCCGTCGGCGGCGAGGATCATCCCGAAACCCGTACGCACCAGGGCCTGGTCGTCCGCGATGACGGCACGCAGAGCGGGCGCGTTCACACCGCTTCCCACGGGATCCGGGCCGTGACCCGGTATCCGCCGGTGAGAGTGGGCCCTGCGGTGAGCTCGCCGCCGTAGAGTGCGAGCCGCTCGCGCAGCCCGATCAGCCCGCGGCCGTTGCCGTCCACCGCGGGCGAGTCCCGGAGTGCTCCGGCATCGCTCACCTCGATTTCCATCCATGAGCCGGTGAAGCCGATCGCCACCGTCGAACCGGCGCCCGCAGCGTGCTTGATCGTGTTGGTGAGCGCCTCCTGGACGACACGGTACGCCGTCAGTTCCACCCCGGGCGGCAGCGGCACGGTGGGCAGCGACACCGTCAGGGCCACCGGTGTCCCGGCGGCTCGCACGCGCTCGGCGAGGGCGTCGAGCTGTTCGAGCCCGGGCTGCGGCTCCAGGCCGTCGGCGGGGCCGCCGGCCGTGCCGGTGACCGGGCCCGCGAGCAGGCCCATCACATGGCGGAGTTCGGCCATGGCGGCACGGCCACCGGCCTCCACCGCCAGCAGTGCCGTCTTGGACCGTTCGGGAGCCGCGTCCATCACTTTGCGTGCCGCCCCCGCCTGAATGACCATCACGCTCACATTGTGGGTGACGACGTCGTGCAGTTCGGCGGCTATGCGGGCGCGCTCCTCCTCGACGGCCCGGCGCATGGACGTCTCCTGGGCCTGTTCCAGGTCCGTGAAGCGTTTCCGGCTGGCCTCGAGCCGCAGACGCGCCAGACGGACGAAGCTGGCCAGTACCCCGACGACCAGGAGCACGACCGCGGGACTCGACCAGCCGGGGAGCACGGGGTCCGACTCCCGGAAGGCGACACCCGCCAGCACCGCGGTGACGACGAGGACGGCCATCGCCCGCATCCGGTACCGGCTGAACGCGACGGCCCCGTACACGCCGATGCTGCAGGTCAGCACATTGATCCAGGAGACGCTGTCACCGATCGCCAGGGTGGCGAAGGCCACCACCGTGAACGCGAGCAGCGGATATCTGCGCCGGGCCACGAGCGGCAGCGCCGACAGCACGACCAGCACCCAGGGCACGGACGGCTCCGGTTCGTACAGGACCTCCGGGCCGAGAACGGCGGGCGGGTACGGCGCAGCGCCCGGGCTCTCCGACACGACCTTGGAACTGATCCGGACCGGCCCGTCGCCGGGATAGCGTGCCGCCACGATCAGCGCGACGACGGTCAGCACGACCGCCAACGTCGCGTCCACCCACATCGCCCGCCGCGACAGCGGCACCGGCACACCCTCCGGCCGCATCGCGTCGCGGACATGCGCCCACCACGTCGACGGTCGCAGTACATCGCCGACGCGCTCCCGCCATGCGCCCGCCCACCGAGCCGCACGCGGACGTCCGCAGGGGTCCTCCGTCATCATGCGCACATTGTGTGGCCCGAGGACACGTATCCGCGTCCACCTGCACGGCCAACTCCTCTGTCCGCCAGGAGTACTCCTCCGGGATGACCTCCCCGCCGTGTCCTCCGCGGGGAGGGTCTGAAGTCGGTGCCGCGGTCGACGCGCCGGGCCGACGCTCGCCCGTACGTTCACCGGGCCCGCACAGCACATCGGCTTCTCGACCACGAAGGACGGAACCACCCATGACTCAGGTGATCGAACTGCAGGGCGTCGCCAAGCGGTACGGCGGCGCCGGCGCCGCGGCGCTCGGACCGCTCGACCTCGCGGTGGCCCAGGGCGAGGCCCTGGCCGTGACGGGCCCCTCCGGCAGCGGCAAGTCGACCCTGCTCAACCTCGTCGCCGGACTCGACCGGCCGAGCGAAGGCACCGTGACCGTCGCCGGGCAACGCATCGACCGGCTCAGCGAGCACGCACTGGCCCGGTTCCGCCGCGAACGGATCGGCATGGTCTTCCAGTTCTTCAACCTCCTCGACGACCTCACCGTCGCCGACAACATCCAGCTTCCTGCCCAGCTGGCCGGCACCGGCCGCCGCACCGTGGCATCCCGCGCCGGGGAACTGATGGAGGTGCTGGGCATCCACAAGCACGCCCGCGCCTACCCGGGCCGGCTGTCCGGCGGCGAACGCCAACGCGTCGCGGTGGCACGGGCTTTGGTGAACAAGCCCGCACTGCTGCTCGCCGACGAGCCGACCGGCGCCCTGGACACCGCGTCCGGACAGGAAGTACGGGAACTGCTCGTGGATCTGCACCGCGGCGGACAGACCGTCGTCCTGGTCACGCACGACCTGGAACTGGCACGGGCCTGCGCACAACGCACCATCCACCTCGTGGACGGCCTCATCGCCGCCGACACGCGTGCGCAGGCCGTCCGATGATCCGGCTCGGCAGCGGCCCCCTGGGGCGGGTCGTGCGCTCCGGGGTCGGCAGACGACGCGTCCAGACAGTGGTCATCGCCGTGGCCACGATGATGGCGGTGGCCTCGGCCGTGGTCGCCGGTTCCCTCATCATCGCCACGAACGCACCCTTCGACCGTGCCTTCGACCGGCAGCACGGCGCGCACCTCACCGCGGACTTCGACCCCGGCCGGGTGAACGCCGCACAGCTGCGGACCACCGGCCGGGTCCACGGGGTCACGGCGAGCGCGGGTCCCTTCCCGGCCACCACGATCAGCCCGGTGGACGGCCACGGAGGACACCTGCGTGCGCTGACCCTGGTCGGACGGTCCGGCCCCAAGAGCGACGTCGACGCACTGGAACTCAAGTCGGGCCGCTGGGCGCGAAAGCCCGGAGAGATCGTGCTGTCCGCCTCGTTCGCCGGCGAATTCCTCAAATTCGGCTCCACGCTGACCAGTTCCGAAGACGCCAAGGGCCAGACCCTGACCGTCGTCGGCTTCGCCCTGTCGGCCGGCGGGAGCGCCGACCTCTGGGCGACCCCGTCCCAGGTGACATCGCTGGCGACCGGAGACAGCCGTCTCACGACACAGATGCTCTACCGGTTCGACTCCGCCGCCACGAAGTCGCAGATCACCGGCGACCGCAAGAAGCTCGCAGCCGCCGTGCCCTCCGACGCGCTGGTCGGTACCCAGTCCTGGCTGGACACCAAACGCGCCGCCGATCAGGGCGCGGCGGCCACGATCCCGTTCCTGATCGCGTTCGGCGTCCTCGGCATCGTGATGTCGGTGATCATCGTCGGCAGTGTGATCAGCGGCGCCGTCGGCACCGGCCTGCGCCGCATCGGCATCCTCAAGGCCATCGGCTTCACCCCGCAGGAGGTCGTACGGGCCTACGTGGCCCAGGCGTTGATCCCGGCCGGAGCAGGCATCGCGCTGGGAGTCGTCCTGGGCAACCTGCTGGCCGTGCCGCTCCTTGAGGACACCGAGTCCGTGTACGGCACCGTGTCCCTCTCGGTGGCCTGGTGGGTGGACGTCGTAGTCCCGGCCGCCGCGCTGCTCGTGGTCGCCATCGCCGCGCTGGTGCCGGCACTGCGGGCCGGCAGGCTGCGCACCGTCGAGGCCATCGCCGTCGGCAGGGCGCCGCGCACCGCACGCGGTCAGTGGGCGCACCGGGCCGCAGGGCGGCTGCCGCTTCCGCGACCGGTGACCTACGGCCTTGCGAGCCCCTTCGCTCACCCCGTGCGCTCGATCGCGATGGTCCTCGCCGTGACCTTCGGAACGGCGGCCGCGACCTTCGCGGTGGGGCTGACGCAGTCCCTCAACGCGGTGGCCGGTGCACAGGATCCCGAGGAACGCGCCGATGTCAGCGTCATCAGCGGCGTGACCTCCTCGGGCACCGGACCGCGCCAGACGGGTCCGAACCAGGAGCAGTCCTCGGCCGGCCCCGAGCGCAAGCCCGCCGCGGCGGGGCCGGGCCAGAAGCAGCCGACGGCGGACCCGAAGCGCCTGCGTACCGCCATCGCGGCACAACCGGGCACCGCCTCGTACTACGGCGTGGCGCAGGGGGACGCCACGGTGTCCGGGGTCTCCGGCACCGTACGGGCCAGCCTCTACCAGGGCGATTCACGCCCCGGCAGCTACGAGATGATCGCCGGCCACTGGATCACCGGCCGCGGCCAGATCGTCGTGCCCACGCACTTCCTGGAGACGACCGGCACCAGGATCGGTGACAGCGTGAGCGTGACCATTGAGAAGGAGACAGAGCGCCTGCGGATCGTCGGTGAGGCCTTCGACACCTCAGACGACGGCATGCGGATCCACGCCGACCTGGACACCTTCACCACTGCCCAGCCCGTGGTCTTCCACATCGAGGTCGAGCCGGGAGTCTCCCCGAGCACCTATGCCCGCAAACTCAACGAGGTGGTCGAGCCGTTCGGCGGTCAGGTCCTCGCCAACTCCACGTCGCAGGGGGAGAGCACAATCCTCGTACTGGAGGCGATGGCCGCGCTGCTCACCCTGATGCTCGTCTCCGTGGCGGCCCTCGGAGTACTCAACTCCGTCGTCCTCGACACCCGCGAACGCGTCCACGACCTGGGCGTGTGCAAAGCCCTCGGCATGTCCCCGCGCCAGACCGTGGGCCTCGTCCTCGCCTCGGTGACCGTGGTCGGTGTACTCGGCGGACTGATCGGAGTGCCGGCCGGGTTCGCCCTGCACGGTTATGTGTTGCCGGTCATGGGTGAGGCCGCGGGCACGGGGTTGCCGCCGTCCGTCCTCGATGTGTACGGCACCGCGCAACTGCTGCTGCTGGGTCTGGCCGGGCTGCTTGTGGCCCTGCTGGGCGCGCTGGCCCCGGCGGGCTGGGCGTCCAAGATCCGTACAGCCACGGCGTTGCGCACGGAATGACCGTCGGCAGGCCGACGCCGTGCGGCGCCCGCCGAGCCGCGGCTCCCGGACCGCACGGCGTCGGTGGCCGGATCCGTCGCTGTGCGGGCGTCGGTCGGACTGTCCGGGCGCGGGCGGCTCGGATGACGAAGCGGGCTGCCGCCCGCGCCATCGTCGGCGACTGGTGCGTCGGGGCGGCATCTGGGCCGGCCGACGAGTCCGGCCACGGCCGGAACCTCGTCCACCACCGGCAGCAACTGCGTGACGTCGTCGCGGTTTCCGCCGGTCAGCGACACGGCGAGAGGGAGGGCGTCGGTCAGGACGTGGTGCTTGCTGCCCGGTCGCCCGCGATCGACCGGGGCTGGGTCCGCTTTTGGGCCGCGTCTGGCTGCTCTGACGTGGGAGGAGTCGATCACCGCCCGCGACCAGTCCACCTTGTCCTTCGACCGCAGCTTCTTACGCAGCACAAGATGCAGCGCGTTCGCCCTTCCTCACTGCGTGCGTGTCGGGCACTCGCAGGTGGTGAGGCGCTGGGCCATGGCCGTCCCCGCGATGCTCGGAGACCTGGACGGATTCGCGAGCGTGCCCCTGACAGACCTGGGCACGGCATTCGCGGAGGCGGCAGACCCGCTTGGCAAGTGCTCCCTGGCGGCGCGCGGCGTGGTGGCACGCTCTCACATGGCGCGCAGGCCCTGGTCGGCGAAGGCGATCAGCCACTCGAAGCTCTTGTCGATGTCAGTGCTCCACTTGAAGCCGCCTGCCGCCTCCAGCGTGGCGAAGCCGTGGCAAAGGCTGCGGAACATGCGCAGGGCGTGGTCCATGTCCGCTTCGTCGATCTCGTAGCCGCGCAGAACGGCTCGGAACACGTCGAAGAGTCGCTGGCTGGCTTGGGCCATCGGATCGTCTGGGCCGGTGGGTTCCATGCCGGTCGTGGCGGCGTATCGGCCAGGGTGGGTGATCACGAGGGTGCGGAAGGCGTGCAACGCGGCTGCCAAGGCATCGCGGCCCGCCAGGCCCTGGACGGCGGTGCCGACCGCGTCGGCGGCCTGGGCCGTGGCCAGCGCCGCGATGCGCCGCACGAGGTCCTCCTGCCCGCCGACGTGCTTGTAGAGGGACGGGGCGCGCACGCCGAGACGCTCGGCCAGCAGCCCCATCGTCAGGCGGCTCAGGCCTACCTCGTCGGCGAGGTCGGCGCCGGCCGCGACCACGGTCGGGGTATCCAGGCCCGCCCTAGGCACGGGCGGCGTCCGTTCGGAGGAAGGAGAGCATCAGAGAGGCCACCTGGTCAGGATATTGGTCGTGCGGGTAGTGCCCGGCGCCCTCGATCATTTCGAGGCGGCCGAGGCCGTCGGGCAGGTCGGCGATGATCGCCGAACCTTCGGCGCGCGGGTCTGCCCAGTCGGGGTCGTCGGTGCCCATGACGATCAGGGTCGGACAGCCCACGTTGCCGAGCTGGGCGCCGGCGTCGACGGGGGTGGTGCGGCCCATGCCCTGCAGTGCCTTCATCCGGCCCGGCTCGCGCAGCATCGCTTCGACGTCATCGAGCCGCTCGGCGAAGTTCGCCGGCCTGGCCCCGGGGTAGGCCACCTCAAGGTAGGAGCGCCACGCCGGCACGCTGCCCAGCATGATCGCACGCATAAGCCGCAGTAGGCCCTGCCGCAGACGCTTGCTGCGCAGGTCACCCAGGCTTGTGGACTGCTTGCGGGTGAAGGGCCCCAGCTCGACCACTGCACTGACCAGCTCAGGCGCGCGCGCCGCGGCGATGGTGGCCGAGCCGCCGGCGATCGAGTGACCTACGAGCGCCGCCGGACCACCCAGATGACGGATCACGGCGAGCAGGTCACCGGCGATGGCGGTGCGGCTCCAGTCCGCCCAATCGGTGCTGGACTCGCCACAGCCGCGCAGGTCGACCGCAGCGACCCGGTAGCCCGCCGCGACCAGCTGGGGGATCACGGCGCGGTAGGCGGCGCGGTGGTCGCCCATACCGTGCGCGAGCACGATCAGCGGGCCCGATCCCGCCACCTCGAAGGCGATCGTGCCACCGTCGACAGAAAGGAACTCGGTCATGAGGTCTCCTGAAGTTAGTTGCCTTAGCTTGCTGGCTAAGTTCGTTAGCCAAAAGCTAATACAGTTAGCCTACGTTGTCAACGGTGGCCTGCCAACGGGCCGATGGCACGCTGCTCTCGCTCCACTCTCGACAGGTATGGCCGCCGATCGCGCTCGAAGAGCGAGCCTCGGCATGAACAGGCGCCACCACCGCTCGAAGATGCCGGACAGAGGGCAGGCCGGAAGCGGCCCTGCCCTCTGTCCTGGCGGGCGTGGGTGAACCAAGGGTCGCGGCCCTTGATCCTGCGGCGTCGGGGCCCCTACTCAGGAGATTCGGCGGGCGCTCCTGCCGTTCAACGGCCGGTCGGCTACCCAGACAGTGGCTGCGTTGGCCTCCGTCGTCATGTCGGCATGATGTCCGTGCCGAACGGGCGGCACGTGGCGAATGACGGCTCTCAGAGGTGGGGTGTAGGTGACGGATGACGATGGCTTGTTCGCTGGCGCTGTGGCTGCCGATGCGGGGCGGGTGGTGTTGATTCGTCGAGCTGTGGCCGCAGGTTCTCGTGTGGACGTTCGTCGGGGAAGGTCGGGGTGGGCGAAGAGGCGGTTACTGCTGCTGGTCCGTGAGGCACTTGAGGAGGCGGTCAGTCCGCCGGTGCCGTCATTTCCAGGAGAAGGTGGGCCGTCGCGTCGGGAGCTTCCAGCATCATGTCGTGGCCGGTGGCCAGTGTCCGCACAGTGCAACCTTGGGCTATCGCCGTCGCGAAGGACGCGTCCAGACTGGTCAGCGGCGGGCTGGTGTGTCGTACGTAGAACCGGGGGAGGGCTGCGAGAGGTGCGGGGTCGAACCGCACGGGATCGGTCTGGCAACGGGACGGGAAGGCCGTGAGGCGCGCGCCTGCCCAGGCGCGGAGCTCTCCGTCGTGAACACCCCACTGCGACAGGAAAGCTGGATCGGCCGGCAGGTACCAGCCGTCGCCTGCCGCGGCCACCTGTTCGCGGTAGCGCCGGGCGACCTCGGGCGGTTCAACGTTCAGGAGACACTCGCCCGGGCGCACGACGAACCCGCCGAGCCACACCACGCTGTTCAGGCGCCCTCGCGCGCGTTCCGCGACCGGGCCTGCCAGGATCCCGGAGTAGCTGTGCAAGACCAGGTGGACGTCCTGGAGGTCTTCGTACCAGAGCAGATCCGTCAAGTCGTCGACGTGAGTGGAGACCCCGACCGAGGGCGAAAGCTGTCCGCCGTGCTCGCCCTGCCCCCCCGTGAGACTCGGTGTGAAGACCCGATGCCCGCGTGCGGTCAGTGCGTCGCGCACCCCTCCGCCAGCACCATCCGCCGTGCATGGCGCCGTGGACCAGAAGAAAGGTCGCCACGAGCGCCGCCTTTCGACGGTGAATCGGGGACAGCCGGCCCGGCAGAACTGGCTCTCGAGCGGTCACCACCAGTAGGCGTCGACGTGTGAATGCACACGGGGTACGCCACGCTTCAGCAGATCGACGCCTCCCATGAGACCGCCCCCTCCGGCGGGGCTTGTCAGCCCACGAAGCGCCATCCGGTCCGGCCCCAAGAGTTGTAGAAAGTTGAAACGACTAGCCGACCCAATCGTGCCAACGAGGGTAGTCAGGGTCGCCTTGTCCATTTTCGACTGCCTGTTGGTGAGCACGCTGCGGGCTGAGCGAGCCTCCAAACGAAGACAAGACGCAGTCCGGGTAAACCGGCTGCATGCCGTACCAATCCAGTGTTATGAGGAGCACGAGCAGGAAGGAAGCAGGAAGGTGCCTCCACGTGGGAGGACCTGAGACAGGACGGATCACGCAGAGAGCCTAAGACAGCGAAGAGTTGACTCGATCACCTAGCGCTGCCCGACGTTCCACATGGGGGAGGCCTTGTAGGCGATCAGAGTGAGGGTGCCGGCCGTAAGGGCATGAGGATCCGGTGTCGTCACGGCCCCGCGTTCTCGCCGTTCGCGCATCGACCGTTGCGCGATGCCCGGTGTTCATGTCCCGGGCTGCCTACCAGGGGCCGGTGGGCATCAACATCGTGGAAGCACACGTGCCGGCTTGAGCAGTCGCCGTTTCTACTTGACACAGGCAGGGAACAGGCCGAGCAGGCCGCATAAGGCCCGTCGGCACCGTCGAGGTCGCAGCAGTCGCCGCCTCCGCAATTTCCACGTATCAGCAGCCTGACATGTGCGTCGCCCGGCGGACTCCTCTTGCTCGTTGGCCGGCGGTCGCAAGACCCGGTCAAGACGCCGACCGACGGCCAACCGGCAGTATCCCGACGTCTCGTGCTCTGACGGACAACGCGTGAATGTCCCGGACTCGGTCCGCTCTGCTAAAAAATCATGGACCTACCTGTCTTTCTCCGGCCCTGGCATCGCCCCTCACCGCTACAGCGATTCGCCGAACCCCGACTCGCAAGACACGGTTTCATGATCTATATGGCGAATATTGTTCACTCAATTGACAGTCGGGAGCCCCTCTTCTAGAGTCCGCCGCAGCTTTCGAACAACGGTCGATATATCGAACGGCAATGGGGTGAACAAAGCGGACAGGGTCCGTGGATTCGATCCGTCCCCAACGACACTGCCCGACACGTGGAACTCGCGCCTTGGCGGCGCCGAAAGAAGGATTGGTCAAATTGAAGCTTCCCAGTGCCGCTCCTGTCGCATTTCTTGCATTGACACTGTCTGTCTCCGTGTCAGGTTGTGGTCAGAGCGACGATGGAGGTTTAGATGAGAAGAGCCTCAAGGGAGCGACGATCGGGATCGCGATGCCGACAAAATCCTCTGAACGCTGGATCGCCGACGGCGCGAACGTCAAAAAGGAGCTCGAGGCGAAAGGCTACAAAACGAAGCTGGTCTTCGGGGAGGACGATCCGGATCAGCAGGTTGCGCAGATCGAGAACTTGATAACGCAAGGCGTCAAGGCGCTGGTCATCGCAGCCATCGATAACAAATCGCTAAACAACGTCACCCAGCAGGCCGCTGACGCCGGCATACCGGTAATCGCTTATGATCGCCTCATTCTGGGAACCAATAACGTCGACTACTACGCCTCGTTCGACAATGAGAAGGTCGGCAGGTTGCAAGGCCGCTATATTGTCGAAAAGCTTGGTCTGGAGGGCGGATCGGAGAAGGGGCCCTTCAATATCGAGCTATTCGCAGGGTCAAACGACGACAATAATACTCGCTATTTTTTCCGAGGCGCGATGACAATTCTCCAGCCTTACCTCGAAAAGGGGCAGCTGGTCGTCGGCTCTGGGCAGACCGAGTTGAATCGCATTACTACGCTACGCTGGGACGGCGCAACGGCTCAAAAACGTATGGAAGACATTCTTACTTCTTCATACAAGCACGGCAAGGTCGATGCCGTGCTCTCACCCTACGATGGCATCTCTATTGGCATCATATCCGCACTCAAATCCGATGCCTACGGCTCGAAGGCTAAGCCGTGGCCTGTCATCACCGGTCAAGACGCCGAACTCGCTTCCGTCAAATCAATAATATCTGGGCAACAAACACAGACGGTTTACAAAGATCTCAGAAAGCTCGCCAAAGTTACCGCAAATATGGTCGATGCAACACTGCACAACAAAAAGCCCAGGATCAACGACACGAAAAGTTACAACAACCGGGTAAAAGTTGTCCCGGCGTACTTGCTGCAGCCAGTAAGTGTCGACAAGTCGAATTACAAGAAAGTACTTGTAGGTGGCGGGTGGTATACCGAGGATGAGTTGAACTGACCAGCTGCTTGGCCCGTGAGCAGCTCGACGTGGTCCTCGGTCGCGGCGTCGAGATGTCCAGCGTGCAGCCGAGGCGGGGTGCGCCTCGGGGGTCAAGGCCAGCCTGCTGGTTGAAGTCGTAAGTGCGACAGGGTCGGTCGGCGCGGCGCGCCTTGAACTACTGAGTGAACCCAGCCCGGTGCTTCGCGCGAGGGGAGCGAAAGGCTGTCGCGGATCTCGCTCGCGCAGGCCTTTTGCTCGCTCCTGCAGCCGCTAACAGCGACTGGCCCTACGAGCTCGTAACACGATCTTGTTGAGGTGTCCTGGTCGGGCGCTACCGGTCTGACGATTCGGCCGTTCGTGAGGGTGTGGGTACTCGACCGTGGATTGTGGATGATGAGTTGTGGGCGCTGATCGAACCGCTGCTGCCGCCGTGGCCGGAGCGGTCTCCGGGGCCCTGGCAGGTGTCGGACCGGCTCTGTCTCCAGGGCATTCTGTTCGTCCTCTATACGACATAGCCTGGCAACTCCTGCCCTTGGAGCTGGGGTTCAGCTCGGCCGGGCCTGCTGGCGTCGCCTGGACCGATGGCGGAAGGCAGGGGGCTTCGACCAACCGCACCGGGTCCTGCTCGCGGAGCTGAATGCGGCCGGCAAGGTCGATTGGTCACGGGCGTGCGTGGATGGTTCTCACACTTGCGCGAAAGGGGGAGCGGACACCGGTCCGTCGCCGGTCGACCGGCGCGAGACGGGCAGCAAACACCACGTGATCTGCGACGGGCACGGCACCCCGCTCGAGGGTCATCACCACTGAGGCCAACGTCAACGGCGTCACCCGGACCCTCGCCCTGGTCGACGGCATGCCACCCGTCGCAGGCCGACCCGGACGACCTCGCCGCCGACCTGACGCCCTCCTCGGCGACAAGGGCTAAGACTCCAACCCGAACCGCGACGCACTGCCCAAGCGCCGGTTCATGCCCGTCGTCTCACACAAGGGCCGGCCGAATATCAAGGGCCTGGGCAAACTCCGCTACGTCGTCGAGTAGACCTTCGCCCTGCTCCACCACTTAAAACGCCTCGCCGTCCGCTGGGAACGCCGCACCGAACTCCACGACGCCTTCGTCTCCCTCGCCTGCAGCCTCATCTGCTACCGGCGCCTCAAGAAGACCCGTTCATGATCGTGTTACGAGCTCTACGGGGGAAGGGGCCGGTACACGGACGACGCGCAGAGCACCGCCGCCCGTTGATCTCATCCGGTCTCGTCCTTCCTATCCGTCAGGCTGCCTGTGCGGACCACGTCGGCGTACCAGCGGGCGCTCGCCTTCGGGATGCGCTTGCCGGTCGGGTAGTCGACGTAGACGGCACCGAAGCGTTTGCTGTAGCCGTAGCCCCACTCGAAGTTGTCCAGCAGGGACCACAGGAAGTAACCCCGGACGTCGACGCCCGCCGAGATTGCCCGCTGTACGGCCGACAGATGCCCGTGAAGGTAGGCGATCCGCTCCGGGTCCGTCACCTCGCCCTCCGGATTGACGTAGTCGTCGAAGGCGGCCCCGTTTTCGGTGATCATCAATGGCATGGCGGGGAAGTCCGCCTTGAGCCGCAGCAGCAGGTCGTAAAGACCAGTGGGATCCACCGCCCAGCCCATCGCGGTGGTACTCCCCGCAGGACGGTGGAAAGCGACCTGGTCGGCGCCCGGCCAAGGGCTGTGGTCGCTCACCCCATGGCCGTCCGATGTGTGACCGCCCTCACCGGTGGCTGCGGAGACAAGAGTGGGTGTGTAGTAGTTGACGCCCAGGAAGTCGAGCGGTCGGTGGATCGTTGCCGTGTCGCCGTCCCGTACGAAGGACCAGTCGGTCAGGCGGGCCGTGTCGTCGAGGAGATCCTGCGGGTAGCGGCCTTCCAGGATCGGGCCGGTGAAGACGCGGTTGGCCAGTGCGTCGATCCTGCGGGCCGCGTCCACGTCCTCGGCGGACTCGGTGAGTGCGCGCACGTGATGGACGTTGAGTGTGATGGATGCCTGCGCGGAGGATGGCAGTTCGGCGCGCAGTGCCTGAATGGCCTTCCCGTGGGCGAGGTTGAGGTGATGTGCGGCGCGCAGTGCCGCGACCGGGTCGGTGCGGCCGGGCGCATGGACACCGGAGCCGTATCCGAGGAACGCGCTGCACCAGGGCTCGTTCAGGGTGGTCCATGTCTTCACCCGGTCCCCCAGCGCGTTGGCAGCCAGGGCCGCGTAGTCGGCGAACCGGTCGCTGGTGGCGCGCTCCGGCCAGCCGCCCGCGTCCTCCAGGTGCTGTGGCAGGTCCCAGTGGTAGAGGGTGACGACCGGTTCGATGCCGTTCTCCAGCAGGGCGTCGGTCAGCGCCCGGTAGAAGTCGAGCCCCTTCTGGACGGCCGGGCCGCGGCCGGTCGGTTGCACCCGGGGCCACGACAGGGAGAACCGGTAGGCGCTCACGCCGAGATCGGCCATGATCGCGACGTCCTCCCGCCAGCGGTGGTAGTGGTCGGTGGCCACGTCACCGGTGTCGCCATTGCGCACCCTGCCAGGGGTGTGCGAGTAGGTGTCCCAGATGGAGGGCGTGCGACCGTCGACGGAGGCGGCCCCCTCGATCTGGTACGCGGCGGTCGCCGTGCCCCAGGTGAACCCCTGAGGGAAACGGTTGGTGTCGGTGGTGCCAGGGGCGGGAGCGACACGTCGGGTGGCGGTGGTCACGTCAATCCTTTCAGAGGAACTGCAGGTCGCGAGGGGCGATGGGGGAGCGGAGGCCGGAGGGTCGTGTGAGCGGGGGATCGAGGGCCGGCTCATCCCTTGACGGCGCCCTGCATGATTCCGCCGACGATCTGGCGGCCGAAGACGACGAACATCACGAGCAGGGGCAACGTGCCGAGCAGTGCACCTGCCATGATCAGAGACTGATCGCGGACGTATCCGGCGCTCAACTGAGTGAGGGCGACGGGCACCGTCGGATTCGTCATGTCGAGCACGATGAACGGCCAGAAGAAGTCGTTCCAGGCGTGCACGAACGTGATCATGAACAGCACGGCCATGGGCGCTCGGGCGATCGGCAGCACGATGCTCCAGAAGATGCGCAGGGAGTGCGCACCGTCCACGCGGCCGGCCTCGACGAGTTCGTCGGGCAGTGCCTCCGCCAGGTACTGCCGCATGAAGAACACCCCGACAGCGCTGACGAGCGTGGGGAAGATGACGGCCGGCAGTTTCTGTCCCCAGCCCAGTTCCGCCATCATCATGAACAGGGGAACGACGCCGAGTTGGGGCGGCACCATCATCGTGCCGATCACGAGCATGAGTAGGATGTTGCGGCCCTTGAAGCGGAGTTTGGCGAACGCGAAACCCGCCAGCGTGGCGAAGAGGACGGTGGACAGGGCGATCACACCGGCCACGATCATGCTGTTGAGCATGGCCTTGCCCAACGCAGCGTCCTGCCAGGCTTTTGCGAGGTTGTCCAGCAGATGGGTGCCGGGCAGGAACGGCGGAGGCGTCTGGGTGACGCGCGTGTTGTCTGTCGATGCCGCCACCATCGTCCAGTACAGCGGGAAGAGGGAGAACAAGGCCGCTATGCCGAGCAGGATGTAGGCGACCGGTCCCGCGTGATGCTGACGTCCGGCACCCGGGTGCCGGAACAGTCGCCGGCCCTGTCCTTGGGGCGCGCTGTTCCTCCGGACTTTCGGCGCCCTTTCAGAGCGTGCGTCCGTCGTCCGGACCGGGATACTTTCTGTGGTCATGGGGTTCTCCCGGTCACGTCCTGCGCGCGAGGACGCGCGACACGACTCGTTGGACGACGAAGATGGCGATGAGCAGGAGGAACATCGCCCAGGCGACGGTGGCGGCCCGGCCCATCTGGTAGTTCTTCCAGCCTTCCTCGTACAGCAGCAGTCCCAGCGTCTGGTACTGGTTGTCCGCTCCTCCGGTGATGCCGTTCGGGCCCTGGCCGAAGATGAGGGGCTCACCGAAGAGCTGTGTGGCGCCGATCGTGGACAGGACGATGGTGAACACGATGGTGGCGCGGATACCGGGGACGGTGACCTTGAGGAACTGCTGCCAACGAGAGGCGCCGTCGATCGCCGCGGCCTCGTAGCGGTCACGCGGAATCGCCTGCATCGCCGCCAGGTACAGCAGAGCGTTGTAGCCGGTCCAGCGCCAGATGACGATCGTGGAGATCGCCGTCTGAGCGGCCCACTTGTTGTTCTCCCAGTCGATGTTGTCGACGCCGACCAGGCTCAGCATCCAGTTGATCATGCCGAAGTCGCGTTCGAAGAGCATCGTGAACACCAAGGCGGCGGCGCCCACCGACGTCGCGTAGGGCGTCAGGGCGGCGACGCGGAAGAACGTGGAGCCACGCAACTGGTAGTTGAGCAGGTGCGCGAGCCCGAGGGCCATCATCAGCTGCGGCACTGTCGACAGCACGCCGATGGTGAACGTGTTGAGCAGTGCGTTCCAGAAACGGTCGTCGTCCCACAGGGCCGTGTAGTTGTCGAAGCCGACCCATTCCATGACGTTCAGGGTCGACAGTTCGACGCGGTGCAGGGAGATCCACGAGGTGTAGACGAGCGGATAGAAACTGAAGGCGGCGAAGACGACGAAGAACGGCGCGATGAAGGCGTACGGTGCGCCGCGCACGTCGAGACGGTGCAGCAGGCTGCGGCGCCGGTCCCCGCCGGTCCCGGTCCCGGTCGGCAGGGTGGTAACGGGGGGCCCGTCAGGGGGTGTCGAGGTGGAGATGACCACCGGAACGCGTCCTTCCTGGAGGATGAGAGGAGCGGGCGGAAGCCGGCCCGGCAGCCCAGGCGGGCCGTGCGTGGGGCCGGGCGGCTTCGTGTGCGGGCAGCCGTGACAGCGGTCAGCCGGTGGCCTTCTCGATGCGCTCGCCCGTGGTCTTCCACGCCTCGTTCGGGCTCTTGTGCTGCGACTCGATCAAGGTCAGGCCCTGCGAGAAGATGTCCTTGATGGTGCCGTCCTTGCGGCCCAGCACCTGCTCGTCGGGGATCTCCTTGGCCGCGGCGCCGAAGATCTGGCCGATGGGCGCGCCGCTGAAGTAGTCCGACTTTGCGTCGACGACGTCCGGCATCTCCAGCGCGGTCTTCGAGGAGGGGAAGTTGCCGATCTTCTTGAAGAGGTAGGCCTGCTGTTTGGGGGCGGTGAGCCAGGCCACCAGCTCCTGCGCCTCCTTCTTCACGGGACTCTTCTCCATCACGCCGAGAAAGGACCCGCCCCAGTTGGCGCCCTGGGGTGCCTTGGCGACGTCCCACTTGCCCTTGTTCTTCGGTCCCGCCTTCTCGCTGATGTGCGCGAGCATCCACGCCGGGCAGACGGTGGTGGCGAAGGTGCTGTTGGCCAGGCCGGGGTCCCAACCGGGCTGGAACTGGCGCAGCTTCGCCGTGAGATCGGAGGTGGCTGCTGTGGAGGCCAGCTTCCATGCGTCCTTCACGACAGGATTGGAGGCATAGATCAGCTCCCCCTTCTTGTCGTAGAACTGCTCGGAGTGGCCGTAGATCATGGCGTTGAACAGTCCGCTGGAGCTGTCCATGAAGGCGACCTTGTCGTCCTTGGACTGCTGCTTGAACTGCTTGCCCGCATCGACGTACTTGGACCAGTCGCCCTCCCACAGCTTGGCGACCTTCTCACGGTCGGTCGGCAGACCTGCCTGCTCGAAGAGGTCCTTGCGGTAACAGACCGCCATCGGGCCGATGTCGGTGCCGAGACCGATGACCTTCTTGTCCGTGGTGGTGACCTGGCTCTGCTTCCACGGCAGGAAGTGGTCCGTGCCGGCCACGCCGGCCAGATCGACGAAGTTGTCCTTCTGGGTGTCGGACAGTTCCTTGGCCCGGCCGATCTCTATGCCCTGGATGTCCTTGAGCCCGCTGCCCGCGGCCAAGTGGGTCTGCAGGGCGGTGTAGTAGGTCTGTTCGTCACCGGCGACGTCGGCCTTGATGACGACGTTCGGGTGTTCCTTCATGTACTTGTCGAGCAGCCCGGTCTCCTTGAAGCCCATGACGCCGAACAGCCCCATGGTGATGGTGACCTTGCCGTCCTTCTTCCCTCCGCCCGTCCCGCCACTGTCGCTGCTCCCGCAACCGACGACCAGACCGAGAGCCGACACGACCGATACGGCGGCCACGGCACGTGTCTGCAACTTCCTTCGGTTCTTGCCCATTTCGTCCTCCTAGCGGCGGCGCTGACGCACCGGAGTTCGAGATCCACGGTCCACTCCGAGAGTCCCGATATGTCCTGGTGGGTACGTACCCAAAGTGCGGTGGGAACGTACCCACTCGGAGGTCCGAAGCGTGGTCGCACCTCAGGGGCCCTGTCAAGAAGTTGAATCCAGTTTGTTGCCGGCGGATGTCGTGTCCCCGCGCCGTGACCCTACGACAGCCCTTTTGTGGTCTGGCACAATGCGCAGGTGAAAGCCGTTGCGACAACGCGCCAGCGAGGAGATGCCATGGGGGGCAGGCAACGCCCGACCATCAAGACCGTGGCCGCGCGCGCCGGCGTCGGACGCACCACGGTTTCACGAGTCATCAACGGCTCCGAGCTCGTCAGCGAGAAGGCCAGGGCTGCCGTGCTCGCCGCCATCGCCGAGCTGAACTACGTGCCGAACTCGGTCGCCAGGGGACTCGTGACGAGCCGGACCAACTCCGTGGCCCTCGTCATTCCCGAGTCGGCGAGCCGACTGGGCTCCGAGCCCTACTTCGCAGCGGTCATCCGCGGGGTCAGTACCGCACTGGCCGAGACCCGGACCCAGCTGCAACTCGTCCTGGTACGCGATCAGGCCGAGCGGGACCAGCTCACCGAGTCGGTCGCGGAGCGACGAGTGGACGGGGTGCTCCTCGTCTCCGTGCACGAACACGACCCGTTGCCGGGCCTGCTGGAAGACATGGGCCTGCCCACAGTGCTCGCCGGACGCCGCTCCCTCGACGAGTCGCTCAGCCATGTGCACTCCGACAACGCGGGCGGAGCCGCAGCGGCCGTCGAGCACCTCCTCGGACGGGGCCGCCGGACGATCGCCACGATCAGTGGTCCTCTGGACATGGACGTGGCGCGCAGCCGTCTACGGGGGTGGCGCGAGACCCTCGAGAAGGCGGGCCATGAAACCCCCGAGCGGCTCGTGGCCTCGGCGGACTTCACAGAAGAGGGTGGCGAAGCCGCCATGCGCTCGCTCCTTGATCAAATCCCTTCACTCGACGCCGTGTTCGTCGCTTCGGATGTCATGGCGGCGGGAGCGCTGGCAGAGTTGCGCCGACAGGGGCGGCGCGTCCCCGATGACGTTGCGGTGGTCGGATTCGACAACTCCATCATCGCTCGGCACACCAACCCGCCCCTCACCAGCGTGCGCCAGCCGGTCGAGGAGATCGGCAGCACGATCGCCCGCATTCTGCTGACAGAGATCAATGATCCGGAGGAGCCCCGCCGCCACGTCGTCCTGCCCACCGAACTGGTGGTGCGGGAGTCGTCGTAGGTCGGTCGCGTACGATTGCCCCGCTCTTGCGCCACCAAGGGACGCTGGCACAAGCGGAAACCCGACCCAGTCTCAACACGGTGACGATCGCCTCAGGTCGCAGGAGATCGCGCAGAGCGAGCGATGCCAATGGAGGGCGGGACGGCTCCGGAGCAGGGGGCTTTGCTTCGCATCACCGCTACTCGAAGCTTGGTCGGCTCTCTGGCCCGGCTCAGGCACAGATCATTCAGTTGGAGCGGACGCGTCTCCAACCCGGCCTCGTTGAACAGGCTCTCACTCGGTGGGCTGCCATCGCACGTGCACCGTTGGATCAGCTCCCTTCGCCGTTCAGCGACCGGTGTGGAGTTCCGGACTGTTGCCAGGAACCGGCGGACGAGCGAAGGAGTTCGTCGAACCGGTGGCCCTGCCGAAAGACGAGTACGTAGCCGCTCCTCGGTGGTCAGTACACCGACGCGGACATGGGCCTGGCCGGACTCGTGGCGGCGGGTCTGCTTAAGCAGGCAGGCTGAACGCTGGTTATTTCCCTGATCAGGCAGTTGATCGCCTCCGTCCGCTCGCAGTGGCCGGCCAGGAAGTGCCACGTATTGCCCGCGTACGCAGAGCCGGGTGGCGCAGGCCGAGATGGCGAGTCGGGTGTGGCCTGCGTCGGGGACGACGAGGTGCTTCGAGCCTGGCCGGGCACGGTCGACCGGGCTCGGCCCGGTTTTGGGCCGCCCCGACGTGCTTGGTGGTGGGAGCCGTCGATCACCGCCCGGGACCAGTCCGGCTTCCCGGCACGGTGCAGCTCGGTCAGCAGCGCTTGAGGCAGCCGGTCTCACATCTCGGCCTCGTGTCAGTCCTGCCGCCAACACATCATCCCGGCACAAAATCCGAGCTCCAGCGGCAGGCACTCCCACTGGATCGAGGTGTGGGGCACGAACAGGGTTGGCAGCCGGGGTCGTCCAGTGGCAGCCGCTCGGGATGGCGCGGACGCCACTGCCTGGCCGGCAGCAACGGTTCGATCGGCCCCCACAGTTCATCCGGCATCATTCACGGAGGACCGTTCCCGTCCGTCATGACTCGTTCAACGAGCCAGCCAGGAATATATGGCTAGGTCCAGGCTAATAGGATGCGGTCGGCTGAGCTGGGGTGATATGCAAGCGTGCTCTACGAGCAGGTTGCGCGCCAGTTCATCGCGGTACGGCATCTCGGTCGCCTTGGCCCGACCCACCTGTCGGCAAGGGTGAGGGCGAGGGCGTATTCGGAACGGCCGATGTCACTGCGGAACTCGGCTGGCGACCAGGGCCAGCATCGACGGCGGGCGCGGAAGCACCGAAAAGGAAGGCCAGCCCGGCCAAGGCCGTAGCCCCGGCAGTAAACGAGGTGCCGATGTCCCCGGTGGGCGGAAGCGTCGTTGAAGTCTTTCGCGTATGCCGGTAGACGACGTAGCCCACCATGCACGAGGCAACGAAGATCAGCCCCGCACCCGCATCGATCGATACCGTCATGGAGCGGCCTCCAAGGCTCGGAGGGCCCGCCCGCGCGCGATTCGGCATCCACGGGCAGGCCCTCACCTCAGGGCCATCTGCGGTTGCGAAGGCCCCAATCCCGCTCCCAACCAGGCGAGTTGAGGCCCCAAAAAGGGCCCAACTCACCCCTGAGGTTCGGAGCGAGTGGAGCGCGCGACAAGAAAATCATCCCAGACCCAGACAGCGCTCCGCAATAACGCAGAGAAGAATTCTCAGTGGTTCGGCACTCAAGTAACTTCGCGCCGGGATGCATAACGGGCCGTCTACCGCTGTCGTCGTCGGGCAGCCGGTTCACAAGTATGCGTGGGGAGATTGACGCTGCTGGAGAACGGGGAGCAGTGGCCTCCGCCGACAGACGTAGGCGTCCCGGGCCGACAGACGGTGCCGGGTTCGAGGGCTGAGCCGGCGTCGTTCACCATTGCCGTGCCGTCGATCACTACGGTGACGACCTCGGTGATCGGCATCTCGACACCGTGTTCCCGGGCCACGTGCGAATGGTCCGCAAGGAGTTCACGTCCCCGGCGGTCTGGTTCGTCGCTGGCGCGGCCTCGTCGACGGTCGTACCCCGCACGAGGTCCTCGCCGACAGCGCGGTCGCGGGACAGCGGTGAGACGACGGTGGCGGGCTCCGGCGCCGGCGAGGCCGGAGAAGGTGAGCGCGTACGATCCGGGGGTGACACCGCCTTTCCTATGCAGCTCGCGCCGATGGCGAGTCAGCATGATCGTCCTTACCGGGCTGTGTCTGTTTGCCTGGTGGTCGGTGCAGCCTGTCGGCCCCGACTGTCCCGCGAGGACGGTCAGCTCCGATCCCTACGGCTCGGTCTACGACCCGTCAACTCCCAGAGGCGCCTCCTTCAGCGATGAATGCACGGCCGGTGCGCGGCATCCGCGCCTGTACGGCTGGCTCGGCCTGTGATGCGTCCCCGTTTCTCGACACCCGACGCAGTCACGGCGGACCGCGCTGCTGACGGCGGTGGTGCGTCAGTTGGAGGCACAGGAAGTCGGGGCGTGAGGTGACCGGCTGAGTTGCCCAAACCCCCGACCTGTTCAGCCTGGTGAGCAGGTTGGAGTGCACGACACACCGGCAGGCCCCGTGCGTCCGCGAAACCGTTGAGGGCCTAAAGTCGGTGCCTGTTGCAGCAAGTTGGGGCGCGGGGCGATACCCGCGGAGGTGAGGGGCCCGATGTCGCACGACGATGGAGAAAGTCCGGCGCTGAGATCTGGCGCAGTGACGTACGCGGTGGTGACAGCCGAGGCGCGTCGCCAGGCGGCGCTGCCCAGGCCGGCGGCACGCAGGGGTCGGGAGGCGGACGTTCGTACAGTGCGCTGGTGGCGGGTGCGGACGCTACGGAGCTTCTCCGGTCTGTCCACGATGCTGACGGCGCTGGTCACCATGTGTCTTGTGCTGGCGCTTTGCTTGCGGTTTGGTTCTTGGATACTGCCCGATGCCTGGTACCCGCTCCTGGTTTCGGTCGCGCTGGCGGTCTATGGGGCCTACCGCCTGCGTGGAGCCCCAGGGGCGACGGCCAGGGCCCTGGCCAGTGCGGCCTGTGCGTCCGGCTTGGTGCCCAGGCGGTATGCCCTGGTGTATGACCCGCCCTGGGGCGGGGTCGCCGTGCTGGTGCTGTTTCCGGCCGACGGGGGCGACGACACCCGACCCGATGCGGTGCTGGAACTGGTGCCTCAGCCACAGCCTTGGCGTCGGTTCCTGGGAGCGAGCAAGCGCCCGGCCGACCTGCCCGTGGAGCCCGTCGGCACCCTGGAACTGCGTGGCTCAGCAAACGGGTTGCCGATGGGCGTGCCCTGGATCGACGGTCAGGCGTACTGGCCGAAGCGCTCCTACGGACCCGGTGAACTGACGGGACAGGAAGGCCGAACCATGATGGCCCGACTGCTTGCCGACGCCGCCGAGGAGGAGGAGGTCGACTCGTGACCTCACAGTCGGGGCAGCCGTCCCACGAACTGCGATCCTTGCCGGCTGATCTTGATCAGTGGAGTTTGTAGGAAGCCTGCGACGGCTGGACCGGCCGAGTCCGGGGGAGCTGAGCCACTCCGAGAGGCAACACCTGCGCGGCATGGGGAGACCTCTCCGTGCGGCACAGGTGTTGATGTATCGCAGTCCGGAGCCCATCTGGACTCTGTGTCTTCGCGGTATTCCCGGTTCCGCTCGACCAGGCACTCCTCCCTTGTGAGTGCGTACGGGAGAGGACGTCGGCAATGTCGTGGCGTCGAACATTTCCGCAATCTTGACGAACTGCCAGAACTTTCCCGTGGAAGGCTGCGCACATGACCGACGACCCACACCTGACCTACCGTTCCGAAGCCGGAGGAGTGTGGTCGCTCCTCCGGCTCGGGGGCGCCGGTCCCATGGTGCACGCCGACGCGGACGGGGTGCGCTACCGGACACCGCTGCGGCGCCGGACCATACGGTGGCCGGACGTGGCGGCCGTGCGCGTCCACCGGACGGTCGACCGCTCCCGAACCCAGGAGTACCGCAGGGTCAGCCTGTTGTTGGGCGACGGGCGCGTCCGGTACCTGCCCAAGCCGCGCAGCTACGAGACCACGGACCCGGTGTTCGACGCGCAGGTGGAGGTGCTGCGGACACTGCACCGCCGCCACGAGACCCCCGAAGATGCGGAGCACCTGCACGTCATCACCACCCGCACCGGGGGACACAGCCTGGTCGGACCACTCGCCTGGTGCGTTCCGCTGCTCATCGTGGCGATGACCATCGCCCTCTGGGCCGTGCCTCGTTCCCTCGCGGACGAACGCGCATGGCGGGCGGCCGTCCCGTGCGCCGCCGCGACGCCCGTCGCCGATCGCGGTGAGTGCCTGGCCACCCGTCCGGGAACGGTCGTGCGCACCGATGTCCACGAGCACAGCAAGTACAACTCGATCTATCTGTCGGCCGGTCGTAAAACCCAACGCGTAAGCGTGTCCCACGAGATGGCGGGGGTGTTCGTCGCGGGCGACCGGCTCGAGGTGACTTTCTGGCGCGGCAGGCCGAGAGCGTTCGTCGGCGCGCACGGGGTGTGGCACGAACACCGGGCTCCGGCGGGCCAGTTGTTGGCTCTCGCAGTGGCTTTCGCTCTGGCCGCCGGCTACCCCGCCGCCCAGGCCGTACAGCGGATACGTGGGCGTCGGCTCCCGGACGACGAGGTCCTGCCCTCGGCCCTCCCTTTCGCGGCCGTCCTGCTCGTGACCGCCCTGTGGCTGCTGCCGCTCTGCGTCCTGCACCCCACGGACCCGTTCGGCTCGCCGGCGACGATCACGTGGGCGGCGGCAGGGGCGGCGGTGACGGTGGGGCTCTTCGTCCTGGCCTTCCGCGCCAGCCGCGTCCGACCTGCCAGCGTCGCCGCGCCCATGGACGAGGCGGGCGACGCCGACGGGGAGACCGTCTTCCTGCGCGCTCGCTTCCTGGAGCACACGGAATACAACCCGTACGAATTCGGGACTCATGTAGTGCTGGGCGGGGGCGACGTGCTCGCCGTGTCTCCGCACTCCGGCCCCGGTCGGTTCGGGGCACGCAGGGTGCCTGTGGAGCGGTTGACACTCCGTCGCGTGCGGCGTGTCAGAGGAGGCGACGGCGACGGGGTGCCCCGCGACTGGCACGTCGCCGAGTTCGACGACGCGGGCACGCCCGTGCGCCTCGCTGCCGCCCCGGACGATCTGGCCCGCGTCGTGAGCGTCTTGGAACATGCGGGGGTGACCCGGGCGGACTCGGAGGTACCGACACCCTGACAGGCGGCGTAGTCGTCTCCGCGCCACGGCTTCCAGGACCGAACCGCTTTTGCCGACTCCTTCCAAGCGTGTGGCAGAGAGCTGTGGAGTAGGCCCACGCCCGTACCTCCCGGCTCTCCCACACATCCTGGGAGTCGGTCGAACTCCGCAAGACGTCCTCGCGAAACTCTTCGGACAGGGCTGGGGGACAACGGCACTCTCCCAACCACCCTGCAACGCGCATCAGTTCAGGTACCCCTCGGTCGTTCGTTGGACCCTTTTGCTGTTCCGGTACGTGCACGAGGGGAGTGGACGACTACTGGCGGCCACATTGTCAGTGGTGGACCGTAAGGTCTTCGCATGGCCGATCGGAGACGCGCTTCGGTAGGCCCGCGCGGCGCCAAAACCCGGGTCGGGTCCGGCGCTGCCGGGCCACGACGCCGGCAGATCTTCCGATTCCACCCCGAGCCGCCATAGCGAGAGGAAGAGAAACATGATCAAGGATCTGCGCAAGCTTGACGTCATCACCCTGTTCGCCGAGGACCTGGCCGCGACAAAGGCCTTCTACACCGACGTGTTCGGCCTGGAGGTGATCTACGAAAACCAGGATTCTGCCGTCGTCAAGTTCGACAACCTCATGATCAATCTGCTGGACGCGGCCAAAGCTCCTGAACTCGTCACCCCTTCGGCCGTCGGCGGGGCCGGCAATGACCCGCGAGCGCTGCTCACCATCGAGGTGACCGACGCCAACGCCGTCGTTGCCGAGCTCGAACAGCATGGTGTGCGGCTCCTCAACGGTCCGGTGGACCGTCCGTGGGGTCGTCGCACGGCAGCGTTCGCCGACCCGGCGGGCAATGTCTGGGAGATCGCCCAGATCCTGGAGAACTGACCGTGCGGCGGGACACGGTAGCCGGTTCGTAGGGGCCGGCCGCCTGGTCGGAATGGTGCTCCTTCCGCGGAACGGCACGCTGCCGGGCAGGTCGCCACGATCAGCTTGCGGCCGGCTCCACAAGTCGGCGGCCTAGGGACTCCTGACAAGGCCGATGGGCTTGACCTGGTCAGTGGTTGGTGTCGTACGCGTGGTCGCCGGGTAGCCGGGCGCGGGCAGTCACGTCATCGCACGTGACAATCCCGGCGACGTCGGCGGTCATCCCCGGGATACTGGTCGCCCATGGATGAGGTCGAAGTCGTCGTCGCCCATTCCGAGCGCGCGACCCTGCGCGTCGGCGACGTGTTCCTGAAGGTGGACGCCGATCAGGCGCGCATCGACGTCGAGGTCGAGGCGATGTCCCTCGCGCCGGTCCCGACTCCGGAGGTCCTGTGGCGCAAGCCGCCCGTGCTTGCGATCGCCGCGCTCCCGGGGACGACGCTCGGGCGCCTCGGCGGCCCGTCGACCGGGTCGCCGGCGGCTTGGTCCGCGGCGGGCGCCGCCATCCGGAAGCTGCACGACGCGCCGCTGCCCGCCCGGCCGGGCGGGGCCGGCCGGAGCATCGACGAGCTGACGGCGGAACTCGACGTCGAGTGCGAGTTGCTCGTGACGAACGGCGTCCTGCCCGTCGACCTGGTCACTCGCAACCGCCAGATCGCCGAGGCCGCGCTCCGGCCGTGGACTCCGGCGTTCACGCACGGCGACCTGCAGATCGCGCACGTCTTTGTCGACGGTGACGAGGTCACCGGCATCATCGACTGGTCCGAGGCAGGCCAGGGTGATGCCCTGTACGACCTCGCCACCTTCACACTCGGACACGAGGAGCACCTCGACGACGTCATCGCCGGCTATGGCACCGACGTCGACCTCGACGTGATCCGCGCGTGGTCGTCGTTGCGAAGCCTGCTGATAGTTCGCTGGCTGATCGAGCACGGCTTCGACCCCTTCGCGCCGGGCTGTGAGGTCGACGTGCTGAGGTCCCGCATGTGAGGTGGCGTGAGCCCGAATGCTGTAACTGCGTTCTGACGCACGAGCAGGCCGTCCCCTGGGGCGCATCGCCTGTCAGGTCGCTCGTAGCCGCGGAGCCCCGGAACGCCGGCCGGGCCGTCACTGATGGCTGAAGTGCCCCTCAGGCTGCTGCCGGAGTCGCTGAGTCCATGACCCGAAGGAAGCAAGCCAGAGTGGGGGAGCACCTCCGGAGTCCTGGCTTGTGGTGGAGTGCACTCCAATAGGCATGATCGCCACGGCAGGACAACAAGACGGCGGGAACTGCCCTCCTGGAGTTCCTCGACGCGCCTGCCCCTTCCCCTGCGAAGAATGCGAGTCCCCATGGCCGCCAAGACCGTACTGATCACTGGCACCTCCACAGGCATCGGCCTGGCGACGGCCCTCCGCGCCGCGGATGCCGGGTGGCGCGTGGTCGCCACCATGCGAGACACCGGCAAGGCAGGCACACTCAACGACGCAGCGACGGCGGCGGGATTGGCCGAGCTGATCGAGGTCCGTCGCCTCGACGTGACGGAGCCCGCCTCAGCGCAGGAGTGCGTGGCGGCAGTCATCGCCGAGCACGGCACTCTCCACGCGCTGATCAACAACGCCGGTGCCGGTCACGTCGGCACACTCGAAGTCGACGGCGTCGAGGCCGCCCGGCGCGTGATGGAGGTCAACTTCTTCGGCGTCCTGAACACGACCGCCGCCGCTCTGCCGCATCTGCGTGCCGCTGCGGGCCGGGTGATCGCTGTCTCCAGCGTGGGCGGCGTCGTCGGGCAACCCTTCAACGAGGCGTACTGTGCCGCGAAGTTCGCGGTCGAGGGATACCTCGAGGCGCTCGCTCCCGTCGCGGCCACGGTCGGGGTGGGAGTCACCCTCGTCGAGCCAGGCGCGGTGGCCAGCGAATTCGTGGCCAACGTGGGAGTTCCCGACGACCGCAGCGCGATGGCAGAGCGCTTTGGTCCCTACACACCCGCCTTGGACGCCTATCTGGCTCGCACCGCCGATGCCTTCGCCGCAGCCCAGACCGCCTACGATGCCGCCGGCACCGTCGTCGAGGCCCTGACGGCCGAACGTCCGGCGCTGCGTGTGCAGACGTCGGAAGGGGCCCGTGCCTTCATCGGATCCAAGCTCGCGGACCTGGACGGATCGAAGGTACTGGGCATGACCGGCACTTGGGTCGTCTGACAGCACCCTGTTCGCCGCCCGCTGTCGTTCGGGCCCGGTGAGCCGCGACTTCGGTCGCGCCGCCGGGATATCGATGAGAACGTCGGCCCCCACGAACACAGGGCTCGTCCGGGGAATCCAACCGCGACCCGTCAGGTGGCGGCACGGACAGGCCGCTCACCTCTGTGCGGGGTCGGCGGCCCGCGATGCTCCGCTGACCCGGAGATACTGCGGGCCCCGCTGCCGGGCGGCTGGGCCCTGCCCACCGAGGCGAGTGACGATCGTGGCTGGGACCCCGGCGATGGATGACCCCCTTCCCTCATTGCCCCTCAGAATGGCGCGGGCGACGGCGTGAACCTGTCGGAGACGTCTCCGACGAGGTCGAGGCCCTCGGGAACCAGAGTCATCACGGGAGCGCCGGGTGAAGGATCGAAGCGGCCGATCTCGGCCCACAGGAGATTCGGACTGGTGGTCAGTTCGAAGAAGTACCGCTTACGAGTGAGGTCGCAGACCGTGCGGTATTCGGTGTTGTAGGTCTGGAACCTTCCCTCGCGGTACGGCGCGCCGAAGGGAACCGAGGCATTGCGGGTGACGGCCAGGATGCCGGCGACTGCCTGCTGGTCGTCCGACGGTTCGGGCAGCAGGGCGCTGAAGTAGGCGGCTCGCTGGAAACGGTCGACCGCGTTCACGTTCCCGGGCAGCGGTACATCACTGCCGGCCTCGTCGTGCCCGAGGGACCGCACCTTGCGCACCTGCTCCTTCAGGAGGCGCAACTGGTCGTCGTAGGCGGGCTCGTTCGTCATGATCGTGTAGCTCCGGTCGTGGTGCACCTGACGTCGTCCGGCGATGTACTCGATGATCGCGGAGTCTCCCGACGCGTCCTCCAGGGCCACGTGCACCGTGGCGGTGAAGCCGTGCATCTCCACGGGCACCAACTGGAACGTGTCGAGCAGCTCAAGAGCCTCGTTGACGGTCCCCGCAGTGTCCAGCAGGTACTGGATCCACAGGGCGATCTGGAGGCCCGGCCGGTCGGGGTCACGAGGGCCGAGGTCGGTTCCGTCCAGGTACAGCATGTGCGCCCCGAGCCCGACCTCGTTGAGACCGTCGGCCGTACCCGCGCCGTACACCGTTGTGACGAGGCTGCAGAACCTGCTCGTCCACCGCAGGGGGTTGTCGTTCACGACTGTGGTGCCCGCCAGCGAGCCGCCGTCGCGTTCGAGGCCTCGGGGGAAGAAGGTCAGGACCGGCTCGGTCGATTCCGGCCAGTCCATCGTCCGGCCGGTCAGGACCGCGTGGTTGTTGGAGTTCCACAGAATCCGCGTGCACATCGGTGAATCCCTCTCTCGCCGAGTTGCCCGCATCGGGCCGCGGCCGAGGCGGATACCCCTTCCGGCCCCACGGCGAGCATGGCCCGGTGCTGTCGACGCCTACGCACCAGGACTGCCACGACGAAGCGGGCCCAGCACCCGGAGAGGACCGAAAGAACCTGATCGGCCCTCATTCACGCGCGCCTGCCGCAGCCCGGAGACCGAGGGCCTCACCGAGCCGTCCGGGCGCCGCGGCGACGCTCTGAGTCCCTCCGGCCACGGCCGGTCCGTTCACTTTCCCGGGACGGGCGGCGGGTCTGGAATCTCCTGCGGCTAGTACGCGGGCGGCCGCGCGGCGGGCAGGATGGCAATCGCGCTGATCGCTGCGAGGATCAACAGGCCGCGGCGCAGCGCGTTCAGGCGAGCATCGCTGTCACCCGGTGCGGCGGACCCCGCACATTCCGCCTGGACCCTGTCGCAACGCTGCTGCGTCCCCCCCCCAGGCTGTCGAGGCGGGCATCAACCCTGACGCAGTCCGCCGTCACGTTCCGTACGGTCGAGCGATGTGATCACTCGATCGTGACTTTTCCCGTCCCACGGCCGGTCGGCGGCGATGCTGGGAAGCGCGGGCTGCGGTCGGAGCCGCACGGCTGGGCAGTGGATGGGGGAGTGGCATGACGTATGAGGCGGCACGGCGTGGGGGCTTGGATGAGCGTGCGGTCCTGCTCGTGGCAGGAGTGGCCGACCTGGCGGTGAGCGCCGTGGGTTCGGCGGTGGGGACGATACGGGGACTGTTACGCCGCTCGGACGCGGTGGACCTGGCGGCCGGAGCCGAACAGGAACTGGCGGCGCGCGGGCGGCTGGTGCTCGACCGGTACGCGGCCGCACCCCCCGCCCATCTGGAGATCCTCGCCCGGCATGCCCTGGCTCGACGGGCCTCCGATGACGTCTGACTGGGGGGAGGCCGCCGCACTCAAGGCTCGGATCGACGAGGTGCTGCACGCCTTCGTCGCTCAGGAGGCCGATCAGTTCGCCGCGATCGACCCAGCCCTCGCCCCGGTGGCCGAGGAGTTGGAAGCGGCCGTGGCGGACGGTAAGCGCATGCGCGCGGCGTTCTGCTACTGGGGCTGGCGCGCGGCGGGACAGCCCGACAGCGACGCGCTCGTACGGGCGGCGGCCTCCATGGAACTGGTGCATGCCGCTGCGGTGGTGCATGACGACCTCATCGACGACAGCGCGCTGCGGCACGGCAGGGCCACGGCGCACGTCGCCCTGCGTGGCGCGGTGCCTCGCCGGCCTCGTGCTGTCGCCGCTGCCCGCTCCTTGGCGATTCTTGTCGGGGACCTGCTGATGGGGTTGGCCGGGCAACTGTTCGCAACGAGCGGTCTGCCGGCGGCGTATCTGGCGCGGGCACGCCCTCTGTGGTCCGTACTGGCCCGAGAGCTGATCGCGGGAGAGTGCCTGGAGATCCTGAACACCGGGACCGAGCACGACACGACGGCGTCACTCAAGGTCATCCGTTACAAGACCGCCAAGTACACCGTCGAGCATCCCCTGTTGATCGGCGGCGCCCTCGCCGGGGCAGGTGAGCGGCTTCGCGGGGGCTACTCGGCCTACGGGCTCCCGCTGGGTGAGGCGTTCCAACTGCGGGACGACCTGCTCGGCCTGTTCGGAGACCCGGACCGCACCGGCAAGGCGAACGCCGACGACGTGCGAGGACACCGGCCCACGGTCCTGCTGGCAGAGACCTGGCGTCTCGCCGGCGACGACGACCGGGAGCGGCTTCGCGCCCTGCTGGGCCGACGCGATCCGAACGGAGACGGTCTGCGGGCAGTGCGCGAGGTGATGAGACGGCTGAAGTCTCCCGCCCGCGTCGAGGACATGATCACTGTCCGGGTCGGGGAAGCCCTCGCCGCTCTCCGCGAACTGGACGTTCCCCGCCATGCCGCCGACGCTCTCACCGCGCTGGCCCATTCGGCGGCCGTCCGTCTGGCCTGACCGCTCCGGAGGGCGGCGCCATCTCGGGCCGCCTGCGGCCGACCAGCGCCGTCCCTCGTGCCGGACCCTGAAGACAAGGACCCCTGCCATGAACCCCACCGAGGCATCGATGGACGCCCTGCGCCAGGCCGGAGACGAACTGGCCGACGCCACCGTCGCCGCGCTCTTCGAGCGAGGAGAGGTGGGCAAGTTCAACACCCTGATGCGCTACGTCTCCACCGCGGGAGCCCCCTTGCCGGACGGGCTGCCCGACGTCGCCCGAGAGTATCTCCATGCCACGAGCGCCCCGCCGGACTGGGTCGACTGGGCGGAGATGGAGAAGGCCCGGCTCTTCTTCATCGACAACAACGTGCACATCTCCACCGCACTGGCCTTCGCCTCCATGCCCGCCTGCTACGTCGTCCCGCACGTCGCCAAGCTGTTGTCGGCCACCCATGGGCTGAAGTACCCCTCCAAACGGATGGCGGAGACAGGCCAGTTCACGGTCTACCTGATGCAGCCCGACGCCTTCGAGGCCGGCAGCCGCTTCCTCCCCGCGGCCCAGAAGGTCCGCCTCCTGCACGCCTCCATCCGGCACCACCTTGCACGCGAGAACCGGTGGGACACCCAGACTCTCGGAACGCCGATCTGCCAGGAGGACATGATCGGCGGACAGATGTTCTTCTCCCTGCTCGTGCTCGACAGTCTGCACCGCCTCGGCATCCACATGTCGGAGGACGGGGCAGAGGCGTACTACTACGCCTGGCGTGTTGTCGGTGCGATGCTGGGCGTCGATCAGGACGTCGTTCCCAAGTCCCTAGAGGAAGCCCGGCAGTTCCTCGATCTGTACATGGTCCGGCACATGGGTCCGTCCGAGGAGGGCGCGTACCTGACCCGCCAGTTGATCGATCTGTACGAGGAGGTCGTTCCCGGGACGTTGCTCGACCCAGTCGTCGCCGCTCTCATCCGCCACCTGACCGGCGACACCTGTGCCGACTGGCTCCAGGTGCCCCGCACGACCTGGGACACCCTCGTCAAGGTCGTGCCGCACCTTCTCGGCGTCCTGGAGACCATCGAGGACCGGTCACCGCTCGGAGGCTGGGCGCTGGACCGTCTCGGCCATCTCGCCGGCGTCTTCGAACTGTCCTCCCTCACCCGTGGCCGCGTCATGCACTACGCCATCCCTGAACAGCTCAAGAAGAGCTACGGAATGTCCGACTCCGTCCCCCGGACCCGCCGGTGGACCCCGCCTGCCGCCACGGTTCTCTGACCAACTCGAAGGGAGGGCGGGCCGGTTCGCGAGAGCGCCTACTGGTGGTCGGTGAACTGCGGGTCCTTCTCCTGGTTGTAGATCTCCTTGCCGGATGCGTCGTAGGCATGGACGTAGGGGCTCGGGCCCGCGTAGTGCGGGCCGGGGTGGGACGTGGAGAGAGCCGCCGCGTAGGCGAACGCGCCGCCTGCCATGACCGCCGGATACTCCTTCGGGTTGTCGCCGTAGCTGATGGTGATCTTGGCAATGTCGGATGTGTAGTGCCCGGCGCCCAGCATGAGGTACCGCCCCTGGCCGGCTGGTTCGCTGGTGGAGTCGAAATACTCGATCTTGTGACCGGTGCCCCACAGGCGATCGTTGATGAACGTGGGCGGGGAGTCCTGGCTGGTGCCCTTGTCGCCCTTCGACTGGCATTGCACGTACTGGTCGGAGGAGTCGACGGCGACGACCACGCCGTCCCAGTCCTGCGAGGCGATGGGAGTACGGGTCGCGATCACCGCGTGGTACCGCGATGCGTCCGAGCCCAGGCAGGTGGCCAGGATCTTGGTAACGGTTCCGGCGTCGATCGGGGTCGTCGTCGCGCTGGTGATGGTGAATGCGTCCGGGGTGGACGTCGCGCGAGTCGAAGACGGTGCCGAGCCGGTTCCGCCGGACGTGGAGCCGCGCGTGGGGCTCGGAGCCGGCGACGCCGCGGCGCCCGTCGGGTTTCCGGCAGGGTCGGCGAGCAGTGGCTTGTCACCACCTATCCCGCCCAACACGGAAACGGCCGCGACGCTCACGCCCGCGACGCCGGTGGCGATGCCCAGCGGTACTCCCCACCGGCGTCCCAGCGAAGCCCGGTTGTCCTCTGGGTCGATCTTCATCAGTAGTTCCTCTCGGGTCCGCCGGTGGTTCGGCAGCTCACGATCGGAAGGAGCCGCAGGAATGCCTTGTATGTCATTCATCGTGCGATCTCCTCCGCGTTGACGGGATTCTTGGAACTGAACGGAGCGGGAGCCGTGGCCCCGCCTGTGAGGTCGGTCCCCAACCTGCGCCGTGCCCGGTGCAGTCTGGACTTCACGGTTCCGACCGCCACTTTGAGCGTTGCCGCAGCCGCCTGCTGATCCAGGCCCGACCAGACGCAGAGTTCGACGACCTCGCGTTCGTGGCGTGGCAGCCGGGCCAGCGCCCGATGGATCTCCGACATACGGCGCTCGTCGTCGACCAGGACGGCCACGCGGTCCGCGTGGTCGCCCACCGGCTCGTCATGCGAGATGAGCCGGTGCAGCAATGCCTCGGCCCGCCTCAGCCGCCGCCGGGTGTTCGACAGCAGGCGGTCGGCGATGCCCAGCAGCCAAGGCAAGGCCGAGTCGCGGTCCAGCACCGTCTCCGATCGCCGGCGCCAGGCGTGCAAGAACACGGTTGACGTGAGGTCTTCAGCCTCGGACCAGTCGGCCGTCCGCCGGAACAGGTGGTTGTAGACGGTCTTCCCATGACGGTCGAAGATCCGGCCGAATGCCTCCCGGTCGCCGTCGACGGCCCTCGCCCACAGCTCCCGGTCGGATATCCCTCCGACCGGCACGGCGGGACCAGCGTCGTTCAGTTCCATGCTCTATACGTGTCCGGCACCCGGTCGAAGGTTCCCGCTGAGCTGCTTCCTCTTTGACGGACGGACGGACGGATCCGGCGGTGCCGCAATGACATGTCTCCTGCCGGTACCCCATGATGTGAGTCCCATCGAGTGCGGGCTGCGGGCTGCTGGGTGCGCTCAGCGGCCGGCTTCAGCGCTTGGTTGTCCAGGATCACGGGGTGAAGCCGTCGCGGGACCGCCCCGGGCCTCGTCACGGGGTGGACCGCAGCGGCGGTACCTGCCACGTCATCCCCGGCGGCTGGAGCACGGGTGAGGGCTCGGGCCCGGGTTCATCTGTGTCCATGACTCCGGCCGCCGAGTGGTCGAAGCCGACGGGCCAGCGGGTGAGTCCGCTGCTCAGGGCGCCGCTCAGGCGTGCTTCGACAAGGTCGGCGTTTCTCAGGTCGGCACCGCGCAGGTCCGCGAGGCGGAGGTCGGTCCGGTGGAAGACCGCGCCGCGGGCATCGGCCTTGCGCAGGTTCGCCTCGCGCAGGTCGGTCTCGGTGAAGTCCGCGTCACGGAGGTCGGTCGCGACCAGCTTCGCGCCCCGTAGGTCGGCGAGGACGCAGCGAGCCCGGTGAAGGATCGCGGTCGTGAGGTCGGCGTGCCGCAGGTTGACCGACACCAGGGACGCTTGGGTCAGATTGGCGTGGTAGAGGCCCGCCGCCTCCATGCAGGCCCGGTCGAAGTTGACCTCGGGGAACCACAGCCCGTCACAGTCGGCCCGGCGCAGGTCCGTGATGCTGAGGTTGACCCACGACTGTTCTCGGTGCTGACAGAGCACGCCGAGGGCGGTCAGGGCCACCTGGGCGTCGGCGGCGCGGGTCTCCAGGGGTGCGATGTCGTTGATGGGTATGTCCGCAGCCGGCACGTCCGGCCTCGCGGGTGGCCAGGGGACGTGTGTGCGCAGATACGCGGCCTGGATGGAGATGATGGCCTCCCGGTCGCGGGCGGACTGCTCCGCGATCCGCCACAGTGCGTGCAATCCCCCGATGCGCACATCCAGTTTGTCGCTGCCGAGTTGGTCGACCGCTCGGCTGAACCGGTCGGTGACGTACCCCTCCTGGGTGGCACGCAAGCCGTCCTGGCTCACGCGCAATTGGCGCCACGTGGCGTAGGCGCCGAACAGCACGACGAGGCCACCGACGGCTTGCAGCAGGGTCGTACGGACGTCGTTGACGGCCGCCAGCCGATCCTGCGCGGAGATGCTCGCTCCGGCGAGATCGTGGTCGACCAGCACCGCGGGCAGTAAGAAGAACACCGTGCCCAGCGTGCCAAGTCCCGTCACCCCGATGAGCAGCGCTGCGGTCACGTGATGCCTGACCAGCCGGTGGAGCCGTACCTGCCGCCCGTGGACCTCTTCCCCCGTCTTCATGGGCATGTGAGCCTAAGTGCCGCTCAGAAGACGATCAAGGGGGTTGCGCGCGACTCCGGACGCCGCAGGCCAGTACGTCGTGCGGGAGACGGGTCGGCCGGGACGGGTCACTGCTCGGCGGCAATGACAGCGTCCCGGCCAACCCTGCTCCGCAGGGGTCTTTCCGTTGCCCGGGCTCGCACCGGACGGTGCCCCGAGCGGTTGTGCGGCGAGTCAGATGGTGCCCTATTCGCCTGCCGAGGCCTGCTCCTGCAGGAGGGCTGTGATCTGGTTGACGTCGTTGAAGATGCTGAGGAAGCTCTGGAGATCGGGGCTGCTGGCGCCGTTGACGCCGACGAAGAAGGTCAGCAGGCGGCCGTCGTCGGTCTGCAGGTAGCCGGCCTCGTTCTGGGCTGCGACCGCGAGCTGCTGGTTCAACTCGTCGTCACCGAGAATCGTGCCCGGTTTCGCGAAGACCTTGCCCTTGGCCGGGCAGTTCGTGGTGCACGAGATCCCGTTCGAGCCGTCGACGCCGAGGATCGGGAGCAACTTCCGGAAGGCCTTGCCGTCGCGCGTGTGCAGCCAGTAGGTGAGGAGCTCGACGAGGCCCCTGGGAGTGACCCGGTCGGGCGGGGTGCCGCCGCGCCCGTCGGAGAGCTGGAACTGGGTCGGGTCCACGTGCGCGACGTTGGTGAGGAAGTCGTGCTCGATCGGGAACGCGTCGAAGCAGTCCTTGCTGCCGCGTGCGACGGCCATGTTGCACAGGGCCAGGTTGGCCCCGAGGTTGTGACTTACCTTGAGGATCAGCTTGGCGTACTGGCTGTACGGGGGAGAGACGTACGCGGCGACGCGGGGGTCGTGGCGGTACGAGGCGGGCAGCTGCTTGTGCGGGTTGGGACCGGTGGGCCGCGCCGTGACGTGGACGCCGACGCGGGCGAGGGCCTCGATCAGCGCGGTGCGGCCGAAGGCGTTCGGGTCCTGGATGCTGGAGACCCGCAGCAGCGGCTGCGCACCGGCGGCGATGGTGCCGGACAGGTGGATCCGGGTGCCGTCGGGTGAGGCGGTCACGTTGACGGAAGTGGTCCCGGTCTTGGAGACCGTCCGGACGCTGGAGGTGACCTGGTACGGAGCGACCTGTGGGCGCCAGGACAGCTTTGCGGGCTGGCCGGGCTTGGTCGGGGTGGTCAGCAGGTCGATCAGGTTGTCGTTGAGGATCAGCGGGGTGGGCTGCGGGCTCAGCGCCGGGAGGTGGAACAGGCGGGGGTCGATGATGACGTTGCCGTCGACCTTGGTGATGCCGGTCTTGCGGATCTGCCGGGCGATCTGGTTGATGCCGGCGAGCGGGTTCTCGGGGGTGAGGGTGGCACCGGGCAGCTCGGCCTCGGTGTGGTCGATGTCGGTGTAGTCCACCGAACCGTCGGGCTTGGTGCGTCCGCCCATGGTCAGGTCACCCTGGGCGACCAGTGCCAGGTTCCCGTGCAACGTCGACCCGGAGCGGGTGCCTGTCGCCATGACGGGGGTGGTGAAGCGGTGGTTGGGGCCGAGGGTGTGCCAGGCGGTCGAGATGGTGACCAGCTTGACCGTCGAACCCGGGACGAAGAACTGGTCCGCGAACCGGGAGTGGATCACTCGGCCGCTCGCCGGGTCCGTCTCCAGGACGCCCCACTGCGCGTGCTCGTAGCCGGGCTTGTGCATGATCGCCTCGATGGCGGGCCCGAGGTCGTCGCCGTGCGCCGACGCAGGGGGGCCGGCGGCTGCCGCTCCCACCAGAACCACGAGTGTCGCACCGGCTGCGGACCAGGTCCGCAGCCGGCCAGAGATCATCGGTCTCATGCGTTCCGCCGTTTCTGGAGTCCAAGGAGCCGAGTCGAAAAGGCCCGCATTGCACGGGCCCGACTCGCATGGGCCCAACTCACCGGGGCGCTCCAGGCGGAATCGTAGGGACACGCACCGTGCACGTTCCGCTGCTCGGGGTCGCGCCGACGCCGCGTGGAGGGAACTTCATCCAGTCGGTCGATCGCCGACGACGCGGACGCCGGGAGGAGGACTGTGGACGTTCGGTCTCTCGCATGTGCGGCGGTGACAGAGCAGTCCAGCCTTCACGGCGGTGACGGCTCGGTGCGGTGCGGACAGAGTGCTCCGGCTGGGCGTGGCCTCACGTTGGCACTACGCCCGGCGGGTCCGACGTCAATGCGTCATCGACCCGGCACCGCCGTACTGCGCGCTGCGCGCTGTGCGCAGGCGTCGATCTCGGCCGGATGAGGCCGCCGCGGACGATCCGCTGCCCGTCGACGTGTACGGGCCCTCAACGGTGCGGTCCGGCTCCCGCCAGGAGGGTCTGCCTCTCTGTCGGGAGCCGGGCTGCCTATATGAAGGGCGGCTGCTGAACCCGCCTCATGGACCAGGGCTGCACCCGGACGAGCGGCTTGGCCGGCCGGGACCGGCTCGTCGCGGGGCAGGCCGCCGGACGGTGCCCTGAGCCGTGCCTAGGCGGGAGAGCGGGTGAAGGCGAGCGTCGCAGTGACCGTGGTCAGGCCGCGGATCATGCCGAGTTGGTTCCACTCCATGCCGAACTGGTCCCTGTCCGCGGTGAACTCCGTGGTGATGCTGATCGCGTCGGTCCCGGCGGCTGTGATGTGGGCGGTGGCGGTCTGGGGCCGGGTGATGCCCCGGACGGTCAGCTGGCCCGTGACTTCGACGGTGTCGTCCGGGCGGGCCGTAGCGTTCTGCACAGCGAAGACGATGGTGGGGTGGTTCTCGGCGTCGAAGAAGTCGCTGCCGCGCAGGTGCTTGTCGCGCTTGGCGTTCTTGGTGTCCAGGGAGGCCGCGTCCAGGGTGACCGCGCCGTGGGCCGTGCCGTCGGCGTTCACCTCACCCTCACCCACGACACCCGTGAACGTGCCCTTGACCGTGACCATGCCCCAGATGGTCCGGTGCGCGATGGCTACGGTGGAGAGGGCGGGGTCGAGCTCCCACAAGCCGGTCTCAATGGCGGCGGTCATGTCTTCTCCTGGTGGTTACAGACGGTAAACGTGGAGGTGGAGCGCACCCGAGGTCAGTCAGGAGGTGCCAGCCCTATCGTCCAAATTTGGATTACTGCACGCTAGCCGTTCATCCAAAAATGAACAACCGGTAGAATGCGACATCATGGTTGACCCAAGCGCCCGTGCCGAGCAGCCCGAATGCGAGACGCCGAGTGACGCGGACCTGCTGCCGACAGAGCTGCGTTCCTGGATGCGGCTTCTGGCCGCTGCCGGAGCCGTCGAGCAGCAGTTGCGCTCGCGGGTGAAGGACGCGATGGGGATTTCGCACGACGAGTTCCTGGTGCTGTGCCTGCTCGCGGACCAGCCGGGTTCCCGTCTGCGGATGACACAGATCGCGGAACTGCTGGGCCGACCCAAGACACGGTTGACGTACCAGGTCGCCTGCCTGCAACGCGCAGGGCTCATCACCCGGATGTCCGCGTGCGGCGACCGGCGCGGCATCGAGGTGACACTCACCGAGAAGGCACGTCGCCTGCTCGGCGAGTCATCGCGGCCCCTGGCCGATGCTGTCTCCGAGGCCATAGCCCAGACAGCCTGCTCCCAGGGATACTCGCAGTTGCACGACTTTCTCCCGGGTGTGCCGGATACCGAGCGGCAAGCCGCACAGCCCCAGGACCCACCCCGATGACCGGGCGGGTTCATGTGGATCAGTCGGATCAGTCGGTTGTTGGAACGGGTGTTCCGTTCCAGAGGATGCAGGACAGCCATGGCTCAATCCGATCGTCCTTCACCCTCGACGCCGGGCGGTAGCGATGCGGCCGGGGACGGAGACTTGACTCGGGTCGTGGGCGGGAGCCGACCGTTGAGGGTGCGCCTGGGTTGGGGCGTGCACCTCCGATGAACTCGCTCCCGACGGCATGCTCGCGCGTCGGGAGGGACAAACACGGATCGACGCGAGAAGGTGCTGCTGACCCACCGGTCGGACGGGTGGGGAAACATCCGGCGATCCCGTGCCAAGGAGCAAGGAGCCCTGATGAACGACTCCCAGGCGGCCTCTTCCCCCGCCCCTTCGACCGACGACACCTACCGCTTCGACGACCTGCGGGCCCTGTTCATCAACTGCACGCTGAAGCTCTCGCCCCAGCAGAGTCACACCCAGGGCCTGATCGACAAGAGCCGCGCGATCATGGACGGGCAGGGGGTTGCCACAGAGGTGATCCGCGCCGTCGAGCACGACCTCGCACCAGGTGTCTACCCGGACATGACCCAGCACGGCTTCACCACGGACGCGTGGCCGGAGCTGTACGAGCAGGTCCTTGCCGCAGACATCCTCGTGGTCGCCGGACCGATCTGGCTGGGGGACAACAGCTCGGTCACCAAGCAGGTCATCGAGCGGCTCTACAGCTGCTCCGGCCTGCTCAACTCCCGCGGGCAGTACGCCTACTACGGGCGCGTCGGCGGCTGCCTGATCACCGGCAACGAGGATGGCGTCAAGCACTGTGCCATGAACATCCTCTACAGCCTGCAACACCTCGGATACGCGATCCCGCCGCAGGCCGACGCCGGCTGGATCGGCCCGGCAGGTCCCGGACCCTCGTACCTGGACGCCGGCTCGGGCGGCCCGGAGAACGACTTCACCAACCGCAACACCGCCTTCATGGCCTGGAACCTGATGCACATGGCGGCGATGCTCAAGCGGGCCGGCGGCTTCCCGGCCCATGGCAACCAGCGCTCCGAGTGGGACGCGGGCTGCCGCCTCGACGCGGCGAACCCCGACTACCGATGACGCGTCCCCCGGACGCAAGTCATCGACTGGGCCGGTCGAGACAGGCCGGAAGCAGGACGCTGCGGTCGGGGTACTGCGCCACGCGTACGCCGACGTGTACGCGAACGCTGTGAACGGCGGACCCCCGGGTCGCTCCGGGATCCGCCTGCCCGTCGCATGAGCGTCTCCAACCGCCGCAGGCGTCCATCGACTCCACCCGAACAGGAGAGACGGGCGCATCGGCTGCGGCAGACGAAGTGAGGCTCATGCCGGCAGTGCGCTCGCGACCGCTGACAACGCCCGCGGAGGACCGGCAAAGCTCATCTGGGCCGGCCCCGGGCGGGCGGCGAGGCCACCGGCGGGTGCCGGCGGTGCTGAGGTTCCCGGAAGGAAACGACGGACCCCGGGCGCTCGCCGAACCCCGGCCGGAACCGGGGCGGCGAAAGGCTTGGTGCGCGGGGCCGACGGAACCGGGTAACGTCCTTGTCATGTTCTTCCAGACTCCGATTCACGAGTGAGCGCGTGATGGGCCCCTGCAGGCGTCCTACGACGTCGCCGCGCCCGTCTCCCACCGCTGAATCCGTAGATCACTTCACATCATTCCGGGAGACCCCGTGAGCAAGAACATCAACAACCCCGTGGGCATGGGCGGCGGCAAGCGCAAGAAGCTGTCCCGCGCCGAACGGGCCAACAACGGTCCGCACCGCAACCTCGACCGCCAGAGTGCCGCCGACCTCAAGGCGGAGCTGGTGCGCAAGATGCGCGAAAAGGTGAGCGGATCCGAGGGCACCGGGCAGACGGGCGACGACACCGCACAGAGCTGACGCGCCGCCGCCACAGGGCGGCACCGCAAGGGGCAGGGCCCGGACCGCGACGCGCGGTCCGGGCCCTGTTGCCGTAGCGAGCCGGCGGCAGAACTTCGTTCGCGGCGAAGGACCGTCGGCCCCACCACCGTCCGGCCAGGCGATTTCGGGCGGGCTTCAGTGGTCGTAGGCGGGTCGGTGCGGGCATGGCCGGATGGCCGCGCATGGACCTGGCCCCACTCGTCAGGCCCCTTGAAATCGATCACCAGGGAACCGGAAGGCGCTCTACCGGCGGACCGCCGAGATCAGTCCGCCGGGCCGCTCCTCGTGCTGCGTCGGGGTGCTGATCGGACGGCCGTAGGCGGTGGCGCGCTCGCGCAGGGTGTGGCTGTCGGCATCCCAGCCGTGCCCGGCCAGCCAGCCCACCGGGTCGTCGGGCATCTCCGAGACCCACATGGAGGCCGCCGACCCCGGCGCGGCGTCCGCGCCGAAGCGCTCGATCACGCCGCGCGAGCCCAAGGTCAGCCCCATCCGACTGCCTGCCGCCGACTGCGTGCTGATCCGGGCCAGCAGCAGCTCCACCGCGTCCTCGGGCAGATAGATCAACAGTCCTTCGGCGATCCACGCGGTCGGTACGGTCGGGTCGTGCCCCGCGGCGGCCAGGGCGCCTGGCCAGTCCTCACGCAGGTCCACCGCGACGGTGATCCGCTCGCAGCGTGCGACGGCCCGCTCCTGGCGCAGCACCGAAGCCTTGAAGTCCAGTGGCGCGACGGTGTCGACCTCGAAGAGCCGCGTGCCCTCGGGCCAGTCGATCCGGAAGGCCCGGCTGTCCATGCCGGCGCCGAGCAGCACGACCTGCCGGACCCCGGCCGCGGAGGCCTGCTGCAGCAGGTCGTCGAGGAACTTCGTCCTGATGACGATGGAGTAGGACACGGCCAGTCGGCGGCGTCGCGCGGCCTCGTCATCGGGCAGCGGCGCCGAGGAGGGCCACAGGCCGCCGGCGGTGGCGAAGGCCTTGGCCAGTGGGTCGCGGAACAGCGCGTTCTCCCGCTCGGTCTCCAGCGCCCGCACTCTGGCCACGCTCACCGCAGTGGCCCATACTCCCGACGGCTGCATCCGCTCCTGCTCATCAGTCACCGCGTCAGCCTAGATGGTCGATGCCAAGGGGCCTGATGAGGGGAGCCAGGTTCGTTGGCGGCCAGCCGTCATGCGCGCACTGACCGCCTGCTAACGCTGACGAGGACCACCAGGCGCATCGATTGGTCACACTGGATACGGTGTCGCGGTGCGGGCCGATCGGAGCGCCGCGGCCCACCATGCCAACTGTTCGAGAAGGGCCTTGGCGTACGCAGGGGACGCGGGGTCAAGCGGTCGACCCTCCTGCCACGTCGTGAAGTAATTGGGAAAAGCGAGACCGTCGCGGATCGTCACCGCATGCAACTCGGTGAGCACGTTCTCCAGATGCAGGGCCGCGTGCCGTCCGCCGGCCGCACCGCCGTAGCTGACGAAGGCGACGGGTTTCGCCGTCCACTGGGTGAAGTGCCAGTCGATGGCGGCCTTCAGCGAGGCGGGATAGCTGTGGTTGTACTCCGGGGTGACGACGACGAACGCGTCGGCGCTCTCCAGTGCGGACGTCAGTGCCCGCATCCCGGTCGGGCGGGGATAGTCGGCACCCGCGTACTTCGGCGACGCCGCGGGCAGTTCCAACGGGACGTCGAAATCGGCCAGATCGACGACCTGCACGTCGAAACCACCGTGCAGATGGGCCTGTTCGGCGACCCAGGACGCAACGACCGGGCCGAACCGTCCTTCCCTGACGCTCCCGACGATGATGACCAGCTTGTACGTGTTCTCCATGGCCTCCACGATCAGGCCGCGGCACGGCTCCAGCCAGACCGTGCTGAGGCTGGCCCCCGCAGGGCCACTCTGCACCCTCCGCACGTGACGACCGGAGTCGTATGCTCACCCACATGGGTTCGCCTCTGGGGGATTTCGTCCGGGCCAAGCGCGACAGCATCCAGCCCGCGTCGCTGGGACTGCCGGACAGTGGACGCCGTCGCTCGCCGGGGCTGCGCCGTTCGGACCTCGCCGCACGGGCCGGAATCAGCGTCGAGTATCTGACCCGTATCGAACAGGGACGTGACCGCAATCCCTCGGTTCCGGTGGTGAACGCGCTCGCCGACGCCCTCAGCCTCGACCGTACGGAGCGCGACCACCTCCGCTACCTCACGAAGATCACAGGAGGGGACTGCTCCGCCCACGCACGGCCTGTGCCGCCTCGCCGCGAGGTGCGTGGCCCGGTGCTGCAGACGCTTCGGCTCCTCGAACCGGGGATCGCGATGCTGGCCAACCGACTGGGCGACGTCCTCGCCCACACCAGTGGCTTCGCATCGGTGACGAGGGGGGCCGGGCTCCTGGACGATGACGCCCCGAACCTGACCCGATACGTGTTCACCGACCCTCGGGCCCGGGCCTTCTTCGCCGACTGGGACGACGTCGCCGACGAGCAGGCCTTCGACCTCTGGTTCGCACCGTCCGTCGAGAACTCCGAATGGTTCTCGACCGAACTCGCCCCCGTCGCAGGCCCCGAATTCACCCGCCGCCTGAACCGTCACGTGGTCCCACGACGCGGCACTCTCCGCCTCAACCACCCAACGGGGCGCGAACTCCACCTGAGCCGCGAGACGCTGGAACTTCCTTCGGATGCACAGCAGCTGGTCGTCTTCCTTCCGGCGAACGAGGCGACGGCCGAAGCACTCGACCGACTGCGGCAGCGAGACCGGCACCACGGCCCCCTTCAGGTCATCTCGTAGAGCGAGCGGTCCAGCCTCGGCCCCGGGCGGGGATCCGGTCGCGATCAGCAGGTGGGGATGGGCTCGCAGGCCGCCGGGGCCTCCCACGCCTCATCGTTGTGCTTCCCAGTGAGAGTGCTGGCGACCTCCGGCCGGCAGGCGAGGACGCTCTGCAGCAGACGGTTCGCCGCGCGGACTGCCGTGGAGTCGAGGGGCCCGGGCCGAAGTCTTACGGAACCCTTACGCAGCCGTATTCGACGGCACGACACCCCTACGCTCGCAGGCGTGTTGACCATACGGAACATCGCTCTCGCCACCACCGCCCCATTGATTCTGGCAGTAGCGGGCCTCGCTCATCCGCACGGCCTGTCTCGATCGACGGCGGCCGACTGGACGCATTTGCACATCGCGCTCCTGCCGGTCTTTCCGCTGCTCACGCTCGGTCTCCTGGTGCCTCTGTGGCATCGGCCGCGACCCGGCCTCGCGGGCGTTGCCACGGTGGTCGCCTGGGCGGGTGCCTTCGGCTACGCGGCCTTTTACACCGGCCTCGACGCGGTCGCAGGCATAGCCGCGGGGACGGCGGTCGAGCACGTCGGCGCAACAGCCGGCCTCGGTCCGGTCAAACACCCGCTGTACGACACTGGGGAGGCGCTCGGGCAGGTCGGGGTCTACGCCCTGATCGGGGCCATCGCCGCCACGGCGGTCGCGCTGTTCCCGAAGCACGGCGTCCGGATCCTGCCCGGCACGTTGGTGCTCCTCGGCGCCGGCTGGTCCTTCGTCGACAGCCACATCTTCTGGCCGCGCGGTGTATGGACGATGCTCGGCTTCGCCGCGGGCTTCGCGCTGCTCGCCTGGGGGACTACGAGCAGCGGCCCCAAGGCCACGGACGTCAAACCGTCCCGTCGCCAACGACGCTGAACGCGGCCCCCGCCGAACGGGTGAGGATCTGAGGCGCCTTGCCTCACCAGCCGGTCGGTAGCGGGTGATGGAGAAGCACGGCGAGGGCCGGCTGAGCTTCGAGCCAGGCAGGAGGCATGTCAGGAACGCGCAGCTCCCGTGAGCGGAGGCAAACCCACAACAGTTCAGCGCCTCGTCGAGATCGTGGGCCTCCAGACGGTCATCCTTTGCTACCCCACGCTCCCAGAGGCACCGACCACCGCTGTTCGAGACTGGCGTGGAACGAGGCCGGCGTGGAACGAGGCCGTCGGCGAGCACGGGGCACCGTCGCACCCATCGCCGGGTTGGCGTAGTCGAGTGGGAGATCGCGTCTTCTCCACGGAGAACGCGGGTGAGGGGCCGGCTTCAGCTGCCCGCTCAACGATCATCGGCCGTAGCCCGGCACCGGTACGCCCAGGTGGGCGGGCTTCGGAACGGCCTGACGGCGGCCCCGCGCCTGCGCCCGAGCCTGTGGGTGTCTGCCCGGTGGAGCGGCCCGGCCCTTGCGGGGTGGAGTCGGCACCGTGCCGCGGCCTTCGACATGTCCGGCCAGGGGGCTGCCGCAGGGCGGGCAGCCCAGCCGGGTGGGAGCCGCTGCGGCGACCGCACACACGACGACGGGCGACACGCGTTCGGCGGAACTGTTTACGGGTGAGGGCGCGGGGCAGGCGGGGGTGTGTGCTTCGGACCGGAGGCGCGAGCCAAGCGGAGATGACCTGCGCGGCCGCGGTCACCTTCAGCGGTCTGTGTAGCGCCTCTCTGTGCGGCCTGTCCCATCACTGTCGTTCGGGCCCGCTTCTGTCTGTCTCCGCGGATCGCCCGGACGCGCCGTCCAGGAGGGATCCCGCGTGCCTACCGACATCGCCGCAGACCATCCGCACACCGACGCCCAGCCGGCCCGTTCCACCCGGGGCTATGACGACGCTCCCGAGACCGGCGCCTTGTTCGTCCGGCTGGTGGAATTGAATGAGGGCCCGGAGCGGGACGCGATACGCGATGAGCTGGTCAGTGTCTGGCTGCCCATGGCGCACCGGCTCGCCGGCCGTTTCCGCGACCGCGGTGAAGCAATCGAGGACCTGCGCCAGGTCGCCGCCCTCGGTCTGGTGAAGGCCATCGACGGGTTCGATCCGGCCCGCGGAGCCTTCGAGAGCTACGCGATCCCGACCATCACCGGTGAGGTGAAGCGGCACTTCCGGGACCGGATGTGGGCCGTACGCGTCCCGCGCCGGGTACAGGACCTGCGCAATCGGGTCCGGGTCGCGCGCCGGGAACTCAGCGAAAGGCCCGGCGCGGCCGAACCGACTCCTGCTGAGATCGCGACCCACACCCGTCTCACCGAAGAAGAGGTCAGCGCCGGGCTCGAAGCCATGGAGAGCTTCAGTGCCCTCTCGCTGGATGCTGAAATGGGCGGCGGTGACGACGGATACAGCCTCGGCGACACCCTGGGCGCCACCGACTCCTCCTTCGACAATATCGTCGACCGAGAGGCAGCCAAGAAGGAACTGCGCAAACTCCCCGAGCGTGAACGGGTCGTCCTGTACCTGCGCTTCTTCGAGGACATGACACAGAGCCGCATAGCCGAAAAGCTCGGGCTCTCGCAGATGCACGTCTCCCGTCTCATCTCCCGCAGCTGCGCCCGCGTGCGCAAAGGGGCTCTGGCGCAGTGAACCGGCGAGGCGAAGCAGAGGACGCAGACCACCGATGAGTCAGCTACTGACCTCCGGTCACGACGAGCACGCCGCAGTCGACGCGGGCATCGACGAGGAGCGGATCTCGCCCTCGGTTCGGTCGCCACGCGAGGGTGCGCGGCAGGAGACGGCCGACCAGGCGGTCGACCGGGCGACAGGCGTGGTGATGGCCCTGGGACGGCTGGACGGGGGCCGGGCCGGAGCGGTCCTGCGCGAGGTTGTTCAGCGCACGGGTATCCCTCTGCCCCGCATTGCCGAACTGCTCACGGTCTGGGCTCCGACCGGAGAACTCAATCTGGGGCTTCGTATCGCTCTGGAAGAGGCCATCCGGGACCAGCACCGCGTTCGCACAGTTGACCAGTCCACGGGCCGGCCGGTGACGGCGCACGGCCGGGCGGGAGCGCACTGATGACGTCACCACCAGACAGCAGAAGGGGAGCGACGGCCATGGTGTCCCACGCGCTCAAGAACGGCGTACTGATCCTGAGGGTGGACGACGCTCCAGGCGCCCAAACGCAGAACCTGGCTGTCCTGATCAGCGATCTCATTCACGTCCACACCCCCGTGCCTGTGGTCATCACTCTCGGCGCCGAAGCGGCCGACCCCGTGCTGGAGGCCGTCGTGGAGGCACACCGAAGGTGCAAGCACGCGGACGCCTTGATATCGGTGGTCACACCCAGCGCTCCCGCCCGGCGGGCGCTGGCAGCGAAGGCTGCCGCACACGGCGGGGGTCTTGTCGTTCACGCGCGGGTAGGTACCGCCATCGAGACAGCCGGCGCCGCTGCATAGCGACGCGCCCGCGACGCGGCCCATCTGGCAGGCAGGCGCTGGGAGCCGATCGGCCTGGGCCGCGTTCCCGGAGCTCGGCCCAGAGCCTCCATCGACCAGCATCGCGCGATCGTCGTCCGGTACGGCTCCTGGCCGTAGACGCCCCCCGACGCTTGGGGTGCGAGACGGTCTCACTCGCCGCGAATGGCGGTCCGGGGTGCGGGGGAGCAGGCTGGATGGGTGTTCGTCATGTCGTGGGGAGCAGAGGGCATCGCCCAGGCCGCGTCCGAGTTCCAGGATGTCGACGAGGCCGCAGAGGTGCTTTGCGCCTCCGTCCAGCGGGCTGCTCTGTACGGCGCCTCGTGGGTGGAGGGAACAGCGTTCGGGCACGCGGCGGAGGCGCTGGCCGAAGGCATGCGTTCCGAGGGGCGAACGGCTGTATCAGCGGGTCGGAATTGGAGACGGGAGGACGGCGCTGTGTGGGTCGCGTTGTTCCCTCGGGGTGGCTGACACGAGAAGACCGCGGCGAGGGAATGCGGCGGCAGCGCGGCGGTGCTGGGACGAGAGCTGCTGGAAAAGGCAGACCTGGAAGCCGTCGGAGCGCGACTGGGCCACACGTGGCTGCCCACCACCGCACGCTGGATCCACGGGCCCGCACAACGGATCGATGGGCAACTCTTCGACCAGGGCACCGATCGAAGCGGCCTGCCGCATCGTCATCCTCGACGACCAGCCCGATGAAGCACAGCGCATCATCGGCGAATACCGCCGCGCCGCCGAATCAGCGAATCCAACGGCCGCTGCTCGAGGCGGCTGGTTTCAGATCGGTGGTCGGCTGGGTGGCCACGGCCCGTTGGAGCTCTTCGGCTTCGGCGTGCAGATCTTGTGCCGTCATCTCGGGTTCGCTGTTGCCCGCAGGGACGACGTCGTCCGAAGGGCCTGGAGCGCGGACGGGGTTGAACAGATGCCGTGTACCCGTCAGGGCGAGCAGGGTCTCTGTCGCCCGGCCGGCGGTCTGGAGGATGAGGGTCTTGCGGTGCGTCACGGCGTACCGTCGTGCGCCCAACAGCACATTGAGACCGGAGCAGTCGCAGAAGCCCACCGCACTCAGGTCGAGATCCGCCCCGGTGGTGGAGCGGTCCAGAGCGTCATGCAACGCCAGGTGCAACGACTGTTCTGTGTCCATGTCGATCTCGCCGCGCAAGGCGACCACCGTACGGTCGCCGACGGTAGACGTCGTGCTCTCCAACCACGGGCGCACTACGAGGGCTCCCGCGCTCGTCCGCTGAGGAGAAGGCTTGTGGTCTGGCATGGCGGCCTCTTCCAGGGGTTCCACCGTCTTCCGTCACCAGATTCACTCTCCCGCTCCGCATACGTCAAGTCATACCTGAAAAATCTTTCAGCCTTTTGGATACGTGAATCAGACGCTCTATGCTGAGCGGATGGGTGACGTACCTGAGGCACACACTGGCTGGACATTTCTCACGAACCACGCCCGCGTACTGGTCGCGATCGCCGACGACCACAGTGCGCGGGTCCGGGACATCGCCGCGCGTTGCCGGCTCACCGAGCGGGCCGTACAGAAGATGATCGCGGATCTGGAGAAGGACGGATACCTCACGCACACCCGGCAGGGGCGCTCGAACGTGTATCGCATCGTGCCGGACACGGCCCTGCGGCATCCTGCCGACAACGGGTCGACCGTGGCGGACCTGCTCCGCGTTCTTGCTCAGCACGACGATGCGCTGGAGCAGTTGTAAGAGCCTCGGACGGCTGTACCCCGTGCCGTGGCCCGCATTCCTTCACGACGCCATCGCAAAATGAGGCCATAGAGGGCGATGAGTGGGGTAGAACAGTCGCTGTGTGTTGCCCGGCCTCGGGTGACGCTCGTTCAAGTACCAGCCGGGACTTTCCTGGCAAGATCGAAGGACAGCAGCATGGCTAGCGGCACCGTGAAGTGGTTCAACGCCGAAAAGGGCTTCGGTTTCATCGAGCAGGACGGCGGCGGTCCCGACGTCTTCGCCCACTACTCCAACATCACCGGCAACGGGTTCAAGGAGCTGGCGGAGGGCGAGAAGGTCAACTTCGACATCACCCAGGGCCAGAAGGGCCCCCAGGCGGAGAACATCGCCCGCCACTGACCAAAAGCAGCTCAGCACAGGACGGGGCCCGGCGTATCGCCGGGCCCCGTTGCATACCCACTCGACACGGATGCGGGCCGATCGATCCGCGCCGCACGGCGCTGTTGCACCCGCCAGGCGTTCCCCGGCCCGGCGGCGTAGACAGCTCGGTACGTGCCTGGCGTGTGAGCCCGTAGTCACGACACCCGGGCGGCCCGCCGGGTCGCCGTCCGGGTGCCGGTCAGGGCTGCTCACAGCCTGGTACGACGTCAGATTTTCATGGCCCAGGGCCCGGGCGGCGGCTACCTCTTCACTACTGTCGATCGCGGCGTAGACCGAGATCGTGCCCTCCGCGACGGGTGCCGACCCTCTTCTTGCCCAGCCGTGTCCGTCCAGTCCGCCTCCCAGCCCAAGCGCCGTTGGCGCTCGTCCGGCTACCTGACACCTCACCACTACACCGGGGCAGGCGGCGCGGCCTTCAGATCCATCGGGTCACCCGGGGCCCGGCTCCACCCCTGCTGGCGCGGCACCCCGCCACTGCGTCCCTGTTCTGTTCGAGGCTCACTGCTTCACTGCCGGACACGCGAAAATCTGTGTCGGCTGGAGTAGACATTGGGTGGTGGGCGTGGTTATGGTTTCTCTCGTAACGGAGATCGACAAGGGCCGGGCAGGGATGAACTGCCTGGCCGCAGTGCAGCAGTTGGCAGGGCGGTGCGGTGGTGGAGTTTCGAAGCCAGAGCGTTTGCAGGTCGGCGACGGGACTGGCGGCCGTACCGGGTGGCCCGCAGTGGTCAGGGGCCACCGTGAGCAGGACAGTAGTTGAAGGTGCAGTACGGGTAAGTGCAGTTCGCAGGGCCCAGCAGTGAAGTCTGTGAGTGGTTCCTCGGTGAAGGCGTCGGCTGCGGGCGCGCGCACCGGGAGGTCCGGTAGTGGGGTTCTAAGCCAGAGCGGTTGCAGGACGGGCGACGGGGCTGGCTGCCGGAGAGTGGCGCTGTCACAGGCTGCGAAGCGGTACGCAGGAAAGCAGTACCAGTAGTACGCAGTACCGGTAGTTGGTTGGTTTCAGAGGGATTGAACGGAGGAGTGAGGCGCCATCAGGATCGCCCGGGCGGAATGGCTGAGCCCGGGTACCGCAGGACATCGATAGTGAGGTGGTCTCCGGTCGAGCAACCGCGATCCCCGCACCGGCTCACACCCTTCGTGAGCTGCCGCGGACACAGAAGGCCGGCGCAGGACTGGGGCCGGCAGATGGTGTAGCTGTTCCTTCGGGGCCCTGGCGCAAAGGCGCCAGGGCCCCTCCACGCGTTCCATGAGAGGTGCAAGTGACAGCAGACGACTCGTTCGGCCGGCTCGACGACGATGACTATCCCGCGTACACGATGGGCCGGGCCGCCGAACTCCTCGGCACCACCCAGGGCTTCCTCCGCGCGATCGGCGAAGCCCGCCTGATCACCCCGCTGCGCTCGACGGGCGGACACCGCCGCTACTCCCGCTACCAGCTGCGCATCGCCGCCCGCGCCCGCGAACTCGTCGACGGTGGCATGCCCATCGAGGCCGCCTGCCGCATCATCATCCTCGAAGACCAACTCGAAGAAGCCCAGCGCATCAACACCGAATACCGCCGTGCCACCGAATCCGCGGGGACGACGGACGCAGCCTGAGATACGCATGCCGGCCTCTGTCGGCGGGTGCGCATGTTCAGGCCCCCGAGAAAGGGAAGCGCAGCCGTGTCGCGGGACGCCGCCGAGTACAGAGACGTCACCTCAGGCAGTGAACCCGGGCGCCGCCGGTACGGCTCGGTGAGTCTCTTGCCGTTGCCTGCCACGTTCGGCCTTGAAGTCGGACGCCGCCACCAGATCGGATCTCGTCCGTACTGGCCCGGGCTCCGGTTCGCGCCGCCGAGTGGCTGCACCCCCGTGAGCGGAGTTCAATTGAAGGGTGGTCTCTTTGCGTGTCGATACGCACGCCCACTTGTGGACCGTGCAGTACCTTGATCGCCTCGAACGACTGGGAAAAGCCGATACAGGCACCCAGCGCGGCCTTGGTGCCGACGCCACTGATGCCGACCTGGCGCACCGTTTCACGCTGATGGATCGGGCCGGTGTCGATCTGCAGGTGCTCTCGCTGGCCCCGCAGTGTCCCCACCTGATGAGGGAGGCCGACGCTGTGGCGCTCGCCCGCGAGGCGAACGACAGCTATGCGGAACTGGTCGCCCGCTTCCCCGGGCGATTCCGTGCCTTCGCGGCGGTTCCACTGCCCCATGTCGACGCGGCCTTGCGAGAGTTGACACGGGCTCTGGACGAACTCGGCGCGGTCGGCGTCGGTGTGACCACGACCGTGCTCGGCCGTACCCTCGCCGACCCGCTGTTCTGGCCGCTCTACGAGGAGCTCGACCGGCGCGGCGCCGTTCTGTACGTGCATCCGGCGGGAGAAGGCGCCGCAAGCCCCTTGATCACCGATCACGGCATGAGGTGGATGGTCGGGGCTCCGGTAGAGGACACGGTCGCGATGATGCACCTGATCCTGGCAGGGATCCCTGCGCGCTATCCCCGCCTGAGGGTGCTGGCATCACACCTGGGCGGAATGCTGCCGCTGTTGCCGCGCCGCCTCGACGATCACCTGGCGTTTGAATCCCCCCGTACCCCTGAGCTGCCGTCGGTGGCAGTCCGCCGCCTCTGGTACGACACGGTCAGTCACGCGCACCCGCCGGCACTGGTGGCCGCTGCCGCGACGTTCGGCGCGGACCGCCTCGTCCTGGGCACGGACTATCCCTACGAGGACGGGGACACATTCTTGCGGGCGGTGGACCACATCACCCGCTCGGGGCTCGCGCCGAGCGAGGCGGAGATGATTCTCGACGTCAACGCGGCACACTTGTTGGGCCTGAGCGGTCGCTTACGGACCTCATCACGCGCATCGCGATGGCGGCACGCGGCGTACCGACAGAACCCGTGACGGCTGGCCCGCCCGCCGTTCGCGCCCCCGGTCAGGACCTTCGAGAACGTCGCGCGTATGTCCGTGCCGTGCCGGGAGACCAACTCCATGCGGCCCGTGTTGATGGAGAGCATCGCCCGGTAGCCCGCCCTTATCCAGACTGTGCCGTGTCTCATGAGACACGGGCCCGTCGAAATGACTGGGTCCCTGGGTATCTCAGCTCGGGCTGGCTGGCCGATGGCGGGACGGATACGGCCAGACAGATCTTCGACCGGTTTCGCGGGGGAGTAGCTGTGCCGACCACGCCTGCAGGTGGGTGCCGTGACTGCCTCATTCTGCGAACGCATAACCCTTCCGCCGTCACCTATCGTGACGCAAATTGACGTCACCTGTGGAGGTTCCCATGCTGGTGGGAGGGGCCGGTGGAAGGAGCCGGGATGGTGAGCGGTAGGCAGAGTGAACTTCCCCGGTTGTTGACCGCAGCGGAGACGGCGGCGCCGGTTGAGGCCGTCGAGGTGATCGCGGAGGACCTGCGGCGGCGTTTCGGGGCCAGGGAGGTCTCCTTCCTCATCGTGGACCTGACGGGGAAGGCGGTGGCGCGGCTGTACACCGCCGGTGCCGCGGAGGATGGGAGGAGGGTGGAGCGGATCCCCATGCTCGGCAGCGTGTACGAGGAGGTGATCCGGACCCAGCGGCTGTATCAGGAAGCGGCCGACCGGGGACAGAGAGTGATCGTGCCGGTCACCAATCGGGGGGATGCGATTGGGCTGCTGGAACTGCTGCTGCCGGCCGCCCCCGGTGAGGACGTTCTTCATGCGGTCGGGGAAGCCGCTCATGTCCTGGCCTACATCGTGATCGCCAACGGGCGCTTCACAGACCTCTACACCTGGGGCAAGCGCTCCATCCCTCCTAGCTTGGCCGCAGAGATCCAGTACCAGCTGCTGCCCCCATCACTGTCGTGCGAGGCCGCACAGTTCACACTCTGCGGGAGCCTGGAGCCCTCCGAAAACCTCAGTGGCGACACCTTCGACTACACGCTGGACCGCGACACCCTGCATCTGTCGGTGACCGACCCCATGGGCCACGACATCGAGGCCGCCCTGGCCGCTACGGTCCTGGTGGGCGCCCTGCGAGGCGCCCGTCGAGCGGGAGCCGGCCTGGCCGATCAGGCCCACCGGGCTGATCAGGCACTGGCTGACCACGGTAGCGGTCACGCCACCGGCCAGCTGCTCCGCATCAACCTCCACAGCGGACGGGCCCAGCTCGTCAACGCCGGACACCCCTGGCCGCTGCGCCTGCGGGAGGGGGCTGCGGAGCAGATCGTCTGCGAGGTGGACCATCCCTTCGGGCTGTCCGTGTCGACCACGTCCTATCCCTACCGCGTTCAGGACATCGATCTGCGCCCCGGTGACCGTCTGCTCATGCTCACCGACGGCATGCTCGAACGTCATGGGGAGAAGGTCGACCTGCCCGCCCTGATGGAGGGCACCGTGGGCCTGCACCCGCGGGAGGTCGCGCTGACGCTGACGTCCGCGGTCCGGGACGCCGCCGGCGGCCGCCTCGCAGACGACGCCACCGTGATGTGCCTGGACTGGCACGGCCCGCAGGAGACCCAGCGGCGCGTCAGCTCGGGAGCGGACACCCGTCAAGCATCACCGGTCGCGACGGGGCAACAGCCGTGACCCAGGCCCTCTCCTGGACGGCGGCATATGGCCATCCCGGTCACTGGCCGTCGGGTGCTCGCGGTGCTTCTGTACAGCCCGCCGCCGCGAGTCCTTCATGTCGTGCACCGGTATGCCGGGAGCGGCAAGCCACGGGTTGGTGCCTGTCTCGGGGTGTTGGTCCGGAGCCGTCCAACGGGTGAACCCGGGCGGGTTGCGGGGAGGCGAACGGGGTGGCGAGCATGACCGGCGCCATGGTGGGGTCTCTGGCCATCGCACTTCCACGGAGTTCCTTTGAAACAGCAGTTGCCTCGGCGGTCACTCGGACTGCTGTTCCCTGCGCCGGAGTCGGTGTGCCCCGCCGGAGGTGTCGCGTGACCGAGGATCGGCGAGGTGATGAGTCCCGAGACTCCGAGGAACCAGTTGGCGCTGTTGCAACCGGGCGTCATAGACGCCCAAGTGTCGGCGCATTGGTGCTGCTTCTCATCCCCGTCGCGGTGGGCCTCGGGATCTACTTCGTGGGCCGCGGCCTGACGCCGGATCCGAACAGTAGCTTGTTCGGGGCCCACTACGACGACGCCATGACCCTCAAAGCCCGCCTCGGCAGTGCCCTGTTGGTGCTTGCGCTGATCCAGCTCCTGCTCGCTGCCCGCATGTACGGCCGACTGCCCGGGTCGAAGCCTTCTTCACGGATTGCGTCCACAACGCACCGGTTGACCGGGCTGGTGGCTTTCCTGCTCTCGGTGCCTATCGCCTACCACTGCGTCACGGCGTATGGCATTGAGCTGACGACACCACGTGTGGCGATCCATTCGATCACGGGTTGTGTGCTGTATGGCGCGTTCGCTGCCAAGGTCGTCGTGGTGCGCAGCCACAAGTTCCCCGGGTGGATGCTGCCCGTCGTCGGCGGCCTTCTCTTTTGCTCGATCGCACTGCTGTGGTACACCGCCGCATTGTGGCAACTGAATGGGTTCCAGACGCCGGGCCTGTGACCGGAGCGGACGGGTGCGACGGGGCTGCTCAGTAGCCGCCGTTCTGTGACGACGACTGCTTCGTGATCTGCTTGCCATCGGTGCCCAGCACGTACCACTTGGCGCCGAAGGCATCGATGCCCTGCCCGTTGGTTTGCCCGGCCTTGGTGTCGTCCGCGAACGTGTAGAGCGGGTGGCCCTTGTACGTCACCTGCTTGGAGCCGTCGCTGCGCGTGGTGGTCGCCAGCAGCTTGCTGTTGACGCCGCCCTTGGCGACCGTCTTCCCGTTCGCCTTCAGCGGCGGCCACGCCTTGGCGCAGTCGCCATTACATGTGGACTTGTTCTTCTTGTCGGACTGGAAAAGGTAAAGAGTGTGCCCCTTGCTGTTGACCAGGATCTTGCCGAGCGGCGTGGACTTGGTGGACACCGTCACGGAGGACGACGCGCTGACCGCTGATGACGCTGCGTGTGTCCCGGTCGCCGAACTGTGACTGCTGCCGGCGGCGTACGCCACGGTGGTCGCGGACAGCAAGAGTGCCGATCCACTGGCAGCGATGAATGCTCTGGCGTGGTTATTCACGAGAATCGCCTCGGGGAATGGTGCGGCCTCCGCTCTTTGGGCGCGCGCCGCATACCTCCCAGTACACACCGAAGCCGACAGCCTGGCCACATCGCCGGCCCTTCACCTGAGGCTTTGATGATCGGCGCCCGCGCCGCGCGGTGCCGTCGACGACAGCGACGAGGGCACCGGGGAAGACGCCGCGGGAGGATGGGGCTGATGCGGAAGGTGGTCATCGCGAGGGCGGACGGGTCGCGGTCGGGCTTTCCTCATGCCGATGCGGTCCAGGCGGCTCAGATGTAAGGACGGCTCCCGTGCGACGGCAGACGCAGAGGAGGAAAGGTATAGGCCGCCGCCCCGCCCGAGGTACAGCCCACGTATGCAAATTCCTGTATCCGGGATTCCTGCAGGTGCTCACAGCGGATAGCGCTGGACCGGGCCTGCCGTGGCGCCTATCGGCTGAGCAGCGGCCAAGGGCGCGGTGCGGGGGCAGGCCACCCATGAGGGGCGCGACCGCCGACTGCGTCATCACCCGGCAGAGCGATGCCCATCACGCGCGCGGACTGCATGGGGCTTCCCCGCGCATCCTCTGTGCATGGCGCAGACGAAGGTCCGTTAATGCCAGTTACCTGGGCGAGGCCTGCGCCTATGCTCCTCTCGTGCAGCCGCTTTCCGACAGCAGCAATCCGTTGATCACGGCGTTCCCAGCGGAGCTTGCAAGCGATGCCGAAGCGGTCCTGGCGGTGATGCCTGATTCTCGGTTCCAGCCGCAAGCCTCGTTCTCGGTCGTTGTAGAGGGCCAGCAGGTTTTGATCCCGGGGCGCCTCTACAACGACGAGCCGCCAACTGACGAGGTAGCGTCACTTTCGTCGCGCCAGCGCCAGCTTCTCCACTGCCTGTACTCACGGCACTGCGACGGGGTGGTCAGACAGCGTCACCTGGAGAAGGTCGTTGGTTCCACGGACCCATGGGTCGTCCCGTTCGTCGTACAGCTGGTTGGCGAGTACGTCTTGGAGATCCTGGTCGCCATCTGCGATGAGCTCCGTGAGCTCGCCACGCCCGGCACCTGCGGCCACCTCGCTTACGGGCAGTTCATCGTGGACAACCCTGCCTTCTTCGCGCGCATTCAACGGCGGGTCGTGAGCTACTGGAGCTGCTACTACCGTGGCGCCTACACAACTCTTCGGGGCTACCCGGGGTGCACTCTTCTTGACCTTCTACGGTCCGCTGCCTCCGACAGAGCAGGGCATTCCTGGCCCACCCTCGCTCCAGCCGGCGCCAGGGTGGACGGCTACTGTTAGGGCCCGGCCGGGCAACGTCTCCGGGCCGGTCAAGCGATATCGGCGATTAACGTCCGCCCCATCGGGACGCCCTCCTCGATGCGGATACGAGCGCGCTCGCGACGCCGGCCCCCTGTACGGGAAAACGCTTGGCTGTCTCAGCGAGGACATGGGGCAGCCGATGGTGGTCTTCCACTTGTGGAACGGGAGCGCTCCAGGAAGCGCTCCCTGGCCGCCCGAACTCGAGCAGCCTCTGCTCCTTGCTGTGCGATTCGGTGAAGGACCGTTCCGTCAGTCCTTCACCTCCACCCCGGAAGGCGAGCGAAGGAGGTCGGAGGCGGTCCGTCCGTTCCAGGCCGAACGATCTTGGATGGGGGATCATGGTTGCGTGATACGTCGCCATGAACTGTCCGGCAGCGAACGAGAGTTCGTTACGGCCGAGGAGGCGTCCGAAGGCGCCGCCGAGCTGGCCCGCCAGCACGGACTTGTCTGCTTCGATCCGCAAGGAGAATGTCTCCGACCGTGAGCTGGCTGTCCTTCGGCGGGCAGGCCACCGACGAACTCGCCGATCACGCGGCAATCTTGGATGTCCTGGGGCGCGACCTTTAGTTCGAGGGTGCGCTTTGTGACGGTGGATCGTTGAGCTGGGCCGGGGCGTCCGGATCGTGGCGTAGCTTGTCGGCTCACGGTCGGCGCCCGAGATTCTGGGAGGGTGCTCATGGACGTGGTACGAGAGTCGGCGTCGGCGGGCCGGGTGGTCCTGTTCGAGGAGTCGGCCCGGGACGGTGCGCAGGCCAAGACGTTGATGTCACCGGAGTTCCGGGTGCGGCTGGCTCGTGCGACGGGAGGGATCTTCGGCTCGGACGGTCCACGGCACGTCGTGTTCGCCGCCGGATTCCCGGCGGTGTGCGGGCAGGAGTTCGAAGCCGTGCACCGGGTCGCTATGGAGGCCGAGGGCGCGGTGAGCGTCGCCGCGGTGTGCCGCGGTGCGCGCCGGGACGTGGAGCAGGCCGTCGCGTCCGTGCGTGGCAGCCGGCATGCCCGGGTGATGATCGTCGTGCCCGCCTCGGAGACAATGGCGCAGGTGATGGTCCACCGCACGGCTACCGAGGCACTCCAGGCCGGAGTCGATCTCGTCAAAGAGGCCCGCGACCTGGACGACGCGGTGGCGGTGGACGTGTGTCTGGCTGACGCCTCCCGCGCCGATCATGCCCTGATGGCGCATTCCGCGCAGGCCATGACGGGAGCCGGGGCGGGGCTGGTCGTGCTGGCCGACACCGTCGGTGCCCAACTGCCGCCCGCATGTGGGGAGATGTACACCCGGGTGCGTGCGAAGGCCGGCGGCGAGGTGCTGCTCGCTTCCCACCTGCACAACGATCTAGGCCTGGGCCTGGCCAACACCCTTCAGGCACTGGCCTCAGGTGTCCGGGTGGTCTCCGCGTCCTGGTTGGGCATCGCCGAGCGGTCAGGCATGGTCGCCACCGAGCAACTGCTGTTCCTCCTCGCCCGCCACGCCGATGAACTACTCGGAGCGGACGCCGTACCGTGGTGGACCGCACCGGACCTGACTCTGCTCCCAGGGATCGCGCAGATGGTCGCCGGTGAGACCGGTGTCCGGCTGGGCGTCACCACACCCATCGTCGGAACCGGCGTGGCCACCATCTCCACCGGCACGCCCTTCGTCCACCCGCAGCTCTTCCAGCCCTTCGATCCCCAAGAGGTGCTAGGCATCACCCCCAACGTGGTCCTGACCCAACTGGCCAGCGCCCGGGTCATCACGGCGGTCGCCACCCGCCTCGGTCACACCCTCGACCCCGATCAGACGCGGGCGGCGATGAATTGGGTCAAGAACCGCGCCTACCGCACCGGAGGCGCCGTCGTCGACGACGCGGTGTTTGCCGACTACCTTGACGGCCTTACCCATCACGCGAGCCCGAGCGGGAGTACACGATGAGCGCCGAAGCGTCCCCCGCACCCCGGACGGCGGCAGACCTCAGCCAAGCGATACGGGCACTGCGCGAGGGTGCGGCCGTGGTACTGCCGAACCCCGCGCCCCTCACCCACGTCGTGACCGCCACCACCCCGCAGGCCGTGAACGAGGCCAAGGGCAGGCCCTCCGACCAGCCGGTGGCTCTATGGGCCCATCATCCCGACACCCTGCACGCCGTAGCGGCAGTCACAGAACTCGACGCAGCCGGCACTGCCCTGGCCGCACGACTGCTGGCCGAGGAGTACCTCACTCTCCTCGTGCCGCTGCGCCCCAGCCCTCAGCTTTCCTGGCTCGTACCCGCGTGCAAGGCCGGCTGGGCGCTGCTCTTCGGCGCCCGCTGGCAGCCGCTGAGACCGCTCCTTGACGAGCATCCCGTGCTCTATGTCAGCAGCGCCAACCGCACCGGCCGGCAGCCTGCCGCCACGACGGCGGACGCGCTCGCCATGTTCCCCGCGACAGTCCCGGTCCTCCAACTGCCCCACCGCCCTGAGACCGGAACCGCCACGGCGGCACGGCAAGCGACGACCACCGTGGCCCTGCATCCCGACGGCCGCCTGACGCTGCACCGCCACGGCGCCCAAGACCGGTCATACGACCACTCGGACGACTACCTCCACCAACTCGGGGCGCAGTACGCGCACACTCCGGCCGGCGCCACCGACACCTCAGGCGGGGAGACCCACCAGCCCTGATGTGCTGCTCGTCGCCCACGTCGCCCGTCCCTTGGTGGACTTTCGACCACACGGAAGCGGTACGGTCCTGCAACCGACTGCGTGAGGTTCCGCGGGAGGTGGGGACTCTCGAGAAGGCGGCCGGGGGAGTCGCGGTCTGGCAAACGCTGCCCGATCAGGTCAGACAAAGCACGCTGCACCCTGAATCATGGACCAACTTGTAAGTCGGCCGCGGCGTTCGGCGCGGGCGCCCTGAACCGGAGGGCGGCCCCGCACTATCGGCCGGTTGTCGGGCTGGTGCGGCCAATTCGGCGCAGCCCGATGACCGTCCAGGTGATCTTGGCGGTGGCGTAGTGTCAGCCGCCAGTAGATGAGCACTATTCCATGCTGGCAACGGCCGAACTGGTAGCCCCGGTAGGTCGGTTACTCCCTTGTGAGAGTTTTGACGGCCTCCTTCGGCTCCGGGGGGATAGCAAGGCACAAGATGCCTGGAATATGGGGGAGATCACGGAGGTTGATCGCGGCATGACTCAAGGACCAGCGCCTCGCTCCCTGTCCGACGAAGCCCTCTCCGCCGTACTCGCCGGGCAGCAGTTCGGGACCCTTGCCACGGTCAAGCAGAGTGGCCATCCGCACTTGACTACCATGCTCTATACATGGGACGCCGAGGCTCGCATCGTGCGGTTGTCCACAACCTCCGACCGAGTCAAGGTCAAGCATCTGCAACGCAACCCGCGCGCGGCGCTGCATGTGCAAGGTAGCGACGTTTGGTCGTTCGCCGTAGCCGAGGGCGTGGCAGAGGCTTCCGAGATCACGGTGGTTCCTGGCGATGCAGTCGGGCGAGAACTGCTCGCGATGATTCCGCCGGCTGCGAAGCCGGACGACGAAGACGCGTTCTTCAAGCAGTTGGTCGACGAGCACAGAATCGTCATTCGGTTGCGGGTGGAGCGACTGTATGGGACCGCCTTGGACATCAAGGGTTAAGTGGAGAGCTGGTCCGGGTAGTTGATGTGCCGCGTCAAGAACCACGCCCACCGCACCGGCCACGCCTCCGTCGACGACGCGGTGTTCGCCAACTACCTGCTATCCCTCGAATCCACCCCGTGAACCCGGCCGCGGCCGGGATCCGGGCCCGTTGTCAGCGCGACCCGCCGCCCGCGAGAAAAGGGGCCGTACGCACTGAGATGCGTAGGGCCCCGGTCATGCGAGCCAGTTGTAAGGAAACTTGAGGATGGCGACAGCGTTCGCGGCGACCACGGCTGCGTGAGGAAAGATTCGCCCCGGAGCGGTGACTCTGGAATTCTGGCGGCATAACCTACGGCGTCGAATGTTGGGTGCGCTGCTGGTCACCGTGGTGGCCGGCGCGCTGAACCCTCCCCGGGCGGTACGACGGAGCGCCAGTTGAACGTCACATAAGCCCCCTCTTGGGGGTGGGACGTGACGCGAACCGAAACGCTCCACCCGCAGACCGCCCAAAGTCGTGCAGGGCCCGGGCTGTGCCCCTGCCTTGTCACGAACCCCCACGTTCGGGGCACCGCATCGACGAACGGCCGGCACCTCCCAAGGAAGCGGAGAAGTGCGACCGACTGTTCACGGCGCCGTGACTCAACTCGTGCCGTGGATAGGCTCTATGGAGACTATCCAGAGCACCTGGCCGTTGGGCCGTGGGGCTGCTACGCATCGGCAGACCGGCTGACATGACAAGGCCTGCGCTATGGGTTGACGTACAGACAGTCCCTGCATAACTTGCGTCTTGCAGCACCGAATTGAATCGTTTCAACAGACTCCAGCTCTCGCCCATCCGCCTTGGCTTGCCACTTCCTTGGCGGAGCATCGCCGCGCCCGGGTCATCAAGGAATCACCCCGCAACCTCGGAGTTCGCATGATCATTTACGGCAGAAGGCAACTATCCCGCAGACGCGGCTGGGCTGGCGCAGCCCTCTCGCTGGGCCTCACCCTCATCCTCGCCACACTCGCCCTGCCGACGGCAGCGTCTGCCACAACAGCGGCGCCGGCTCCCGCCTCCACAGGGCATGCCGCCCTCTCCAAGGCGCCCCGGGTCCCCAGTGACTGGCGGGAGTACGTCCAGACCCCGAAGCGATCCGATCTCTGCCCCGTTTCCGTGGTCAGCACGTCAGGCACCGTCGAAGGCGCCCGGAATCTTCTGTGCGGAGGGTCAGGCGGAGCAACACTGACGTACGGCGACGGCGGGCAAGCACCGACCATCCTTCTCGACTACGGCCAAGAAGTGGGTGGCCTGCCCTACTTCAACGTCTCGGCCGCGTCCGGGACCCCGACCCTGAAGGCCGCCTACAGCGAGGGTCTGCAGTACATGAGCCCGTCCGGTGACGGGTCGCCGCCCTGGGCCGACGGCGACAGCTCTCGATCCAACGCCTACCCGATCTCTGGACCGGGCACGATCACAAACCCCTCCGTACAGGGAGGTGAGCGGTACCAGCAGATCACCCTCTCCACACCAGGCCGCCTGATGCTGAGCAAGGTTGGCATCAACTACATCGCCGACCGCACCCAGGCAGACGGGTACGGAGGTCACTTCCTCTCGAGTTCCGATGAGTTGAACAAGATCTGGTACGCCGGCGCGTACACCCTGCAGACCAATCTCGTTCCCGCCAACTCCCTTCCCGGGTCCTGGTCCGTGCAGAACGGCGCCTTGAATGCCGGCGGTTCGAAAATCAATGACGGTGCCGGGATCCTGAATCGAGGCGCCTCCTGGATCGACTACACAACGACCTTCCAGACCAAGATTCTCCACAACCAAGCCGGGTGGATGATCCGCGCGCAGAACTCCCAGAACGGCTACCTGTTCATCCTCGATGACAGCACCGACACCGGCGGGACCCCGAACACACTGCAGAAGTTCGGCGTCCATGACGGGGCCTACACCAGCCTCGGCTCCGTAGCTCTGCAGTCCCCCGTGGACGAGGGGACCTGGCACAGCGTCGCAACCACGGTGTCCGGGACCAGTATCACGATCTCGCTGGACGGCAGGCAGATCGACCGCTTCGACACGTCGGCTTCGTCCTCCGGCGCCGCCGCCAGTCCCGCTGGGACCATTGGGTTTCGCGAGTTCGGCGACGAGAAGGCCGCCTTCAAGGACCTCACTGTCGTCAGCAGTACGGGCACGAAGCTCTACAGCACCTCTCTGACCACTCCCGCCACGCTCGCTGACTTCATTCCGCCGGGGTCCAACGCCGCGGCGTCGGTGCTTGACGGAGCCAGGCGCGACCGGGCCATCTGGAGCGGTGACATCCTGGTTGAGGGGCTCACCGACTACTACTCCGTAAACAACCCGGAGTACATCAAGCAGTCCCTGAACCTGTTGGGCAGCCGGCAGCTCTCCAGCGGGTTCGTCCCCGGCGCCCTTCACCCGGCGACCGTGCCGCACCTGGGACCACTCACCCCGGGCGACACGACCACCTACTCGGCCACGTACTCCATGTATTTCGTCTCGGGCCTGGCAAGTTATTACCTCCACACTGGCGACAAGGATTTCGTCACCAAGCAGTGGCCCGCGGTCAAGCGTGAGATCGCCTGGAACGCGACGCGGCTCGACGCCAACGGCTTGTTCTCAACCAGAGCCGGAGTCGACGGCGCAGACTGGAACTTCTACGACAGCGACAAAGGCGGCGAGGTCTCCGCTTACAACATCCTTTACTACAAGACACTGCTCGACGGCGCGGCACTGGCGACCGCCGCAGGAGAGGCCTCACAAGCCGCCGCCTACAGGGCGGACGCCGAGACGCTGAAGACTCGGATCAATGAGCGTCTCTACGACTCGAAGAGCGGCCTTTACAAAATCAGCGACACCCAGTCAGGCGTCGCGCAAGACGCCAATGCCCTGGCCGTCCTGTACGGAGTTGCGCCACCCTCGAAGCACGAGGAGATCCTGGCCAAGCTCAAGTCCGTCCTGTGGAACACCCCTTACGGACCGCTCCCCTTCTCCTCCGACGCTGGCAACAAAGAACTGGTCAGCCCCTTCATCAGCGGATTCGAACTCCAGGCACGCCTGGCTGACGGCGACACAGCGAACGCGCAAGAACTCTTGCACAATGTGTGGGGCCACATGATCGCTCCAGGCCCGAACCACACCGGGACCATGTGGGAGAACATTTCCGGCAGCGACGGGAGACCTGGTCTGAAATCTGGGACGAGCCTGTCTCACGGGTGGTCCACGGCCCCCACATCCGCATTGTCGAGCTACGTCCTGGGCGTTCGTCCGGACACACCCGGATACACCAGTTGGACGGTCCAGCCCCACCCGGGAGACCTCACCTGGACGCGAGGACGTGTTCCTACCCCGCACGGCGACATCGACGTCCGCTGGAGTGCCAGGACTGGCACTGATCGGTTCAGTCTGACCGTCAAAGCGCCCAGCAACACCTCTGGCACCATCGCGATCCCGGTCTCCGACAAGGCCAGCACCGTCGCCGTCAACGGCAAGGTGGTATGGCGCCACGGAACCTTCGCTGCCGCGGCCGGAGTTGCTGGCGGCCACTTTGAATCCGGGTACATCTACCTGAAAGTGAAGCAGCAAGGCAGCTACACGGTCACCTCAAACTAGTAGTGCTTCGTTAGGTCTTCATTATGGCGGGCTCGGGCCGCCCACCCTTCCCCGCTACCGCACGCCGCCCCGGGCCATCTCCACTCTCGCGGCCGAGGCGGGTGCGGAGCGGTTCATCGAGGTGACCCGGCGGCAGGGCAGCAAAGGCCCGATGACGTCGCGGTTCGCGGTGCTGAGAGTGCGGCCGGCGGGCAAGCAGTCCCTGGCCGCAGCTCAGGAAGCAGGCGGCGGCCGCAACCAATGGGACGGCGTCCTGCCCGTCCAGACACTCCTGGTCGAATGGCCGGACGGCCAGGACGCCCCGACGGACTACTGGATATCGAACCTGCCGGCCACCACACCGGCCGCTGACCTGGTGCGGTGGGCGAAGATGCGCTGGCGGATCGAACACGACTACCGCGAGCTCAAGCACGGCCTGGGACTCGACCACTTCGAGGGCCGCACCTGGCGCGGCTGGCACCACCACGTCACCCTCGTCACCGCCGCCCAGGCCTTCCTCACCCTGCGCAGGCTTGACCCAAAAGTCCAGCCACGAGCCCGAGTCTTTACCAGACCCTCGACGCACTCCAAGACCTGCTGAGGTGCTGGACCGGCACCTGCACCACCTGCGGCCGCCCACTCACCGCCAGCAGAACCAGACCACGAACCTAACGAAGCACTACTAAATGGCAAGGTGCGATCGGTGGCTTGTTGCTGGCCAGGGAACTGACGCGGTGGGGACCGGGCAGAGCCCTCGTCTGTTCGGGAAGCTGGTGACCAGTGTTCGGATGCGTCGTTGTGCGCACGACAGTGGACGACCGGCAGGTGGACTCCTGCGAAGTACTGAAGGCCAGTTCGCCTGGGTGCACGGCGAATTCCATGCCTTCCGGGACCTGGCACAGGGACGGTTCGGCTTCCGCTAGGGCTGTGCTGCGTAGCGCTGGAGCAGGACACGCCCCCGACCGTTGGCTCTGCGGCCCTTCGTGGACACGCCCAACCAACGCGGGCTCGGAGCTCAGACGTTCAAGGTCGGCGGCGCGCCGTCCTGGGCGCACGACGCCGAGCAGTACAGGTGCGCGTGCGGCGCCGACTTGGTTTACATCACCCCGGTGCTACTCCGCGACGGCTCCCGTGTTCTTTTGGCCTGGTGGCCGCCCGGTGCCAGGCCGGCTCCGTCGTCCTCGTCGGACGGGTCGAGGCCGCTGAAGGACTCTGGGTCTTCGGAGCGAGGAGGGGCTGATCGATCTTCTCCGTGTGTCTCCAGATCCTCGAGCGTCGACCCCGTCAGGGACTTGGCGCTCCAACTCGGGAAACTCGTAGTTGCTCGCGACATTTGTCACCAGGAGGCAGCGTTTCAGGGCCACGTTCTGCGCCTTCACGTCAGCGAGGCCGTCTCGAACTCCTCGGGCGCTGTGGCCGAAGAAGGTTTGGTATCGGCGTCGCGCAGCCGAGTGCAGTGGCCCGCAGTTTTGCCGCGAACCTCCGCGTGCCCGATGGAGGCTGGAGCGGCGCTTTCACCGACCCTCGGCTCTGCACAGCGATCTTTGGGACGCGGGCCTGCGCAGCAGCCGCCGAGTTCCGCGAGCTGAGCCTGCAGCAGAGTGGCGAGCACTCCTTACTCCGCCCCGAGCCCGCCTCCCGGGTCGCCTGCGAGGCCGACCGGGCCTCGTGATGCGGTGGGCGGCGGCGGGTAGTCGTCGACGGTCATGGCGTTGTGGAGGCGTGCGCTCTTGGTGGTGAGGCGGAGGAGGGCGCGACTGGGCCGTGCGGGCAGGGCGGAGATCAGGCGGGCGCCCTGGGCCAGTCCCCGCACGCCAAGGCGTGAGGTGGGTATCAGGGTCTTCGCCGCGCTGAGCGCGGCCGCGCGGCTGCCGCGCGCGTGCTCCGCCATCGCGCGCTCGTAGGCGGGGAAGGCGCGCTCGTGGTCGCCGCCCGCCTTCGCCAGTTCCCCGGCGAGGACGTACGCGCCGACGACGGCGAGGCTGGTGCTGCCGCCGACGGCCGGGCCGGGGCAGTAGCCCGCGTCGCCAACGAGCGTCACCCTCCCACGCGACCAGGTGTCCATGCGGAGCTGGGTGATCGAGTCGAAGTAGAACGCCGGGGTGCGGTCGAGCTCGTCCAGCCAGCGGTCCACGTCGGAGTGCATCCCGTCGAAGGCACCGTGCAGCAACTCCTTCTGCCGGGGCACGTCGTGGTGGCGGTAGTCGAGCTCGCGCTTGCTCCGGAGCAGGAACAACGCTCGCGCGTCGCCGAGGTGTCGCGCGCCGTAGAAGCCGGCGGTGCGGCCGACGCCGACGTGGATGAGGAGTTCGCCGTCGAGCCCGGAGGCGTTGGGCAGGGTCAGGACGCCGAGGTAGGCACCGATGAAGGCGCTGAAGCGGGACTCGTCGCCGAAGGCGAGCCGGCGCACGTTGGAGTGCAGCCCGTCTGCGCCGACGACGAGGTCGAAGCGGCGCGGCGCGGCGTTCTCAAATCGCACCTCGCCGTCGGGCGAGATCGCGGTGATCGAGTCGCCGAAGATGTACTTGACGTCGTCGCGCGCGGCGTCGTAGTAGATCTCGCTCAGGTCGTCGCGCATGATCTCGACGTGCCGGTCGGAGGTGGCACTGAAGATCTTGGAGAGGTCCACCCCGACGGGACGCCGTGCGCCCTCCTGGTGGACGGTCATCCGGTTGGTGCCGGTGGCCCGCTCCTCGACGCGCGGGAGCACGCCCATCTTCTCCGAAATGTTCATCGCGGGCCGGAACAGGTCGACCGCGTGGCCGCCGGTCTTGCGGGGAGTCGGCGCGCGTTCAACGACGGTGACAATGAAGCCGTGCCTGCTGAGCCAGTAGGCCAGCACCGGACCGGCGACGCTGGCGCCGGAGACGAGAATCCGCATGGCACCCTTCCTTGTCATTCAGTCCACCCGTACGGCGTGGATCGTGGTGAAGGCCAGCAGGGGGGTGACGGTCCGCGGGGGATCCTCGACTATGGGTGAGTGTCCGAGACCGGGCAGCAACTCGACTTTCGTTCCCGGAACGGCGCGGTAGTCGGCGGCGGATGAGGATCGCCACCTGCGGTCGTCCGCGCCGAAGATCACCAGTAGCGGCTTGCCGAGGGCCGTCAGCCGGTCCGGGAGCGACTGCTGCTCCAGGTAGTCGCGGGTGGCCTGCATCGTTGTGGTGAGCGTGTGGAGGGTCATGCAGCGCACGTCGTCCAGGAGCTCCGGTGGGATCTGGTAGCCCGCGCGGCTGAAACCCGTGCTCGCGAACCGGCGGATCTGCTCGTCGCTCGGCGGCCACTGTGAGAGTCCGATTGCGGTGGACTGCGGTGCGATGAAGGCGTCCAGGCTGGGTCCGGTGTTGATGAGCGCGAGCGCGGTGACCAGGTCGGGTCGCTGTTCGGCGAGGGCGGTGGCGACCACGCCGCCGCTGGAATGACCGACGACCACGACGTGCTCGACGCCGAGTCGGTCCAGCGCCACGCCGGCCCGGCGTGCCTGGTCCGCGAGCGCGTAGCTGCGGTCGGCCGGTTTGGCCGACCGGCCGTGCCCGAGCAGGTCGATCCGGATGACGCGGTGAGCTCTGGTCAGCAGCGGAACCAGCGCGTCCCACGAGCGGACCGAGGACGCGGACCCGTGGATGAGCAGGAGTGCGGGGGCATCGCGAGGTCCGTCCTGGCATACGTGGATGTCGCCGTCGTCCAGCGACAGGGTCGAACTCTCAGTGGCCTCGGCGCGGCCGTTCACATACCAACCGCCGTTAGAAACAGTCATGAGCCCACTGTCGCCGCCGGTCCCCGTCGAGGGATTGGACAATTGTTCCCTCGGTCGGCTCGCTTAGCATGGGACCGTGGGGACTTTCATGCACGGTGCGGCTGTGTGGGACGTCGCATGCCCGCAGCGTCCCAGCAGGGTGGCCGGTCTCACCATGGCCGGATTCCGTGTCCGCGACCTCGACGCGCTCCGGATGGTCCCGCACCCGGCCGTGACACTGCTCCTGGAGTTCGGCGCCGGCTCGCCCGTCCTTGACTGTGCCGCCGGGGGGCAGCAGCGGGGAAGCCTCGTCGCCGGGCCCGGGCCCGGGCTCGGATCCGGAGGCGCGGTCCGGGCGCGGGGCGAAAACGTCGAGTGCGTTCAGGTACGCCTGTCCCCGGTGATCGCACGCGCGGTTCTGGGCGCTTCCCCCGCCGACTTCGACGGCGCCGTCGTGGCTCTGGGCGACCTGTGGGGTCGGGAGGCGTCCCGGATCCGAGAGCAACTGAGCGGTGTCTCGTCGTGGCAGGATCGCTTCGCGTTGACGGACGCGTTGCTCGCCCGCCGATATGAGGCAGGGCCGCTGGTAGACCCGGAGGTGTCCTGGGCCTGGCACCGGATCATCGGCAGCGGTGGCCTGGCCCGGGTCGACGGACTCGCGGCCGAAGTCGGGTGGAGCCGTAAGCGCCTGTGGTCCCGTTTCCGGTCGCAGCTCGGCCTGCCGCCCAAGCGCGCTGTGAAGCTGGTCCGCTTCGACCATGCCGCCCACCGCCTGGTCGCGGGTGAAGGCGCCGCCCAAGTCGCGGCCGACACCGGCTACGCCGACCAGTCCCACCTGCATCGGGACGTCATGGCGTTCACCGGGGCAACCCCCAGGGCCGTAGCCGGCGAACCCTTTCTCGCCGTTGACGACATCGCATGGCCCAGCCGCGGAACACTCGCCAAGCCTCACGTCTCCAGGGATCTCCGGCTCGGTCGTCTGCCGGAGGTGAGACGGCTACCGCTGTGAACGGCGCCGCGGTCACCGGCCCTGGACGGGTCCGGCGGCGCTCAGCGGTCAAGGGCGCCGACCTGGTCAGACCACGAGGTACTGACCACCTGGCCGAGCCAGGATTCGGCGAACGGAGCCCGCGATGCGGCCTCGTTCCCCCGCGAGAGGCGATGGGCAGCGCCGATTCACGGCATAGGTCATCCATCATGCCGAGGCCCGGTCGCACCAACAGCGGCATACCAGAGGCCAGTTCACGCCGATTCCCGAGGCCGCTTCAGCGCGTCAGTTGCTGCCCCGAGGCAACTGTGGCGCTGTCACGATTGGCCGAGGGTCGCCAGCCCCGCCGAGCCAGGCCATCTTGCGGCGATTCGATCGAGGACCGGTTCAAGTCGACGGGCGCCTTCCGTCTCCCGATCGAAGGTGAGCTGCTGGCTGGAGAGCCGAACTGGACGGTCAGGACGCCGGCTCGTTCCAGCCGCCGGCGGTCCCCGGCAAAACCGCGGACGCGAAAGCAGGACCCACCCAGCCCCCTCCGGGGCCAACGCGGCATGGCGCGCCGTGAACTTTCGCAGGGTGAACTCTCGTTGACTGCGTGTGGAGGCGTTGCTCGTCACTCGCGTTGAGTTCGCGGCTGAGGCGGAGGGCGCCGTTCAGGCATGTCCGGCAGTCGTGGCGAAACGCGACGCGGCGCGATACCTCCGCAGAACTCAGACCCAGCTGGACCCTCGGCGTCCTTCTGCCCGTACGACCGAATGTTTCGGGCACACCGAGGACGCCGACACACGAAATGGACTCTCCTATGTCAGCAATGAGGCGTGCTGCCCTGCGCACCGCCGTGGGTGCCGGTGCTGCTGCACTGGCCGTGACGGCGATGGGCGCGACCGCCGCACACGCGGCGGTCACCGGCTACCAGGCCACCCCGACCGCCGCCAAGAACGACGCGGGAGCTGCCGTTTGTCCCTGGACGGTCACACCTGGGGGTCGGCGGACCAGTTCCGCACCGGCGCGCTGGTGCCCACCGGCGATGGGAAGGTCCGCATCGCGGTGCGCGATGCTCGGCACCACGCCTGCACCGTCTCCCTCGCGTCCTACGGCGGCCAGGGTCCGACCTGGCAGACGTCCGGAAAGCAGGTCTTCCAGGACTTCGTCACCGTCGCCGGTCAGGACAGCGACACTCTGGACATCACCGTTCCCCGGCCCGGGTGCTTCGCACAGATCGACCTCTACGTCGGTGACACCAAGCATGACGGGGTGAGCGGGGACCTTCCTGAGGGTCCTGACCACCCGGCCTTCGGCAACGGCCTGATCGCGGCCTGGCACGGGGGTACCCAGACCTGCGAGGCCACACCGTCAACGCCTCCGGCCTCAACACCTCCAGCCTCCAGTCCGCCGGCGTCCACGCCTTCGGCCTCGTCGTCGGCGCCCACCCCCTTGGCGTCTGTGCCGCCGGTCTCCACCCCGACCTCCACTCCGTCAAGCTCCACAGCTGAGGCGACGACGCCCGCCGCCACGGTGCCGGGTGCGGCGACATCGTCGGCGAGCGTGGACGGCTCGCTCGCCCACAGCGGAAGCAGCAACACCGGACCTCTGGTGGTCGGCGCGGCAGTGCTGCTGGCCGCTGGCGGTGGTGTGTTCGTGGCAGCTCGTCGTCGCCAGGCGGCCCGCGAGCACTGAGCCCGGCGGGGCGGACCGGCCCCGTCATGTCGCGCCGGAAAGCCTTTCGGCGCGGCACGGCCACCGCATCGCCGCGGATCCTCGTATGGAGAGCCTCGTCGAAGACCACCTTACGACGGTGGATCAGACCTGGCCGGCCTTCTCCAGGGCGGTGCAGCAGGTGTCGACGATCAGGCGCGTCACGACGTACGGGTCGACGTTCGCGTTGGGACGGCGGTCCTCGATGACGGCGCCGTAGTGCTTGACGTGGTCCATGGGCTTCGAGCCCTCGCCCAGCGACTCGCACGCGGTGATGATCGCGTCGTAGCCCTCGCGCATCGCCTTCGTGGAGAAGTAGTCGAGCAGATCGTGATCAGGGCGTGCGCGGCCTTCTTGCGCTGGGCCCGCCGGCCGTCAAGGTCCGGTCCGCCGCGCACCGAGTGGTCGGGCGACGCCGCAGTCCCTTCGCATTGGCGCTGTTGGTGCGTTCAGGCCTTCGCGGTGGGCCGCGACGCAGGTTTCCACGGCTCGGCCGACGCCCTGCCACAGGTGGAACCGGTCGGCGACCTGGATCGCGGCGGGAGCGCCGAGTCGCGCGCCTTCGACATAGGCATCCGCCAGGTCCCGGCAGATGATCTCCACACCGGGATGGGTGGCCAGCCATGCGGCCAGCGGCCCGGGGCCGCACCTCGGGAGAGGCTCCTCCGCCTCACCATATAGGCCACGTTCTAAGCGAATTACTGGTGATGGCGCAGTTGCGACATGGCCATAAAACGTCACACCTGGACCGTCATCTGAAACCCACTCTGGCCCATGATCAGGTGCCCGTTCTTCGGTTCCCTGAGGAGCAACTTTGCCCAGCGTTCCTATATCCAGACCAGGTTCGGTCGTGCTTGCCACGATCGCCGCTCTGACGATGGGGGTCATGCCGGCCACCGCCGTGACGCCCGCCGACCAGGCCGCTCCGCGGCTGCCCGCCCGCGCGGTGCATCAGCCGACCTCGCGTACCGTCACCCTGATCACCGGTGACAAGGTGACCGTCACCACCGGTGCCGACGGCAGGGTCACCCGCTCCGTGCAGGGCGTGAACGGCCGACTCACCGGCGTCACGACCTACAAGGTCGGCAAGGACATTTACATGTACCCCGACGCCGCCGTTCGGTACATCGCCGCAGGGAAGCTGGACCGCGAACTCTTCAACGTCACCAAGCTGCTGGCGGACGGTTACGCGGACGAGGAGAGCAACAGCCTGCCCCTGATCATCAGGTATACCGACGCCGCCGTCCGCGCGCGGACCCGGGCCGTGCCGCCCGGCGCCACCAAGGCCCTCACTCTGAGCAGCATTCAGGGCGCGGCGCTCTCGGAGTCGCGGTCGAAGGCCGCCGAATTCTGGGACTCACTCACCGGCGGAACCGCGGCGGCGAGCGGTCGCAGCGCCGACGCCAAGATCCAACTGCACAGCGGGATCGCGAAGGTCTGGCTGGACGGGAAGGTCAAGGCCGCTCTGGCCGACACCACCGCGCAGATCGGCGCACCGCAGGTGTGGGCGGGCGGTGACACCGGCCAGGGTGTGGACGTTGCCGTGCTGGACACCGGTGTGGACACGCAGCACCCCGACCTGGTCGGCCAGGTGGCTGCGAGCACGAGCTTCGTGCCCGACCAGGACGTCGAAGACCACAACGGCCACGGCACCCACGTCGCCTCGACCATCGCCGGCACCGGTGCCGCCTCCGACGGCAAGGAGAAGGGTGTCGCGCCCGGCGCGCGCCTGCACATCGGCAAGGTGCTGGACAATGAAGGCAGCGGGCAGGACTCCTGGGTTCTGGCCGGTATGGAGTGGGCCGCCCGCGACCAGCACGCCAAGGTCATCAGCATGAGCCTCGGCGCCGGGCCCACCGATGGCCACGACCCGTTGAGCGAGGCCGTGAACCAGCTCAGCGCCGAGACCGGTGCGCTGTTCACCATCGCGGCCGGCAATGACGGCCCGCACTCCGTATCGACGCCCAGTGTCGCCGACGCCGCGCTGTCTGTCGGCGCGGTGGACACCTCGGACACTCTCGCCGAGTTCTCCAGCACCGGCCCCCGCCAGGGCGATGCCGGCCTGAAGCCGGAGTTGACCGCACCCGGCGTCAATGTGCTGGCGGCCCGGTCGCAGTACGCCGAAGGCGGCTCAGGCTATTACCAGACGCTGAGCGGGACCTCGATGGCCACCCCGCACGTCGCGGGCGCTGCCGCGCTGCTTGCCCGGGCCCACCCGGACTGGACCGGCCAGCAGCTCAAGGACGGCCTGGTCAGCAGCACCAAGGCTACGCCCCAGTACACCGCGTACGAGGGGGGCAGCGGCCGCCTCGACGTCTCCGCCGCCGTCAAGGGCACGGTGTTCGCCACCGGCAGTGTGTTCGGCGGCTACCGCGACCCCTCGGCGCCGTCCGGTGACAAGTCCGAGAAGGCGGTGACGTACACCAACACCGCGGGCACCCCGGTCACCCTCGACCTGGCGGTCCAGGTACCCGCCGGCCCCGCGGGCGCGTTCTCGCTGTCCCCTCAGAAGGTTACTGTCCCCGCTCACGGCAGCAGCAAGGTCACCCTCACCACCAACTTCGACCTGTTGAAGGGCGACACCACGACCTCGGGGCAGATCCTCGCCACCGGTCCGTCCGGCGCGCTGCTGGCCCACACCCTGATCGGCGCCTACGTGCAGGCCCCGCGCTTCACCCTCACGATCAATGGCAAGGACCGCAGCGGCCACCCGCTGAGCGGTGATGTGTACCTGATCAGTGACAAGGTCTCCATGGGCCCGCTGCTTCTGGACGACTCGGGCACCGGCACGGTCGACGTGCCTGCGGGCAAGTACCTCGTGACCCTGGAGGGCGATGTCCAGGGCGTTCACGGGGCGCATTCCAAGGGCAAGGCGATCCTGACCGCCCCCGAGGTCGTCGTCGACAAGGACACCGCGGTGGACCTGGACGCTTCCCAGGCGAAGCAGGTCTCCGTCCGGACGCCGCAGGAGAGCACCCCCGCTGACACCCGCATCGACCTCTACCGCACGTTCGACAGTGGGAACTGGCTGTTCATGCAGCGGTGGCCCGCCAAGGGGTACGACAGCGTCTGGGCCCTGCCCACCAAGCCCGTCACCGCGGGCACCTTCGGGTTCGGCGGCAACTGGCGTCTGACGGAACCGGCCCTGACGGTCGCGTCCGGCACGCACGCCTTCGACGACCTGATCGTCGCGCGCGGAGCGACCCCCCTCAAGGAGGGCAGCCGCCAGTACAAGGCCGTCTACGCCGGTGAGGGCGCCGCCGCCGCGTACGCCGGGCTCGATGCCGCGGGCAAGGCCGTCGTGGTCCGGCGCAGCGATGCCGTCGGGCCGGCCGAGCAGGCCGAGCAGGCCGCCAAGGCCGGTGCGAAGCTGCTGCTGGTCGTCAACGACGGCGACGGCCGCCTGGACCCGTGGGACTCCGACCTCGACAACCCGTACGCCGAGACCGGGAACCCGCCTCCCCTGACTGTGGCCTCGCTCACCGCGGACGAGGGCAACGAGCTGATCGCCCAGATCAAGCCGGGCCGGAGCACGGCGCTCCAGGTGACCTCCCACCCGACCACGGACTACCTCTACGACATCGGCCAGCACTGGGCCGCGATCCCGGCGGACCCCACCTACCAGCCGCGGAGCAGCGACCTCAACCGGGTGGACGTCTCCTTCCGCAACAACCGCCCCGCACGGGCCCTGGAGTACCGTTCCGCGGTGTGGCAAGGCTTCTACGGATCCAACCCATTGCCCACCCCCGCCCAAGCCGAGCGCACCGACTGGGTGTCGCGCGACACGGACTGGGTGGAAGAGGCCATGGTGAACCAGCAACTGCAGATCAGCAGCGACTCCGTGAAGCGGTACCCGAGCGGCACGACCTCGCACCTGGAGTACTTCGGGCCGATCCAGCGTCCCCGGTCGAACGGCAACTTCGTGCCGGTACGGGTGGGCGACCAGGTGCTGGCGGTCATCCCGGGCTGGGGCGACTCCGAGCCCGGGCACGTCGGCAGGACCCTGAACAACACCGGTGTCCACAACAGTGTGAAGATGTACCAGGTGCTCCCCGACGGTGATCCGCTCCTGCTCAGGGACTCCACCACCGACACCATCGGCAGCCCTCGGTACCCCCTCACGCTGGACAGCGCCGAGAAACAGCCGTACCGCCTGGTCTCGGAGAACGCCCGGGACTTCTGGGAGAACGACTACTCGGTCACGACCAGGACCGAGTGGGGCTTCACCTCCGGGCAGCCCGCACCCGGCACCTACGCCGTTCTGCCGCTGATCCAGCTCGACTACACGGTCGAGGGCATGAACGCCGCCGGCAAGACGGGCCGCCGCGCCGCCATCACCGTCATTCCCTCGCACCTCGCGGGCGGTCCCAGCTCCGACACCATCGGAACGGTCGGCCTCGACATCTCCTACGACGACGGCGCCACCTGGCAGCACGCAGCCCTGACCCGCTCCGCAGCGGGCTGGAGCACTCACCTGAACGCTCCCGCCAAGGCCAAGTTCGTGACCTTGCGCACCAGCGCCGCCGACAACGAGGGCGACACCATCACGCAGAAGATCAGCCGGGCCTTCGGCCTGAAGTAAGGACCCACCGGATCAGCCCTGGCTGACCGACCCGGGGCGGGACCGCATCCAGCGGTCCCGCCCCCTTCGCCTTGTCGGGGAGCGAGTCAGGACCGGCGCGGTGGGAGTCGCTCCGCGACCGGTCCCCGCCCCGTCCCACCGCGCGTGCGGCCGCGCACCTTCCCGATCGCGTGGCCGCTGAGGGAAGGCGGACAGGCTCCGCCGGGACCCGACGTTCTCGTGTAGGGCTCGGAGAGTGTTCGCCGAACCACATCGCGAGCCAGGCCTGGACCGGCAGGGCCGCCCCTTGTTCCCACCGCTCACCCGGCCCCCCCGGCAACGCCCGACGTCGTAGACGCGGAAGCGCCCGGGCTCCAGCCCGCACCGGAGGGCGTGACCTGCAACCCGATGTCTGAAGGAGGAGCCACACGCGCTCTGCCAGGCGTCTGGCCTTCGGCCGCACTCCCTCGACCTTCGCCGGCATCGGCCCAAGGCCCAGCTCCACCGCGATCTGTTTGGCGGAAGCGGTCCGTGACCTGCTGACCGACGTTGTTCCAGCACGCCGAGAATCCGCTGATAGTCCGGCGCCAGAACCGTCACCGGCAGCCCGTCCCGCCAGGGCGGCACCGTCGAACCCGGCACCGGCGCGACTAAGGGCACCGCTTCCTTCTCCGCCCCGGTCGCGGCAGTGGTCTCAGCCGCGGCGACTGCCAGAGCCTCGACCAGTTCCCTTCCCTGAGCCCTGCTGAGTCCTTGTCCACGTGGCCAGGGTGTTCTGTCTCCTTGGGGTGTTCTTCGAGCTGGTGACGTAACTTCAGGAGTGAAGGCGAGGAGGCTGGGGCTGGTGACCGTACGCGACCTGCGCGAGTTCCGCGATCCGGTCTCGGCGGAGGAACTGGAGCAGGTCGAGACCGACGTGCTCGCGGGGTTCGTTCTAGCGCCGGCGCTCTGTGGGTCGGCGCCGTCATCCTGAGGCGTGTCCAGGACAAGGAGCGCCACTCCGAAGCCCGACGCCTGGTCCCGGCACGCAGCCGTCATCTGCCGCGACGCCGACGGAAGGTGGTGGCTCCGCGACATCCTGGGTCCCAGGCCGTCAGCGGCCGTGGACCGGGCCCTGGGTGTTCTTCGGCGGGACGTACGGCTTGCCCTGGGGCGCCGTGCTCGTCGACTGCTCGGCAACACCCGGTGTGCGGTTCATCGCCGCGTAGTGCGCCACTTGGGACCGGGCCTTCTCCCCGCGGACCCGTGTGGCGTCCCCAATCAGGGCATCCATACCCTCGATGAACTGTCGCCGGTACTTGTTCTTGAGATCGGTCAGATCGGTGCGGTTGGCCAGCCGGGCGTCCGGTTCGAGCTCTGCGGGGCTGAGCCGCGGGCTACCGTCGGGGCCGACGCTGGGGGACTGCTTGAACGGCTGCGCCGCGTCGATGACATGGGCGAAGTCGATGAGCTTGGCGTCCACCACCTGCTCGCCCTCCCTCGTGCCGGTGACCGAGAACACGCTGGAGGCGATGAAGCCGATGTCGGAGTTGCGGGCCGCGGTCCTGATGTCCTGCATCTTGGTGATCAGCTGGTCCCAGACCGCTGGTTCCTCCGAGAACTTGCTCAGGATCTTCTGTGACTGCATGCCGGTAATCAGTCGGCTCTCGCCCGCGTCGGTGCCGCCGACCGCACGCCAGCCGCGGAACGTCGAGCCGGTGGCCGGGTCTACGCCGATGGCGAACTTCAGGGCCTTGGTCCCGGCCGCCCACCTGCCTTTGTCGTGCTGTTCGAGGTTCTCGCGGTAGCTCGTAGTCGACTTCCCGATCTTGGTGTCGAGGGTCTTCGGGTCGACCAGGCCCGAGGTGATGTTCTCGATGTAGATGTTGTGGCGGTCGTCGAGGCCGTCGAGCTGCGCCGAGGACAGAGTGTCACCCAGCCTGGTGCGGACCTCGTCCGCCGTGTACGACGCCGGGACGACCGGCGTGAAGTGCGGGTAGGCGGCGGCGCGTACCCGTTCGTAGAACTCGTTCTCCACGGAGTCCTGCGGGGCTCCCTTCTGCAGAATCTCGCCGTTCGGTCCGAGCGGTGTGATGCCGCCGTGCCCGCCTTGGTTGACGTTCCGCTCCGGCGACGGTGACGTGGACCTCCTGCCTTCTCGAAGGGCGCTGCGCTCCGCCTCGTCGTCGGAGGCGTACGAGATCTCGTTCGTGGTGTCAGCGGGTGTTGCCATGCGTGTCTCCTGCTCTCATCGAGTGCGCCTGCCGAGCGCCTTCGAAGAGGGACAACGGTCATGGGGAGGAACAGGGTTCAATGCTCGGCGATTCGGGGGTGGGCCAGGATGCGCCGAATCGGGGTGGGCCGAACCGGGAGGACCGTTCTGCAGGTGCGGCGATTCTGGTTGCCCTGGATCTGTGAGCTCGCCTGGCAGCGCGATTGGACCCAATGCCGTTGCTTTACGGGTCTGGGCCCGGCGGCCGGGGGTGTTTGATGCGGATGGCTTGGGCGCCGGCGTGGGTGGGTTGCGGGCAGGTTTGATGTTCAGTCCGCTTGAGCCAGTAGTTGGACATTTTGCGCTTGACGACCCGGGGCTGGCTGCGGAGCCGTCTGGCGGGCAGAAGTCTTTCCAGCAGGTCCTCTTGGAGTACGTACAGTGCTCGGACCAGGAGCTCAGGGGGAAAAACCGCCCGGGGTGACGGTCACACTGCGCCGGACGGAACGCAGCGTTTCGGTGAAAGAGACCCGGTCCGGGTCGAGTTGGCGGGTGGCTGCGGTTCTCAGCATCAGTTCCCGCAGCGCGTGGTGGACCAGGAGATGAGCTCAGATCTGTTGCAGGACACCGTCGGGTGTCGTGCTACTCAGGACCACCTTCGCGCAGCGTTGGAAGGTCTTGATCTCGGCGAAGAAGGACTCGATCTCCCAACGCTCACGATAGAGAGCGGCCAGCTGCCGAGCCGGATAGCGGCAGGGATCCAACAGGGTGGTGACCAGGCGATAGTCACTCGCCGCGGCCTCCTTGCCGGTGCCTTTGAGGTGGTGGGCCACGACGCGGACCTGCACCGGGTCTCGCTTCGCCGGATCGGTGGCAGCGTGGATGGTGGAGAGCCATGATCCGTCACGCAGCAGCTTGTTCACGGGCAGGACGCGGTTGGCCGACACCCGCCACAGAAGGTCGGCCCCGCTGTCGGTGAACGCCCGCCACAGCGGGACGCCCAGGAACTCGCGGTCGGCCAGCACCAGCTGGCCCGCAGTGCAGGACCGGGGCAGACGGCCGACAAGGGTGACTTCACCGGCCCGGCAGCCGGCGAGTTCCGCATCCAGCACGGCATGACTGCCCACTTCCACCAGCGCCGCCATCCGCACCTGGACAAACGCACCGCGCTTCGCCCCGTGGCCGCTGCCGGGACGCCCGAAAGCGGCCTGGTTGGCTTCCGTGTCGGCGACGTCCCAGTAGGTCCCGTCGACCGCCAGCACCCGCAGACCCCGCCAGAACGCACCCGGCGTCGACTCGCCGGCCATCGGCTTCGCAGTCGCGGCGAACAACACCTGAAGCGGTTCAAAACCGAGCCGCTGCCGGGCCCTGAACAGCGAAAACTTCGCCGACACATGCCACTCACCCAGCAATCCCAGCCCCCGCAGACCCGCGACCAGATGCCGCATGACCTCGATATACGGAGCCGGCGAAAACAGCGCCAGCCCCAGAACGAAATACACCACCAACCGCGCAGGAAGCAGCCGTCTGCATTGCTCCGCACGACCACACGCGGCCACCATCCGGTCCACCAACCCCGGCGGATACACCCACGTCAGCAGACCAGGACCCGATAAGTCCGACGCTCTCGAAGCCACCCCGACCACCCCCGGGACCCACTCCCGACCAACCTACGCCGACAGCAAAAGCAACGGCATTGGGTCTAGAGGCTGTCCGATGGGTCGTGTGACGCTCCTGCTGAGAACTTGTTCCGTGGGACATGGGGCGGGGAGATCTTTCGGATGAAGAGCCTCGTCGACCTTGCCCCGTACCGCTCGGCTTTTGTTGAGACTGTCCGTCGCCGAAAGCGCGGTGTGGGCGCTGTTGCTGCGGACGTGGGCGGGTCCATGCAAGCAACTCATCGGTGGGCCGGAGGTAGACCACCAGGGGGTTTCGTCGGGCGTGGGAGGCGAGAACCTTCACCGCTGCGTCTGAGTCCCCGGTGTCGGCTGCCCAGATGCGCCGGCGTCCCAGGTCGCCGCCTTCGATGTAGGTGCGGGTGACTTCGAGTCGGTCCCGGTCACGGAAGCTGTCGTCGTAGGGGTGGTTCAACTGGGAGAAGGCGCGTGAGGCGACGAAGGCAACGTGGCTGTAGTCGTAGTCGAAGGCGTAGCCGAGGAAGCTGGCGACGTCAGCGGAGCCGGCCCAGTGACCACCCAAGACCGCGATGCTGCGGGGAGCACCGGGCGTAGGCGATCCCGTCCCGCGGCGCGGCGCCACAAATCGCGGGACGTTGATGGTCAGGGCCTCCATGCCTTCGATCCACCCCTCGGTGAACCCCGCCCCGCACCTGGCGAGTTCGTCATAGAGAGCCTCTTCGACGCGCTCGCAGGTGGCCTTGCTGATGGTTCCGACGGGACGGAGCACGACTTGGTCGGCGTAGTGCCGCCGCCAGCGCCCCGTCCCTTGGGAGACCAGGCGGATCACCACCTCGAAGTCGCCCTCCAGCAGGGCGGAGTTCGCGAGGCGTGTCGCTCCTGACGGCGGGTCTCCAGGCAGGCGTTTGGCCGCGAAGTCCATGCGTTCGGCCTGTTCCACAATCTGATCGAGGTAGGACAGGAGATTGGACAGGCCGTCCAGGTAGCCGCACAGCGGGAGCAGACGCAGCTTGGGATAGTTGAGAGCCTCCGCCAAGAGCACGGTGTCGTCCATCCCGGGCTTCCGGTTCCCGCCGAGGAACTCCTGAAGCTTCGACTTGCTCATCCCGACCCGCAGCGCGAGGTCTTTTCGACTGATGGAGCTGGTGGCCTGACGCAGGGCCACGCACCAGGGTTCGTTGATGTGGGACGCCGTATTCCTCTGAGTTCCGCTCATGGCAAGCAGCGTGGCGGCAACACCGTGCGCGGCGCCATGACGATGACGGATGCACGGTACGCAGTACCAGGCCCGTGGTATCGCGACATCGCCTTGTACTGGCTCGTTGGTACGGGGCAGACCATCACGGTACAGGCGGGTGCAGGCGGCGTGAGCTTGTCAGCCGAGGAGAGAAACCATGACAAGAGCGGCGAACACCCATGGCGGATGGACATGACCGCCGGTCAGAGGTCGGACGAGAGTGCTGCCCAAGATGGCGGGACGCGTAAGGGCCCGACGTTCTGGTCGAGATTATTGATCAGCACGGTCAGTCGCCTCGTCGTGGCGATCGTCGTCATCGTGATGCACCACGAGTAGCCCTGAGCGCAGCCAGGTGTCCTGTCCCACTGGCCGCCGCTAGTGCTGTGACCGCGTAGGTTCGCCGGGTTGGTCCTCGTGGGGGTTGGATGTTCGGTGACGTCCGACCCGACCGCTGGAGGCGCAGTGGCCGAGCCTGTTCGTGTGCGCAGACTGACCGACCAGGAGGGGCAGAGGCTGCAGCAGATTGTGCGCCAGGGCCGTACGAGTTCGGTGCGTTACCGGCGCGCGATGATGCTGCTGGCGTCGGCCGGCGGGAACCGGGTGCCGGTGATCGCGCAACTGGTGCAGGCCGACGAGGACACCGTCCGGGACGTGATCCACCGGTTCAACAAGATCGGCCTGGCCTGCCTGGACCCTCGGTGGGCGGGAGGCCGTCCCCGCCTACTCAAGCCTGACGACGAAGACTTCGTCGTGGCGACGGCCACCACCCGACCGGTCAAGCTGGGCCAGCCCTTCACTCGCTGGTCACTGCGCAAACTCGTCGCCTACCTGCGGAAAGTCCACGGGCGCATCATCCGTATCGGCCGCGAAGCATTACGTTGCCTGCTCGCTCGGCGCGGCGTCACCTTCCAGCGCACCAAGACGTGGAAGGAGTCCCCGGACCCGGAACGCGAGACGAAGCTGGTACAACCGGATCGAGGAGGTGCTGGACCGTTTCCCGGACCGGGTCTTCGCCTTCGACGAGTTCGGCCCGCTCGGGATTCGGCCCACCGTAGGCTCGGGCTGGGCCCGCCGGAAACACCCCGACCGGGTGCCAGCCACCTACCATCGCACCCACGGAGTCCGGTACTTCCATGGTTGCTACTCGGTCGGCGACGACTGTCTGTGGGGCATCAACCGTCGCAGGAAGGGTGCCGCGAACACGCTGGCCGCGCTGAAGTCGATCCGCGCCGCCCGGCCCGACGGCGCACCCATCTACGTGATCATGGACAACCTGTCCGCCCACAAGGGCGCCGGCATCCGGCGCTGGGCGACGAAGTACAAGGTCGAGCTGTGTTTCACCCCGACCTACGCCTCGTGGGCGAACCCGATCGAGGCGCACTCCGGACAAGGCCGGCGCCCCCGAAGTGGGGCGGTGAGGCAGGAAGCCTCAGGAAGCCCCGTCATCGCCCTGCCCCCGACCATGTCCCTGCTGCTCGCTCTCGAACACCGCCACAGCCTCAGGGACAGCACGTCGCCAGCTGCGCTCCACGCCTCCGTGCTCACGCGCCACTTCGGCAGCCAGCCCGCGCCGCGGTCTGCCTTCCCGGTGCAGCACCAGCGCTACCCCCACGGCCAGCGCCCGCCGCTCGCGGCCGGGGCCACCGCCCCGCGTCCCCCGTCCATCCCGGGGAGGACGCCCTGCCGTTCCGAGCCGGCCGGTGCCTACCTCCTGCGGCCAGGCCGCCCCATAGGCCTCTACCGCCCGTTGGTCGAGGTAGTGGGCGCGCCAGCCGGTCAGGGCGGCAGAGTGGAGCCCCTGCCGACGCGGCTGCCCTTCAGGGCCGCCGGAGTTTCATCGTCCAGGATGTCGTCGGCAGTGTCCGGCAGTGAGCCCGTCTGCGGCTCGTGTGGAACACGGCGGATCGGCCTGCTCTCTTTCAGGCCCGCCGATAGGCTCGCGCTATGCCAGAACAGAGGCGAATAGCCAAGACAGCTCGATGGCTGATGATTTGGGTCGTGTTCACCATCGTCATGCGCTTCGTCACCGGGCTGGCAGGCATTTACCAGGGTTGGCTGAACACTGCGATGACGTCCGCGTCGATCGTGGCCATCTGGTTCCTGGGCTCGTGGTTCCGGTCCCGCAGGGAGCGAACAGCCCGCCGGTTGCCCATCTAGACAGGTCATCAACCGGAGGGGAAAACCGGTGGTCGCACCGTGCGAGCGCCCGTAGCATCCGGCCATGATCGATGACAGCGAGACTGCGGGCGACGAGCACCACACAGGGGCCGGGAGAGAACCTTCCTGGCGTGCCAAGTCTGTCAGTCTCGTAGCCGTCGATGTAGACGACGCCGAGCTCTTGCACGGCTGGCGATCCGATCCGGCGTCCGCCTATCACTTCGGTATCTGGCCGGGTTCCCTCACCGCGACGCGTGAGCGCATCGAGCACGACAGCGACGACGACGACCGCGACGACTTCCTCGTCCTGCTCCCAGACAGCACCCCCATCGGTCACATCGCGCTCACCTGCCAGAACATCGTCAACGGCACAGCACAGGTCGAACTGATGCTGGCTAGGGAGCATCGCGGACACGGCCACGGCACCAACGCCCTCGACGCCCTGGTGGACCTCGCGTTCGGCGAACTCCCGCTGTACCGCCTCACGGCAGAGACACACACCGACAACGCGCCCGCCCTCACAGTCCTCACCAAAGCCGGCTTCATACACGAAGGCACCAGCCGCGCCGCCTGCCTCCACCGCGGACGCCGCCACGACCTCGCCGTGCACTCACTGCTGCGCCCCGAATGGGACGAGCTGGGCCGCCCGCGCGCCTGGGATGCCTGACCAGACGCGGAGCATATCGGGGCGCGTCCTGGCCGGCCGCCCTTGATAGGCCGGCGGTCGACAACAGACCGAGTCGCCTAGGAGGAGGGGATCCGCGCTTCGCGCCTGCGCCCTGCGCCTCCAGCTGCGCACCAACGCTCCGTGCGCACAAACCAGTTCAGCAGCCAGACCTGGTGCGGGACGTCGGGGGGTCGAATTCACGGCCGGAGCGATCGCGGCTGCCCCCGTACAGTAAGCGCAGGCCGACCGCCGTGACTCCGGTCTTCCTTGAGGGCGCTGTCCTCAAACTGGCAGCCTCCAAGCCGACGGCCGCTCCGGCACCCGCCGATGCGGTGCCCGTCGACGAGTCCGACGGCGAGGACCAGGCCGACGTCCTGGACGACGTCGACGAGCTGCCCGCACCACAGCCATGCGTCCTGTGTGGACAGCCCGCCCGCCAGCAGGTGGAGGGTTAGCCCCAGCACATGGACCCTGCCGACTGCGCGGCCGCCGCACCAGCACCGGCTCCCGCGTCTGCGGTCGACGCAGGCCTCGCCCGGCCCGCATCGGCCGCCGCGCCTGCTGCGCCCGAGCGGTTGCTCGCCCGGCGCGGGCGGTCCCGCCGCAGCGTCCGGCACAGTCGGCACGTCCCGGCCGGGGCAGCTGGCAGGAAGGTCGGGGTGGCGGCTGCGGGGTGAAGGTCGCTCCGGTCGGCCGCCGGGTGCAGACGGCGGCCGACATGCCCGATCCGCTCCGCGGTCGACGGCGCCTTTGCGGAGCATGGTGGCGATGTGGAGGCGGCGACGGCCGCGCTCGTGAAGCGGGCGATCCCGGACGCGATGACGCTGCTGGACCACACGCGTAAGGGCGGCCGGTACGACGTCGTCGCGCACCCGTGGCTGCCGGACATCTTGCGCAAGGGATCCTCGCGCGGCGCTGACCAGATCTGGGAGGCCCGTCCGAAGTGGACCCGGCCCGAACTCCCCGTCGGCCGCCACGAGGTGACGGCGCTGGACATCAACGGCGCCTACCTGTCCGCCCTCAAGACCCACCTGCCGCTGGGACAGCTCGAACACTCCACCGGCAACGTGCACGACAAGCGCCGCTCGGGCCTCCACCTGATCACCCCGCCAGTGTGGGAGCACGACGCGGTGCTGCCCAATCCCGTCGGCCAGCGCGACGAACCCGGCCCGCTGTGGGTGACCGAACCGACCTTGCGGCTCCTGCAGCGGGTGGCCGGCCCGAAGTACCGGCTGTGCGACCCGCCGGAGATCCACGAGTCGTGGACGTCCGGATCGACCGAGGGGCTGCTGGAAAAATTCAGGATCGCGTTGCGTGAGGCCCGCGACCGGGCGATCAGCGAGGGTGCGGCGCGGCCTGCGTCGCAACCCGTGGCTGATCGCGCTGTTCGCCATCGTTGCCGAAGGTGGCGGGGTGCGGGTCAGCGTGGGTGATCCCCGGGCGAGGACGGGAGCGGCGGCGTGACAGGGCTTCGGTGCGGGCCGTCACTTTCGCGCCAGTCTTCTGGCGGCAACACGCGTAGAAAGTGCAAAAAGCTCGCAGCCTCGTCCGCATTTGCCGATTGTGGGGGTCTTGGGCACCCGGTAGTGGAGGGGCCTATTCCTGCCTGCATGGAACGCCTGTTCGAGGGAACGTCTCGCTCGGATGTGTGGTTTCCGTGGCAGGTTGTGTGCTCCCCGTGACCGCTGGGGTCTGCGGGGCGTCTCTTCCTGTGGGGGGAAGTCTTGATTCAACGCACCAGGAGTGCACGGCTTTCGCGTGCCCAGAAGAAGCTGAGAGTGGCCACGGTCGCAGTCCTCGCGTCCGGCGCCATGACTCTCTCACTGCTCCCGGCGACCGCCGGCGCGGCAGCCGCCGATGACGGTCCGGTGTCAGCGTGGGGCAAGGAGACGCACTACGCGATACCGCCGGTGAAGGTCGGCACCACGAAACCGGTGGAGAACCAGGAACCCGAGGCGCCCGGCGGTGCGGAGGCGAGGCTGCTGGCCGCGTTCAAGGCCAAGGCCAAGTCACCTGCCAGCGCGGCCGCCGCCGACCAGGTCGCGGCCGCGACGACGACCACGACAATCCCGCAGGGCCAGGGTGACATTCCCTGGCACAAGATCGCCGACTTCCGGATCACGGACGCCCTGGTCGCGCGAGTGAACTACTCCACCGGCAACCTGATGCTGGCCTCCACCAGCTTCGACATCGCCGGCGTCGGCAACCAGCTGCAGCTGACACAGACCTACAACTCGATGGACTCCTCCTACGGCCGCATGGCCCGCAGGTGGTGGCTCAACTACGAACGCTGGCTCGTCGACTCGGGCGACAAGGCAACCGTTTACGACCACAGCGGCGCCAGCGTGACCTTCACCCAGTCCGGCAGCTCCTGGACCACACCGGCCGGCTACTCCAAGGACCTCACGAAGAACAGTGACGGCACCTGGACCCTGACCGACCGCAAGTCCGGCTCCAAGGACACCTACAACAGCAACGGCACGCTGACCAAGGTCACCGACAAGAACCACGGCGTCGTCACCGTCGACCAGAACGCCTCCGGCGGCTTCAAGGTCACCGACACCCGGTCCGGGCGCTGGATCGAGATGACCAAGACCGTCGACAAGCTGCGCTGGGACGCCACCGACAACAGCGGCCGCACCGTGCGCTACGAGCTCGACGGCTACGACAACCTGCGCGCCATCACTGACACCACGGGCAAGAAGACCCAGTTCTTCTACGACGGCTCCAACCGCGTCACGAAGATCATCACCCCGGAGAACCGCGTCACCACTTTCACCTATGACACCGCCCACCGGATAAGGAGCATGCTCCGCGCCACCAGCGCGGACTCCACCACAGGCCCCACCTACACCTACGACTACTCCAACACCGACGCCAACGGCGCCGGCACCACCACGGTGACCGACCCGCTCGGGGACGCGACGAAGTACGAGCACGACAGTGACGCCGAAGTCTCGAAGGTGACCGACCCCCTCGGCCACAGCCGCTCCGACACCTACGACGCCAACCACAACCTGGCCACCGCCACCGACGCCATGGGCACCGGCTCGGGCGGCAGCGGCGGCAACGTCACCACCTACGGATGGGACAGCCGCAACAACGCCACCAGCGCGAAACTGCCCACCGGCGCGACCGGCACGATGGACGGCTACCAGACCATCGCCGGCTCCGACCTGCCCGGAACGCTGACCACCCCGGACGGAACCAAGACTTCCTACAAGTACGACACGGTCGGCAACACCAAGTCCGTCGCCGTATCCGGCACCGAAGGCGGCACCCGCGACTACGACTACAACACCTCCAGCCCCTCGTGCGGCGGCTTCGAGGGCCAGACGTGCTCAGTCGAGGACGAGCGCGACAAGAAGAACAGCTTCACCTACGACGCCAAGGGCAACCTCACGAAGGTCACCCCGCCCTCGCCGCAGGGCGCCACCAACTACACCTACGACTCCAAGGGCCGCCCGGACACCGTCACCGACGGCCGCGGCATCAAACTGACCTACGTCTACGACGACCGCGACCGCGTCCACCAGGTCATCAGCCCCACCACCACCGTCACCTACACCTGCGACGGCGACGGCAACCTCGTCCAGCGGGACGATGTCACCGGCACCACGACGTACCAGTTCGACCCGCTCTCCCGGGAGACGATCCGCACCCTGCAGGACGGCTCGCAGACCGTCCTGACGTACTACGCGGACGGCAACGTCGAGACCTACACCGACCCGCAGGGCACCACCAAGTACGACTACGACGACGCCAACCGCCTGAAGACGCTCACCCCGCCGGACGGCAAGGCCACCTCCTACGACTACACGAACAATGACGTCCTCAAGACGACCACCTACCCCGGCGGCACCACCCAGACCGTCACCCTGGACAACTCCGACCGCCCCAAGCAGATCAAGACCACCTCCCCCAAGGGCACCCTGGTCGACCTGTCCTACACCTACACCTACGGCAGCCCGAGCACCGACGGCACCAAGATCCGCAGCACCACCGACGCAGTCGCCGGCACCAAGCGCACCTTCAAGTACGACAGCGCCGGCCGCTTCTCCTACGCCACCGAAACCAAAGGCTCCACCACCGTCGAGTCCTGGCAATACTGCTACGACGCCGCCGGCAACCTCACCTCCCAAGGCACCACCGAAGGCTGCCCGCGCGGTACCACCTACACCTACAACGACTCCAGCCAACTCATCACGAAGAACGGCTCGTCAACGGGCTGGTCCTACGACAAGGCCGGCAACGAGACCGCCGGCGCCAGCGAAACGGCCCGCACGGCGGAGACCTGGACCGACTTCTCCCAGATGTCCGCCATCACCACGGGCGGCACCGCACGAGCCGGCCAGTACGCCTCCACCGACAGCAGCGAGCGCACCAAGCTCGGCGAAACCACTTTCCATAACGGGCCCGTCGGTCTCTCAGCGACCACAACTGCCGGTCTGGACACGGGATTTATCCGAAGCCCTCAGGGCACATTGAACTCCATGACCCGCAGCGGGAAGAGCTACTACTACCTCACCGACGCCCTCGGTTCCACCGTCGCCACAGCCGACGGCTCGGGCACCAAGGTCGCCACCTACCGGTACAGCCCCCGCGGCGTCACCACCCCCACCGAGAACGCCGGAACGAGTCAGCCCTACCGCTTCGCCGGCACCTACCAAGACCCGACCGACCTCTACCACATGGGCGCCCGCTACTACGACACCCGCACAGGCCGCTTCACTCAAACCGACCCCTCCGGTAAAGAGAAGAACCCTTACCTCTACGCCGAAGGCGACCCCGTCAACCGTATCGATCCCACTGGACTGTTCAGTTGGTCTGACGCGCTCGACATCGGCAGCGACATATTCGGCGTCGTCGGAGGTTGCCTGTCGGGAATTGCTGCCGCTTCTTCGTCCGGAGTGACTGAGTTTGCGAGCGTATTCGGCCCAGGAGGCACGGCAGCGGCCGTTGTCGGGAGCTGCGCAGTCGGGGGAGTCGCCGGATACTACGGGGCGGACATAATCACCTACGACTAGTCGACAGAGCGATAAATTCCGGCGTGCCAGAGCCGATCTGGCGCGCCGGGTTCCTGCGGTGAACTCGCAGAAAGATGGATGCGAGACAATAAAGGCCATGGCCATGGGAGCAAGAGGAAAGGGTGTTAATCAATGCTGAGGCTGAAAATTGCAACTGCAGTGATGCTCCTTGTCGGAGCTGTAGCCATCTTCCTAGGCCTATCCGGAAGCGGTGGACATGTGCCGGCAATCCCAATTGTCCTCGGAATCGTTGCGATCGTATGCGGCCTCACTCTCGCCTTCCTTATGATCCGTGGCCCTCGGAACTCATCGGCAAGATGAAGACAGGCGGATGGCCGCCTGAGCAGCAACAGCTGGTGAACCGCTGATGATGCCGACCAACTGACGTGTCGAAGCAGGGTGTCTGGCTCCCCTGGACCAGTAGGCACCGCCGAAGGCTACGCAGGGACTGATGCCGCATCACGAGGGCGCCCGGCAGCACGGAAGGGAGTCATCCAAATTTGGGTGACTCCCCCTTCACATAGTCAAGGGGCGGCAGACCCCCTGCTGTCGGCGCTCGCGTTCCCGATGCCGAACCCACTTCCGTGCACGGCCTCCTCGGCGTACGCGTTGCCCCTGGGCAGAGTGGCCTCGTTCACTTCTTGCGACAGCGTTTGTTGACGACTTCTGACGTCGTCGTCCGGCCAAGGACTCGGCGGATCGTCATGAGTTTTGGGTTCTGGCACAGATCTTGGGGAGCCGTCGCGGACCGTCACCTCGATGTTCGAGGAGGTGATTCCTGGACATCAGGTGAGCGGGTCGGCCGTCCAAGGGGCGAAGTGCTGAGCTGGACGCTGCCGCCACTCATCGAGCAGTCAAACAAGTCGGCCGAGGCCAGTTCAGCCCCGCCCACCGGGCCACGCTCCAATCCGGTCGCTCGCTCCGTCAGCGTTTCTGTGCTCGGTACCGCTTGAGGAGAGCGGTGAGCTTCGCGGGTTCGGCAGCGCCGTTCAACTCTGTCAGGAGAGCGTCGGGGCAGAGCTCGTAGTGGTCACCCCACCACCGCCGCCCCTTATTGTCCCAAATGCGATAACCGCCGGGTACCCCCCTGGCTACGTACCGTCGCCTGCTTATATCGATCACCCCTCATGACAGTTTCCCCACACTACAAGCTGCTACTGGAGCAGGATCATCTTCCGGAGCAGGTGGAAGCCGGCTCGTCCGTAGAGCTGCCTCTTGATCTTTTTGATACGGTTGACGGCGCCTTCGATGCTGCCGGAGCTCCAGTGGAGGGTGAGTCCGGCGGTCACGGCGTCGAGGTCTCGGAGCAGGTGGAGTGCGAAGTTGGTGAGGCCGGGTAGTTGACTGGCGTCGACTGCGCCGATCCAGGTGGGGAGTGTGGCCCCGAGCCGGTCGGTGAGTATTTCGCCGAAGTCGCGGATATGTCCGGCAGCCGTGTCCAGTTCGGGGCAGCGTGCCAGGACGTCCTTCAGAGCGGCCTGTTCGTCCTCGCTCAGGGTGGTGGGGTGTCGGGTGAGCCAGCCGGTCACCTGCCGCACCGGCGGAGGCCTCGTCGGCGTGCCGGCGGGCGTCCCGCGGAGGGTGGCGATGTGGGCGCGGACCATCTGGTAGGTGACGGGCGCATTGTCGGCGACGAGTTCATTGTGGAGGTGGGTGACGCTGGTGCATCCCGCGGCGAAGCGTCGCTCCAGGTAGGGCTTGTAGGGGTCCAGTCTGCTGGGACGGGGCCGGTTCTCGCGGAAGGTGTCCTGCCAACTTGGGGCGTTCGCGTAACGGAGGACGGTGTTGAGGCCCCAGCCCAGGTGCCGGGCGATCGCCCGACGTGAGTGGCCTTGGGCAAGGAGGTCGTGGACCAAGGCGTGCGCTGCCTTCTTCCGCTCGGCTCGCCGGCCGACGGGCTCCGAGTCGTCCTGTGGCCGGCCGGAACCCGGGATGGCCCTCGGCAGCATGCCGCTGGGCGAAGGATTGCGCAGGCAGTCGCGGTGGGCGGCGACGCAGGTCTCCACTGCCCGGCCGAGGCCCTGCCACAGATGGAACCGGTCGGCGACCTGCACGGCGTCGGGGGCGCCGCGGCGAGCTCCTTCGGCGTAGGCGCCCGCCCGGTCCCGGCAGATGATCTCCACGCCGGGGTACGGACCAGCCAGGTGGCCAGCGGTCCGGCTTCACGGGTGGGGAGCACATCGACCACGCGATGGTCTTCGACGCTGGTCAAGACAGTGGAGTAGGTATGGCCGTGGCGGATCGCGAAGTCGTCCACGCCGAGCACACGCGGAGTTCTGAACTGCGGATCAGGCAGTGCCATGACCCTGCGCAACAACGTCATCCGGCCGGCTCCGAAGCCCAACTGGGCAGCCAGCCGAGCTCCGGCCCGCCCGGCCAGCGCGAGACCCACTCGCTCCAAGGCGTGGTTGAGTCGAGTGGTGAACCTTGCGTGCGGGGTGGCCAGCCGGGAGAACGGCTCGGCGAACGTCCGGCGCGGGCAGTCCGTCGACCCGCAGATGAAGCGCCGGACCGTCAGCCGGATCGTGAACCCCTGCTCAGCGAGCGGCAGGTCTTTCAGTCGGCGCTGGTAGCGGTCGTGGATCCTGCCCGAGACGCGACCGCAGTCTGGGCATGATGCCGCGGCCTCGCGGCCTCTCGCCACCACCTCGACCGTGCCGAACCCGGCCGTAACCGCCTCGACATCCACATCATCGATCCCGGCGAACACGAGCGAGTCCCAGAACGGTGCATCGGTCTGCATGACCAGCACCATCAGCGTTGACGAGTGACCGCAATAGCGGCCGGCAGACCCCTGATGGAGCGTCAATTCTGATCGCCTGACGACAAGGCGTACGCGGTCTCACGCGAACCGCCCCCTCACAATCGAACATCGAGGTGACGGTCCGCGACGGCTCCCCAAGATCTGTGCCAGAACCGAGAAGTGATGTCACTCGCAGGACAGAGTCCTAGCGAGGCCAGGCTCCCTAGTCTTGATGGCTGAGCTGAAAGAGCGGGCCGAGATCAAACGGGCGTACTACGCGACGACGGGCGATACGCCACCTTCCGTCCTCGTACCGGTACTCGTCCTCATACGTTCCGCCGCCAACGACCCACCGCTCATCTGGCAGTTGAACCAGGACGACGGCATCGCAGCGCCCCGTGGCGGCGTTCTCGCCCAAGTTTTCAAGGGTGTGATTGCTCGTGGAGTGCTGCATTACGGGAAACGTGGCCCACTGCAATTCCACGGCTTCTCGGATCTCGGCTCGACCGCGGTAGATTCGCTCCGGGTCTGAGCCGGTCTCCCAGGCCGCGTCTTCAGTCCACACGTTGCTCCAGCGCTCGGCGTCCTGGTGGTCCGCTCCGATGCAGTAGTCGTGCACAAGCCGACGCAAAGCGAGTTCTGTTTCAACCCGCTCCAGGCGCTTGACCAGCATGTCCAGGTTAGTGCTTGCCTCAAGACCCAATGGGTTCCCCATAGCGCGGAGCCTAGCTGTCACCAGCCTCACCGGATCGATCATTGCCACTGGAAGCGGGCGGCGCGACCAGCGCCGTCCGGGGAGAACAGGATGATCTTGGGTCACGCGACGGGCATCAGCGCGGAGAGTCAGCTGGCGCGTTCGGCTTGGGCTCGGGTGTGGGCGAGTCGGTAGGACTCGGTGCCCGTCTGGATGATTGCGCTGTTGAAGGTGAGGCGGTCGACGATGGCCGCGCAAAGGCGGGGGTCGGTGAAGGTCTTGGTCCAGCCGCTGAAGGATTCGTTGCTCGCGATGGCCACACTGTTCTTTTCCTCCCGTTCCGTCAGAACCTGGAACAGGAGCTCGGCGCCGCTGCGGTCGAGTTCCATGTAGCCCAGTTCGTCGATGCAGAGCAGGTCGACGCGGCCGTAGCGGGCGATGGTCTTGGACAACCCCTTGTCGTCGGCGGCCTCGACGAGCTCGTTGACGAGCTTGGTCGCAAGCACGTAGCGGACGCGGAAGCCCTGCATCGCGGCCTCGGTGCCCAGCGCGATCAGCAAGTGGGACTTGCCGGTGCCAGAGTCGCCGATCAGGCAGAGCGGCTCACCCTTCTTGACCCATTCGCAGGTGGCGAGGGTGTTGATGGTGGCCGGGTCGATGCTGGAGTTGGCGTCGAAGTCGAAGGCCCGCAGCGACTTGTCCCTGGGGAACGCCGCGACCCGGATCCGGCGTTCGGACCGGCGCCGGGCCCGGTCGTCGCACTCGGCCATCAGCAACTCCGCGAGGAAGCCGCTTGTGAGTGCGTGGCCATGCCCGGAAGGTCTTCAGATCGAAGGCCGACCGCGTCCCCGCCGACCCCGAGCTCGCCGCGCGCGACGCCGCCGGACTGCGTGAGGCCACCGAGGGCACCAACTCTGGAGGGAACCCGGGCTCAGTGCGGTGCGATCCACCGCTGGACGGTGTCATTGACGATGTCATCGAGGGCGCTCAATGCTTGCACGGTGTGCAGGTCTCCGGGCGCGGGCGCAACTCCCGCCCGGATGAGTGTCGCCTGCAGTTCCAGGCGGCGCCGGTCGTGCGCGGCCATCGCCAAGGGCAGCCGTTGGGTGGGGTCCGGTGCGGGCCACGACTCCTTCTGTTCGGCCGGCCGTGCTTGGGCTGGAACCCGCCAGTCCTCGTCCCCCCACGGTTCTCCAGCCTCCACGCCGCTCACACTCGTGTGCGCGTCGAATCCGCAGCGGTAGGGATCCAGCACCACCTCGGGCAACGTCGAGTCGGTCGGTGAGTACTGCCACTCCTGCATGCATCCTCCAGCCTCCGACGCTCTCTTGATGTCCACGAGGCGGCCTGCGCCAGTGACGGTTGCACCCACAGCGCCGAACCACCCGAACACCCTCAAAAGCATCTCGTCACACCGCCCGCAGCCCCCGCACAGGGCATGTCGAGCCGGTGCGTTGCCGAGCAGCCGTGGCCCTGGGCGTCGTGTCCCGGCGCGTCGGGCGTCGTTGAGCAGGATGTCGCTCGCGTCCCCGGCCGTGAACCTGGATGCGAGAGCTGAGCACTCGATTTCCACTGCCTGGTCAGGGGCTCAGCAAAGCCCAGCCTCCCTTGCATGCACACCCGGAGGCCGGGCTACTCACTGCCGCCGCATAGGTCGGGTTCTGGTAGGCGTCCCTGCGGCGGACCGGGCAGTGCCGACCGTCCTCGCCAAGCGGGTTCGGCGACGTCGCGCCCCACCGACCGGTCATGCGTCGCTCCACGCCGCCCGACCATGGCAGTGGCGCGCCACGGTCCTGTGGCTCGCAGTCACCCTGACGCGTGTGGTTGCGCTGGCGGGCGTCGTGACGTGTAGAGGCGGCCTGGCTGGCTTGGGAACCGAGGTCCCGTAGCTGTGGCCAGGGACGTCGCCGTCTGTCGGCGATGGGGGGACGATCGGCGCTGGCCGTCAGCGTTTGAGGCGGCCGCGGATGGCAAGTACGGCGAGGGCGACGAGTGCGGGCTCCGGGAGGCGTGAGGTCATTTCGATATAGGTGCGGGCGGTGGTGAGGTCTTCGCCGCTGGATTCGCCGTGGCGCTGTTACTCACCATCGGGTGACGGGAGTACGCCCTGCCGAGGCGCGGGGTGGCCCGGATTCGGGCGGCGCCCAGTCCTCCCAAGGGCGGTGCGCCCCTGCCTGCAGGTTCATTCGATCCTTCATGACATAGATGGACATTGCAGGCGACTGTCACAGCAGTGTCGGTGCTCGGCAACGCCCGACGAGTGTCGTTCACATCAGGCGATCAATCCGGGCAGGGTGTGAATGTGCGGCCAACCGGCCGCCACCCGCACACCGCACAACCCGACCGCCACCACAAGGCGTTGGGCTTGTGCCGCACGATGCAGGGAGAACCTGTGACCGTATCCACGACCGTTCGCCGTCTGACCGCCGCCGCCATGACCACAGCGGCCGTCACCGCGGCGATCGCCGTGCCCGCCTCCGCCGCCGAATACCGCCCGCACCGCGACCGGGTGGAGATCAGCAGCGTCCAGAACGACTCCCCGGGCTGGGACAACCGCTCCAACCGCTCGCTGAACAGCGAGTGGGTGGAGATCACCAACTACTCCCGCCACGGCGTGAACCTGGACGGCTGGACCCTCTCTGACGAAGACGGCCGCACCTACACGTTCGACCACTACCGCCTGGACGGCCGGGCCACCGTCCGCGTCCACACCGGGATCGGCCTGGACACCCGCCCGCCGGAACTACGTGTGGGACAACGACTCCGACACCACGACCCTGCGCAACGACCACGGCCGCTTCGTCGACGAAGCCTCCTGGGGCCACCACGGTCACCACCACCGCTGACCGGCCGGGCGGGTGTCTTCGCAACGGATACCGGAGGCGCCCGGCTGCAGCGTGAAGAGGCGGGGGCGGACCGGCTGTGTGCCGGTCCGCCCCGTCGGGATGTTTCGCCGCCGCGGTTCTGCCCTTTCCCGCGGCTCAGTCGCTGATGCGGTCCCGCAGCAGTTGCACAGCCAGGTCGTGGCTGTAGTGCTTGGCCACGTCCATGGGGGTGCGGCCGTCTGGATCGGCGAGCTGCGGGTCAGCCCCGAAGGCCAGCAGCACGGCAGTGGTGTGCACGGTCAACGGTTGGCCGCTCTGCAGGGCCCCATCGCCCTCGGCGTCGATCGCGTGCGTCAGCAGCGTCATGGTGCTGAAGACCTCATCAGGATCGCTGCCGTCGGCCAGCAACCGGGCCAAGGTCTCAGCATCCTCGTTCTCGACCGCGTGGTGCGCGGGTGTCCAGTAGGCGCTCACCCGGGCATTCAACCGTCACCAGAGCGCCAGCGACTATCCGGGGCGGACACGAATGCGGGCCTGGCCACCTGAACTCCACGGTGCGCCCGTCCTTCAGGCGCTGCACGTCGTGTCCGTACGTCCGGGTGAGGCGGCGACGCGCCATCAGCCGGACGTCTCCCAGCTGGTGGTGAACAGAGCGCATTCGAGCAGGTCGGGGGTCGCACCTGACGGCCAGGTGCCGCCCTGGGCCAGTTGGTTGGCGGCGGCGTGCATGAAGGAGAGGTAGACCTGGTAGCGGTGGGTGGACCAGTTGCTGTCCGACCAGACCCAGGCGGCGATCGAGCCGTCCACATCGTGGCGGCTCTCGCGGCCGACCGCGGCTGCCATCCGCCTCAGCCGTCTGGAGAGCACGCGGTCGAGGATGAGGGGACGCGGGCCGTGGGCGGGCGGGAGCGTGATGCCGGTGAAGTAGAGGAACTTGGTGAAGAAGGCGGGCCCGAGCCCGGGAACTTGCTGGTGGAGTGCGGCGTACGCCTGTGGTGCACCGTGCTCGCTCAGTGCGGCGACCGCGGTGGCCAGCGCCCTGTCGAGGCCCTCGAAGGCCAGGATCTTGCGGAGAGTGGCCGGGCCGCTGCCGCCGGGAGTGCCGCGTTTGCCCTTGCCCCACACGTATGTCGCGACCAGCGCCTCCCTGAACGCGTCCCGCTGCAGCGCGTCGGCGACGGCCGAGGTCACCCCCGCCCGGCTGATCGCAGCGTCACCACTGGCGGAAGTGGGCGCCAGTGCCTCCGGCCACGGAGTGATCTGTGCCCACCGGGTGGGCGTATAGCGGACGCTGTGCGCGCCGGGTGTCCCATCCGGGTAACCCGACGCATTCGTCTCCCACCAACGGCCCAGTGCCCGCACCACGGCGTCGGGCAGTAGGCGGGTGACCATCTCGTGGTCCACCGCGTCCGCACGCTCCTGGCGACCCGGCTCGTCCTGCTCGTTCACGAGCCGTTCCCTGCCTGACGTTCCGCCGAGTCGGGGGAGAGCGCGCCGGGCTCCTTCGGCCCAGGCTGCTGCGGTACGCCCCCGCCGGGCACGAGCTCGGCCGCCGCCTGCTCCAGTTCCTCCCGGCGCAGCTCACCGCCCTCGATGAGGTATTTGTCGGGCAGGGTCGTGCCGGCAGCCCCCAGGCGCGGGCGCGGGTCCGTACTCCGATGTCGCGGCTGACGACGACCACCTCCGCCGGTGCGACGGCCTGGTGCAGGCGCAGCGCCGAGGCCACCATGCGAGCAGCAGCGCGATGCCGACCGAGGCCGCCGCGAAGAGAAAGGAGAGCCGGAAGCGTCGTTGTCGAGCGCCGTCGTCGGTTCAGTGCTGGTGACTACCGCACACCACGGCGACGGTCCGGCGATCCCGAGTTTCCCCCGGTCAATCGGTGATTTCCCGGCGACCTCGCCACCGCAGGGCGCTTTGGTGATCTGCCCGTCGACGGTGATGTCGGCCAGGTCCAGGCCCACGACACGGTCGTAGGTCTCCAACACGATCTGCTCCAGCCCTGCGAAGACACCGGCCTCGATCCACTCGTTGCGTCGGGTTCTCATCGTGGTTGCCGAGCACGATTGATCGGCGTGCTTCTCGTACGAGCCGCCGAAGACGAGTTTCGCGACGAGCTTGTCGAACACGATCCGGTTCCGGGATCCGTGGGTTGTGACAGCCCCACGGATGTGTCTCGAGATGCGGTGGCAGGAGGGCCTCGAACTGGACCCACAAGGGCTCGATCGCCCATGCTTCGACGGCGGGCACCGGTGCTCCGTTTTCAGATGTAGAGATGTAGGAGTTCCACGTCAAAACGGATCCCGGTGCCCGCGTCACATCAGCCTGACGCCCCCTACCCACAAAATCCTTCGGTGGACGTCAGCTAACTTCGGTCCCACGGGCACGTTCCGCTCCGCGTGGCCCTGCTGATGGCCGCAGTGGCGGCATTCTGCTCACCGCGCTGGCGGGCAGCGCGCGGATCATGCAGTTTGCGCGCGACCGCCCGCAAGCACCGCCGGGCCGACCACAGAGCTGTGAAGACCGAGGCCAAGGACTTGTCGAAGGCCCGGGGGTAGCCCGGACTACCAGGAGCCCGCCACAGGGCGCGACTTGTAGAAGGACTCCTCCAGGTACGCGACCTCGTGCGGCTGGTAGGGCTCCTCCAAATAGGCGGCCTCGTCTTCGTCGAGTTCGACGTCCACCGCGGCGACCGCGTCGGCCAGCTGGGCCGGCTTGGTGACCCCGACGATGGGCGAGGTCACCGCCGGGTTACGCATGACCCAGGCCAAGGCGACCTGGGCCGGGGACAGACCCCGCTTACCCGCGATCTCGTGGACGCGCTCGGCCACTGCCTGGTCCCCGTCGCGGTAGAGGATCTTGCCGCCCTCGTCGGTCTCAGCACGCGCCGTGGCGGTGTCCCGGACCCGCGTCAGCCTGCCCCGCGCCAGCGGGCTCCACGGGATCACGCCGATGCCCTGGTCGGCGCAGAGCGGGAGCATCTCCCGCTCTGCTTCTCGGTGGATGAGGTTGTAGTGGTCCTGCATCGACACGAACCGGGTCCAGCCGTTCAAGTCAGCCAGGTACAGGGCCTTGGCGAACTGCCAGGCGTACATGGAAGAGGCTCCGATGTAGCGGACCTTCCCGGACTTGACCGCGTCGTGCAGCGCCTCGAGGGTCTCCTCAATCGGAGTGTCGTAGTCCCAGCGGTGGATCTGGTACAGGTCGATGTAGTCGGTCCCCAGCCGCTTCAGGGAAGCGTCGAGCTCGGCGAAGATCGCCTTGCGGGACAGCCCGGCGCCGTTCGGACCGGGGCGCATCCGCATCCAGACCTTGGTGGAGAGAACGACCTCCTCGCGCCGGGTGAAGTCCTTGACCGCCTGGCCGACGATCTCCTCGCTGCTTCCGGCGCTGTACCCATTGGCCGTGTCGAGGAAGTTGACGCCGCCCTCAAGGGCCTGCTTGATGATGTCCCGGCTGGCGTCCGCGCCCAGCGACCAGGGCTCGCCACCCCGGTCCGGCTCGCCGAAGCTCATGCAACCGAGAGTGATGGCGGAGACTTCCAGTCCGGTCGTTCCGAGTTTGATGTATCGCATGCCTCCGAACCTAGGAGTTGGAGTGCGTTCTAACGCAAATACGTCTCGGTCCGGAATTCGAAGGCGTGGGGCATGTTTGCCCTGTCAGGTCTCGACCGTTTCGGCCAGACGTACCAGAGAATCCAGTGGTAGCAAATAACAAACTGTCAATTCTCGGCCGAGCGCGTGGGGCGCTACTCAGCCCCCCCGGACGGCAAACCGCCCTCGCGGGCCCGTGGCCACGACCGATCATCGCTCGATCACTAGGAGATTCCGCTGGTCCGGGCGGCGGTATCGCGGCGCTCGCGACGGTGCCCCTACCCGCGGGATCTCTTAGTCGAGCAGATCGTGATCAGGGCGTGCGCGGCCTTCTTGCGCTGGGCCCGCCGGCCGTCAGGCTCCGGTCCGCCGCGCACCGAGTCGTCGGGCGACGCTACAGTCAGGTTCCCTTGAGATGCGGCTCCTTACGGCTCTCCAGGGACAAGAGTTTGGGTTGGCATTGAGGCTGTGCTTGGCCAGCGGTGCGCGATTGTGGCCGAGTGTCAGTTCCCCTGAGGGAGCGCGATTTCTGCAACTCCTCATCATCGAGGGGCGGTTCGACAGTCGTGTGCGGTAGGCGGGGAATTTAGCGGAGCGTTCCAACCCAAACTGGCACCGACCGCGCAGGTTTGGGCATACGGGATAGCGTCCTCGGCATGGACTTTCGCACAACCGTTGAGCGTGCTCAACGCCTCAAGCAGCTGCACGCCGAGTACACGCCGCTCGTGCTGCCAACCGTCTGGGATGTCTGGTCGGCGCGGACGGCAGCTGATGCCAGATTCCCCGCGCTGACGATCGGCAGCCATCCACTCGCCGACTCTCGCGGAGCCGATGACCACGAGGGGCGGACCTTCGAGGAAGTTCTTGCCGTCGTCAGGCCGATCATCGCTGCGGTCGACATCCCTGTGTCCGTGGACTTGGAGGCCGGGTACGGACAGAAGCCCGAGGAGCTCGTCGCCGGGCTCACTGAAGTTGGCGGCGTCGGGCTCAACATTGAGGACACCGTCCACTCGGACGGCGGACGCGTGCGCAGTACGCCAGAGCACGCGAGCTACATCGCCGGTCTGCGCGCGGCAGCTGACGACGCGGGGGTCCCGGTCTTGGGTCAATGGGCGCACCGACCTCTTCCTGCACGCTGAGGATGCCACCGCCGTACTCGACGAGGCGATCGAGCGGCTGCGGGCCCTGGAACAGGCCGGCACCGACAGCGTCCCGGCGGCGCGACCGCACTGAAGGTCGCTGACACCGGGACCGTTGACCTGTCCCTCGCGGCGCCGCTTCCGCGGGCGGATTTACCGGGTCACCCTCGGGTTGGACGTCCGCAGCCGGGCGGAGATCACCGCGAAGGTGGCCGAGGCCACCCGGTTGATCACCGGGGAAACCACGGTCTTCGGCGACCCGGACCTGGCTGGCACGCACTTGGGCCGACTGCTCGACACCCAGTCACGGTTGTCTCACCGGGTGGGGCATGATCTCGATGAGGCCGAATTCCATCGGAAGTCAGGTGTCTCAGCGTAGGAGCATCCGCCTGTAACGCCCGGACGACGCCGCTGAGGCGTCTGCCGGAGCGGTTGCGGGCTCAGCCTGAACTGCCTGGGAGAACGAAGCCGTTTTCGTAGGCGAACACCACAGCTTGGGCGCGGTCACGCAGGTGGAGCTTGGCGAACATGCTGCCAACGTGGCTTTTCACCGTCGCCTCGGTCACGACTAGGTGCGCGGCGATCTCAGGGTTCGACAGGCCCCTGGCCACCAGGAGGAGGATCTCCCGTTCCCGGGGAGTGAGACTGGCCAGCTGTTTGGCCGGGGGCCGGAGCGGTTCGGTGCGGGTGGCGTAGTCCTCGATCAGCCTGCGGGTGATCGACGGCGATAGCAGGGCCTCACCAGCGTGCACGACGCGGATCGCCTCCAGCAGACGGTCGCGTGAGGCGTCCTTGAGCAGGAAACCCGACGCGCCCGCCCGCAGTGCGCCGAAGACGTATTCGTCCAGGTCATAGGTCGTGAGGACCAGCACCCGGGGCGAGGGTTCGGGGGCGGTCAGCCGGGAGGTGGCCTCGACACCGTCCATGCGCGGCATTCGGATGTCCATCAGGACCACGTCGGGGCGCAGCGCAGCGGCCTGGGTGAGTGCCTCGTGTCCGTCGGCGGCTTCGCCGACGACCTCGAGGTCGTTCTGGGTCTGCAGGAACAGCCGGAAGCCGGTGCGAATCAACTCCTGGTCGTCGACGATCAGAAGACGGATCGTCATGTCGCATCCTCTACGGGGAGACGGGCGGTCACCAGGAATCCGCCGGCAGTATGGCGGGCGTCTAGGCTTCCGCCTGCCGCCGCCGCACGCTCCCGCATCCCGAGGATGCCGTGCCCGCCGGCCGACGAGCCCGGGTCGCCGCCGCCGTCATCTTCGACCGTGACGTCCAACTGTGTCCGGCCGTAGTCGACCGTCACCGTGACCTGGCTGGGGTCGGTGTGTTTGAGCACGTTGGTCAGCGCCTCCTCGACGATCCGGTAGGCCGACAGCTCGACGCCGCCGGCCAGCGCCCGGGCCTCGCCGGTGAGTTCCAACCGCACCGGCATCCCGGCTGTCCGGTATCCGGAGACCAGCTCGGCGAGCTGGTCGAGCGACGGCTGCGGTCGCCACTGTGCGCCGTTGTCCGACGTGCGCAGCAGGCCGAGGATCCGGCGGAGCTCGGCCAGGCTCTGCTCCGCGCTGGCCTCGACCTGTTCCAGTGTCTCAGCCGCGACCTTGGGCTCGGTCGGCAGCACGTCCCGGGCGCCGCGCACGCCGATCAGCATGACGGTGACAGAATGGGCGACGATGTCGTGGAGCTCGCGGGCGATGGATGTGCGTTCCCGCTGTGCCGCGATCTGGTCGAGCTGCTCGCGCTCGCGTTCTAGGGTGGCCGCGCGATCCTCCAGGGCCCAGGTGTAGCGCCGCCGGGTCTGCAGGTACGAGCCGAGGGCCCACGCGCCGATCGGGATGGGCAGCGAGGAGATGCTCGCCGACAGCAGGAACAGCGCTGTCGGGACGAGCGCCGCCGCCGAGATCCTTCGGTCACGCAGGTCGGCGAGCGAGGCAAGGGCGACCACGACGGGCGCCCCGCCCGGCGAGTAGCCCAGCGGCACGAGCAACGCGGCACCCGCACAGGCCGCAATGAGCACCGCCAGCGGTGCGCGGCGGCGGACGAGCAAGACGGAGCCTGCAAGCACCGTCACCACGACCGGGACCACCCGGACCGGGGTCTCGTCGTCGAAGAGCAGCCCCAGCTCCACTCCGGTCGTGATCAGCGCCAGCGCGAGGTCGAACAGCGCCGAACGGCGCGCGACCAGCAGGTCGTACGCCGCCCGGGCCCACCGAGGGAGCCGGTTCACGCCAGATCGCGCCGGCGCTCGGCGACGACCGCGACAAGCGTGACCGCGACCGTCCATGCGGCCAGTACCCATCCGGCCGTGACCACCGACAGGGTCGTGTTGTGCGTCATCCGGCTCAGAATTCCGGCCGCGCCGAACGGCGTGAGGTTGACACCCGATTCCCAGACGTCGGACAGCAGCGGGACCACGGCGAAGTTCACGATCAGCAGGACGACCACTCCCAGGACCGGGCTACGGATCAGGGCGCCGAGCGCGGCACCCAGGATCGCGGACAGGACGAACGCCACGAGGTTTCCCGCCACGACGGCACCGACGTCTCCCGAGGTGAGATCGGGACCCGGCTGGTCACTCAGCAGCGGCAACGCAAGCCCGACCGACACCGTGGTCGTCAGCGTGCCGAGCAGGAGCCCGGTCAGCGCGTAAGCGACAATTCTCGCCGACAGCACGACCCCGCGGTTATGGCGGCCCACCAGAGCCGCCGGTGCGGCCGTCCGGTGCCGGTACTCCCCGGCCGTACCGACCAGCCCCCAGAGCAGAAGCAGGATCGGCAACGCCGACAGGGCCTCCTCCTTCTCGGGCACCTCGTCCAGCGTGCCCGACCACACCGCGACCGCCAGAACGTTGAGGACCGCGAACGCGACCCCGCCCACCGCGAAGCCCAGCATCGTCCGGGTGGTCACGGTTTTGATCAGCTCGCCTCGCAGCAGATGGCTCAACGGTCCGCCCCTCCCGTGAGACCGAAGAACGCATCCTCCAGCGACGCGGTCCGCTGGATGATCTCCTCCAGCAGGACGCCGTCGCGGTGGGCCAGCCGTGCGACCTCTGCGACGTGGAGCCCTTCGACCAGCAGCCCCCCTCCGTCATCGCGCTTTGTGCGGCCACCAGCCGCGGCCACCAGCCTCGACAGACGCTCGGCCTCGGCGGTGCGCACTACGACCACGCTCTCCCCGGACTGTTCGAGATCCCGGATCGCGCCTTCGTGGACCAGCCTGCCCCGGTCGATCATGATCACGTCGTCGACCGTCTGGGCCGCCTCACCCAACATGTGGCTGGACAGCAGGACTGTGCCGCCGTTCGCGGCCCGATGCCGTAGCAGCGTGCGCAACCAGCGGATGCCCTGCGGGTCCAAGCCGTTCACCGGCTCGTCCAGTACCAGGATCTCCGGATCGCCCAGCAGCGCCGCGGCGAGTCCGAGCCGCTGCCGCATGCCCATCGAATACTTCCCGACCCTGAGTTGGGCCGCCTCCTCCAAGCCGACTAGTTCAAGGACCTCACCGACCCGGCGGCGGGGCAGTCCGGCCAGCGCGGCCAGCGACCGCAGATGCGCCCGACCGGTTCGGCCAGGATGGGCCCCGCACGGCTCGATGTGCACGCCGAGTAAGCGGGCGTCGGGCCTGATCGTCGTGACTGGCGTGCCCCGTACGAACGCCCGGCCCGCTGTCGGCCGCGCAAGTCCGACGACCGCTTTGAGCGCAGTGGTCTTCCCTGCCCCGTTCGGGCCGAAGAACCCCGTCACCCTTCCGGATCCGACCGTGAACGACAGGTCGTCGACTGCCGTTCTACGGCCATAACGCTTGGTCAGCCCTTCGACCCTGATGGCCGCCGGATCCCCAACGAACGTTCGTGAAGAAGTCATGTCCGAAGCTTCCGACGTGGTGATCTCCCAGTCATCCGCCCACGGTCGAAACCCGAACTCCGACCAGGGGAGGAGACCACCGCTCGGCGCCGTCTCCCAGCGGCCCGCTCCAGCATTGGGGGAGCGGCAAACCAAATCCCTGTCGCGCGGCATAGGCGTTTTCACCTACGAAACGACCCCTCGAGTGTCGCCGACCGGCGGCGCCTTCGAATGCGCGGCCGCCGTGCGAGGTTACGCACTGCCGTTGAGAGCAGCGAGGCGGGTCTGCTGTTGCTTGCTCAGCTTCTTCTTCAGCTCGATGTTCTCGTGGTAGCTGTTGGCGGTCACCGTGGCCAGGGCGTCGAGCTTGCTCTGCAGCTCGGTGACCTTCAGGCTGGCTTACCTGAGGTTTCCCTTCAGTTCGGCGATGGTCTCGTCGCGCTGAACCTCGCCGGGCGTACGCAGGACTGGTGTTCGGCTTCGGTGATGGTGCGCCGGATGTTCTTCACCAGCATGCGGTGGGTGAGCCGGGTGGAAAAGGCGCGCACGTCAGGGTGACGACGGCGGTGCGAGGGCCGAACCCCCGCCGGCGCACTGAGCCTTTCGGCCACACCACAGGTCGTCATCGGCTTCGTTGCCGCGCGGACAACCACGCAGAAGATCGAGAGAGTTCCCCTGCCCGGGTGCTCCGGATACACGGACAGCCATACGGAGAGTTCACCGAACTGACCCTTCTACAGCGCCCCACGACTGCCGCTGCTGTACGAGGGTGGGCGGCTCGGATGTCAGAGAGTGTTTTGCCGTAGTCGTGGTCGCGGTTCCGAGGTGCTATCGACGGTGCTGGCAGCGCTGATTGGGCATCGACCCTCGTGCGCTGGTGACCGGTCACCCGGACCATCGCCGCACCCACCAGACCGCTTCCTCGCCGACGGCGTCCTGGCCCAGCACGCCGCCGCGCACGCACCGGGCAGCTCCAGCAGCGCCTAGAAGATCTCGGCATAAGCGGAACCTCTGGTTGACGGCGTCGTAGATTGCCTGCTGAAGGTCGCGGTGCGAGTTGAACTCACCGATGCGCCGGACAACCTCACGGGCCGGAAGAGCGAACACGTCCAGACCCTGAAACAGCACTCGGTCGGATTCGCGGGTGAGTCTGCGGCTTATGAGGTCGATCATCGCCACCTGGATTATGGCTTCGGAGCGGTGGGTGCGGGTTTCGTAGTCGCGGGCCAGGCGACGGTGGTGCATGAGCCAGCCGAAGGTCCGCTCGACGACCCGACGTCGTGGGATCACCTTGAAGCCTTTGGCGCCCGGCTCGCGTTGGACGACTTCGACGTCGATGCCTGACCCGGCGGCGGCGGTCCCGTCTGCGCACGGTGGTGCTGGACAACGCCTCGGCGCACGTGGCCGGGCGTTTAGGAGTTTTTCGCTGCCGAACTGAGGCAGCAGGGCGACGGCGATGCGGCCCGTGAGGAAGCCGAAGCCATTCGGGCCGCCGCGCACGAGGACGGGCCCGGGTCCGGGCCGTCCTATAACGATGCCGAACACACGCGCGCCCAAGGCTGGACGACGCGGGTGGGGGCAGGTCATCGACCTCGGCTCGCAGTCGGGCCAGTACGAGTACGTGACCAACGTCGGATTCGCCGCGTAGGACCGTGCAGTTGGCATACGTTCCAGGCATGAGACTGAGCCGAACTACCCGGCTGTGGGCGGCGATGGCGCTCGTAGCCGGCTGCGCCCTGGTCGCAGGAACGTGGGCAGGCTTCGGTCTTCAGCAGCAGTCACGATCGCGCTGACCGCCGGGACCGCGATCCGGCTGCATGACCTGAACTCCGAAGGCCGGGCGCCCCATTGCGGGGCTACCAAGAAGGTAATGGGGGGCTTGAGTGAGCGTTGGCTGCCCGAATGATCGTCCGTTGTGTTCAGATCGTCAGCCCGCCAAGTGGTGAGGTGATCATGATCACCCGGGGATCCGAATCGGCGTGGAGTACCCCGTCTTCGAAGTCATCACGACCGTGCGCGGCGCGGTGGTGCGGATTCCTGAGCGACCCAACGTTACGGCAGAGCGGGACACTCGTGGCTTATGGGGTCGGCGATGTTCACAGTCGTCAGTAGCCTGCGCCCGACTGCTGGGTCGCAGAGTTGGGAGCCGACGGCCAGGCCCGCGGCGACACCCGCGGCCAGGAGATGGAACAGAACGGGTCCAGCCACTCCTGGGGGAGTGGCTGGACCCGTTCGGCGGTCCGGTCAGTGCAGTGCGCCGACCTCAGTCGCTGAGAGGGTCCGCGGGTAGACGTGGACGTCGGAGACGGAGCCGGGGAAGGCGAGGTACGGGGTGGTGGCGGAGGCGCTGTTGACGCAGCCGCCGACGGTCAGGGGCAGGGAGGAGTCGTACTGGGGGCTGAGGTTGGTGGCGGTCCCCACCAGGGATCCGTTTTGGTAGAGGGCCATGTTGTTGGTGGTGGACGCTCCCGGGACCGGTGCCCGGAAGGTGGCGACCAGGTGGGTCCAGGTGCCGACCGGACCGGAGTTGTCGTCTCCTTCCGCGGTGGGGAAGTCGGAGTTGTCGTCGTTGGTGGTTGTGGTCTGGAACATCCAGGCCGCGCTGGATTTGTCGTAGGAGAGGTAGAGGGACTGGTGCTGGGTGGTGCCTTGGCAGACGGCGGCGGTCCCGAGCGCCGAGTTGATCTTCACCCAGGCGGAGACGGTGTAGTCGCCGAGGGTGTTGACCGCGCTCTGCTTGCTCTTGAGGAAGCCGGTGCTGCCGTCGAAGGCGACGCTGCCGGGCAGTCCGCTCGGCGCGTCGCTGCCATAGGTGGCGCTGCCGGTGGCGGTGACCGGGTTGAGGGAGGCGGTGTCGGTGCCGGTCGTTCCGAGCTTCCACTCGTCCTCGGGCATGCCGCTGTCCCAGCCGGCGGGCATGATCTCGCTGGCCGCGTCGGCATCGCCGGCCCCCATCGCGTACGGGTAGACCTGCACGTCCGAGACGGAGCCGGGGAACGCGTTGTATGGCGAGGTCGCGGCGGGGTCGTTGATGCAACCGCCGACGGTCAGGGGCATCGACGAGTCGTACTGCGGGGTGAGGTTGGTGGCGGTCCCCATCAGGGTGCCGTTCTGGTAGATGGACATCACGCCGCTGCTGCCGTCGCCGTCCACGGGCGCGGTGTAGGTGACCAGGAGGTGGGTCCAGGTGCCCACGGCCCCGGTGTTGGTGTCACCCTCCGCGGTGGGGAAGTCGGCGTTGTCGTCGTTGGTGGTGGTGGTCTGGAACATCCAGCCCTTGTTGCCTCGGTCGTAGCCGATGTAGAACGCCTGGTGCTGGCTGGTTCCCTCGCAGATGGCGGTGGCCGGGTTGTCCGTGGAGTCGAGCTTGACCCAGGCGGAGACGGTGTAGTCGGCGGACGTGTCGACGGCGGTGTGGTCGCTCTCCAGGAAGCCGGTGCTGCCGTCGAAGGAGGTGGCGGTGGCCGGGGCGTTGACGGCGTCCGGTCCGGTCGAGCCGAAGGTCGCCCCGCCGACGGCGGTGAACGGGTTGTCGCCGCGTGCGTCGGTACCGTCGGCGGCTAGATCCCACTCGTTGTCGGGGGTGTCGCTGCCGGTGGCCTCCGGGACGATCAGGTTCGGCGCGATGCCGATGATCTGGGTGTTGGTGTCGTTGAGGTAGCGGGCGGCGAGGTCGTCGTAGTAGGTGTTCGACGGGTTGCCGCCGGACAGGTCCGCCGCCTTCACGGTCGAGGAGGTGGCAGTGCCGTCTGTGGAGACCGCTGCGGCGAAGTCGAGCACCTGGCTGGGGAAGTTGTCGAGCAGGTACTGGTTCACCAGCTCACGTGCGGACTCCTGGGCGGCCGTGCCGGGGTGGGCGGCGGTGAACGGTGTGATGGTGGTGAGGTAGACGGTGATGTTGGAGTTCTGGGTGACGGGCTGCCCGTTGATGTAGGCCTGTCCGTCGTCGGTGTAGTACGAGGTCAGCTCGCTGTTGAGCGCGGCTAGTCCCTGCTCGACACCGGTGGCGCAGGCGTCGGCGGTGCCGGTGCAGTTGAGCAGGTCGGTGGCACCGGTGGAGACGAGCACGGTACGTACGTTGCCCTGCGCCAGCACGTTGCGGTCCAGCGGGTTGAGCGCGTTGATCGGGTTGTCGCTGTAGGTGCTCTGGGGCAGCAGGTTGTTGCTCAGGCTGTTGCTGTTGGTGCCGGCGTTGAGCACGCCGTAGTCCACCGTGGAGTCCCCGTTGGGGTCGCCCACGATGGCGCCGGTGATGGCGTCGCTCAGGTGGTGCCGGCCGTCGCCGCTTGCGGTGTCGCCGTTGACGCTCTGGTCGCCGTAGAGGACAAGGGAGCCGGTGGGGGCGGAGGTGGGGGTGGTGACGTCGATGCCGGCCAGGTACGGCAGACCGGTGTAGGTGGTCTGTGTGAACTTGGTGGCCGCGGTGTCACCGGTGCGGTTGGCCGCGTCGCTGACCCAGATCGGGGTCTGGGCCGCCGCGTGGCCCGGCAGCGCGGAGACCGAGCCGTGCACCTGCACGCTGACCAGGATGGTCGCCTGCTGGTCGACGTGCAGGGTCACCGGGTCGCTGGTGACGTCGCCGCCCGCCGGGATCGTGACGGTCGCGGCGCCGCCGAAGGCCAGCGGTACCGGTGCCGCGCCCGCCGTGGCACCGCCCGCCGTGCCGTCCTGCAGGGCGACGGAGGCCGCGTCGAAGGTCACCGGGCCGCTGCCCATGGCGTTGGAGAGGTGGACGCGGACGCCGTTGCCGTCGTCGGTGCCGACGCTGACGTGGGCCGGGATGCGCAGCGTCTGCCCGTTGACGGTGGCGGTGGTGCCGCCGGACTGCGTCACCTTGGCGGTGTCCTGGACGGCGGTCCAGGTTCCGACCCAGTGCTGGGTGCCGTTGCTCGTGGCGGTCAGCGGCCGGATGCCCATGCCCAGGATGTGCAGGGTCGGCTGGCCGGCCTGGACGCCGTTGGTGAACAGGGGGAGGGAGAGGCTGCTGATGACCGAGCCGGGGCAGGTCAGCGGGACGCTGACGGCGTAGAGCTTCGGGCCGGGGCTGGGGCTGGTCTGGGTGTTGTTGCTGTGGTTCTGGTGGACGAGGGAGAGCGTGGCCGCGGAGGCGGGGCCGCTCAGCCAGTCGGGCACCGTGTCCAGGGTGTACGACTGGTCGGCGGGGGCGCCGTTCGGGTCCAAGCAGTTGTTCTTGGCGTAGGTGATGGTGCCGGTGGCGCCCTTGGCCGCGCCGCCGGTGGCGAAGGCCAGGAAGACCACGGCGTCACCGGTGTTCACCACACCGCTGCCCGGTACGGTGACGGTCTGCCCGGCGGCCAGCATGTTGTCGTAGGTGCCGGTGCCGAACTTGGGCAGCGGGATGTTCGTACCGTCGACGGTCACCGACTTGCCGCTCTGCCAGCCCGAAGTGCCGGTCAGGTCGGCAGAGTTGAAGCTGTTACCGGAGCCGTCGGCGTCGGCCGTGCTGGTCGTGGTGGTGAAGGTGCTGGTCCCGGCGTTGTTCAGGCAACTGGCGGTGCTGTTCATCGCACAGGTCAGCGCGGGCGCGAGACGCAGCACGTCGAGGCCGGCCTGGTACCCCGTGGAGCTGGGGTTTTTCCCGGTCAGGGTGAGGGCCACGGTGTGCGCGCCCTGCTTGAGGGTGAGTAGCTGACCGGTTGAGTCCTTGGGGATGCCGAGGTTGACGAACCGGGTGGTGGTGTACGAGTTGTAGGCGTCCAAGCCGCTGAGCAGGGTCGCCTGGGTGGGCTTGCCCGCGTCCAGGACCAGGTTGTAGATGCCGTAGTCCTTGGCCTTGGTCAGGTTGACCCCGAAGCTCCAGGGACCGTCCTTGGGGATGTTGAAGCCGAAGGTCGCACTGTCGCCGCTGACCACCTTCGAGGTAGTGCTCTTGTTGGCCAGCATGGCCTGGAAGCCGTCGGCGAACTCGTACCCACTGCCGGCCGCCTGGCTGATCAGCTGGCCGCCCTTGGTCGCGGTGGTCGCCTTGGGCACGATGGTGGTCGTGCCGTCGGTGTTGGCCGCCGTCCAGCCGGCGATCATCTTGTCGCCGTAGGCGTACGTCGGGGTGCTGGTGCCTGCGTAGAAGGCGTAGGTCGTCTGGGAGATGGACGTCGAGCCCGCCTGGTCCACGGCCTTTGCGTACAGCGTGTGCGGTCCCGCCTTGGCGGGGGCGAAAGCCGGCGAAGCGCTGCCGTTGAGGACCACGGTGCCGGTGCCGGGGCCGTTGTCCGAGGTGGCGTAGTAGACGTGACCCGGCACGATCGTCGTGCTTGTGGTCCAGTGGGTGACGCTGGTGGTGTAGACCGTGTTGCCGAGCGTGGCGTCCAGGGCGAACAGGTAGCCGGTGATGTTGTTGGTGTGGTTGTTGCTGAGCGTGAAGGTGCCCTTGTCGCCGAAGGCGGCACCGATCTGTTTGGCCGGGAACTGACTTGAGGTCACCGTGGGTGCGGGTGGCGCGCTGGTGTCCACGGTGAACGTCTGCGTCTTGGTCCAGATGCCCGAGCCGGGGCCGACCCAGTAGCCGGCCGCGTTCTGAGCGGTGGCCTTCCAGGTGTAGGTGCCGTCCGGCAGGCTCGACGTGGTCCAGTCGCTGCCGTTGGTGTTGTACCGGGCGCGCTTCTTCGAGTCCGTGCTGGGGCCGAAGCCCTGGTGGATCAGGGTGCCCGAGGAGTTGTAGACGTTGTACTCGATGCGCACCAGTTCGCTGCCGCCCGCCAGGTCGGGGTCGACCGCGCGCGCGGACAGCGTCGGCGTGTGGGTGGTGGTCATCGTCTTGCCCAGGCTCACGATGGACGGCTTGATGGCCGGGGTACCGGTGCCGTTCTTGAGCTTGGGGCGGTAGCTGTAGGTGACCGACATGGTGGCGCCGCCGCCGTAGGCGAGCTGCTTCCACTGGGTTGCGTCGTTCATGTCGGGCGACTGGACCATCAGCGTCATGCTCTTCCAGCCGCCGGCCGCCGCGCTCTGGGCCCGGGAGGTCACATCGAACTCGAGTGACGGCGGGCTGACCCAGGAGTTGGCTCCGTTGGTGACCGGGCAGGTGCCGGCCTCGTGGCTCTTGGGGTTGGTGCCCAGCGAGCCGGTGCGCCCGCCGGGCTCATGGCCCCAGTACAGCGACGAGGAACTCCAGCCTGCGGGCCGGTCGGTGCCGTAGACGGCGGCCGGGGTGTCCGCGCAGGAGGCGGCGGAGAGCTGCTTCACGTACAGCGATGCATGCGTGACCACGGCGCCTTTGATGCCGCTCGTGTTCATCTGGTAGTAGGTGCGGGCCCGTTCGCCGTTACCGGGGGTGGAGTTGTCCCACCCCTCACGGGCGTTGGTCGCTCCCGAGGTGGACGTCGAGTTGTAGACGTTCCACCCGTTGTCGGAGATCCGTGCCCAGTCCAGCTGGGAGGGCCGTCCGCTCCACTCGGGGTCGATGTAGACCGGGTAGGCGGTGCTCTTGGCGGTGAGCAGCTTCTGGTCCGGGCTCAGCAGTTGCCTGCCGTGCTTCAGGCTCACTCGGACCTGTGCGCGGTGTCTGCCGACCTTGGCGGCCGCCTTCTGTTCGGCACGGGCCAGGGAGACCGTCGTGGTGCGGGCCGAGGACACGCCGGAGGTCTTCTTGCCGGCGCTGTCCCACATCAGCGCGGTGTCACTGTGGAACACGGTCTCGCCGGTGCGCTTGTCGACGGCACGGGCTCCGCCGTCGCGCGTGGGAGTCACCTCGACGTGGGACGCGGTGGTGTTCAGCGCGAGACTGCGCAGGCGCGGATCGGCGGCCGCCTTGCGGGACTTGACCACGAGGACCGAGGAGTACCCGGAGGCGTCCGCGGTCAGTTGCAGGTCCACCTGCGGCAGCACTTCGGCGTAGGTGGCAGTGTTCCCGGAGATCACCGGCTCGGGCAGCTTGCCCGGCCAGGAGAAGCCCAGTTCGGCACTGCCGCTGCGCATTGTGACCAGCTTGCCCGAACCGCCGGCGGAGAAGGCCACGTCGGTGACGGCGGCCCTGGGCGCCCAGGTTCCGTTCGCCTGCCGCACCAGCTTCGTGTCGATGGGCACCCACTTCCCGTGCTGCAATGTGCGCTGCGGCATCGAGGAGTCGGTGCGGGTGAAGGTGCCGTTGGGGTTGGCCACCACCAGCGTCCCGGTGCCGGTGAGCTGGTCGATCGGCACGCGCTTGCCGGTCGTCTTGGCCCGCGCGGACGCGGCCTCCGTGGCGTTGAGGCGCCGGGTGGCCGACGAGGAGCCGGCGTTCTTCGGCTTGGCCCGGTGTGAGGCGTCGGGCGCCGCGTACGCGGGTGCCGCCGCGGCTAGCGAGGCCGCGGTCAGGGCCGTGACGAGGGCGGCGACGATCGGTTTCGACAGCAGGCGTCTGGACGTGCGCAAGGAACTGCTATGGACGGACATGAAGGTTGGGGTCCTCCGCTTTTCAGGCGGTTCCCCCCGCGGGCCCCGCGCCGGAGTGCATTCTGTGCGGCTGAGGCGAGCAGGGTCCATCGCCAATTGGTCACTTGGTGACCATGCGAGGTCCGTTTTTGACGTATGACAGTCAAATTGAGTTGCGGGCCAGGGGATTCCTTTGCGTTCCGTGTGCATGATCTTTGCGAGCGGTGTTGATCTCAGCACCTAGCGTGAAGCTTCTGTGAGGGGCTTGGCCAACTTGCCTCTCCTTTGGCGTGCGCTCAACTGGCTGGGGCCGAAGGCCGCTTGAGCGCCCACAGCAATACCTGGGGGCGGTTTCCGCGTGCCCTGGGCCGGGAACGGGGAAAGGCTCACGATGACGCGTACAGCCGGGTTGGGGAGACGGATGCTACGGAGCGCCAGACGGCTCCGTGGTCTCAGCCTTCCGACTACAGGTGTCCTCCTGGTGAGCATGCTCATCCCCGCCGCGGACGCGATGGCCTCGCCGAACACGCATCGGCACGTTGCGGCCCCCGCGGTGGCCAGGGACAAGCAGATCCCCTTCACCCGTGCGAAGCCGAAGGCGGCCGCGGCGTCGAAGAGGTTCACCCGGTTCGATCCCGAGGGGCACGCCTCGCTGCCCGGTGGCGGCAGCTCGACGGTGTCGCTGTCCGTTCCGACCACCGGTGGCCGTGCGGCGCACGCCGCGGCGGACTCGACGGCCTCCCGCCGGGCGGTGTCGCGGGTGCGGGCGGGGTCGTCGCCGGTGTTGCTGTCGGCGGTGCATTCGGGTAACTCGGCGCGCCGGGTCCAGGTGAAGACGGTCGACCAGAAGACCGCACGGGCAGCCGGTGTACACGGCGTGTTGTTCACCCTGCGGAGCGCGGGCGGCTCGGGCAGCGTCGGGGTCGATGTGGACGACTCTGCCTTCCGCAACGCCTTCGGCGGCGACTACGCCTCACGGCTGCACTTGGTGCGGCTGCCGGCCTGCGTATTGACGACCCCCCGACTGCCGCGCTGCCAGGCGCAGACGCCGCTGCGCACCAGGGCCGGCGCACCGCTGTCGGCCCAGGTGTCGCTGCCGGCGACGACGGCCAAGTCCCTGTCCGCACACACTGCCGGGGCCTCCGGCGGCATGGTGGCGCTGGCCGCGACCGCGGGCACCAGCGGCTCGTCCGGCGACTACACGGCGACCAGCCTGTCGTCCGGTGGCACCTGGTCCACGTCGGGCAACACCGGGGCCTTCACCTACAACTACCCCATCTCCGTGCCCGGAGCCATCGGTGGTTCGGCTCCCACGCTGACCCTGAACTACAACTCGGCGACCCAGGACTCGCGTACTGAGGGGACCAACAACCAGTCCTCGTGGCTGGGCGACGGCTGGTCGACATCGGACAACTACATCGAGCGGACCTACAAGTCCTGCAAGGACGACTCCTCGTCGGACGCGCCCAAGAACGACGGCGACGAGTGCTGGGCGGGCCAGGTCCTGACCCTGTCGCTGGACGGGAAGTCCACACAGATCGTCTACGACGACAGCACCAAGACGTTCCGCGCCGCGCAGGACGATTCCACCACGAAGATCGAAGACCTGACCGGCGCGACCAACGGAACCGACAACGGCGAGTACTTCAAGGTCACCGAGAACGGCACGCAGTACTACTTCGGCTGGAACCGCCTGCCGGGGTGGAGCTCGGGCAAGGAGGAGACCAAGTCGGCCTGGACGATGCCGGTCTACAAAGCGCACAGCGCGGTGTCGGACTGTCCTGCGGGCACCGACTTCGCGTCCAGCTCCTGCATCCTGGGCTACCGGTTCAACTTGGACTACGTCGTGGACCGCCACAGCAACGCGATGGCGTACTACTACGCGCCGGAGACGGGTTACTACGGCCCGAACATGAAGAACACCGCGGTGGCCTACACCCGCGGCGGGACGTTGAAGCGCATCGACTACGGGATGACCTCGTCCACGGTCTACTCGGCCACCGCGCCGGAGCAGATCCTGTTCGACGCGACGGCGGAGCGCTGCATCCCGGGCACGCCCGCGGGCAACACGTGCTCGGACTCCCAGTTCACCAAGTCCAACCCGGAGTACTGGCCGGATGTGCCGATCGACCTGAACTGCGCCAAGGACGCGACCGACTGCACCAACCACGGCCCCAGTTTCTGGTCCCGCAAGCGTCTGACCTCGATCACCACGCAGGTACAGGTCGGCGGGGCGACCAAGCAGGTGGACCGCTACGACTTCACCCAGTCCTTCCCTGACGGCGGTGACCACGCCCCGACCCTGTGGCTGGACAGCATCAAGCACACCGGCCTGGACCTGCTCGGCGGTGCCTCCGCGAGCACCTCCACCCCGTCGGTGAGCTTCGACCCGCCGCTGCAGCTGGCGAACCGAGTCGGGACGATCCCACAGATGCCGTTGATGTATCACGACCGGATCCAGACGGTCACCACCGAGACCGGTGCGCAGACCACGGTGGCCTACGACACCCCGGACTGCTCCAGCGCCCCGGCAAGTGATCCGTCCGACCCGGCGGACGCGGCGGCGAAGGGGTTCGCCTCGACGAACAAACTGCGGTGCTTCCCGGTTTACTGGACACCGGAGGGACAGCCCGCGCCGATGCTGGACTGGTTCTCCCTGCACCCGGTCCGATCGGTGTCCACCATCGACCCGCACAACAGCTACCAGGACGGCACCGAGCCGGAGTTGCTGACGGAGTACTCCTATAAGGGGAACCCCGGCTGGCACTACGACGACAACGAGACGGTCAAGAGCAAGAACCGCACCTGGGGCCAGTTCCGCGGATTTCCGGAAGTGGACGTCACCACCGGTGACCCGAACGTCTTCCACTACACCGACGGGGCCAAGGTCTACGACCAGAAGACCCTCACCAAGACCTACTACTTCCTGGGCATGAACGGCGACACCATGCCGTCGGGGACACGCAGCGTGCCCGACCTCACCAGCCAGGACGGCAGCGTCAGTGTCACCGACGACAACGCGCTGGCCGGGCAGGTCTTCGAGACCGACACCTACACCGGTGCGAACGGCGGCATCGACAAGGCCGTCGTCAACGTTCCGAAAATCATCGGCCCGACCGCCACACGGGCCCGGACCGGAGTCGCGGACCTGACGGCGAACATGGTCCGCCCCGCCAGGACGCTGACCCGTCAGGCCGTCTCCTACGGCTGGCGCAAGACCGAGACCGACACCTTCTACAACACGACCCTGGGGCAGACCACCACCGGCATGGCCGTCCAGAGCGACGACCGCGGTGAGACGGGTGCCACCGGCAACACCGCCAAGTGCACCTTCACCCGCCATCTCGACGGCGCCCGCGCGACCGTGGTGGTCACCGCCGAGACCATCGTCACCGACCAGGACTGCAACAGCTCCGGGGCCATCCCTTCCGGAAAACTGGTCTCCGACACCCGCACGTCGTTCGACGGGCACGCCTTCGCCTACAACGGCGACGGGCAGTCCAACCCGGACCAGCCGAGCACGGGCGATGCCACCCTCGTCCAGAAGGCGTCGGCGTCCAGCGGGGCGAGCGCCACCAGGTTCGTCGACCAGACCCAGAGCACGTACGACTCCTACGGCCGAGTCGTACTGGCCACCCGGACACCCCACTCCACCGCCCCGGACGGCAGCAGCCTGGCCCAGACCGTGGCGACCTCCTACACGCCGGCCACCGGCGCGCTGCCCACCAGCACCACCACCGCCACCCAGATCACTCCGGGCACGGCCTGCACACCGGCCACCACCTCGTCCAAGGACTGCCAGGTGGCGTCCTCCGGGCTGGACGCCGCCCGTGGCGTGCCCCTCACCAAGACGGATGTGGCCGGTCTGGTCACGTCGCTGTCCTACGACGCGCTCGGCCGGATGACCGGTGTCTGGCTGCCCAACGAGAACAAGGGAGCCGGCGCCCCCGCCAGCATGACCTACAGCTACGCGCTGTCGGCTACCGCTCCTTCGGTGGTGTCCACGGGCACCCTGCTGGACAGCGGCAGCTACAGCGTCAACGAGACGCTGTACGACGCCATGCTGCGCACCCTGCAGACCCAGGTGACGGCAGAGAACGGCAGCACCACGGTCTCGGACACCGAGTACGACTCGCACGGCTGGACCGTGGTCACCCACAACAGCTACGCGATCGACGGCGACCCGCGCTCCAGTCTGGTGTCGGTCTCCCAGGTGAGCATCCCCGCCACCACCGTCACCGACCACGACGCGATGGGACGCACCACCCGGAGCACCGAGGAGCACGACGGGGTCCAGACCTGGAACACCCGCACCGCCTACACGGGTGACAAGACCACCGTCATCCCGCCCACCGGAGCGGTGGCCACCACCACGGTGGCCGACGCTCGCGGTCAGAACACCGAGCTCGACCAGTTCACCGTGGCACCGACCGTGAGCGGTAACGCCAACGGCGGCTACACCGCCACCGGCGGGACGTCCCACGCCACTTACTACGGTTACGACGCGGCCGGCCAGCAGAACAAGGTGACCGGTCCCGACAACGCGGCCTGGGACTTCGGCTACGACCTGCTGGGCCGCAAGACCTCGCAGGCGGACCCGGACGCCGGCGCCAGCCACTACGGCTTCGACGACGCCGGGAACCTCATCTCCACCACCGACTCACGCACCAACGAGCTGGACTTCACCTACGACCTGCTCGGCCGCAAGCTGACCGAGACGGACAAGGCGAAGAACTTCAAGGTCGCCTCCTGGCTGTACGACACCTTGCGGATCGGCCAGCTGACCTCGTCCACCAGCTATGTGCAGGGCGTGACCGGCGGATACACGGTCGCGACGACCGGCTACACCACACTGGGCAAGTCGACCGGTACGAAGATCACGCTGCCCACGAGCGAGGCACCGCTGCCGGCCAGCTACCAGACCAGCTACACCTACACTCCCAAAACGCAGCTGCTGGCCACGCAGGCCGACCCGCGCACCCAGGGCCTGAACAACGAGACCATCACCTATGGGCACGACGTGCTCGGCAACCCCACCACGACCGCGAGCAGCATCCAGACCTACGTCGGCGGCACCGTCTACACCAACTACGGCCAGCCCTCGCAGCTCACTCTGGGGGCGTCCACCAACCCCGCCTGGGTCACCTACTCCTACGACGACCAGACCCGCAAGCCCATCGAGCGGCTCATCTCGCGCACGCAGGCCCCGGGGCCGCAGGTGGACGACACCACGTACTCCTACGACGCCGCCGGCAACCCGCTGACCACCGCCGACCAGCAGTCCGAGACCGGCAACACGGTCAAGGACACCCAGTGCTACCAGTACGACGCGTTGGCCCGGCTGTCCGAGGCGTGGACCGCGAAGGCCGCCTGCCCGGCGCAGGGCACCGACCCAACCGCCGCGACTGTCGCCGGCACCACCGGGTCGTACTGGCAGTCCTACAGCTACAACGCCATCGGTGACCGCACCCAGGTGGTCGACCACTCCACCACCGGTGGGGCCGACATCTCCACCGGCTACGTCGAGGGCTGCACCACCGGCTGCAACACCACCGGCGACCAGCCGCACACCCTCACCAGGACCACCGGAGGAAGCAACCCGGCCGACTTCGTCTACGACGCTGCGGGCAACCTGCTCACCCGCACTCCCACCGGCAGCGGCGCGGGCCAGAGCCTGACATGGGACGACGAAGGCCACCTGGCGCAGGTCGACACCACCGGAAGCAGCCCCACCACCACGAAGTACGTCTACGACGCCGACGGCAACCAGCTGATCCGCCGCGACCCCGGGAAGACCACGCTGTTCGCGGGCGACACCGAGATCGTCGTCAACACCGGCGTCACCCCGAACGTCCTGCTCGGCGCCGTACGTAGCTACACGCACGGTGGTGCCGGCACCCCGGTGGCGGTCCGCTCCAGCCTGCCCAGCGGAGGTGCCGATTACCTCTTTGACGACCCGCACGGCACTGGCACCATGGCCATGGACACCACCACGCAGAAGGTGTCCCGTCAGCAGTACAAGCCGTACGGGCAGCAGCGGGCCAACGCCAACGACACCCCGTGGGCGGACCCCACCCACTCGTTCCTCGGCAAGTCCCAGGAGGCCGCAACCGGTTATACCGACGTCGGTGTCCGCAAGTACGACCCGACGCTGGGGCGCTTCATCAGCGTCGACCCCAAGTTCGAGGCCACCGACCCGCAGGAGCTCGGCGGCTACGCCTACGGCGGTGACAACCCCGTCACCAACGCCGACCCGAGCGGCCAGATGTACCCGGCAGACATGGGCCCCGGCCCGAGCTACCGCCCGCCGACGGACGCGACGGACTGGCTCTTCCGCGGCTCCACCGTGGACTTCGGTGGCTCGGTGCACATCCAGTCCAGCGGGTTCACACCGACCTCTTCGGACCCTGGTGTCTCCGTCCACTTCGCCGTGCAATCCGCGAACGACTATCACACGCAGGGCGTACTCCACATCCTGAACCGGCAGGACCTCACCGACGTGGAGGTGATCGACAATTACGAAATGTCGCTTCGGTACGAGAGCGAGGTGCTGGTCGGGGCGTCCGCCAAGGACATTGCGAACCGGGCCCGGGTGACTATCCCGGTCGAGCAGGCGCGGGACATCCTCTCCAAGATGGGGGTGGACGTCGATCCGTCCACCAGGCTCGGTGATCTCAAATTCAACATCGAGGCGACCCCCAAGCTGACCCCCGAGCAGATCGGGGAGTTCGCCAAGAGCGCCGGAGCCGACAGCGGTTCGGGTAGCGGTGCCGCCTCGACCGCGAGCAAGCTGGCGGACTCGGCGGGCGGCGACGCGGGCTTCATCACGGTCGGAGGCGCGCTGAAGGGCAGCCTCTTCGTCGGCGCGGTGGCGCTCTCAGCCTACGACGTCGCCAAGGCGCCACCGGCCCAGCGGCTCCACACCGCCACACGGGACGCCGCGGGCCTCGCGGGCGGCCTCGCAGGCGCCGCCTACGGCGCGGAGGTGGGTGCGGCCATCGGCTCGGCCATACCTGGGGCAGGTACCGTCGTCGGCGGTGTGGTCGGCGGTGTCGTCGGAGGCATCATCGGCAGCGGCGTGGCGTCCGATGTGGCCGACAAATTCATGAATTGGTTCTAACTCAGGATGGAGGCATCCTCGCAATGAGCGGTACCGAGCCCGTCGGCCTGCTGCAAGTCGAGATCCTGTACGAGCGGCCCTCGGCGAACAGGGTGGTCTGTCACGCTCGCTGCATCAGTGTGGGGCGGAGCGTCTTCCCCGGCGATTCGGTGCTTCCGGTGGACAGCCCAGTGGACGCCGGGGCGCCCCCGGCCCGCGTGGTCCGGATGCACCGGCCGCCGTTCGGAGAGTTCTCCGAACTGTCCCCCGGCTGGCACGCCGTCGTCGAACTCGAAGGCACGGACCTGTCCTGGGTACAGCCCGAGGCGAACCTCCGAGTGGTCCCGCCAGTAACCGGCACGGAACAGGGACAGGAGCGCTGAGTACCAGCTTCTGCCGCCACCCAGATGACAGGCCCGAGGCGTTGAGGATCTCTTCTGGGGTCCTCAACCTCGGGAACTTGGGCGCAATGTCCTAGAAAATTCCTACGAGCGCGGCTCAGCAAGGTCGTGTCGGGTCGTGGACCCTGCTGACAGCGGCCCTGTCGAGCTGGCACCCGTCCTGAACTGGCAGGATGCTCGACGCTGCGGTGGACCGATCAACCTGACGAGGTCGGTGCTGCGTTCATCTGAGGCGAACTGCTCGGCGGGGTGGCTGTGATTGCTCTCGGCTTTGGGATGCGCTCACAGATCCGAACGACTTCCACGAGCAGGGGGTGTGCTCCACATCCTGAATAGGCAAGACCTCGGCGATCTGGAAATTGTGGACGGCTACTACCAGTCCATCAAGCTTGAGAGCGAGGTGCATGTCGAGGGGTCCGCTGTCGGTCTCGCCAAGCGGCCCGGGTGACGATTCCGGTTGAGCAGGCGCGCAGCATGCTCTCCAGGATGGGTATCGACGTCGGCCCGTCCACCAGGCTCGGCGACCTAGTGTTCTGAGTCAGGAATTCGTTTCAGATAGCTGGCGAGGCGTTCGAGGATCTCGTCGGCGGTCTTCGTCCAGACGTAGGGCTTGGGATTGGTGTTCCAGTCGGCGATCCAGGTCCGGATGTCCTTCTCCAGGGCCTGAACGCTCTTGTGGACGCCTCGCCGTATCTGCTTGTTCGTGAGTTCTGCGAACCAGCGTTCCACCAGGTTGAGCCAGGACGATCCGGTGGGTGTGAAGTGCAGGTGGAAGCGCGGGTGAGCGATCAGCCAGGTCTTGATCGCCTGAGTCTTGTGGGTGGCGTAGTTGTCGAGGACCAGGTGGACATCGAGGCCCGGCGGGATCTCGCGGTTCAGTTTGGCCAGGAACTTCTTGAACTCTTCGGCCCGGTGTCGGCGGTGGAGAGAGCCGATCACGGCGCCGGTGGTCACATCGAGCGCGGCGAAGAGCGTTGTGGTGCCGGCGCGAACGTAGTCGTGTGTGGTCCGCTGCGGGATGCCGGGCATCATCGGAAGGACTGGCTGTGAGCGGTCGAGGGCCTGTATCTGTGACTTCTCGTCAACACAGAACACCAGAGCGCGCTCGGGTGGATCCAGGTAGAGCCCGACGACATCGTGGACCTTGTCCACGAAGTACGCGTCCGTCGAAAGTTTGAACGTCTCGCTGCGGTGGGGCTGCAGCCCGAAGGCCCGCCAGATCCGGGAGACGGTCGACTGCGACAGGCCCGTCTGCGTGGCCATCGCCCGCGTCGACCAGTGCGTGGCGTTCTTCGGCGTGCTTTCCAGCGTTCTCTTAACGACCGCGGCGACCTGCTCGTCGGACACCGAACGTGGGCCGCCCGGGCGTGGCATGTCACCGAGGCCCTGTAAACGGTCGCGGACGAAACGCGCACGCCATTTGCCGACCGTGTGTTCCTCGGCTCCGACCTGGCGGGCAACCTCCCGGTTGGCAGCACCGGATGCACACGCAAGGACGATCCGGCAGCGCAGAGCCAACGCCTGAGGCGTCGACCGCCTGCGGACCAACTCCTCTAATACTGCAACGGTCTATGCCGTGACTGTTGGTCAGGTCGTTCGTTGGTGGGGTTATGGGTGGGGACCTTGCTGATATCAGTTTGTGGGCTGGTGAGTTGGAGCGGTTGCAGGAAAGGTTCGTGCACCGGTTCAGCCGGAGTGAGCCGCGGGAGTCGACGCTTGCGTATATGCAGGGGTTGATCGCTCCGCTGGAGCGGAAGAACGGCTGGACTCTGGCAGAACAGGCGGGTCACGGCGTTCCGGACCGCATCCACCGGTTGCTGAACCGGATCGACTGGAACGCGGATGAAGTCCTGGACGACGTCCGCGACTACGTGGTGGAACATCTCGGTGACCCCGACGCCGTGCTGATCGTCGACGACACCGGCTTCCTGAAAAAGGGTGTCCGCTCGGCCGGCGTCCAGCGTCAGTACTCGGGAACGGCGGGCCGGACGGAGAACTGTCAGGTCGGTGTCTTCCTGGCCTATGCCGGTGCCTGCGGCCGCACGCTGATCGACCGCCGCTTGTATCTGCCCACGTCATGGACCGATGACCGGGACCGGTGCCGGACTGCAGGCGTTGAGGACACGGTCCCCTTCGAGACGAAGGTAGTGATCGCGAAGGCGATGGTCCGCCGGGCGATCACGGAGAAGATCCCGTTTAGGTGGGTGACCGCGGACGCCGCCTACGGCTTCTCCAAAGGATGGCGGACCGAGCTCGAGCGGGCGGATGTCTTTCACGTCATGGCCACTACCCGCCACGACACCGTCGTCTCCCGCTGGGCCATGGACCACCCCGTCCACGACCTGTTCAATGGGCTGCCGCGGCAGAAGTGGAAGCGTCGTTCCTGCGGGAACGGTGCCCACGGCCCGCGGGTCTACGACTGGGCGAGAGTGGAAGTCCGGCCCTGGCACCGCGAAGACCGCCGGCACTGGGTTCTCGCCCGCCGAAGCGTGGGCCGGCCCGACCAGATCTCCTACTACATTGCCTACTGCCGCGCCGAGACCACCCTCGACGAACTTATCCGCGTCGCCGGAAGCCGCTGGGCGATTGAGGAGTGTTTCCAGACGGCGAATCAGTAATGCGTCCTGGACGACTACCAGGTCCGCCGCTACCCCGGCTGGCACCGCCACATGACCCTCGCCATGGCCGCCCACGCCTGCCTCACCGTACTGCGAGCCCGAGAGCTCGACACGGACAAAGCAGAAACGGATCCTCCCAGCTCATACCCCTCACCGTCCCCGAACTCCGACGCCTGATCACTCGCCTCACCCACCGCCGCCGCCCACCATCCATCGAGCACGTCCTGCACTGGTCCTACTGGCGGCGTCGAAGACAACAGCAAGCCCGCGTCAGCCACTACAAACGCCGCGGCCACACACCACCAGAAACTGCCCAACCATCAGACCAAAGACCGTTGCAGTACTAGTGCGCACCCCAAAGCTTTCAGGGATTGCGCGTGCCGTCATTCTTCGGGGACCAGGCACACGCCGCGGCGGGCGGCGTCCTCGGCCATCTCCGAGTAGGCGAGGGCTGCGGGAGTCATTTCCCACTCAGTGAGGGCGAGCAGCAGGACCAGCTCGTCCCGGTCCTGCGACGCGTCGCACGGCAACCCTGCTGCCTTCACGACCGCCACCAGGACCTCGGGCGATGTTCCGTCGACACGTCTCGCCACGACACCGCGAAGAGTTTCAAATCCCTGCTGGTAGAGCGCGTTCGCCTCTTCCAAGAGCCGGAGCATCAGGTCCTCATCGCGACTGGCCGCAGCGATGGCGGCCAGGTCAAGGAGGCGCTGGGTGGCTGTAGTCACCATGACAGTGTGCCTTTCGAAAGGGAGCGGAGGGAACGGCCCGCGGACGGAGCCAACTGCCCTGCGCCCGGGGCGCAGAGCTGATTCGGATGGGCGGGCCCGCTACTGCGGAACCGCGCAGTCGCTGCAGAGGGCTCGTCCGCGCTCACGGGCCAGATCGGGCTCCCTGCGGGGCTTCAGTTTCAGTGCTCCGCGAACCTGCGCCTCGAGAGCGTCGAAGTCGGGTCCTTCGTCGGCATAGACGACGCCCGGGTCGGGTGCCCCGCAGGTCCTCGCGTGTCGAATGAGGTCCGAGATGCGCCAGTCGGCTCGGAAGCTGTCTCCCCGCACCTCCTCGACCTCGGCGCACAGGTCCGCAAGGCGCGGCCGCCGCCCCGTGGAGAGCAGCAGGTCACGGCGTGAGGCGAACACACACAGGGAGCACGAGCAGCGGGATGTTCCCGCGTACCCCGGGCGCAGCGGCCGCGCAGTCGTCCTCAAGAGGATCGCTGTGCTGGCTCCTGCGGACTCGCCTGAGGCGGCGCGCGTTGAGGATGCGCTCGGCTGGGCGGGGCGTGGTTACTGGCAGGACATACGGGAGCGGACGGCCACCGTGCGGGCTGAGCGGGCGGCTCTGACGTCCCACAGTGCCGACGTTGCAGAAGCGCTCGAGCGGGGCGGCCCGGCGCCCTCGCATCCAGAGGACTTGCGGGCCGCTGAAGTGACCGCTGCGCTGGAGCTACTGGTGGGTCCGTGGCGCGCCCCGTTGAGGCTTATGATCCGTCACCGGGTGGCCGCGTACGTCGCCACTTTCGTGCTCCTCCTCATCACCAACAAGGCGCTGGTTCTGAGCGGGACGATCTCCTACAGCGTGTGGGGCTGGATCTGGTACGTGCCCCTTCTGTTGGCCGAAGGAAGGCTCAAGTTGGCCCGGACCGTGGCGCGGCAGCGAGTCATCGCCGCGATGGAGGCCCGTCACGCCGGCGTTGCCGCCCCCGCGGGCTAGGGTCCGACTTTCGACGCTGCGGTTTCCAGCACGATGACTGCCTGCTTCAACAGGTGGAGCCCCGCCCTGACTGCCAGGGCGGGGCTCCGTGAGCGATGGCCGGCTCGTGCCGGGTTGAAGCCCGGCACGGAACGTGGTAGCGAGCCACGTCATACCGGCCATCGCACAGTCTCCGGGCCCAAGCGGGGGACAACGATCCCCAACACCCGAAGACCGCAATTGTGGAGGCGGTGTACATACCTGCCTCGTCAGCCGCGTTGTGCCTTCTGTTCGAGGATGCGACGGCGCGTCCATGCACGCCTGCCGAGGGGCGTGAGTCCGTCGGTCTCCTCCAGCAGCGGCAGGTTGCCCTGGGACAGAGAACTGACATAGGAGTTGAGACTCTTGAAACCGAGCAGTGCCGCGGCCTGGGTCCCTGACAGCAGCTCGTCCGGATCACCGTCGGCCGGCACGTCGGGCAACGCAGGCGCCTGACGTGTTGCTCCGGCCCGCTTGCCCTTGCCCGGCCGGGTGGCACGCCAGTCGGCGATGGTCTGCAAGCGCCACTTCTGCCGCTTGTAGGTGCCGAGCTGCTCAACTTCGTCGGGTTCAGGGAAGTAGCCCGGGTGCTCGGCCAGGTACGTGGTGATCTGGCTGCGGCTCTTGTAGCCCAACACCTTCGCGACCTGAGCGGCGTTCAGGAGCTCGTTCGGATCGCCGCCGGCCAGCGAAAGTTCCTGCAGGCGTGAGGGCTGTCTGCCCTCGTGCCACCTGCGGACTTCAGCCAAGTCCCACAGTCGTGCGCGGCCGCGCTGGTCGACATGTACGGGGAAGTCGTTCTTCTCGCGCTCGGCATACAGCGAGTTGACGCGTGCGACGCTAAGTCCCAGTTCCGCGGCGAGCTCCTTGGAGTCGACGGGGTCCTGCTTCTTCGGCTTGCCGGCCATGGTGGTCGCATCCGTTCATGCGAGACGGGCCGGCCCTTCCGACCTAAAGCTCATAATGGCAGCAAATTCGGGGGGGTGTCCAGCCGCCGGCGCAACCCTGCCCGCCGATCGCGGACCGTCAGTACCTCTCAGCGAGGAGGCAGACGCCTCGGCGTGCAGCATGTGCCGCCAGTTCGTCGAACGCCATCGCGCCCGGCGTGTGCTGCCACGAGGCAAGAGCCAGGAAACTCATCGCTTCTTCCCGGTTGGCGCTGGGGAAGCCTGCCACCTCGCTGTCCAGGCACAGCTGGCTGGTCGACAGGGCGCGGGAGCGATCCGCGAGCTCGGTGCGCGTCTCTTCAAGCCCCTGGTGGTAGAGAGCGTTGCCCTCGTACAGCAGTCGGCGCAGTCGTGTGTCCGCCGCGGTGGCAGATTCGGCGACTACGGTGCCGCGGCCGTTGACGGCGCGGCGGAACCGGTCCTCGGCGAGGAACTGGTCACGGGTGGCGGCCAGTGCGCCGGCCCACTCGGCGCGCACGGCGGCGACGTCGGACCCGGTCAGCACGACGCGGGTGCGGTAGCGGCCGTGGGCGAGGCGTCAGAGCGACTGTCCGAGCAATGGTCCTGAGGATCATGGGCCGATTGCGAGAGACACCACCCTCAGTCGCAGCCGCCGGCCAAGCCCACGAAAGGGCCCGTAAACAAGTCAAGTTGACGGTGCTTGCAAGCCTGCGAGCGCCTCGCCTCCGACCTGACGGTGGCGCTTCCGGTACCAGCCGCACTTGCATGCCGAGCCAGCCGTGGCCTTCGGGTGCGGCAGGATCTCAGCACAACATTGCCCAGATTCGTGGGTGTGCCTCACCCTGCTCGTCTCCAACGGCCCCTTGTGGTGGGTAAGCAACAGACGGCTGGCCATAGAGACATCGCGAGACGGGCCCTCCCGGCCCCCGCCCGTTGCCGATGTCGGCTTGCCGCAACCCTTTCGGCAACGTGACGGGACGGATGCCGAGTTCGACCGCGGTCTGCTTGGCCTGCTTGCCGGCGCGGACCAACGCGATGGCACGTACCCGGAACTCCGGAGGATGGGGGCGAGGCATGACTGCCCGCCTCTCGTGAAGGACTGTCAGTTAGCCGTCAGAACTGGAGCGTAGGACCTGGGACAGGTCACGCTGTCACCCAACTCCGCAGCAGTCCCGTCCTCGCGGAGCGGCGGCCTGCAGAGCAAGGCTGACACGCAGGCCTACCAAGACTACAGCTTCTTCCTGGAAAGCGAGTTGCCTGCCAAGATCAAGATAGGTAGCGTGCTCATGATCACATCGTGAAGGTGAAGTGAAGATCCCGGGGGGTTAAATGAACTACCGCACCACCGCACGTTCCTCAAGATCATCAACCACCATCCGAAGATTGAGGCTACTGCGGCGTGTCCTGCTCACACTTTCCGCCTCTTTCGGCTTCTTCACGGTGTGGACGTCGCCCGCCAGCGCCGCCTACGTGACAGACAATCTCGTGCCAACCACCAGCTACAGCCCCGCCTGCCGCGGAAGTGGCCCCTCTGTCAATGCCACTATCTGCCTCACAGACAATGCCGAGGTCTACTACTACATGGACAGCAGCGGCGAGTTCGAACTGGAAGCAGACGATAGGGGGATCGTCGACAATAATCTGGACTATGAGTTTAGGCCCACGCATCTCGCCTTCCACTACGACTCCGACCCCGTGTTCAGCGGCGCCGGCGAAACTGACCTCATTTACCAAGAAGGCCTCGTCGACAGCGACTTCGACGGCGCCACCTGGTGCAACGATGCCGTTGATAGCGCGACCTACCGGTGTGACCAGTCGTATGTCCGGATTCGCGGCGGTGGTGCGTACACCATCAACCTCGCCTGCCATGAGACCGGTCACGCCATGGGGCTCACCCACGGCGACTTCGCCAGCCCGTACATCGCCAACAATGACATGCGCCTCGGCTGCATGACCACCTCATCTCTGACGTACGACCTGGGCGACAACCAGGTTCAGAACATCAACAGCGTCTACTGAGAGGCCGGAAGTGCGCCACATCTCGTTCAACAAGATCATCGCGGTTCTGGTGCCGGTGATCGTTATCGCAGCCATTGCATTCGGCGCATCACAATGTAGGTCTGCAACCTCAGCTTCCGAACGGCTGGGGAACGACACCGCAGAACAGCCGATTATCCTCGCGGCGGGCGCTGACCGCCTCCCCAACGAGACCGCCTCTGATTGGGTAACGTACGCCGACCACGTGGTCGTCGCGACGGCCACCGATGAAGCGGAGATTCCTCCCGCTCAGACGGAAATCGACCGCGGGGAGGGCCTCATAGGACGATCCGTGAGCATGCGGATCGATCGAGTTCTCTGGTCCCGCCCCGATGCCCCTAAGGCAGCGCCTGCGACATGGCAGCGCACATCTCCCGGCTGGCAGTTCACCAATGGGGACACGACCAATCGCAGCGAGTTCGCGATGGAGCACCGGCCACGCATCGAGGTAGGTCACACCTACATCATTGCCCTTGAATGGCAGGCAGAGCAGTGCTCGGAGGGTGACTACACCCCTGGCCAGTGGCTCGGCCTCGGCTCCGAATCAACCATCCCCTACGACGACTCGACAATCGGGGTCGGCGAAGTAGAGGGCTCCGTGCAAGATGCAGCAGAAGCTGAGAAGGCTGCAGCCTCCGATCCCGCGTCCACCGTCGAGAACGACATGACCGGTCAATCGGCGACCGATCTCGCAGGTGCTCTCGCTGAAGCGACACCCGCGCCTGGCGTCGCGCCCCTCGCTGCATCCAGCGATGCCACCCCCTGCTCCTGACACACACCCTTCAGGGCATCCATCGTGCGCCCCGACCAGTCAGTGTGACGCGAGTCGTCCAACCACCGGCGCAGGCTGCACGTCAACCTGCGCCGGCCTTGCGCACAACTGCCAGGAAACCCCGCATTCTACGCTCCCTGCTTCGATTCAAAGCAGACAGCGTGCTTGTCGTGCGGAGTTTCGAGTTGGTGCCAAATGGCTACGCGGTTACTCCCGGCCCCACATGCTTGGCCTATGAGACGACCGGAGAGGGCGCCCGTCTCGACCTGGCGGACACTCCAGCCGCGGGTAACGAGGCCGTCGCTGGCCACAGCCACGATCTCGGCGATCGAGGCGGGATTTCTTGTGGCTACGTCGAGATCTTGGCTAAGGCGGTCGACCAGACCGTGAGCCTGAACGGCATAGCCGCCCGTGATCATCCCGACCGAGTCGGGCAGATGCATGGTGCCGATGACTGGAGCGTCGCCATCACCGTCATGGCGAGCAAGCAGTGTCCGCGCACGGTCCAAAGCGCGTGAACATGCATCAAAGTCTCCGGCAAGAGCATGCCCCTGCGCCTCTCGCTGCGCGGCCAGGCCCCGGATCCGCGGCGGGAGCGTGCCACTCTGAACCACGCCCGCTCCACGGTGTGTGGGCCGACGGCAGACGGGATGGGAGCTGCGGCGAGTGGTGGGCTGCGGGAATCAAGGGCGTCATCACGAGCGCAGTAGCCGGCCGAGACGACCAGTCTGGTGGCCTCACTCATGCTTCTTGGGCTTGTACAGGAGTCATCTCCCGCTGTTCCATCTACCCCATGACCCAGCGATCTTTCATGGGCGAGATCAAGCGCCGCTTCAGCCCGCATCCTACTCAAATACCAAGAACGACCTGGAAAAGACTAAATCGAGCGAAAACGGACTCAGGGTGGCCGCTGCTAACGCTCAACTTCCTTAACTTCGCCCTCTTTGCTGCAGTTTCCATATATTTTGCAACCTCTGTGCATGCATTCTCAGCCCTGTATTGGTGGTTCAGCATCCGCTGCGTCCTTGGTCTGTTGCGGACTGGACACGTGATGGTGTGCGTCGCCAGAGGCGAGACAGGACAGCTCGCACCCCAGGCGCCCGAAACCGCACCGCAGGCGCCCGAAGCCTTGCCGCGAAGCCGCAGGTATCAAGGGAGGCATACCTGAGTCCGGACGTGGCCGGAGGGCCGTGCAGCCCACAATTCGCATCACGGAGTCGGAGCACGATCCGCGGGCCGTGCCACTCTCGTGCCAGAACGGACGGGAACTCACGGGCAACTGGGGTTCAGAGGGGTGCCACTCCGGCGGTCGAATGAGGCCGGGAATCCGCAGATCACGCCTGCGATCGACCAACCTCGCTCCTAAAGCGGTACTTACTCGCCTGTCCGACGTACGCCGGTGCAGGCCACCAGTGTGTCGCCGTCTTCGGTGAGGAAGAGCATGAAGATCCATGCCCTATCGGCAGATGTGACCTGCCCAAGCCGCACCGGTTGGTCGTGTCGGCCGAGGAGCTGCACCGCTCGATCCAGCCCCAGAGTCTCGATGCCCTTCCGCCGCGTGTGCCGAAGCCGGCGCGCATAGATCCGGGCAAGCGACTCGGCGGGGGGAGTTCCATCCCATACAACGTGAGTAGCGCCGCCGTGGAGGGCAGCCAGGACAGCCACGGATGCCTCGTCGTCGCCGGTCAGCAGCCGCATCAACAGATGCCGTTCCATGGTCACCTCCGCCGGGATCCTGCTGTACAGCAGTGAAGTACAGCAACCCTCTCGACCCTAGGTGGCCGACAGCAGCCGCAAGACCCCGACTGACCAGCCCGGCAGACCTCAGCAACCATCCCGCCCATAGTTCGCATCGAGGGGCACCGGCCGGTCGGAGTGACTCGGTTACTAGACTCCGCCCACCACCGCTGAACAGTGCGGTGAAAGGGGAGACTCATGAGTGATGACGGCCTGATGCGGGAGCCGTTCACGGCAGCGGACCGCCTGCTGATCTTCCTTAAGATCATTGTGGCGGTGCTTGTCCTGCCGCCGGTCCTCATGTGGGCTGCGGCCGTGCTGTTCTACGTACTGGCCTGAAAGGCCTAGGACGGACTGACATCAGCGGCTGACACCAACAAGCGCGAACAACGCCGGTCAGCACCAGATCTCGGCGATCCCTCGACCGAAGCGCCGGACCGGTCGAGCAGCGTCGACAGCGTCCTGTGATCGACCTGATAAGGATGAGGCCACAGGTCCAAATCCTCCAAGCCGCGCAGGCCGTTGCCCCTAATCGGTGGAAGTGCCCCGCCGGCTGGCTCCTCCCCAACACCCGAATCAGAGACCTGCCGATCCAGTTGATCGCGTCCAAAGGGCGCGGATCTCTTCCGCGTGCTCTGCATCCCAATACTTGACGTGGCGAAACCGATCGAGGTCGTACCCGGCGTGCATTTGCCAGGGAGAGGCCAAGGACCACAGTGCGTTCCAGCACGTCCGGACTTCCCGGCGTACCAGGGCTCGTGTCTCGGGTTCCGCGGATGCTGCCCCTGCGAGAGGTAGTGCGTGGTCAAGCGTGCCGACCAGGTACAGCAGAGCCGTGTGGATCGCGCGAGCTGCCTGCCGCTCGTCACTTCCCCGGTCAGCGTGACGGATCCGGACGAGCCGAGCGGACACGAAGGACTCGACTCCTTTCACGTCCTCCAACGTGATGTCCTCGCCGTAGACCAGGCGCTCCATCGAATGCCGTTCCATGGTCACCCCCGCAGGGATCCTGCGGTACAGCAGCCAGATACCGCAACCCCCTTCCAGTAGCGCCTCTCCGAAGCCTAGGGACGGCCGGTATGACCCTCACTGACCGATCCCGCTACAGCTACGGATCAGAAGGCTTCTGACATCTACGCCGCCGGACGGACTCCTACACCAGCATCTCTGTCCGTCCGTCGCACCAGTCGAAAGCGAGGACTTCACCCGCTGGTTGCCAGGTGGAGGAGGGGACGCGGGCGCGGGCCGTAGGGGTAGAGCCATGGGCTCCAGTTACCTTCTTGAAGGTGGGAGATCGCGATGAGTGCGTCGGCGGCGTTCTTGCAGCGTGAGTGGCGTGCCGTGAAGGACGCGATGCGGGGTCGCTGCGTGAGCAGCCAGGCGGCGACGATTCGCGGGTCGCCGTCGTACCACCACGTGAAATCGAACTCCTCCCACAGGAAATCCGTCCCCCAGCCCAATGTCAGTCGGACGAGGCCGGCATCCGCGGCGGGGCCGGCGAGGCCAGCGATGTGGTCCAGCCATGGCTCTAGGCCGCCCGTGGCGTGGGCGACGCCTTCCACGAGGTCGCGGATGTCCGTCTGGGGCCGGCCGCCGGTGAGGGCGAGGGTGAGCAGTGCCCGGAACGCCTGCTCGACCGCGGTGCGCTCGGCGACCGGCCAGCTGATCAGTTCGGCCCCGTGTCGGCCGAGACCGCGCAGTTCATGGGACGGGTCGGTGCCAGGACCTTCCGGGCCCCAGTGACGCAGGGCACGCGGTATGAGGCGGCGCCACAGGACCAGGTACTGGTCCGCGTCCCAGTGATCGACGACCTTGCCCATGAAGCCTTCGAGGACGTCGTCCGGCACATCTCGCGGATCACCGCCGAGGATGCGCAGTTCCGCTTCCGTGAAGCAATGAGTGCACCCCTCCACCGGCCGGTCGAGTTCCGGAGGGGAGGCGAAGATCCGGTCCACCTCGGCGAGGGCGAGCCGCCACATCGTGTACGGGTCGGGGACAGGCTGATCGAGCATGGCGGCTACCTACCGGGACTCCGCACCGTGGGCCGAGCGAAGAGCGTGACGCTACACGGGTTCCCGCCCGGCCGGTACCCGTTTCCCGACGCAGGCGAGGTCAAGATCCTCAAGGGCCAGGTCGGCTGCCCGTCTCTGAAAGCCAGGCATGGGCTACCAGGCCGTCTCTGGGCCGTGAAAGGTTGACCAACGGTGACAGGGGACACCGGAGGGTGACAGGTCCCTCGGCCATCTGACCTGGGGGGTGCCAAACGATCTGCGACGCTGATTGGGTTATGCCAAAGCCCGGAGATTGCTCATCGCTAGGCATACTCAGCGACGAACTCCGCGCGGTACCTGGCTTGGTAGTCGTCGAGTGCCCGCCCAAGCCTGGCAGCTCCGCGGGGGACGCCGGCCGCGAGCCGCTCCCAGCCAAGGAAGCTCACACCATCCGGAATGCTCACCAGGCCGGTGATGGCGTCCCAGAAGGCATCCCAGTTCATGCCGTAGAAGTCCGGGAAGCTCAGCTCTCGCTTCAGGAGCAGGTGCAGTGCGCGCTCGTCGGTTCTCTGCCGTTGTGGTCAGCTCCGGCAGGAAGCCGGGCGGTCGTCCCACTGCCGAGGCGGCCGCCCGGCCACGAACCGCTCAGCGAGGCGCCCGTCCAGTGTGCTGTGGTGTGGCCGGATTCTTAGCTGTCGGGCGGCGCGGTGCGGGCACACGAGGCGAGTTGGCGTTCCAACTCGGTGCGGATGTCCTGGCCAAGGCTGCCGGTGCGGGCCCATTCGATGAGCAGTTCCGCGCCGTGCCGAAGCTTGGTGTTCGTGTTCTGGCGGAGCGCCCTCAGGACATTCCACCCCTGGTCGGGGGCCAGTTTCCCTACGGCAAGGATGACGCCGATGGCCTGGTCGACGACGGCGTGGGAATGGACCGCCTGCTGCAGCTGAGCGTTCTCCTCCCGCAGCTCCGCCATGTGCTGCTCCACCGCCTCCCCCGCGGCGGGTGCTGTCGGTTTTGATCCGGTGGTGTCGACGGACACGGCTGCTTCCGCTGATACACCGTTCACGCCGTCCCGGCCGGGACGGCCTCTTCCGTTTCGCCTGCCCGAGTTCCGTGACGGTATGGGTCCGGTCTGAACGCCGGCTCTGCCAGGCCCAGTTCTCTCGCCCGTGGAGGGCTCTCTTCGCAGGCTGCGGGGCTGCGTTTAGGCTGGCGGGGGTGCTTAGGACGCAGGCACGTCGCACGCGGGTTCGCCGCCCGGTGCGGTGCCCTGTGTCCTGTGGTGCCCGGAGGTGCCCTTCCGTGAGTGATGAAACGCGTGCACGCATCCACCCACCGACGGTCTTATCAGGGCAGCGACAAGCACCTCCGGACGCGGCCGCACCGGGGCCGCTCGAGCTGCGCAACCGGCAGCTGGCCCGTGCGAGTGTCGAGTCGGCGCAGCTGATTCTCATGGACCGCTACCGTCTGCCCTCGCCGGAGGACGCCTTCGTTCTGTTGCGCAGCGCCTCGCAGCGTTTCAACGTCAAACTGCACACGGTCGCCGACCTGGTGGCGCGAATCGCCGGCCCGGATGTCGATGCCGGCCTGTGGTTCCCGCGCCGCCCCCGCACGGCCGCTCCGGCGTTGCCGGGGCTGGGTGTCGCGCGGGATGGGCAGCGAAGTCACGGCGCGGTGCTCAGGGCCGGTCTCCAGCGTGTCCTGCACGTCGCCGATACCGGGATGGGCAACGTGCAGCTCGTCGGGAACGGCATGCTGCGACTGGAGAAGCACACCGGCTTGAACCGGGAGTTCACCGACTTCTTCGCCTTCGTCCGCGACGCTGGCACCGCCTGCGCTCAGGCCGTACGGCAGCGGCAGCAGGTCACCGTGAAGGACGTGGAGTCGGCCGACGTCTTCGACGAGGACTCCCGCCACGCGATCCTGCAGGCGGGCAGCCGCGCCGCACACAGCCTCCCCTTGATCGGCCGGGCCGGCCAGGTGCTCGGCATCATCTCCTCCCACCACGAGAGAACGCTGCGGGGCTTCAGCCAGACCCAGCTCACGGATTTGGCTGCGACCGGCACGGTGGTCGGGCGGTGGCTGCACTGGCATCGCCAGACCGTTGTCCTGGACGCCCTGGAACACCTCCACGCCCAAGCAACCGGCACGAACGGCGAAGGCCCGGACAGGACGCAGTGAACCTCACGGCTCGCGCGCTCTAGCCGTACAGCAGATGTGATGGAAGTGTGTACAGAGCGGGTGCCGGTTCAGGTTGGTACGGAGGCGGCCTCTCGCAAACGGGGCTCGCTTAGGCAGACAGGCGAGAGCCGCTACCGAAGTGGGGGCGGCTATGCGTCTGCTCGGCTGTGCTCCGCGCCCGGACCCGCCTACGCATCCCCACCCCTCGCCTATGCGGATGGGGGAGCGGCGACGGTTGGCGACGAGAGTGCAAGAACGCGACCGATCCGTAGCGGAGTTCCGGACCAGGGCCTGCCAGAACATGTAGCGCCAATGCGCCCGCCGCTGGGCCGAGTCGCTCCGGTAGTCCGGAGGCACCCGCTCACTGGTCACCGCTTGTGAGTACGTCTCCATGCCCGGAAGGGTTTTCGGGTCGACGGCCGACCGCGTCCCCGCCGACCCCGAACTCGCCGCGCGCGACGCCGCCGGACTGCGTGAGGCCACCGAGGGCACCAACACTGGAGGGAACCCAGGCTCAGTACGGCGCGATCCACCGCTGGACGGCCAGTCCTCGTCCCCCCACGGTTCTCCAGCCTCCACGCCGCTCACGGTCGTACGCGCGTCGAATCCGCAGCGGTAGGGATCCAGCACCACCTCGGGCAACGTCGAGTCGGTCGGTGAGTACTGCCACTCCTGCATGCATCCTCCAGCCTCCGACGCTCTTTTGATGTCCAGGAGGCGGGCTGCGCCACTGACGGTTGCACCAGCAGCGTCGAACCACCCGAACGCCCTCAAAAGCATCTCGTCACACCTCCCGCAGCCCCTGGACTGGGCATGTTGAGCCGGTGGCGTGCCGAGCAGTGGTGGGCCGCCCGGACGTCGTGTCCCGGCGCGTCGGGCGTCGTTGAACAGGATGTCGCTCGCGTCCCCGGCCGTGAACCTCGATGCGAGAGCTGAGCACCCGATTTCCACTGCCTGGTCAGGGGGCTCAGCGAAGCCCGGCCTCCCTTGCGTGCACACCCGAAGGCCGGGCTACTCACTGCGCGCGCGCCGTCCGACAACGACTGCCGCATAGGTCGGGTCCTGATAGACGTCCCTGCGGCAGGCTCGCCGATGCGGGTTCGGCGACGTCGCGGCCCCGCCGACCGGTCATGCGTTGCTCCACGCCGCCCGACAATGGCAGTGGCGCGCCACCACCCCGTGGCTCGCAGCCACCCTGACGCGTGTGGTTGCGCTGAATGGTCGTCGTGCCGTGGAGAGGCGGCCTGGCTGGCTCGGGAACCGAGGCCCCGTAGCTGTGGCCAGGGACGTCGCAGTCTGTCGGCGATCGGTCCGGATGGCAGCCCGCCGGGGGGAAGCCCCGCGGCGGGCTGACTGGGGAGCTTGGTGAGGGGGCGATCGCTGCGGCGCGAAAGCGATCGCCCCTCTGTCCTGTCGGCGCTGACCACGGCAACAGAACCTCGCTGCCCTGTTTGCGTCCACCGAAAGACGGGCGAGCGATACCTCATTGTCGCCCGGCGGGACCCTTGGTCTGCGGCGACACGCGTCGACCACCTGCGTGTCAGGACAAGGCGATGGCCGCCACCTGGAGGCGGCGCTCGGATCAGGCTGCGCGTCCGGTGGCGCGGCGGCCCGCAGGGCGGCGCTGAGGAAGCGAGGACACCTTCGACCAGTCCACCGCGGGCTCCTCGATGGGCTCGTCCGCGAAGGTGACCCCGGCGCTGTAGGCGGGGGCCAGGAAGAGGTCCTGCCACTGCGGCTTGGGCCCCGTCACGGCCCGTCGGCCGACGCTTACGACAGGGCGACGAAACTGCGCATCACGCATGCATGACTCCAGCACTCCACGATGCCCGGAAGGCACACGCCGCCCGGGCAGATCCACGAACTCAGGCCCCACCCCGCCGAAGCTGCGCACCCGAACGGGCGGCATCTCAAGTCGAAGAACAGGCTACTTCTCAGCCCCATAGTGCTCCGTGCCCAGGGCTTCAAACAGATCGGTGAAGGACCTCAGCGCAGGCAAGCACCCCCGCTCCCTGCCTGAGGAGCGCGGCGCAGCGTTCGACGTGTACCTATTTCCGGCCGTGATCTATCGCGTTGGCTGGAAGAGGTGCATGGTGGTGGTGCGGTCTTCCTGACGTCCCCGGGACGGAAGCCCGCTCGGGCCCCGCTGCGTCGTCATGTAAGGGGCCCGCCGCTCCTCCCGGCTCCCCACGGGAGGCTGGGCAGCTGTCAGCCCGCAGGCTGAAGCCGCTCCCCGGGCTTGACCGGCACGATCTCGATGTCGCGGCACTTCTCCGCGGTCAGTCGCGTCTTCGGGTCCTCGGCGCTGGCCTTGTCGTAGGAGACGCCGGCTGCGCGCGGCACGCCTTCGGGGTCGGTCCAGCGGATTCCGTAGCTCGTCATCGTGATCGCCACGAGGTGAGTATTGCCGTCGGGTCTGACACTCACCGAACGCAGGTGACGGCGGTGTGGGCCGCGCAGACACCTCAGGGCTTTAACTCGTCAAGCTTTGGTGCTCAGGCCGCTATGTAGCCTGGCGATCTGTTCGAACGGGAGGTCGGGACGTGGAGAAGCTGGTAGAGGGAGCCGTCGCGGAGGTGCTTCGTGACGGGGCCGGCGAGGCGATCTGCCTGTACGTCGCCGCCTGCACGGAGCGCATGGCGCCGTTGTTCATTGGCTTGCGAGCGAACGTGCCGGGGCGGGAATCCGACTTGGACTTCTTCGCGGAGGCTGTACGCGACCTCTGGTATGCCGACCGGCCGCTCTCCGACGCCGCCGAGCGCGTACGCCTGTTGGAGCGATTCCCGGAGCTTCAGCCAGACGAGGAGGGGATCACCGATGTCGCCGATACCTACGCCTTCTTCGCTGTCCTCAGTCTGCGGTATGGCCTGCTAGCCCACGGCTCCGGAAACGCTGATGAAGCTGTGTCTTGCGGCCACACGGCGCTTACCGCGATGGGGATGCTGGACCAGAACGTTGCGGGGGCCAGCTTTCTTGCCGACGAACAACGGCTCCAGTCCCTCTCGCTGAGCAATGACGCCGCAGGTCTGTGGGACGCGAGTGTCATGGCAGGCCGAGAGAGGTTCCGGGCCGTACTCGGCCGCCTGCCTCGCTAGGCATGCTCCTGATCGCTGCCTGTGAGATGCAGCCTCTGGTCATGCGGCCGCTGCGCTCACCTCGGCGGGCGGAGCCGGGAAGGCCAGTGCCTCGTCATATCGATTACTGTGTTGGAGGCAGTGGTAGAGCTGTCCGAGCATGCGGTTGAAGAGATTCCGCTGGGCGGCTGCATGCCAGTCTCCGTGGTCGTCGCGGCGCCTGCGGTAGTGGGCCTTGGCGCCAGGTGAAGCGGTGATGGCGGAGAAGGCCCAGAGGTAGCCGGCGGGGTTGAGGCGATCGTTCTTCACCCACCGCCGGGTGATGCTCGACTTCTTGCCGGAGGCTCTGGTGATGGGCGAGGCACCGGCGTATGCCTTCAGGCCGCGGGCGTCGGCGAACCTGGTGCGGTCGTCTCCGATCTCGGCGAGCACCCGGGCACCGAGCTGGGTGCCGAGGCCGGGGAAGCTGAGGATGATCTCAGCGTCCGGGTGCTGGGGGAAAGCTTGCTCCACCGCCTTGGCCAGATCGTCGGCGGCGGTGCAGGCGGCCTCCAGCTGGACCAGGAGTGCGAGCATTTGTTTGCCGAGAGCGTCCTCCACCAGCACTGGCTGATGGGCCCAGTCGGCACGGAAGAGGAGAGGACGCCGGCGGCTATGCCGCAATCAGCGTCCGGACGGCCCGGGGGTTGAGCGCCCCGGAGCCGCCGGCGTCCACTAGAGGGTCATTCGCCCCCGCCGCATGACGCGGCCTTCTTGACCACGGGATCGTCTACAAGTTGGTTCGTCCACCGGGGCTTCGGCAGGGCAGGTAGCTCGCCTAGCGGGTGGTCGCGTTCAAGGCCTTTGTCGGGAGTCCGCCACCAGCCCCTGCCGTCACGGTCTGTGAATGCCGCAATTTCGATTCTGCTCGCGAACAACGACACCGGCGTAATCTTCTTCGAGGTCATTCCCCGGTCCCAGGTCGGATTGACCTGCTCTGGGGAGTAGATGAGCTCCGTGCAGGGACCTAGGCGGGCTGTCTGAATGCTGAGCTTCAGGCGGTCGTAGCCAAGCGGGAAGTCTCGTTCATTGACCTTCTTGAATGCGACATAGCTGAAGAATGCCACCGTCATCTGGGGCACGGGATCGGGCGAGCGGTTCAAGATGTGCACTGCCCATGCCGACTTGGTCCCATCCAGCCAAGCCGAAACAGCTACGGCCTGAGCCCGTTCGTCCTTCTCCGCGTCGTCTCGCGACTGCTGGAGCTGATCTCTCGCGGTCTGCTGGCTCCAGTACGTGGCCACTGCCGAGGCCCAAAGGCCGCCGATTGCTGCCACAGCCGCTAGGACTGTCGCGGCCACGGTGATGATGTTCGACCACTTCGCACGTCGGATACGCCCCCAAGATCGCCGTAGCCGAGAGACGCCGGGGGCCGGTTCCGCCTCGGGGTCTGGCTCAGGGGCCGGATCGGGCTCGGGCGCCGGTGTGGGCGCCGGCTCGGGCGGTTCCTCCCGGACCCGGGCCCGTACGCGTGCTGGTGCTGTACGCCGCCTCGCCAGGCGTAGCCGGACGCGCCTCTCAAGTTCGTCTGTCATCTGCCCCCCCAGATCTGGCTTCAGGGACGTAGACGCTAGCGAGGCTCGCCAGGCTCCCGACATTGGGGGGCGCCAGCGGCATAGGCTGGTGCCAACTGGTCGGCGTGCCGGGACTCCGCGCCCATACTGAGCCGGAAGGCCCGTCGTCCGGCAGTGTGCGACGGGCCTCTCGTCACCCCGGACATGGTCAGTGCAGCGGAGGGCAGATCAGCCGCCACTGCTCGGCCTTGGGCACCACCGTGGCGGGCGCCTGGTCGACGAGCTGCTTGCCGCGCTGGTCGAGGTCGTACCGGCAGGCCGCGGTGTGAGGGGCGATCCGGAAGTAGTGCGAGGTGCGGCTGTCGGGGTCGTCCGCGCTGCCGTGCCGGGCACTGACCCGGGGCCCGCACCCGCCGCACTTCAACGGTGCCACGTATCGCGGCTCCGGCTGACGGTCGATCTCGGAACGGTCGAAGCGTTCGCCACGAGCATCGGTGACCCACGGGATCCGCACTCCGCGCTGCCTTGTCGGCTTCGGCACGCACCCTCCCCGGCGGCGCCCGCAAGCGACGGGCGCTCTCATCCCTGATCTTGCCCTCTGATCACGAGGCGGGCCGGTCTATGAGCGAAGCGCCGAAGTCCGCCCTCCCGTGCGGCGTGAGGCCACCGCGGTCACTGTTTTTGGTCAGAGGCGGCGCAACACCATCTGAAGACCTCGACCTTGGATAGCGGCAGGGATCCAACAGGGTGGTGACCAGGCGATAGTCACTCGCCGCGGCCTCCTCTCGGCCGGGCGCTTGCCAACGAGGCACTCCGGCGCGGCGCTCACGTCACGGTCGTCGGCCGCACTCTGCGTGACACCGCATCCGCGCGCCTCACTTTCGTCCCGGCGGACCTTTCCTCCATGCGCGAGGCGGTCCGTGTCGGGCGGGAGCTTGAGGTGGAAGACAACGATGTCCTGCTGCTCACAACAGGTGTCTTCGCCTCAAAGGTCCGCACGGAGACCCCCGAGGGCGTCGAGCGGGATATGGCTGTCAGTTACCTCAGCCGGCTGGCCATCCTCCGCAAGACCGCTACCCGCCTCGGCACCGACCGCATCGAACAGCCCAGCCCGCCACGCGTGTTCATCATGGGCTCGCCCGGCTGGGGGGAGATGGGGCGCGTTGCCGACCTGAACTCCGAGCATCGCTACACGGCCATGTCGGCGCACGGCAACACCCTCGCGGGCAACGAGGCGCTCGTCATCGCAGGCCACGAGCGCTTTCCCGGCCCCACCTACTTCGGTTTGGCTCCCGGCGTCATCCGCACTGGGATCCGTGCCGAACTGCTCGGTGAGGGCAGTGCCGTTCACCGCATGACCGAGACCGCTATCGGACTTCTCGCACAGACTCCGGCAGCGTACGCACACCGCCTGCTCCCCGTGCTGTTCGCATCCGGCCTCGACGGCCACAACGGCGCAATGTTTGGCTACCGGGGGGACCCCATCCACCCATCAAAGGGTTTCGACCTGGGCTACGCGCACCTGTACCTTGCAGAATCCGTGGCCCTGCTTGACTGAGCCTTGACTGTCGGCAGTCCGCACTGAGACACCCATACTGTTCCCTTCTCCGTCGTAACTCGCTCCCCATTCCGCTGTTGTCAGTATTCGAAGTCGGTTGCGCGGATGTCCGCAGTCCCATGCACTGCGGTCTTGTGGCTGATCATTACTCCGCCAGTAGATTCTTTTGGAGAACCGTGGAGCTGTGCCGGACTCCCATACCCACGCTCAGGTACAAGTTGAGTGCGCGGGTTTCCGCGTGCGTCCCGAGGGTGCAGACCTGCCGTCCCCGCTGATGGAAGCTCCGGAACGCGGTGCGGAGCAGGAGACGGGCGATGCCCCGGTTGCGGTGATCGCGGCGGACCGCGACTTGCTCGATGTAGCCCTCGCTGGTGTCTGGGAGATCCAGCGAGAGCGCAACGCCGACCAGTTGGCCATCGGCGAATGCCAGCGCTGACATCGCAGGGGCGAAGGTGGAGCGTTCGACGGTGTGCTGGGCCCACTCCTGGTAGGTCTTGCGCCGCTGCTGCCATTCGTCGAAGGCATCCTCGATAACTTGGTGTGCGTCGAGCTCGTCGCCAGGGCCGAACGGCCGGACCGTGATGCCTGCGGGAGGCTCGGGCACGGTCGGTTCCTCCGGCATGAGGAACTCCAGCAGCCATTCGGTCACCATCGGCTCGTATCCGCGCGAGCGCAGCAGTGCGACAGCATTTCTGTCGTTGTCCGGGACCGTCTGGACGATTCGCGTGCTACCCGTCTGCCGGCCGCGGGCCTCGGCCCACTCGAGGAGGGCACTACCCAGGCCGCGGCCGCGGTGCTCGGGGTGGACGTCCACCTCCGAGCGCCGGTTCACCCAGGCCCGAGCGGCCAGCTGCCCTGCCCGGTCGTGGATCAGTCGGGTATCCAGTTCTCGGGCCAGACCCGGTCTGGCCAGGTCGGCGGAGATGCGGCCGAGATCGGTATGCACCTGCCCGTAGAGCTCCCGCTCGCAGGCCGTGACCAAGCGATGGATATCGCCGAGGTCGTCGGCAGTGGCCGGGCGCGCTCGGTATCCCGGCGGCAACCCCAGCATGAGATCTGACAATTGTGGACACTCCTCCCCGGGCGGCAGTACCGGAGATCGATCCCGCCTCCTAGCCCAGTGACCAGCATAAAGAAGGAGGTTCGACACGGTCATCACGATCCCTCGGTCGAGGCGGCGGGGTTCACTTCCGCCAGGTAGCGGTGCAGGGAGGTCTTGGGGATGCCCGTCTTGGCCGCGATCTCGCCGAGGCTGCTGCCTTGCTGCTTCAGCAGCCGCGCGTACTCGATCTTGTCGGCGGGGTGGGCGACGGGTCGGCCGATGCGGCGGCCTGCTGCTTCGGCGACGGCGCGGGCGTGGGCGGAGTCGGGACGATCCCACAGATGCCGTTGATGTACCACGACCGGATCCAGACGGTCACCACCGAGACCGGTGCGCAGACCACGGTGGCCTACGACACCCCGGACTGCTCCAGCGCCCCGGCAAGTGATCCGTCCGACCCGGCGGACGCGGCGGCGAAGGGGTTCGCCTCGACGAACAAACTGCGGTGCTTCCCGGTTTACTGGACACCGGAGGGACAGCCCGCGCCGATGCTGGACTGGTTCTCCCTGCACCCGGTCCGATCGGTGTCCACCATCGACCCGCACAACAGCTACCAGGACGGCACCGAGCCGGAGTTGCTGACGGAGTACTCCTATAAGAGGAACCCCGGCTGGCACTACGACGACAACGAGACGGTCAAGAGCAAGAACCGCACCTGGGGCCAGTTCCGCGGATTTCCGGAAGTGGACGTCACCACCGGTGACCCGAACGTCTTCCACTACACCGACGGGGCCAAGGTCTACGACCAGAAGACCCTCACCAAGACCTACTACTTCCTGGGCATGAACGGCGACACCATGCCGTCGGGGACACGCAGCGTGCCCGACCTCACCAGCCAGGACGGCAGCGTCAGTGTCACCGACGACAACGCGCTGGCCGGGCAGGTCTTCGAGACCGAAAACGCTTGTTGTACTGGCGTTTGGGAATCTTCCCGAGCCCCGCCGCCGTGCGCTCGCTTCGGTTGAGTCGGTCCATGCCGAAGTCGTTCTCCCCGTACGATCGGCCGATCTCCGCACCTGCTCGCCGGATCACCACCTCGATCCGGGCCGGATCATCCCCGGCGTCGTTCGGGAGGCCCGGCACGTTCGTGAACAGGTCTGCCGCTCGGGCAAGCTGGCGCTGTGCGCCAACTGGACGGGCAAACTCCTCCCGCATGGAGGTATAGCCGTGCCAGAGGTTGCGCAGCGAGTGCTCAGCAGCCTTGGCGAGCGCCGCCTCCGTCGCTGTATCGAGGTCAGTGCCGCGGGCGGTGTACAGCTCCTGGATGAGCCGGGCCACATCTTCCGGACGCTTGCGCAGTGTGAGCGAGGCGTGCAGCTCACGGAGGAGCTGTTCAAATGTGGGCGACGGCATGAGCCTCACCTTGTCATCACCACCACCGGGTCTCCACTGCTTATCCGCACGTAGCAATCACAGAGCGAGCTGCGGAGCGTTGGTCTCGACGTACTCCTCGATAGCCAGCCTTGAATCCGAACTGTCTCGCCGCTGAGAGCAGGACTGAAGCAGGCGGCAGTGCCAGTCAGCTCTGTTTCGCCGGCCAGGGCTACTGCTTTGCCCTCGCATGCCTCGACACCGACGAGGACGCCCAGCACCTTGAGGTCTACCTGGACTGCCACCTGTAACGGCCCGTTTGCCAGTACGACCAACACTGGGCCGTCAGTGCGCTTCTCCACATCGACAGCCTCGCGGGAAGCGAGCGCGTCACCCAGTTCCTGGCATCCGGTGCCCTTGGGACCAATGAAGCGAGGCGCAGCCGAGGCTGTCGTCGCCGAGCCGGTTCATGGATGATCTCTGCGGCTTCGCTGCCGACGGCGAAGCCAACGGAGGTATCAACTCGGCGCGGCAGGAGGGGATCTGAACAAGCAGCACGAGAGTTCAGTAGGCCGGAACAAGGGAACCTCGGAGGTGCTAAGGCTGAGTCTGCAGGGAAGGTCCCCTCCGCGTGGATCAATGCAGCTGAAGGCGACGGCAAACGCACCTTCGCAGGACGCCCAGTCAGTGAAGGACGCGATGCCGGCGCCGGAGTGGCCCGGTGGCGGGCCTTGCCTGGTTTCAGGGGCTGGCTGTGCCGGTGGAGAGCCGAGGCGCCTCCGGCCATGCCCTGACCTTCGATCATGCTGCGCGGGCAATCATGTGCGCGGGCGTGGGAAATCAGCGTCCTGTTCGCCACGCTCCGGGACGGGACTTGCCGCGAACTCTGCCTTCTCACGCGATGCCGGCTTTGAACCGGCCCGCAGGTAGGTCAGGGCCTGTTTTTGGATCTCAGCTCTGATGTGAGTCCGGTGATGGCCGGATTGTGGACTGGTGGGTGGTCCGAGTGACTACGCTGGCGCCTTCGCTCTTCGGGAGGTTCGGTTGGTACGGCGGACTGCGCTCGGTCAGGACTTCCGGCGGTTGTGGGCCGCCTATGCGGTCAGCGCAGCGGGCAGTGCCGTCGGCATGGGGGCATTGCCACTGATTGCCCTCCTGGTGCTGGATTCCTCGGCGTTCCAGGTCTCGTCGCTCGCTGCGTTGTCCGCGGTGGCCAGTGGGGTGATCGCGTTGCCGCTCGGTGTGCGTATCGAGCACCAGTACAAGCGCCCGGTCATGATCACCGCTGACCTGGTCCGCTGCGTGGTCCTGGCAAGCATTCCGGTTGCCATGGCTTTCGATCGCCTCACCTTCATCCAACTGTGTGCGGTCGGCGTTCTCCAGACGGCCGCGTCCGTGGCGTTCGACACGGCGAGCGGGGCACACATGAAAACGCTTGTCCTGCCCGAGCACCGCCTGCAAGCCAACAGCCTTTTCGAGACGACCAACTGGATCACCGTCAGCGCCGGCCCGCCCGTCGGCGGGCTTCTGATCGGCACCTTGGGGGCGGCCGCCACGGTGGTGGTCGACGCACTGTCCTTCCTCGGGTCAGCCCTGGGAATCCGTCGCATCCACCAGCCTGAACCCGCGCCACCCACACGCGCCGCAACCTCTCACCTGGGCCGTGACATCGCTGCCGGCTGGCAGTACCTCCTGCGGCACCCAGGACTGCGGCCGCTGTTCTTCAACGCGCTTCTTTTCGGCGGATCCATCATGATGACCTCACCGCTGATGGCCGTCCTCATGCTGGATGATCTCGGACTGGCACCATGGCAGTACGGACTTGCCCTGGGCCTGCCGTGCCTGGGCGGAGTCCTGGGCTCGCGCCTGACCCCGCTGCTCACCCGGCGATTCGGCCAGCGCCGCATCCTGCTGCTGTCCGGTGTCGCACGGACAGTCTGGACGATCCTTCTGCCACTGACGCCCTCCGGGGCCCTTGGTGTGTTCGTCATCGTGGCTGCCGACTTCGGCCTGCTCTTCTCAGCCGGCGTCTTCGGGCCGTCGTTCACCACGTACCGCATGGCAGCTACTCCGGACGCGTTCATGTCCCGCGTCGCCACCTCCTGGTCCGTCGGCTCCAAGACCTGCCAGGCCATCTTCATGATCGTCGGCGGTCTGATCGCTGCCGCAACAGGAGTGCGTGGCGCTCTCCTCATCGCTGGACTGTTGTGCATGGCAAGCGCGCTGCTCCTGCCATGGCGAAAAGCCCGCGACTCTGCCGGGCTTGTCCCAGCGCCTGCTACGGAAGCGACCGCGTCCCCGACCACGGAAGGTTCCTCCGCATAGCTTCTCGCTGGATGGCAGCTTGCAGGCCCCCAAACAGTCCGTTGGCACAACAGCGTCTGGAGGCCGAGATCAACGAGAACGCGCAGCGCCGCACCGTGAAGTCAGCCGCGGGCTTCGTGCCCTGGGGCGCAATCTGACGCGATCACCACCAGTCGCCATCTGGAGGGCAACCCTTGTGGCTCCTGGTGAGTCCTGTGATCATCAGGTGCTACTTGATCTTCAGCGTCCTATGTCGCCTGCGTACCCTCGCGCCTACCGGTGATCCAACGGGTCTTCACACAAGTTCCCGTGCCAGCAACAGGAGTTGTTCTATGCGTCCATCTCTGCGTGTCTCTCTGGCGACGGCTGTGGTCGTGACGCTCACCGGGGGCTTCCTCAGCGCGGCGGAGGGACCGGCCGGGGCGGCGCCGGCGTCTCTCGCTGATGACTTCAACGGCGATGGATACCGCGACCTGGCCGTCGGAATGCCGGAGAAGACGGTCAACGGGCACAAGCGCGCGGGCGCTGTGGTCGTCACCTTCGGATCGTCGACGGGCCTGACGAGCAAGCACGTGGTCGTGACGCAGGACAGTACGGGGGTGCCGGGAGCCGCTGAAACCGAGGACCTGTTCGGTACCGATCTGTCCAACGGCGACCTGGACGGGGACGGGTATGCGGACCTGCTGGTCACCAGTGAGAGGGAGAAGGTCGGCGACCTTTCCGAGCGGGGGTCGGTCACGGTCCTGTGGGGAGGGAGCACGGGCTTCCGGTCGGGCACGATGCTGCCGACCGCGCTCTCCTACAAGGAACAGTGGTTCGGTACGGACACGGCAGTCGGAGACTTCGTCGGTGACGCCTCACCCGACGTGGTCGTCGCCGACTCTGCCAACCTGTGGCTGTTCGAGGGCGGCCTCAGCCGCACTTCTATTCCGGCACCGACCGCAGTCGACCGGCGGCCCGGCAACGACTACGGCTTCGGGCAGCTTGCCGCGGGTAACTTCACCGGGGACGGCAAGGATGAACTCGCGGTGGCGGCGCGGGGCGCGACCGTGATCTTCTCCGAGGACGCTGAGGGCTTTCACGACCAGCAGGCCCTTGGGGGCGGAACCACCCTGACCACCGGCGACTTGAACGGTGACGGACGCGACGACCTGGCCGTCGGCCTGCCCGACCCCTACCTCGACGACAACCACCTCACCGACCCGAGCGGCAACGCCGGCTACGTCATGACCTACTACGGCGGAGGGACCGCCTCCGGCGGCCTGAAGACGACCCGGCACACCTACCACCAGAACACCTCAGGCATCCCGGGAACCAACGAGAGCGGCGACGAATTCGGCGCAGCCCTCTCGATCGCCGACATCAACGGAGACGGGCCCGCCGAACTCGCCATCGGCATCCCCTGCGAATCGCTCGACAGCGCCCATTGCGGCGGAGACGTACTCCTGCTGCGCGGCTCCGCCAGCGGCACCGTCACGACCGGTGCCACCCGCTTCTCGCAGAATTCCTCCAATATCCCTGGCACCGCCGAGAACAACGACACCTTCGGCTACCGGATCCTCCTCGCAGACTTCAACCGCAACGGCAAGGCCGATCTGGCCGTCTCCGCACCCGGCGAGAACGTCGTCAACAACGTGGGCAGCGGCGCCCTCTGGCAACTGCACGGTGCCGCAGGCGGCCTCACCACCACGGGCACTGACGTCTTCAACCCCGCGGACTACGGCGTGAGCACGGGCTCCCGCCTCGGCGACGCCCTCGGGGACTGAGAGCGAACAGACAGAGGCCTCGATCCTGTGTCGGGGCCGATTCCCCGGCCGACGCGCGGGAGCAGGATGACGCGCGTTTCCGCGGCAGCGTGGGACCGTGAACTCAGGTGGGGCTCGTCGGCGGCGCATTCTAAGGATCGTCGCAACAGGTGATGGCCCCGGAGTCCTCGCTCAGACACCAGCCGCAAGGTAGTGGTCAGGATTTCGTGGCCTGATCTCCTTCGGCTGACGGCTGACGGCGGACGGTCTTGTTGAGGTGTCCTTACACCGTCGACCAGGGAACGCCGAACATGTCGGCGATCTGTTGTCTTCTCCCGCTCGTCGTAGAGCCGTTGGGCGAGCGCGGCCTGATCCTCAGTGAGCTTGGGCCGGCGTCCGTCGACCCGGCCGCGGCCGGTGCGGAGGCGAGCCCGTGGTTGGGGATCGCCACGATCAGCTCGCGCTGGAGCTCGGCTTGTGGGCATGACGGGGCTCCGTTGCTGGTTGGCCCGGCCGGACCCCCAGGGCCTCGCCGGCCAGCGCCGCGGGCCGGCGTCTGCGTCCTGATCTCGCGGGCGGTGACACGCCTCGTCCGATGGCTTGGGTTTGCTGTGGCGGGACGTGTGTCTCGTTCTTCTTCATGACCACATCGGGTGTACTGCAGATGACCTGTGCGCGACGGCGGTGAGCGTCTGGGATGCGCTCCATCCCCCACCACTAGACGACCGGTCTAGGAGTGCCTTGGTTGGTGGCACGGCAGGAAATCTTGCCGACTCATACGGAAGGCGACACCCCGGTCGCCGAAGCGAAAGAAGGAAGCCTCGCATGCCGCTCGCACGAATTGATCTCCTCGAAGGCAAGTCGGATGAGTACAAGCGCACCATCGCCGACGTCGTCTACGACCAGATGATCATTCATCTCGGAGTTCCGGAGGACCGTTTCCAGGTCATCTCCGAGCACAAGCCCGGCAACCTCATCGCCGACCCCGACTACCTGGGAATCCACCGCTCGGAGAACGTCGTGTTCATCCAGCTGGTCTTCCTCGACGTCGCCACCCCCGAGCAGAAGGGCAACTTCTACAAGGGCGTGGTCGGCGAGCTGAACAAGCGGCTGCAGCTGCGCACGGAGGACGTCTTCTTCAACCTCCAGACGGTGCAGCCCGCCGACTGGTCGATGGGCAACGGCGAGGTCACCTACGGCAAGGGCGTCCCCGCCGACCGCCTGGACCCCAACAGTGTGCCCGCCGACTTCAAGTGGCCCGACTCCATCCGCGCCTGACACCCCGTCTGCATGCCGGCGGGCAAACCCCAGCCCCGTGCCAGGCGCGGCCGCGGACGGTGGGGTCGCTTTCCTCGGCCACAGAAATCCTGACCGCTACCTTGCGGCTGGTGTCTGAGCTAGGACTCCGGGGCCGTGATCGCTGGCTTGTCTGGCGAGCAGTGTAACCAGTGGCTCGGCTGAGAGATCTCAGCCGAGCCACTACTGCGTTGGCGGTGGATTGCGCTGCCGATGCCAGCCAGCACGGGGTCGAGTGGCTCACAGGGTCCCGCCAAGCCCCAGCTCCTCAGCGCTTCACGTGCAGGAACAGAATGAGCCGCATGAATGACGGATCGGATTGGCCGACGACCAAACTGACTGCGCTCCGACTCGGGAGGAGGCTGGTTGTGGAATTGAACGGCTGACCCCACCTGCCGACCTTCATACGTGCGCACATCAAAAGCAGTCCGCCTCATCCGCGGGCGCCGTGTCCCAGGGGGATGATTGCGCGCAATCGACGACTCCTGATCCAGGTCAGCAATCCTGATCAATCTGCCTGTGCGGTCTGCGGTTTCCCCGCATCCTGGGATCTCCCAGCCCCGGCTCGACGGAGGATGCGATGGCACTCAGGTTCCTCGGCACGACCAGCGACGGCGGCGACTGCCCCACCCTGTATGAGGACACGGCGACGGGTGACATCGTCGTCCAGGGCGACAAACTCACCGACCCCGAACACCTCGCCCAGCTCCGCGACGTAAAGCCCTCGGAGACGTTCGTCCGTATCCCGCGCGAGCTGCTCACCCGCTTCGCGCCCACGGAGTAGCCGGTGCCGGCGAGGTGATCCCCTTCAAGGAGATCGCGCACGTCTTCGAGGACTTCGAACACACCGCGTGGCGCCTGGAGACCCGCCGCGGCTACGCCACCGACCGCAACAGCGAACCGTGGGCCCGGTGGAAGGCCGGCCAGGACGTCGCCCACGATCCGCCCAATGCCTGGCGGCGCAACGTCACCGAACAGACCGCACGGGGCAAGCGGTTCGGCGGGTGCGGGTCGTCGACGAGCCGCTCACCGAAGGACAGGCCTTCCTCCTGGCCCGGGCGCCCAGCAACGTGGCCGCCGGCGACGAGGTCCGCTACCTCCCCCGTACGGACGCGGACCGGCTCGGCCTGCCCAACGCCGACTTCTGGCTCATCGACTCTCGCACCCTGCTGACCCTCGTCTTCGACGACGCGGACACCACGCTTGGCGTGACCGTCTCCCACGAGCCGGCCGAGGTCCTCGCCGCCTGCCAGGCCCCGGACGCCGCCTGGCATTGCGCATCCCGCACCGCGGACTTCGCGCGCCGGATACGGCCGGATATGTGAGCACCGACTACCAGTCCGCCCGGGTCGCCCTCGGCTTACGGCTGCGCATGCTGCGAGCCGAGGCCGGCTTGGACGGCAAAGGTATCGCGGAGCGTCTGAGCTGGCAGCGCTCGAAAGTCAGCCGCCTCGAGACCGGCAAGCAGACCCCTACCAGTGAGGACCTGCGGCAGTGGGCGGATGCCATGGATCGGCCGGACGTCGCGGGCGAACTCGCCGGACGCCTGACCGGGCTGGAGACGCGGTACCGGTCAATGCGCCGGCAGCTCGCCGGCGGGCACCTCGGCCGCCAGGAGGTCGGCGTCGCCGAGACCGATCGCACCACGTTGCTGCGTGCGGTGGAGGTCGTGCGGATTCCCGGCCTGTTGCAGACCGCCGACTACGCCCGGCACGTGTTTAGCGCGAACCCCGCGTTCTGGCAGATCCCGACTGCGGGCAGCGAGGACTCCGTGCGGGCACGGCTGCGCCGTCAGGCAGCCCTGTGCGAGCCGGGCCGCTCGTTCCGGATACTGATCTGGGAGGGCGCCCTCTACGCGCTCACCTGCCCGCGGGAGGTGATGGCCGCCCAACTCGACTGGCTCGTCTCAGTGATCGGCATCGACACCGTAGACTCGGCATCATCCCCTTCTCCGCCCAACTGCGTCGCAGCCCCGGTCACGGATTCTGGATGTACGACCGGCGCCTGGTCATCGTCGCGACGCTGTCCATGGAGATGTGGCTGGACGACGAGGAGAACCTCGCCCTGTATGAGCGGGCCTGGGGCTGGCTCGCCGACTCCGGTCACGGGCGCCCTCTCTCGACCCACCGGTCGGCGAATGAGGACAGGTACAGCAGGTCAGATGCTGAGCTGGGTCACCAGCTGTCGAGAGGGTACGGATGGTTGCGACTGGGAATATGGACGGTCTGCGGGAGCGCGGGTTCGTCCGCTACGGTGCCGAACGCCTCGGAATCCCGGCCGGCTCCGCCGAGGATGACCTGGCCCGGATCCGGAAGGTCTTCGCGGGTCTGCCGCCCGACCCGTACGCCCCGGGAACGCATCGGTTCCGCCGCTACTCCCATGCCGTGTACCTGCCGTGGAAGGACGAACTGTCCTGGATTCCCGGAACCCCCGACCCCGTTCACGGCACGGTCACCGACTTCTTCCAGGGCGAGGAGGACCCTGCGCACCCGCGGACCCGGCGGGTGCTCCCCGACATCCCCGAGGAGCTGCGTGGCAACGCCCTGCTTCTGCGGCTCCTGCGCTGGGACATCGAGCAGGTCCTGTCGCTGAGGAATCTGGCGAGCCGCCCGCTGTGGGCCGGTGTCCACCTGATCAGGCTCGGCGTCGACGGTCCCGGCCAGAACGCCGTGTCCACCCCCGACTGCTTGCACCAGGACGGGGGTTCGGCCGGCACGTTCACCTTCGCCCACCTGATCAGCCGTACCAACGTCACCGGTGGGCAGAACGTCATCGCCACCCCCGGCAGCGCAGGCCTGCAGCCCGACGACCCGTGGGCGGACATCCACGCCGAGTTCACCCTCACCGACCCATTGGACGGCTACGCCGTCCACGACCACAGGGTCAGCCATTACGTCGGCCCGGTCCGGGCGGGCTCCGGGCCCGGACCGGGCGAACGGTCCATCCTCATTCTGGGCCTCGCCCCGTACGTCCCCCAACTCTGACGCCGGCACCGCCCGAGCCCGGTGGGGGTGGTCCGCGGGCGCTGCCGAGGTTGCGGTCGGCGTCGGTTCCTTTGAGTATCAAGGTGGCTCCTCGATGCGCTGGAAGCGGCCGTCGGGGGCTTTGGCGGCGAGAACACGTAGACCTCGATGCTCACGGTCGTGCCGTCCTTCTTGGTGAGGTGGCAGGTATGCCGGTCGGCGTACTTGTCTCCGTCGTAGAGCTCTTCATGGACCTCGATCTCTCCTGCGGCGACGAGCGTGCGCAGGTGGGCGATGTGGTCGAGGAATTGGGAGCGGTCGGCCCATTCGCCGTCGGTGCGCTGGCGGTAGTCGGGGGTGAAGTGCCGTTCGCCTCGGTCAGGGTGATGTCCTCGTTGAGGAGCAGGTCGGTGAGGGCGGCCTTGATGCCGGTGCGGGTCATGTGGGGTCCTTCGGGCTGGTTCGGACAGCGGGATCGTTGGCGGTGCTTGGCGGGGTGGGCGTCAGGGCGGGTGGCGGCGAGGGTGTCGTCGAGCCAGTTGTAGATGCGGGCGATGGACAGGCGCATCGCGCCGGGGTGGCAGTGGGCGCCGGCGCCTTCCTCCGTGGTGAGCTCCATGAGGGTCTTGGGGCAGGTCAGGTGTTCGTAGAGCTGCTCAGGCTGGCCCTTGAAGAAGATGTCCTCCTCGGTGTCGCAGACGAGGGTGGGGCACTGGATCTTTTCGGCGATGCCGCCGGTGGATGAGGAAGCGTTCACCGTAGAGGAACTGATTGCCTTGGCTCATGAGGCCGCGGGCGGCGGCCAGCACCACCTGGTGGCGGTCCAACTGCCGGTCAGTCTGGTGATGGTGGTGCCGATCACCCAGGCCCGGCACGGCCGCGGTCCGCTTCTGGCCGCCGTCCACGCGGGGCTACCCGTGATGGCATCCGCACCCCTGGACGCCTCCAGCGGCAAGAACAACCGCCACCGCCTCAACACCGGAGGCAACCGCGCGCTGAACTGCGTGCTGCACATCATTGCGGTCTGCCAGATCCGCGACGGCGGCCGAGGCCAGGACTACTACCTGCGGAAAATCGCAGAAGGTAAGACGCCTGCGGAGGCCCGTAGGGCCCTCAAACGACGCCTGTCGAACGTCGTCTACCGCACCCCCAAACGTGACCGCCACAGGACTCTCCCTGCTGCCGCTTGACACACAGAGGCACTCATCAGTGTCTCCCACGGAGCCTCTCGGGCCCGGTGGCACCACCCCCCCAGGTCATCAATTCGACGGGGGGACCTGCCATGCCGGGCCCGGAGGTCGGCGGCTCTCTTGCAGTACCACGGAAAACATAGCGGGGGAGACCTGCGATACACGAAAGTGCGATCACGCCCCATTGCGGATGCTTTGTGGCTGGCAAGTCCTTGCCATGGCGAAGACTTGTCGCTGTTGTACCTTCACGCGGGCAGGAACGGGCCGGTAGACCCGGGGGATGTTCTCTCCCTCCCAGTCTTCCGTCTTCCGGCGCAGACGCTGGCAGCTCATCTCGGCTGCCGCTGTGGCGCCGTTGCTGGCGTCGGGGCTTGTGGTTCTGCAGGAGCCCGCGCAGGCTGCTCCGCGCAAGCCCGCCGTTCCCGCAAAGCCCACGTCCAGCCACAAGGTCACCCTGGTCACGGGTGACGTCGTCACGGTCACGACGATGGCCGACGGCAAGCAGATCGCCGATGTCGACCGGCCTGACAGCGCCGTGGGTGGTGTGAAGATGCAGACGGTCAACGGCGATCTGTTTGTCACTCCCGACGAGGCTGTCCCCCTGTTGGGCACGGGCAGGCTGGACCGGCGGCTGTTCAATGTCACCGGTCTGATCGAGATGGGTTACGACGATGCGAAGACGACCGCCGTGCCGCTCATCGCGACGTACGGCAGGTCCACGTCCGGTGCGTCCGTCGAGCCGACTGCCCCTCGGGGCAGCAAGCTGACTGGCAGGCTCGGAAGCATCCGCGGGGCCGTGCTCAGCACCCGCAAGCGTCAGGCCCGTACCTTTTGGAACAGCGTCGCGCCGCGGGACAGCAAGGCGATGGGCGCCGGTGTGGCGAAGCTGTGGCTCGACGGCCGTGTGAAGGTCAACCTGAAGGAGAGTGTGCCGCTCATCGGCGCGCCCGAGGCCTGGGCTGCCGGCTACACAGGCAAAGGCGTCAAGGTTGCGGTGCTCGACACCGGCATCGACGTCAACCATCCCGACTTCGCCGGCGTGATCGATGGCACGGAGAGTTTCGTGCCGGGTGAGGCCATCACCGACCTCAATGGGCATGGCACCCACGTGGCCAGCACGATCGTGGGCTCCGGTGCCGCGTCCGGAGGCGTCTACAAGGGCGTGGCTCCTGGCGCTGACCTGTACGTGGGCAAGGTGCTCAGCGGCGCCGAGGGATACGGCCAGGACTCCTGGGTCATGGCCGGCATGCAGTGGGCCGCCGAGTCAGGCGCCGACGTCGTCAACATGAGCCTTGGCGACTCCTACCCGACGGACGGCAGCGACCCGATGTCGCAGGCGGTCGACGCGCTGTCCGCGAAGTACGGCACGCTGTTCGTCATTGCAGCCGGCAACGCGGGCCCGGAGAGCATCTCCGCCCCCGGCGCGGCCGCGTCGGCGCTGACCGTGGCCGCCACGGACAAGCAGGACCAGTTCGCGTCCTTCTCCAGCACCGGTCCGCTGGCCACCTCGGGCGCCATGAAGCCTGACATCTCAGCCCCCGGCGTGGACATCACTGCGGCCCGCTCGCAGGAGATGACCGACGGCGGCGAGGGCATGTACCGCACGCTCAGCGGCACGTCGATGGCCACCCCTCACGTGGTCGGTGCGGCGGCGATCCTGGCCCAGCGGCACCCGGACTGGACTGGCTCGCAGCTCAAGGAACACCTGATGAGCACGGCGAAGGGCCTGGACGCGGGGTACTCGCCGTACGAGGTGGGCACGGGCCGCGTCGACGTGGCTGCCGCCGTGCGCACCGAAGTCAGCGCCACCGGCTCCCTGTTCTTCGGCAACTACACGTGGCCGCACCAGGCGAGCGACAAGGCCGTCACCAAAGACCTGACCTTTACCAACACCGGATCTTCCGACGTCACGCTGAACGTGGACCTGGCCAACGAGGACGGCACGTTCACCCTGGGCGCGACCAAGGTGACCGTGCCGGCGGGCGGCACTGCCGCCGTCCCGGTGACCGGGGATCCCCAAGCCGCCTCTGTAGGACGGCACGTCGGCTACGTGACAGCGACCGACGCCGCCACCAAAAAGCCGGTGACCCGCACGTCGGTGGCGCTGCTCAAGGAGGAGGAGCGCTACGACCTGAACATCAGCCTGGTCGGCCGGGACGGGAAACCCACCTCCGGCTGGCTCAACATCAACCTGGCCGGCGACACCCTGCCGTGGTCGGTCTACGTCGACGGCAAGACCACCATGCGCATGGCTCCCGGCCTCTACACGGTCGCTGGATACCTCGATGTCGCCGGTGAGGAAGCCGACCGCTCCGGGCTGGCCGTGCTGGTCGACCCCGAGACCGCGCTCAAGGACGGCCCCGCGGATGTCGTACTGGACGCGGGCAAGGCCCGTCTGCTGGACACCCAGGCCCCCCAGCGCACCGAGGACCGCCAGCGCAAGGTCGACTTCAACGTCCACTACGAGGGCCAGGACCCGTTCACGGACTACCGCAGCGCGTACGTGCTGCCGCCGTCATACGACGACGTCTACGTCGCGCCGACAGTGCACATGAAGCACGGCGAGTTCGTGCTGACCACCCGTTGGCGCAAGGGTGAGCCGCCACTGGCTCTGAGCGCCCTCGGGGATCGCCTCCGGTTCGACGCACTGGTGCAACCGGGCAGCACACTGGGCACCGCCACCGACAGGCGGGACGTGGTCTACGCGGGCAACGGAGCGGCGGCGGCCTACGAGAAGATCAAGGCAAAGGGCAAGGTTGCAGTCGTCAAGCGCAGCGACGAGGTGTCGCCGCAGGAGCGCGCCGAGGCCGCGGTCGCGGCTGGCGCGAAGGCGCTGATCGTGGTCAACGACGGTGCCGGCGCTCTCTTGGAGTACGTCGGTGAGGCGGCCATCCCGGTCGCCACGATGCACCGCGATGCCGGCAGGACGCTGATCGCGATGGCCAGGTCCGGCGCCTTGAAGCTGACGGTGAAGCAGACCCAGTACACGCCGTTCGTCTACGACCTGACCCGCGACTACCCGGGGCAGGTGCCCAACCGCGCCCTGGTCTACAAGCCCACCAAGGGCGATCTGGCCCGGATCGACGCCCGCTACTACTCGGCCACGGACGGCAAGTCGGCGGAGGGCTACCGGTCCGACTTCACCCTCAGCCCCTCGTTCAACCTTCCCGAGAGCGAGTGGCACCCGGGCACCCGCACCGAGTGGGTGACTCCGGGACAGCTCTGGAGGGAGTTCCACACCCAGGGCGTCGACGGATCCCTGCCGTGGTCGATGGTGTCCGGAGACAACACCTACTCCAAGGGCACCACCACGCGTCTGAACTGGTTCGCTCCGGCGACGCGGCCTGGGCAGAGCGAGTCCTTCGGCGTGTACAACTCCCGTTGGCAGAACTACATGACCTGGAACGTGCAGGCATGGGCGTCCGCCAGTGACACCATGCGGCTGGGCGGCTATCTCCCGTGGGGTGAGACACCGTCACACCTGCAGATCTTCCAGGGCGACACACGGATCTACAACAACCCCAACAGCGGCGACATGCAGTGGCAGGAGGTCCCGGCGGGCAACCTGCCCTACCGCGCCGTCCTCGACGCGGAGCGGCCCGGCGACGTCTTCCGGCTGTCGACACGCACCCACACGGAGTGGACGTTCCTGTCCGACACCGTCAACTCGGACTTCTTCGAACCCTTCTCAGTACTGAACCTGAACTACAAGCTGGACTCGGACCTGCACGGCGACGTCAAGGCCAACACGGCCCAGGAGATAGCCCTCAAGCCGGTGTCGATGGACGGCGGCACAGTGCCCGGCAAGGTCACCACGGTGAAGCTCGACGTTTCCTACGACGACGGCGCCACCTGGCAGAAGGTGAGCCTGGCAAAGGGCGCGGGCGGCTACTGGAAGGGATCGTTCAGGACCGCCAAGAAGCCGGGTGGCTTCCTCTCGGTCCGCGCGAGCACCAGTACGAGCAGCGGATTCGGTGTCAAGAACGAGATCGTCCGGGCGTACGGCCTGCGATGAACCGCACCACCCCGCCCCGGGGAGGTAACTCCCCGGGGCACCAACCGTCACACCTGCTCCCACCAGGGGCTATTCAAGGTCTACCGCCATGGCGCATACTCTCCCCGCTGCGACAAGCGGAAGAGAGTCGGTCGCCGATGCTGGATGTCCTGGGCCTCGAACCAGATGACGAGCGCGTCTACCGCGCCCTCCTCGGGCGGCCCGACTCCACCGCGGCGCTGTTGTCGGACGCGCTCACCCTGACCCCGGCTCAGGCCGCCAATTCCCTGTCCCGTCTGGTCGAATGGGGACTGGTCATCAGATCGGTGGACGAGCGGTTCACCGCCGCGCCGCCCGCCATGGCGCTCGGCGCCCTCATCAGCCAACGCCGGGACGGGCTGCGCGCGGCCGAGCACGCGCTGGTGACCTTCGCGGAGGAACACCGGGCAGCCACGACCGCCGGCAGTATCGACGACCTGATCGAGGTCGTCACGGGCGCCGACGCGATCCGCCATCGCTACCTCCAGGTACAGCAGGCGGCCCGCACACAGGTCCGCACCTTCATCACCGCGCCCTTCGTCGCCCTGCCGCCCGAGGAGAACACCGCGGAGCCCGTGGCACTCCGTCGGGGCGTTCAGTTCCGGGCGGTACTGGACCGAGCCGTCCTGTCGGAACCCGGCATCGTCCACGACGCGATCGATTCCCTACGCAACGGTGTGCAGTTGCGGGTGGCCGACCAACTCCCCATGAAACTTATGCTGGCCGACGCCGAACTCGGCCTCGTCCCGCTCGCGACCACGCCAAGCGGGGGACCCGGAGCAGTGCTCCTGCACCGCAGCGGCCTACTGGACGCGATGGACACCCTGTTCGAGAACGTGTGGGCCACCGCAAAGCCCTTGGCATTGTCTTCCGACGAAGAAGCCGAAGTCACCGTCGAACAGGTAACAGAAGGACCCACGGCCCTCGACCAGAGAATTCTTGCTCTCCTCCTGGCCGGCGCGACCGACCCGACGGTCGCGACCCAGCTCGGTCTCTCACCACGCACGCTGCACCGACGCCTGCGTCGGCTGATGGACCTGGCCGGAGTTCGGACCCGGATGCAACTAGGAGGACACGCCGTTCGACACGGCTGGACGGAGCCGATCAAGCCGGGGCAGATGTGATGGCCTGGTCGCGGCCGACCGTGTCGGGCCGGCGCGGGAACTGGCTGTGTCCGCTTCGGCCTGGCGCGCTCTTCTGACGCAGGCCGACGGTGTCGCTCGGGCGCGCGCCGGTGGCGCAGGGCATCGCGGAGTGAGTGCGCTGTGCCGTTACGCGGCCTGGACCGGCGTCATCCGGCGAAGGGTTCTGAGCGTCCCGAAAAGGCTCAGCCCTTCGAGTGTGCGCCACGTTGCGCTCCAGCACGGGTGAGGTGGCCGGTGGCCGGATCAACCACAGCGCGCGGATATCTCCGACACTCTGCCTGGCGTGGCGATCGCCATCTCACTCGTGCCGCCGCTCGCTGTCAGCGGACTGCTCATCACGGTGGGCCGGTATCACGACGCTACTGAGGCGGCGCTTTTGTTCGCGACCAATGTGGCGGCCATCGTGGCCACGGGGACTGTTGTCTTCCTCCTGTTACGGCATCCGTGCCGCAGCGCAGGCATCGGGATACCCCGTGGGTGAGTTCCACGGCCGTGCCCTGGCATTTTCGCCGGGGTATGCGTCTGGTTCTGTTTCCTGCATCCGGTGGTTGTGTGTGGGTACGGTGCCTGGCGAGCGGGGTTCTGAGTCCTCGGGCGGGAGTATCACGCGGGCGGCGGCAGGGAGTCTGGGTGAGACAGCGCATCAGTAGGAAATGGTGGATCGAACTTGCTGTCTGTCTGGGCTGCGGAATGCTGGCTGCGTCGGTCCTGTGTCTGGCCGCGTCAGCTCTCCTGATGAGGCTTCCCCATGGTTGGTATGCGGCGACGGCCTGGGCTTATGTCGTGCGACGCTTCGTCTGGCTGGTCAGTCGGCTTGTTCCGGCTTCGGTGGCGGCGTGCGTCGTTGTGTGTCTGTGTCGTCGTGCAGCGCAGAGTCCGGCGCGCGGCAACTCACCTATATCAACTCGGCATCGCGGTCGGCACCGCTGAAGCGCCTGAGCCTTCTTCGGCGCCGGGAGCTTGTGGCATGCCTGGCCGATCGGTGGTTGTCGTGTGGTGGCTGCGAGTGTCGGATGGGTTAGGCGGGTGTGGTGCTGTTTTGGGTGGTGGTGTTGTTGTGGAGTTGTTCGATTTCGGTGTAGGTGGTTTTGCCGCGTTGGGGGGTGAGGTTGAGGGTGGTGAGGATGGGTGGGTGGATGATGTTG